>JAVBMX010000073.1:0-48481 GCA_031551885.1 Desulfovibrio sp.
TCCGCTGCTGTACCTTGTGTAATAATAGCCCTGAGCGGCATACCATGCGAATCCACGGCCAAATGCAATTTTGAGTTGAGCCCCCTTTTGTGCGGCTCATGTCCTGGTTGCCGCCCCTGGCTCCTGCCGCATGTGGATGCACCTTGCAGTGACTTGCATCAATCATAAGCCATTCAAAATCAGGCTCATCAATCAGAGTTTCGAGCAGCCGTTCCCGCACGCCGCTGTCCCGCCAACGAATGAAACGCCGATGGGTATTGCTCCAGCCGCCGAGGTCGGGCGGCTGGTCGCGCCACGGCGCACCAGTGCGCATAACCCAAAAACTGCATCGATAAAACGCCGATTGTCCTGCGCTATGCCGCCCCAAGTTCCTTCGCGTCCCGGCAAGAGCGCCTCAAGCTTCTCCCAAACAGCATCAGAAATGTCGTGTCGTCTATGTGCTGCTACTGACATGTATCCCTCGCTTGTGGTCGAAGACAAGCGAAGTATATCATAAAATTAGACTCTAGTCAATCTCGTGACTACACCATCTAATCAGGCAGGCAATTGCGGCACCTGCCATTCCTGGAGTTTCGCCGCGATGAAGTCGCAGACTCGTTTGTGTTCCTCTTTGCCGTTGCCGGAAATAGCGAAGGACTCTCCAAACGCGAAGCGCACGGGCAAGGACGGGTGAATCCGCCCGAGATCCTTGATAAGCGAGCCGGTCCCCCAGGCATCCGTACGCAGGGCCAGCGGGACCACGGGCACTCCGGCCCGACGGGCCAGCTTGACCCCGATGCTGTTGAATACGGTCAGGTCAAGGCCCGGCGAACGCGTACTTTGGGGGAAGACGATGATGGAGGTGCCCTCGGCCAGACGTTTGGCTCCTTCCTCCAGAACGGTGGTCAGATCCTCGCGCGGATTGACCCGGTTCACGGCCACGGGCCGCCGGCTGGACAGCACCGGGCCGAGGCCGGGGAAGGTAAGCAGGCTGCACTTAACCACAAAGGTCAGGTCTTTGCGCGGCTGGATAAAGCAGGGCAGCACAAAGGTTTCCAGGGTACTCATGTGGTTGGCGATGAATACGCAGGGGGCCGGGTCGTTGAGCACGTCCATGCCGGAGACTTCCGTGCGTATGCCGCACCCTTCAAGCGCCCGCAAGACATTGATGCTGGCTTGGGTCCAATCCGCGCCGGTGTAGGTTCCGGCTTTGGCTTTGGCTCCTTCCCGATACAGGATGGCGGCAAGTTGCGGATAAAACCGCAGGCTGGGGAAAAACGGCGGTGAGCCTTCGAACGGGGGAGACGCGTAGGTGTCTTCGGGAAAAGGAATGTCGGGCATGGTGTTCTCGCTTTCGGGCACAGCCGGTTTCCTGCTTGTCTTTTTTTGTCTCGTTGGACTGGTTGCCGCGCCGGGGGGGGACGGCTTTCCATCAAAGTGTGCGGGGTGCGGTCCACATGGAGGGGAGGCGGATCTTTTATATCACGGAAGTGTTGTCGGTCGATCGGCCTTCGCAGTCCCGGTTCAATCCCCCGCCCGCCGGAGGCAAATTCACTTTTCTCAACTCTTCTTCTTCGCCACGCGTTTGTGGCGTGAGGCGAGGGCGGCTTCGGCTCCAAGGTTTTTGGGGTGATAGAACTGACGAATGCCGAGGCCCTCCGGCAGGTATTCCTGCTCCACCCAAGCGTCGGGGTAGTTGTGCGGGTAAAGGTACCCTTTGCCGTACCCCCATTCTTTTTGCAACCGGGTGGAAGCGTTGCGCAGATGCAGGGGAACCGAGGCCACGCTGGCGGCTTTGATTTCGCGCGAGGCGTTGAGGTAGGCCGCGTAAGCGGAATTGCTCTTGGGCGCCAGGGCCAGGTAAACGGCGGTTTCCGCCATCGGCAGATAGCCCTCGGGCATGCCGATGCTTTCCACGGCCTGATGGCAGGCCACGGCCAGGGGGAGGGCGGCGGGGTCGGCCAAGCCCACGTCTTCGGCCGCCGAGAGGATCAACCGGCGGGTGACGAAACGGGGGTCTTCACCGCCTTCCAACAGGCAGGCCAGGTAATAGATCGCCGCATCCGGGTCGCTTCCCCGAATGGATTTGATCAAGGCCGAGGCCAACTCGTAGTGTTTGTCGCCCTGCTTGTCGTGCCGGGCCACGATTTCCGGCAGGTGATCCTTGAGAGCCGCGCCGGAGCGCTGCTCTTCGGGCAGCCCGGCGGCATATTCCACAAGGTTGAGCAGGCTTCTGGCGTCGCCGCCGCTCAAGGTCGCGAGCAGGTCCGCGCCGCCGGAATCCAGTTCGAACCCCAAGGTTTTCGCTCCGCGCGCGGCCAGAAGGACAAGGTCCTGATGGGCCAACGGGCGCAGGCGCAAGACGTGCAGGCGCGACAGCAGCTGTGGGGTAATGCTGAAAGACGGGTTCTCGGTGGTTGTCGCCAGCAGGGTCAACTCGCCGCTTTCCAGGATGGGAAGGAAGAAGTCCTGCTGCGCCTTGGAAAAGCGGTGCAGCTCATCCAAAATGAGCACGTCGGTGCCCGCCAGGGTACGCCGAAGTTGCTGCAGTCCGGCTTCCGGGGCGCTGATGCGGGTGACTTTTTTCCCGTGGGCGTTCGCCAGCAAAATGGCCAGGGTGGATTTGCCGCAGCCGGGAGGGCCGAAAAACAAAATGCTCGGCAGACGCTCGGCGCGGAGTAGATTTTCCAGCTTGGCCCGCATGTGCTCCTGGCCGACAAAGTCGGGAAGCTCTTGGGGGCGTAAACGCTCCGGTAACGGAGGCAGAATGCTCATAAGGACCTCGTGTGATGATGAGGGGGGGCCACCCCCTCAAACTCCCCCGGCAGGGGAGGAAGCCAGGGCTGCCAAGGTTGACCGCCCCTCGGCAGCTCCCGCGATGTAAAGGGGTTGCCTTACACCGTCGCGGGCGGCACCTGCACCCTTCATTGTCGCCAAATCCGCGCTTTGCGCGGTTTATCGACATATGAGGGCTTCCGGAGGGTCATTTTCCGCGGCAGAGTTGAGAAGGAGTCCCCCTTAATACACACCGGGAAGGCCGCGATCCCGCAAGACGGCATCGACGCAGCCCAAGTGATAACAGGCGTGGCGCACCATGCCGAGCAGGGCATGCTGCAGCGTGCGCGGTTTGCCGAGGGCGGCGGACATTTGTTCGTGCGGTTCGCCGAGCCGGGAGGCGTCGAGGGAGCCGAGAAAAGCCAAGGCAAGAGCCTTCATTTTCCCGGCGTAGGTCCGCATCTCGGCTTTGCTCAGGGTGACGGTCGCTTCCCGCATCAGCAGAAGCGTTTCACGATCACAGCCGCAACCAAAGGCCAAACCCGTCTTGGCGGCGAACTCTTGCTCCGGCAGAAGCGATTCGTTCGGCATCGGCGGAACATACAGCAGCTCAATGCAGGCAAACGTGTGAAGAAATTGTTGCCATAAAGGATACCCGCCGCATTTCTGTAGCCAGAGATCGTCTGGGCAGGCGTCGATCTGGGCGACGCACAGATCGTGAAAGCGTTCAAAGTCTTCCTGAAAACAGGCTATGACGTGATCGTTCATGCGAAACTCCCGTCTGTTTTTGCTTCGAAGCTCTCTGCCGACCCAGCGGAAAGAAGAGCCGTCACGCTCCATGCGGCCGTCGGTTCGCGCTTTGCGCGGACCGGCGGCCAATGGGGGGCGCAGGGGGTTCAACCCCCTGCCGAAGGAGAAAGGGGGCGGAGCCCTTCAAACTGCCCGGCCCACCAAGCCAGACCCAGGGTCAGAACCGCGGCGGTCTCCCAGCGCAGAATGCGGTTGCCCAAGCTCACCGGCACGACTCCGGCGGCTTGGAGCATCTCGACTTCGCGCGGGGAAAATCCACCCTCAGGACCGACGACCAGAAGAATCTCGCCGGGAACGGCCAAATCGCTTTTTTCCAGCATGCGGCCCTGGGTATCGCCTTCATAAAGCATGAAGGCCCGGTCGAACTGCTTGGCGCGTTCGGCCAGCTCCGCGACGCCGCCTTTGACCAGGGCGAGTTCGGGCAGGCGGGGGTTGCCGCACTGCTTGGCCCCGGCCAGAAGATCCGCGCGCCAGCCGGATTTTTCCATGTCCGGCAGGCTCGCCTGGCTGCAGTCGCCTTGCCAGAACCAGAGCCGGTGGGCCTCAAGCTCCACGCTTTTTTCCAGAAACCAGCCCCGACGCAGGGCTTTGGAAAAACCGGCGGCCAGGGTACAGCGCACACGTGGGGCGGGAGAGACCTCTTCGCGTTCCAGGCTGAGGCGGACTTCTTTTTTGCCGACCTCAACGACCGTGAACAGACCCGCGCGGCCAAGGCCGTCCAAGAGGCGCACCTGTTCCCCCGGCTTAATGCGCAGCACGCGGCCAAGGTGGTGGGCTTCCGGACCTTGAAGGGTAAACGGTTCGGCCCAATCTTCCGGGGCAAGGTAAAAATTGTGTGGTTCGGCCATGATGCAAAGAGGGGGTTCGGCGTTGCTTCCAGAGGCCGCGAACAGGCGGCCCGGGTTGGTCCGCCTGTTCGCAGGGGTGAGCCCGTCGGAGCGGGATAAAACGTGTTACACCAAGGCGGCGCGGGCCGTTCCAGCGGTGTAGAAGGGCAGCGAGGCGGCTTTGGCGGGCAGTTCCGCGCGGGCGGTGCGAAGCACATAATCCGACGCGCCGGCCGCATCGGCCCGGATATAAGCCAGGGCGATGGCCGCGCCCACGGAAGGCGCGAACGAGCCGCTGGTCACAAGGCCCACGGCTTCACCCGAGGGCAGGGCAACGACATCGCCTTGGCGGGCGCTTCTGCGATCGGCCAGCACGAGGGCGGTGAGTTTTTCCCGCACTTCATGGGCGCCGTCGCGGCCCACGTAGGGGGCCTGCGATGTCAGCATACCCGCGTAGCCCGCTTCCGCCGGGGTGTGGTTTTCGTCCAGGTCGTGCCCATACAGAGGCAGACCCACTTCCAGGCGCAGGGTGTCGCGCGCGCCGAGGCCCACGGGCTTGACCCGAGCGTCGCCCAACAGTTTGGTCCAGAGTTTTTCCGCTTTGTCCCAGGGGAAATACAGCTCAAAGCCCAGTTCGCCGGTATAGCCGGTGCGGCTGACCAGGAGCGGCCCGCCGTCGAATTCGGCTTCGGTGAACCCGAAATAGGGCAGCTTGCGCCACGGGCCGGGCAGGACGCTTTCCAGCACGGCCACGGACTGCGGCCCTTGCAGGTCGAGCTTGGCGGTGGCGTCCGAGACGTCTTCCAGGTGCAGGGAAGGGCCGAGGCGCTCTTTGAGGGCCGCGAAGTCGGTGGGGCGACAGCCCGCGTTGACCACGATCATCCAGCGTTCATCGGCCAGGCGGTAGACGATCAGGTCATCCATCAGCCCGCCTTTGTCGTTGAGCAGGAACCCGTAGCGGCAGCGCCCCGGCTTGAGCGTGGCCAGGTTGACCGTCAGGGCGCGGCCCAAAGCCTCACCCGAGCCGGGACCTTCGAGAATGAACTCGCCCATGTGACAGATGTCGAACAACCCGGCTTCGCTCCGGGTGTGCAGATGTTCGGCGATGATGCCCGTGGGGTACTGGATGGGCATATCCCAGCCGGCGAATTCAGCCATTTTCGCGCCGTTCGCGCCGTGCCATGCCGCCAAGGGGGTTTTGAGAAGCGTGCTCACCGAGGGAACTCCTGTCTGGATCATGTGGTTTGCGGTCTTTTCGCGCTTTTCGACGAAAAGGAAAAAAGCCGCGCCAAAAAATATCGGCCCGGTCGCGGGCGCATCATCTTCGGAAACGTTTTTCGCCCCGGCGGACGCCGCGTATGCGGGGTCGTCTTCCAAGCTTCGCAGGCGCGTTCAATGCGGTATCGCGAGTCGAAAGCCGAGGCCCATCCCCCCAAAGCCGGTTACAGCTGGAAAGGGGAGAGGCCGCGTCGACCGGCCTCCTGCTTGCTTTTGCGGATGGCCTTGAAGTGGTCGATGAGAGCAACCAACTTGCCGTAATTCTTTCTCACTTCCAGGCCTTGGGCGGTGAGGGCCTCGTCCGGCTTGTCGATGTAGGTGCGCCGCAGGTAGGAGTCGTTGAGAATGCCGTCTCCGATGGCAATGACCGTGCCGACCAAGGTGTCGAAGTAGCTGACTATTTCAAACTTCAACGAGTGGAGCAGCGCCACGGATTCAAGCAACATCCGGTTGTAGGAGATCCGTGTGCCGCGCAGAGTTCGCGCCTGCAACTCTTCCAACACCCGAATTTTTCTGGCCTGCTGGATGTAGCTGTATCTGCCGATGACCTCCAGATACAATTCATTCATGCCCGCGAACCGTTCGTAATGTTCCGGAGCGAGCAGGTAGCCGTCCAGAATTTTTTCGATGTTGGCGAAAAACTCCTCTCTGTACCCGACGATGCGGCGCTGGTGCTTTGAAAGCCACGCGTAGAGGAACTTCAGCCGCTTTTCTTCGGTGTCGGTATTCTCCACTATTTCACTGCGTTTGTAAATAATCCTGCCGGAGTGCTCGCCGCGGACGATGTCGTTGAGCCGCAGGAACATATTGGCGGTATCCCGGATGATTCCCACCTCGGTCAGGGGCTTGCCGGTCAGGGGGTGGATGACTTCCTGGGACTCCACGGAAATGGCCCGCTCCTGGCGGACGTTGTCCGGGCTGAACTTGTGCTGTTTGTAGCGTACCCGCAGAATGACCACGCGTTTGCGGGCGTCGAGCAGAAAACCCTGGTCCAGCAGTTCGGGCAGCAGCTCGTGGTCTTCGTCGACCGAGACCAAAGCGAGCTTTTCCACCAACGGGTAGGGCCTACCCGTGCCGTCGTTCCAGATGGTGGTGATGGTTCGGTCCGACTGGCTCACGGTGCGGATGAGGAATTTTTCCCCCATCTTGTGCAGTCTGCGGGCGAACAGGGCGGCGGAGGTTCGCCGCTCGGAGGCCACGGGGAAGCCGTACAGCTCCATGAGGTGCCGGCAGACGAAGTTGCGGTTGCGCTCGTATGAGTCCGGATCGTCCAGCGAGAACTTGCCGATCCGCAGGCCGTAGCGCTTGACTTCCGTGTCCAGATCGGAAGGGAGCGAGGCGTACACCCCGGCCAGATAAAAGCGGCGTTCCTGCGGGTTGTCGCCGTGCATGCCGAAAACCTGGGCGCGGTCCATGTTCACCAGGTAGGACATCAGTTCCGGGTACAGGGCCAGGGAGGTGACGTCCTCTTTGACGAAGCGCAGGCGGAGGTTTTCCTGCAGGCTGCGCGGCAGCCGTGACTGCATGACGCCGAGGTTGGCGCTCATGCGTTCCTGGGCAGGAACGGGGTGTAGGTTGTCTTCAATGGGATGCAGCAGGTCGAACTGAAAAACTTCGCGGAAGTAGTCGATGGGGCGGGCCAGGGCCACCAGGCTGAAGCCGGGCAGGCGCTCATGTTCCCACAGATCGGATTCGAACGAAGGCAGCAACTCGCGGGTTTCCACCAGCGGGTAGTCGCTCAGCTCGGTAAAGGGCTTCACCAGGCAGTGCTTGATGTGGACCTGATCGAGAAATTGCTTGAGTTGGGCCGGAGTCTGCGGGTTTGGGCGCGACTCAAGAGTCCACCCGTCCAACCAGGCAGGTTCGGCTTCCGTAAAGGCGAGTTTCCAATCCAGGGTCATGGCGTGAGGGGAAAAACGTGTTTGCCGTGCTGTTTCTGTTTGACCCTAGCGCAAAATAAAAAAGAAAGCGAGGGGAAAGTCGGATATTTTTTAAGAAATTCAGCGTGTTCCACCCTGGATGCGCGGGAATATCGCCTCTACGCTTGAAAGACAAGGAATAGTCCTGTAATTCATGGACAACGGCCGGACTTCTCGACCGGCCCATGTCCGTTTGAAGGAATCGCATGCAGCACCAGACTCGACTTGAACGCGTTCTCGCTTTGTTGTGCAGCGTCTTGGATGCGTATTCGGCCGTCCTGTTTTTGCCCGTCAAAGGCGAAACCCCGGCGGTGTATCGTATGGCGGCCAGCTTCAGCCTGGGCAACCTTCTCAACCCGGAAGCCGAGCAGGCGGAAGGGCGGGGGTTGGTGGGCTGGATTTTGCGCGCCGGCGAACCGCTTCTGGTTTCGGACTTCGACCGCAAGCGCAACCAGCTCGGGTATTATGCCGAGGGGGAAGAGCGGCACATCAAAGCGTTCATGGGTTGCGCCCTGCCGGGCGGTGCCGGGGCGCTGTGCGTCGACAGCAAGCGGCAGTACTCCTTCACCGAGAAGGATCAAAAACTGTTGCACCTGTTTGCCCAATTGATTCGGGATATGCAGGCCGAATGGGATGCCGAAGCGGACCGCCGGGTCATGGCCAAGTATTACGGCGCGTTGCGGGCCATCCACGAGCTGCGGCGGGAGCACACCCGCTGGAAAAATTTTTTGCGGCATTTTTTGGAACTTCTGGCCGCAATAACGGACAACTCCTACGCCATGTTTTGCTCGCGCAGCGCCACGGGCGAGGCCTATGTGGTGGAAGGCGAGAGCAGGCCGCTGTTGGCCCTGGGCTCCAACCCTCCGAGCTACCCCATGAGCCACGGGGTTGTGGGCTGGGTGTTCCGCAACAACGCCCCGGTGTTCAGCGACGGTCCCGACGGCCTGCCCCAAGACGCGCCGCTGGTGGGGCACAACCAGGATATTCCCCGCTTCCAAAGCGTTATCGCCCTGCCGTTGATTATGCAGCGTAAAACCCGTGGGGTGCTTTGTCTGGCGGGTGATACCGCGCGAGAGCCGGACGAGGCATGTAATGATTTTATCAGAATGGTCGCCGAACATCTGGCGCTTTTTCTAGAGAACCTGTATATTAAATGCAGGTTGCGGGAGAAAAATCAACAATTGTCTTCCGCTGCAAAGGAATTTGCGGAATAAACGGCGACTTCGATTTTCCTGTGAACGTCGCCGCACGCGGCAGCCCGACGGGAGCCTCCGTTTTGGGCCTTTCCTCCGGATCACTTCCTTTGATCCGCCACCAAAGCGCTCGAGATACGCATGTTCCGAAAGCTCTTCAGTATTTTCAGTAAAGATCTGGCCATGGATTTGGGCACGGCCAACACCCTTCTGTACACCCCCAAAAACGGCGTGGTGCTCAATGAGCCTTCGGTCGTGGCGCTGGACGCCGATCGGGGGCATGTGCTGGCTGTGGGCCGAGAGGCCAAGGAATTCCTGGGGCGCACGCCCAAGAGCATCAAGGCCATCCGCCCCATGCGCGACGGGGTCATCGCCGACTTTGAAGTCACCCGCAGGATGATTTCGTTTTTCATCAAAAAGGTGATCACCGGCTTCAGTATGGCCCGGCCGAACATCGTGATCTGCGTGCCCACGGGCATCACCCAGGTGGAAAAGCGGGCCGTGGTCGAATCGGCCCAACAGGCCGGCGCGGGACAAGTGCGCCTGGTCGAGGAGCCGATGGCTGCGGCAATCGGCGCGGGCCTGCCCGTACACCAGCCCATCGGCCATCTGGTGGTGGACATCGGCGGCGGCACCACGGAGGTGGCGGTCATTTCCCTTTCCGCCGTGGCCTATGCCGAATCCATCCGGATTGCGGGCGACGCCATGAACTTGGCCATTCAGCGCTTTTTCCAGGACGAATTCCAGCTCTACATCGGCGAGAACATGGCCGAGCGCCTCAAAATGGCGGTCGGATCCGCCTACCCCTTGGACGAGCAGCTTGTGGTGGAAGTTGCCGGCAAAGACATGGTCGCCGGCACGCCGCGTTCGGCCCGCGTTTCGGACGGCCACGTGCGGGAAGCCCTGGCCGAGCCGGTGCGCAACATCCTGTTGACCGTGCACAAAGCCCTGGAGAAGACGCCGCCGGAACTGGCGGCCGACATCGCCTCCAACGGCATTCTTCTGGCCGGCGGCGGCGCGCTGCTCAAGGGCCTGGATACCCTCATTCACAAAAGCACCGGCCTGAACGTGGTCGCGGACGCCGATCCCCTGACCACCGTGGTGCGCGGCACCGGCAAAACCATTGAGAACCGCGCTCTGTACGAAGCCGTCTTCATCAACTGATTCATGCGTGCTTCCCACGACTTGGCGGCACTGTCGCCGCGCTTTCTCGCGCTCATGGCCGAAGCGGGCGATCTGCTGCGCCTGCGCAACGAGCAACCGCGAACCATCCGCCTGAAAGGCCGCATCGATCTGGTCACGGAAACCGACGTTGCCGTGGAAGAGTTTTTGTGCGGGCGTCTGGCCGAGATCTGCCCGCAGGCCGACATCGTGGCCGAAGAGCGTTCCGGCGACTGCGCGCTTCCTTCCTTGTGCTGGATTGTCGACCCTGTTGACGGAACGACGAATTTCGCCCATGGCCTGCCGTTTGTCGGCATATCGGTCGCCTTGGTGCGCGACGGCGCGCCGGTGCTTGGGGCCGTGCACGCGCCGTTGCTGAACGAGCTTTTTCACGCCGTGAAAGGGGGCGGGGCCTGGTTGAACGGCCGGCCCATTTCCGTGAGCCGCCGTCCGACCCTTGAAGAATCCCTCGCGGCCACCGGGTTTCCCTATGACATGGAAAAGGGGCTTGCCCGCGTTTTGGCCCGGATGGAGGCCTTTTTGCCGCGCTGCCGGGGGCTGCGGCGTTGCGGCGCCGCCTCGGTGGATCTGGCCTGGACGGCTTGCGGGCGCTATGATTTGTATTACGAAACCGACCTGAAGCCGTGGGATACGGCCGCCGGCATTTTGCTGGTCCAAGAAGCCGGGGGACGAGTAACCCATTGCGACGGTTCGCCCGTGGAGCTGAGCCGAGGGGACGTTTTGGCCTCCAGCGGCTTGGTGCACGAAGAAGCCCTCGCGGTGCTGCGGAAAGCGCGGCTGTAAAAAGCCGTGTCGAGAAATTGAAAGCGGGCCGGGTCGTCGCTGCGCCGGGGGAGCAATTCCCGGGCGGAGAGGAAAGTCCGGGCTCCACAGGGCAAGGCGCTGGGTAATTCCCAGGGGGAGCGATCCCCGGAAAGTGCCACAGAAACCAGACCGCCTCGACTTGTCGAGGTAAGGGTGAAAAGGTGGGGTAAGAGCCCATCGGCCGGCGCGGCGACGCGCCGGGCCGGGTAAACCCCGTCTGGAGCAAGACCGAATAGGGAAGCGTTTGAGGCCTGCCCGGCCGAAGCTTCCGGGTTGGTTGCTTGAGGCCGTGAGCAATCGCGGCCCTAGAGGAATGACGACCTCCCCGCACTTTGTGCGGGAGACAGAACCCGGCTTACAGGCCCGCTTTCATGGCATGGGAACGCACGTTTGCAGAAGTTGCAGGCGTGCGTTTCTTGTTTTGAAGAAAAAGAAATATTTTTTTCTTATTTATTTCGGAGTATTGATGAAAAATTTCACACAATGCGCCGTGTTCGAATTAATACACTCTTAATATGCATATTTCTTGGTATTGCTTTATTGCATTTTGTCACATAACATATTGATATTATTAATCTATATAGGGGTAAGACGTATGAAAAAGCTTCTTGTGTTTTGTGGGGCTTTGGCGCTTGTCGGTTTGATTCAGACCGGGGCCTCCGCCGCCGAGCAGGCCGCCAAACAATCCGGTGTGTATGTGGCCCCGAAGTTTGTTTACGGCTACACGGTCATGGATAAGCTCAAGGCCGGCATGGACGTGGTGACTCCCGGCGTGAGCGGCTCGGTCGGCGCGGGCAGCACGAGCAACGACGAGAACGATGACGTGTTCGGCGGCGCGCTGGCCGTCGGCTACGACTTCAGCAAACGGTATGATCTGCCCATCCGTGCGGAACTCGAATACAGCATTTTTTCCCGCGCGGAAGGCAGCCTGTCCGAGCAGGTCAAGCTTGCGGGCGGGACCCGCGTTCCCACGTCTCTGGACCAGGAACTGAACATCCAAACCCTGTTCGTCAACGCCTACTATGACATCAAGACCGGCACGCCGCTTACTCTCTACCTGGGTGCCGGCGTCGGCCTGGCCTTCATCGATGCGGACGGCGACTTCACCGACAGCATTTCGATGGGCGGAACCAATGTGCCCCTTACCGTCGACGGCGGTTCCAAGTCCAACACCAACTTCGCGTGGAACGTGGGCGCCGGGGCGGCCTGGGCTTTTACCGACAACCTGAGCGTCGATCTCGGCTACCGTTTCGCCTACCTCGGCGAAGCCAAGAGCGGCACGATGTCGGTCGCGGCTCCGACCCTGACCAACGAGTCGGTGAACATTTCCAGCAAAACCGAAAACCTGTACATGCATCAGGTGCTTTTTGGCCTGCGGTACACGTTCTAATTGCTTCCGCGTCGAACCGAACGGGCGTCGGTTTCCTTTGCGGAAACCGACGCCCGTTCGGCGTTTTTCGGGAGGTCTGCGGCCTACTTCTTGCGCGCGCCCGTTTCTTTGACGAAGAACATGGCCGGCAGGGCCAGACAGAGCATGATCGGAATGGGCAGGGTGGCCAGGTTGAAGCTGTGTACGCTGACGACGTTGCCGGCGGCGTCCAGGGCGTAGGTGTGCAGCAACCGGCCGATCAGGCTGGAAAGCAGAGCCCCCATCGTGAAGTTGATGCCGTTGATCACCCCGGAGGACGTGCCCGCGAACTGCGGCGGGTTGGCTTCCTTGATGGCCGCATAGGCCACCATGGCCGAACCGGAAACGACGCCGGAGACAAACATGATCACGGCTAGGGCGGTGTGCGACAATGCGGCCAGATCGGTCGTTCGGGTATAGGCCGACATGGCCAGCAGGAACAGGATACTTGGGAGCAACACCCACTTGCGCGACCCGATGCGGTCGCTGAGCATGCCCATGATCGGCGCGCCCACAACCCAGCCTAAGGGCAGCAGGGTGACCAGGGACGCTCCGAATTCGTTGAAGTGGTAAACCCGCTCGAAAAAGGTCATCCCCAGGGCCATGTCGCCTACGGTGGTGGGCGCGAACATGGCACCCGCCACAAAGCCGAGCAGCCAGCTTTGGGGGTTGCGCAGCACGGCTTTCAGCGGCGCGATAAAGGCGATGTCTTTCCCTTCGCCGGGGCGTTGCCGAGGCATGAGCAGAAAAATGGCGACCGTGAACACCAGGCCGATCACCCCGAGAATCAGGCTGACTCGGCTGAAGCTCCAAGTCTGGACGGCGGCGAGATCGGCCAGGGGTTTCCCGCCCAGCGAGCCGCCGGACATGCCGAAGGACTGGGCCGCGCCCGTGGCCAGAGCCAGCACGGCGACGGGCAGATACTTGGCGGCGATGAAGGCGCAGGCCACAAAGGCAAAAGAGCAGCCCGCCCCCTGGACGATGCGCCCCATGGCGACGATTTCATAGTTGGTTGAGCCCATCATCAAGGACCCCACGCCGATGAACAAGGCGCCGAAGGGCAGAGCGCGCCGCACGCCGAATTTGTCGAGAGCCGGGCCGGTAAGAAGGCAGCCGGCGCCATAGGTGTACATAAGAGCGCCGACCATGCCCGAGGCCGTGCCCAGGTCGATGCCCAGCGAGGTCTGGATCTCCGCCAAAAACGTGCCTGGCGCGGTGCGGATGACGTATTGATAGAGATAAAAAAGCGACGCGATGATGAAGGCGGTTAGGGCTGCAACGGTTATCTTTTGGGGGTGTGGCAGTGGTGCGGACGCACTCATGGGGATGTCCTTTTTCCGGGGTTGCCGGAACTTGTACCGGGCGCTGTGCCGGCGTCAGCGCACCGCGGGAGGCAAATCCGCTTGTCGCAGGCGGATTCACCGGAAACGATGCATAGTGGGAAACCGAATACGAGGTGCGTTTGTGCGAAACTACACTCCCGCGGCATTTGGGGCGCATTCCGCGCCCGAGCAAGCCGAAAACGTGGGCCGTCGTTTCGGAATCGGCAAAAGACGGGCCTCCCTTCACAACGGAAAGGAGGCCCATTCTATAGTACGGACTGTATCGTAGATCAACTGGTTAGATGAGCGCCACGGGTTTGATCACGTCGGCGGGCTTGTCCTTCATAAGGGCGAGGCCCTCTTCCACTCCCTTAAGGCCATGAAAACGGTGAGTGACCATCTTGCCGGGATCGACACGGCCATATTTGACGACTTCAATCATCCGCTCCATGCGGGCGCGACCGCCGTGGCAGAGACCGGCGCGGATGGTCTTGTGGGCCATGCCGCACCCCCAGGCCAAGCGGGGAATGGGCAGGAAGTCGCCCTCGCCGAAGTAGTTGACGTTGCCGATGCAGCCGCCGGGTTTGACCATTTCCACGGCTTGGGCCAGCACTTCGCCGGGGCCGCCGGCGATGATCACGTGATCCACGCCCTTGCCCTTTGTGGCGTCGAGGATCTGTTTGACGATGTCGCCGTTTTTATAATTAATGATGTCCGTTGCGCCGTACTCTTGGGCCAGTTCGATGCAATGCTTGCGGCTGCCCACGGCGAAAATGCGCCCGGCCCCGCGCAGCTCCGCCCCGGCGACGGCCATCAGGCCGACCGGACCGATGCCGATGACTGCGACCGTGGAGCCGATCTGCACGTCGGCCAGTTCCGCGCCGTGAAAGCCGGTGGTCATCATGTCGGGCATCATCACGGCCTGCTCCAGAGTGATGGAGGAGGGCATGTGCGCCAGGTTCATGTCCGCGTCGTTGACATGGAAGAACTCCGCGAACACGCCGTCTTTGATGTTGGAGAACTTCCAGCCGGTGAGCATCCCTTCGGAATGCTGCCCGTATACGCCGTTTTGGATTTCCACGGAGCGCCATTCGGGAGTGATCGCGGGCACCACCACCCGGTCACCGGGTTTGAAGTCCTTCACTTCTTTGCCGACTTCCGCGATTTCCCCCACGGCCTCATGGCCCAGGATCATGTCGTTGCGCTCGCCGAGGGCGCCGCTGTAAACGGTGTGAATGTCGGAGGTGCAGGGGGCCAGGGCCAAGGGCTTGACCAGCGCATCATACGGGCCGAGAGCGGGTTTTGCTTTTTCTATCCAGCCGACCGCTCCGATTTTCAACATCGCGAAACCTTTCATGGGAACCTCCTGAATGTTGAACTGAAATGGAAAAATCCCGTGAAACACAATTGCCGCATTTGTTTCGAAACAGAAAGCCAAAAGATGGAATCCATATATTTCCCACCTTATTGCAACGTCATCTTAGGCCACTCTTTACATCTAGGCAATAGAGCAAGGAATAATGGGTTTGTTGAGTATTTTGGTATAATATATAAATATTATACTATTTTAGTTGGGTGATTTATAGTTGAATATTCGTGGAACGTCTATCCGGTTTCATTTTCGTTGAAAATGCGCGTTCTGTAGCAGGTGATTTGTGCGAGTCCTGGTTCATGCGCCTTATTCGCTTTTCGCCACGCGCGTATGGGGTGAGCGTGCTTGTCGGTCGAACGGCGGCTTGGGCGCTGTGGGCGTGGGGATGAAAGATGCCGGACGGCCTTGCCCACGGGTCGCAAGTGGGGTAGTTTTGTACGGTCCGGCGGCGTTCCGACCGGCATTCCGGGTACTTTTCACGAAGGAGCGGGCATGCGCCATGTTTTGGCGATTCAGTCGGCGCGTATCGGAGATTTGGCCCAGAGCGCGCGGCTGCTGAAATCCCTGCGGGCGGAACCGGGGGCCGTGGTTCATCTGTGCGTGGACCATTCCCTGGCCGCGTTGGCGGCCGTCCTGTACCCGTTCGCCGTGGTGCATTCGTTGCCGATGCATGCCTCGGGTGGGATTCCCCCGGCCCAGGTCCTGGACCGGGCCGATGCCGGGTTGGCGGAACTCGCGGCCGTCCCCTTTGAGGCGGTCTACACCTTGAATGCTTCGCCTCTATCTTACGCGCTGGCTGGGTTGTTCGACCCCGACTGTGTGCACGGCTACGCCCGGCGCGGGGGGCAGCCCATGCGGGATCAACGGCCGCGCGTTTTTTCCCGCCGAGCCGGGAACAGGGCGGAGGCCCCCCTCAACCTGGTGGACCTGTGGGGCTTTTTGCACCCGCGCCCCGTTCCTCCGGAGGCGGTCAATCCCATTCCCAAGCGGCGCGGCACAGGACGCGTGGGTGTCGTCATGGCCGGCCGGCAGGCCCGGCGCAGTCTGCCGCCGGAAGTGCTCGGCCCCTGCCTGCAGGCGGTTTTTCAGGCTCTGGACGGCCCGACGCTGGTGCCCCTCGGCGGCGCGGGCGAACGCCCGCTGGTGCGCCGGTTGGCCCGACACTTGTCGCCGCAAGCCGAGCGCAAGCTGGAAGATCTGACCGGCTTGCCGGCCCTGGACGAGTTGCCGGAAATCCTGCAAAACCTGGACATGGTCATCACCCCGGATACCGGGCTCATGCATGTGGCCGCCCATGTCGGCACGCCCGTGCAGGCGTTTTTTCTTTCCTCGGCCTGGTGTTTTGAAACCGGACCCTACGGCTTTGGGCACAAAGTCTGGCAGGCCGTCGAGCCGTGTTCTCCCTGTCTGGAGTCCGCGCCGTGCCCGAGAAATACGGCCTGTTTGGCTCCTTTTTCCCACCCGGCATTTTTGGCTCACCTGAGCGGCAAATTTTCTTCCGAGTGGCCGGCCGGATTGACCGGGCTGGTCTCGATGCTGGACGCCTTCGGCGTGACCTACCGCCCGGTGGACGGCGAAGATCCATATGCGGCGCAGCGAGCCGCCCTGCGCAACGGTCTGGCGGAATATTGCGGCGGGCGGCTCGGTTCCGTTCCCCCCGGCACGGGGGAAGAGCTGTTTCAGGAAGCCGACTGGATGCTTCCGCCCCCCGCCGGAACAGGCGCGTTGTGAGATTGTCCATGAAGCTCAGGGCGGAGCGGCCGACAGGCCGCCCTGGATACGGACGCGCGTGGCGCGGCGGCGAAATCTTTTCACGGTAAAACACTCCACACGGGAATGAATATGCAGCGGATTTTGGTCGTCCTGCCTTTTTACGGCGGCTCCCTGCCCATAGGCAGATATTGCGTTGAAGCCATGCGCGAAACCGGCCGGCTGGTGGATGTTTTTGAAGCCCCGGAGTTTTTCGGCGCATTTTCGGCCTTGAAAAACCTGCGCGTGGGTGTGGAGCGTCTGGAGTTCCTGGAGAACGCGTTTCTCCAGACCGTTTCCCAGGCGATTCTCGCCAAGGTGGAAGCTTTTGAGCCGGATCTGGTCCTGGCCATGGCCCAGGCTCCGCTCAGCCGTCAGGCCCTCAAGCGGCTGCGGGCCGACAAGGTGCCCACGGCCATGTGGTTCATGGAGGACTTTCGGCTGTTCACCTACTGGCGGGCTTTCGCGCCGTATTACGACGTGTTTGCGGTCATCCAGAAGGAGCCGTTTTTGACGGAACTGGCCGCCGGCGGGCAGCCCAACACCCTGTATCTGCCCATGGCCGCGTTGCCTTCCCTGCACCGGCCTTTGGAGCTGTCGGCCGAGGAACGGGCCGAATACGGCGCGGATCTTTCCTTTCTCGGCGCGGGCTACCCCAACCGCCGGGCGGCTTTTGCCCGCCTCGCCGACCTTGGCCTTGATCTGAAAATTTGGGGAACGGAGTGGGAAGACGACGTCCGCCTGGCGCCTTTGGTGCAGCGGGGCGGAGCGAGGATTTCTCCGGAGGATGCGGCCCGGATCTACAACGCCTCGAAGATCAACCTGAACCTGCACTCCAGCGTTCAGGCGGAGTCCTTGGTGGTTCCCGGTGATTTCGTCAATCCGCGCACGTTTGAGCTGGCCGCCTGCGGAGCCTTCCAACTGGCGGACCGGCGTTCTTTGATGCCGGAGCTGTTTGCGGAGGACGAGGTCGTCCAATTCTCGGACTTCAAGGAGCTGGTCGAACGCATCCGGCATTTCGCCGCCGCTCCGGAAGAACGCGCAGCCCATACGGCCAAGGCTCGGGCTCGGGCTCTGGCCGAGCACACCTACGCCCATCGCATGAACACCTTGCTGGAGTTCGTGGCCGAGCGGGTTCCCGATTTCGGGCGTATCCGCAAAGAACCGCCCTGGCCGGCGGATATTCCCCCGGAGCTCAAAGCCGAATTGCAGACCTTGGTTCGCGCCTGCGGCCTGCCCGCCGACGCCTCGTTCGAGGATGTGGCCATGGCCGTGCGGGCCAAGCGGGGTAGGTTGGAACACCTGGAAGCCGCCGTCCTGTTTCTGGATGAATGGCGAAAGTTATACGGGTAGAAGCCGCGAACAAAGCCGGATGTGTTTTTCTTCCCCCCCCTCAATTACGCCAAGAACGTTTTTCATGAGAATTCCCCGATGTCTCGGCATAGTGCCGGCGCTTCTGTGTCTCTTCGCCCTTCCTGTGGCCGGGCGTTGCGCCGAGCCTGAGCCGCAACAACTCGTTCGCTCCTTCTACCTGTGGTATTTTAAGAAAAGTGAGAGTGGTTCCGAACACCCTCTCCGGAACAACGAGATTTCCGCCTATGTCGCCGCCGATACGCTCAAGCGCCTGCGTGCCGACCTTGAGAGGGGAACGCTGCCGGGGGACATGGATTACTTTTTGAAAGCGCAGGATATTCTGGACGAATGGCCCGAGAGCCTGCACGTCGCTGAGGCGGTTGTTCTGGGCGACGGCACGGTGGTCGTGCCGGTGGGGTTCGGCGTGGAGACGAAGATAAGCACAATCGTTTTTCTGCAAAAGGATAAGGGCGCGTTGCGCATCGTCAAAGTCGACGATACATTCCCATACAATTGAGCAGTACTCCCGGCCGACAGGGTTCACACGCCGGCGATGGCGCGGGAGTAAATACAAGCAGGGCCGCGCGGGTCGAAGAACGTCCGCGCGGCCCTGTTGGTTTTTTGTTGGGGGGGGAACCCAAAAGCGGCGGCACCGCCGGGGCGGGCTGCAAGCGGTTGGGTTATCGGCTGGCCAGGTACTTTTCCAGGCGGTCCAGGGCTTCTTCAATATTTTCCACGGAATTGGCGTAGCTGAAGCGCAGGTATCCCTCGGCTCCGGGGCCGAAGTCGATGCCGGGGGCCACGCCCACGTGGGCCTTTTCCAGAATGTCAAAGGCCAGGCTTAAGCTGTCCTTGCTGATGTGCGAGGCATTGGCCAGAATGTAAAAAGCCCCGGCCGGCTCGGATTTGATGCCGAACCCCAGCCGGCGCAGACCGGCCAGCAGAACAAGCCGCCGCCGGTTGTATTCTTGGCGCATGCGTTCCACGTCGGGCCCGGCGTACCGCAGGGCCGCGATGCCGGCCCACTGGGAAACGCTGCCCGCGCAGATGAAAAAGTTCTGCTGCATAATTTGCAGGGTGGGCATCATGGGTTTGGGCACGACCATCCAGCCCAGACGCCAGCCGGTCATGGCCCAGCGTTTGGAAAATCCGTCGAGCACGCAGGCCGAATCGTCGACCTCCAAAGCGGACACCGCTTTCCCCTCGTAAACAAGACCGTGGTAGATCTCGTCCGACACCAGGGTCGGGCCGAGGCCGGCCAGCTTTTCATACGCTTCGCGGCCGAGCAGGGTGCCGCCGGGGTTGGAAGGGGAGTTGACCAGGATGGCGCGGGTATCTTTTTCAAGCACCGCTTCAACTTGTTCCGGGCTTAGTTGAAAGCCCGCCTCCTCGGTGGTCCGCACGGGCAGGGGCACGGCCCCGGCAAAGCAGATGAAGCTGCCGTAACAGGCGTAGCCGGGGTCGGACAGAACCACGGATTCCCCGGCCTCGCAGAGCGCGGAAAACAGCATGAGCATGGCCGCCGAAGAGCCGTTGGTGACTATGATCCGGCCGGGCTCGACATGCACGCCGTACTGATCCCGGTAATACTCGGCAATGGCTTCCCGCAGGGGCAGAATGCCCAGGCTGTGGGTATAGCCGGTTTTCTTGTCTTTGATGGCGGCGCGGGCCGCTTCGTTGACGCATTCCGGGGTTTCGAAGTCCGGCTGGCCTATCTCGAGGTGAACGACTCTATGGCCTTGAGCCTCCAATTCGGCGGCGCGTTCCAGCACCTGCATGACGATGAAAGGGGTGATGGTTTCGCAAACGGCGCGGGCCATGGGATCCTCGTTGTTATGGGGTGTTCGGCGCAATCCTAAACGGAAAATAAGCAAAGATCCAGTTCGCTTGTGGGGGGAGGCGCAAGATGATACAGCAAGGCCGTTCCGCGAGAGAACAGCCCGTGGAACAACAAAGGAGCCCGCATGATTTCAGGTATCCGCAAGAGTTTGCTGCAGTTCATTTTTTCCGGCGCCTACATGAAGCGTTGGAACGACAAGCTGCGCCCCTTGGAACTTATAGAGATCGATAAACAGGCCCACAAGATGATCACGGCCTGGTTGTTGTGCCGGCTGAAAGCGCGCGAGCTGACTCCGCCCGAGGCGGCCGCCCTGGAGTCCGACGTGGTCGAGGGCGGCCTCTTTGATTACCTCTTTCGCTTGGTTATTACCGACATCAAGCCGCCCATTCTGTACCGGATCAAAGAAAACCCCGCGCATTACCAGCAACTGGCCAAATGGGCCACGGACGAAGTGAAGCCGCATTTGCGCCCCTTCAGCCCGGAATTCTGGCAACGCTTCACCACGCACGTTATGCAGCCCAAACCCCAAGGGCTTGCCGCGGAGATTCTCGACGCCGCGCACCATTACGCCAGCGTCTGGGAATTCCAGCGGTTGTGCGCTTTGAACGAATCGTTCGACGACGAAATCCCGGACATCGAGCGCAGCTTTCAAGAAAAGCTCGCGAGCTACCAGGGGTTGCCCGGCATGCCGGAGCTCATCGCCGGGCTTGCGCATCCCCTGTGCCGGGGAGAGGAGCGGGAACCCGCCACGGCTCTTTCCCGCTTCGCCAACCTCTGTGGGCAACTGCGCTTCCAAAAGCGTTGGTCCCAGACTCCCCGCGTGCCGGAAACCTCGGTCATGGGGCATATGTTCGTGGTGGGGTGCTACGCCTACTTTTTAAGCTACGCCCTGGGGGCCTGCCCCGTCCGGCGGGTGAATGCGTTTTTTTGCGGGCTGTTCCACGATCTGCCGGAGCTTTTGACCCGCGATATCATCTCGCCGGTGAAAAAATCCGTGGAAGACCTGGACAAATTGATCCGCGAGTATGAAGAAGTCGAGCTGGAACGCCGCATTTTCGCTCCCCTGCGCCGCGACGGTCTGACGGACGTGGTCGACCGCCTGGGCTACTACCTTGGCCTGGAAACCGGCTCGGAGTTCCACAACACCGTGCGCCTTCCCGGCGACGACGGTATCGTCGGCGTGCAACGCAAGAACTATTCCGACTTCCACATGCGGTTCAACAAAGACGAGTGCGACCCCAAAGACGGCGACGCCGTGAAGGTCTGCGACACTTTGGCGGCGTATATTGAAGCCTACACCGCCATCCGCAACGGGATTACCTCGGATCACATTCAGCAGGCGTTCTGGCGTATGCGCGAAACAAACGCCAAAGGCACCCTGGGCAACAGCGACATTCATATCGGCGCGTTGTTTACGGATTTTGACTGAGAACCGAGCCATAAAAAGTTGCTTTTCATTTTTTTGATTGCCGAGTGGAGAAGGGCGGCCGTCGCGCCCCGGTGGCGAGGATACGGCTGCGGCGGTAAGGATTCCTGGGAACTCCCGTCTCGATGTCGTCGCGTCGATCTCTCGGGAAGAGGCGTTTTTCAGAGACACAGCAGCGCGTTCGAAGAAAGAGATCGGCCCGGCCGGTAATTATTTTCTTGCGTACCTTACGAAGAGGGAGTATAAGCGTCTGCAATGTACGTAATTGTTTTGCATGTGGATGCAAACATCATGTGCAAAACTTTTTTACACGAGGTTTTTTTGTGAGCAAGTCTATCTACGTGGGCAACCTGCCCTGGTCGGCGACGGAAGATCAAGTTCGTAACCTTTTCGCTCAATACGGTACCGTCAATTCCGTCAACCTGGTCTCGGACCGTGAAACGGGCCGCGCCCGTGGTTTCGGCTTTGTGGAAATGGCCGCGGCCGATGCCGCCGGCGCCATCCAGGCTCTTAACGGCGCGAACATGGACGGGCGCAGCCT
Source organism: Desulfovibrio sp. (assembly GCA_031551885.1). GTDB lineage: Bacteria > Desulfobacterota > Desulfovibrionia > Desulfovibrionales > Desulfovibrionaceae > Frigididesulfovibrio. The sequence goes on from JAVBMX010000073.1 coordinate 21,779, forward strand.
GAAAGTGAACGAAGCCCAGCCCAAAGCCCCCCGTCAGCCGCGCTACTAAGCATATCCGCTGATACGCAATGAAAAAGCCCCGGTTTTGCCGGGGCTTTTTGCATGGAAGCAAACCTTCTTTTGCTTCGTTTGCCTGCGCTTGCGGGAGCACAGCTCCCCGGCGTTTCAATCCGAGCATGATGCGGCTATGACCACAAAGATGTCGGCCACCGTGTCTGTCGTACACCGTCCAGTAATACGCCCCCCACCATTCCAGCCCGGCCTCAAAATAGCTGCTCCAATCGGTGCTCCATCTATACGCCCGCGTTGTTCCGGCCGGCGGGGGCGTGAACAGCGTCTCGTTCAATAGTTGAAAATCGTCGATGGGATACTTGTGGCCGTAGGGAGGATCCATAAATGCATGGGCATATCCGCCGATGGGGTGCTCACCCCGTTGCCATTCCGGTGAAAACAACGATTCCGTGTCATACGGCGTGGCGGACACTTTTGTTTCGTCCCAGGTGATTTTGAAGAAATCGTCGCGGGTGTAGTGCTGATATCCGGGGCGCAGGCGTATCAGGTCGGTATAGTACTTATCCAAACGCGACGCCAAGGTGCGCATTCCGGCGAGGGCGGCCTTGCGGTGGGAGGCCGGAGAACTTTCCCCCGTCGTGTTGCGCAGAACGACATACTCAACGACGATGTCCGGCAACCAGGAGAGTTTCTCGTAAGCCCGATGGTGTATCAGTTCAATCATAGGGTGTTTTCCACTTTGCGATCGAACAGGTTGTGTGCGTTTGCCTGACAGGGGGGCACCACGTGTTGGCCGGCGGGTCTTCGCGCTTTCCTGTGAGACTGGGAAGAAGTGGGTCCGGGGGAAAACTCTCAAGGAGCTTGGTCCGTTGCGATTTCTCCCCCGACTTTTTCTCTTCACTCCGGCGTCTTGGCGAAATCCTTGGGGATGGCGCACTTCTCCTTGCTGCAGACGGCCACAAGCAGGAAAGTGAGCAGGGCCGCCGGCCATTCGGCGTAAATTACGTGGGGGAAGATGCGCACGGCCGGAACGAACTGCCAGATCATGATGACCAGAATGCCCACCGAGAGCGTCCATACGGCGGAGCTTTTGCGGCACAGGCCGGGGAAGAACAGCGTGGCCAGCAGGATGATCGTGTAGGCCGTGGTCAGCGACAGGCCGATCATGATGGTGCCGAGAATGCTCTGGACGTTCAGGGCCATGAAGAAGGTCACGGCGGCGACGAGCAGCACGGCGAAGCGGGAATAGTTGATCTCCTGCTTTTGCGACCAGTTCGGCTTCATGACCGGCTTGATCACGTCGTTGAGCAGCATGGTCGCCGCGCCCAGAAGCAAGGCGACGGCCGTGGAAACGTCGGCCGCCCACAGCCCGGCGAGGGTGATGCCGGCCACGAACGGGTTCTGGGCCAGAATGGCGGTCGGCAGGGCCATGGAGGCCTTTTCCAGGTCGGGGTACTGGGCGGCGGCGGCCATGCCGATGAGGGCCGAAACGATTCCGATGGGCACAATGAGCAGCGCGCCGAGCAGAAAGCCATTTCTGGCCGTGGCGTTGCTTTTGGCCGCGAAAGCGATTTGAGCTGGCCCCTGAGCGCCGAAGGCCTGGGTGATCATGACCACGAACCAACCCGCCACGATGACCGGGCCTACGCCGTCCATCAGGCTGAACCAGTGCGGGCTTTCCGGCAGAGAAGCGGCAATGCCGTCGATGCCCCCGGCGGAAGCGACCACCATCACCCCGGCCGCGAGAAGGCCCAGGTAGATGACGATGACGTTGACCAGGTTGGACAGACCGGCCGCCCAATAGCCGCCGATCATGGTGATGCCCACAAAGACAACGGCCGTGACGATCATCCCGGAATTGAACGTGAAGTATTCGGGCAACAGGGCGGTCAGCACGGCGCCGCCGGCCACATACTGCAGAGCGATGATTGTGAGCAGGATGATGAGTTGCCCGACGACGCCGATAATGCGGCCCGAGCGGGTGTAATAGCGCTCAAAAAGTTCCGGAATCGTGCTGATGTTCATGTTCCGGTATCGTCCGGCCGCGATCAGGCCGAGCAACGCCGCCCCGGCGGCCCAGGCCGTATTGTACATGCTGGCCGAAAGACCTTTGGTGTAGGCGCTCTCGGCCACCCCCACGGTGGAGGCTCCACCGATGGCCAAGCCCGCGACCATGACCCCGACGATGATGGTCGGCAGACCCCTGTCGGCAAGGAAAAACCCCATGGACCCGCTCTTGGACATGAACTTCGTTGAATACCAGGAGATAAGGTAGAGTACGACGATGTAGACGATGACGATCACCAGAGGAATAGTCGTGTTCATGCATACCTTCCTTCGGGAGAGGAGCTTGGGTGGAAAGGGCCGAGTTTTTTGCCGTCACCGTGATGCAACGCGAGACCCGGCGCATGCCGGAAAGGCCATGGGATGTTTTTTCTCCTGTGATAAAGAGCTAAGAAGCCGTCCGTTTGAGCAACTCTTCAAAGGTTCCGGCGGAACCGGCCAGGCCGAGCTCTTTGGCTTCGGCAAGCAGTTGCCGGCCCAGGGCTTCGGAGATCGGCACGCCTTCGGTTGCCGCCTTGTCCATTTTGTTCAGTTCCAGTTCGCCGGGCAGGAAGATTTCCCGCACGCCTTCGGCCCTGGTGGAGTTTTTCATCAGCAGCGCGTACTCGTCGACGCTTTGCTTGAACTCCCGGACATCTCGGAACTTCGCGATGTCCAAGACCAGCAGGAAGTGCCCTATGCCTTCCGGCTTCAGCACCTTGGCTCTGTCCAGGCGGCCGATGTCGAAGCCGAAGCAGGCTCCGGCCAGCACGGCGGAAAGCATATCCACGATCACGGCCAAGCCGTAGCCTTTGTAGCCGGCAATGGGCAAGAGGGAGCCATTCAGGCCCTCCGCCGGGTCGTCGGTGGGACGGCCGTCTTGGGTGATGGCCCAATCCGAAGGAATTTTCTGCCCTTCGCGGGCCATTGCCTGGAGTTTGCCCATGGCCGCGTTGCTGGTGGCCATATCCAGGATGATTGGTTTTTGCCGGTCGGCCGGTATGCCCACGGTGATCGGATTGGTGCCGATCAGCAGATCCACTCCGCCGGTGGGAGCCATACAGGGGGTCGTATTGGTCAACAGCACGGAAACGACGTCGTTTTCGATGCCCTTGAGCGCGTAATAGTTGCCCACGCCGTAATGGGTGCTGTTGCGCATGGTGCAGGCGGCCAGACCGTGTTTTTTGGCCCGTTCGATGCAACGGTCCATGATTCCGGGCACGGTGGTGATGCCCAGGCCGTTGTCGCAGTCCAGCACCAACACCGCCCCATTATCGGCGACGGTCGTGACCGTGGGGGAGGTGTTGACCAGCCCTTGGCGGATTCGGTCCAGGTACATGGGCAGGCGCGACAGTCCATGCGAGGCGACCCCGGAGGCATCGGATCGAATGAGCACTTCCGCGCCGACCTGGGCGGCGTCTTGCGCGATGCCCGCTTTGACAAGCATGGCCCGCGCGAAGGCGAGGAGATCCGCGTAGGAATGATTGGGCATAGGAACTCCTGTGCGTAAGAGGATTTCAAATCCTTAGGGAACGAATCGCGTCGGTCTATACGCAGTGGCGCAAAGGCTCAGAGGTTATCGACATGCGTCGGCCCCGTGGCGTCTCTTGTTCCGCTGTAACCCGCGCATCACAGCCTGTTGTTTGTGTAGTCCGGGTTCCGCAGGTTTTTGGGAGTTTTGCCGTCCAGGTATTCGAACACTTGATCCACCACGCCTTTGGCCATTTTTTCCACGGCGTCCACGGTAAACGCGCCCACATGGGGGGAAAGCAGAACATTCGGCATGGACGCGAAAGGCAAATTGTTGGGGGGCTCAACCGCGAAGGCGTCGAGTATCGCGCCGGCGATGCGCTTTTCCTGAAGCGCGACGACCAAATCGTCGTCATTGACGATGCCGCCCCTGGCCATGTTCACGAGCAGCGCCGTCGGCTTCATGAGGCGCAGCTCCTTCGCGCCGACGAGGTTATGGGTTTCCGGCGTCAGGGGGCAGTGGATGCAGACGAAGTCGCTCATTGCGAGCAAATCATCCAACGACAGACGCTCGATGCCGCGTTTCGCGGCGAAATCCGCCGGCCAGTAAGGGTCATAGGCGACCACCTTGGCCTCAAAGCCGAGGGCCCTGGTCGCCACGCAGCGCCCGATGGCGCCCAAGCCGACGATGCCCAGGGTCTTGCCGCAGATTTCATGCCCGATGATCGCGGTTTGTTCCCACATTCCTTCGCGCATGCCCTGATCGCAACGCAGGATTTGGCGCAGATGCCCGAGCAGCAGCGCGAAGGTATGTTCGGCGACGGCCACGTCGTTGGCTCCGGGGGTGTTGCAGATCATCACGCCGTGGGTCGTGGCTGCCGGAATGTCGATCATGTCCAGACCGACGCCAAGTTTGGCCACCAGTTTGAGCTTGGGAAGGCCTCCGAACAGGCCGGCGGTAAAATGCAGATCATTGCCGGAGATGACGATTTCCGCCTCCTGCAAACGCTTCATAAAGGCCGGGTCGTCAAGGGTTTTCCCTCGGCAGTCGAAGACCTCCAAAGCCGTATTGTATGTGAGGCGCTGCATTTGCGTGGCATTGAACACGGAAAAGGGCCTGGCCTCGATACAAAGCTTTTTGCTCATACACAGTCCTTGCCTATACTGTTGCGGCCGAAAGCCGCTCAAAGCGACGCGGCCGTTTTGGGCTTCGCTTACAGCCCGCTTCTGATGCCGTCGGCGTAGATTCTGGCTTCAATATACAGCGCCAGAGCGGCTACAGCTTTGTCGCACAGCGAGAATACGGGAATTTCCCGCTCCATGAGGGCCGCGCGCAGGGGGTCGTACAACGTGCCGCCGTCGACGACCGCGACCAAGGGTTTTTCGCTGCGCTTGGCGGCGGCGGCGATGAGGTTGAGCACGCTTTTTTCGTCGTTCAGGGCAAAAGCGGGAACCGGCGTATCCCCCAAGGTGTGCGTGGCCGGAGAAAGCGGATCCAATCCGATGATCACGGCGTCGACGCCGCTGTCGCGCAACAGAGCTTCCGCGACGGCGGCGTGGGTTTCGTCGTCGGCCGAGGGGTTGATGTCCAGGGGATTGGCAACGGACACCAGGTGTTCCAGCTTTTTTTCCTTGAGTATTTCCGCGATGCGGGCCTCGGAAGACTTGGAATACTTGGCCAGATGCAGGTCAAAGTCGTCCGAGTGAATGGAGTCGGCCATGCCGACGGCTTCAAACCCCGCGCCGCTGACGGCTGCCAGCCGGTTGCCCCGAATCTTTTTGGCGCTCAGGTTTTCGGCCAGAGAGAACAAATCCTGGAATTCATCGAAGTTGCGGGCCACGATGGCCCCGGCCTGGCGCACGCAGCTTTCGCAGACCATATAGTCGCCGGCCAACGAAGCCGTATGCCCGCTGGTGGCGCTTTTGCCTTCGGGCGTACGCCCGGCCTTGTAGAAAACCACTTCCTTGCCGGCCAGCACGGCTTCGCGCACGGCCCGGCAGAATTCCAGGCCGTCGAGGTCGTTGAAGCCTTCCGCGTAGACGGCGATGACATCCACCGCCGGGCTGTCCTTGAAATACTTGACCATGTCGCCAAGGGTCAGGTCCGTCTGGTTGCCCATGGAGACCATATAGGCCGGGTTGAGATCCGGGCGGCGGCTCGAGCGATGGAGCATAAAGGCACCGCTCTGGCTGACGAAGGCCGCCCGACGGTATTCGCCGGCGTGATTTTTGGGCAGCTTTTCTTCCGGAATAAACCAGGTGTCGTAGCGGCCTGGGCGCGAAACCACGCCCATGCAGTTGGCTCCCAAGAACACCGGGCCGCCGTCCGGCGCGCCGTGTTGCTTGTCGATTCGGGCGATTACCTGGGCGGCGCGCTCTCGGCTGGCTTCGGTTTCACCCATGCCGCCGGGGATAAGCATGACCGATGCGGCCGCATTGTGCTCGATCACTTCATCCACCAACTGCGGCACCTGCTCGGCCCCTACAGCCACGACAAAGAGATCAAGCTTGTGCGGCAAGTCTTTGAGACTCGGCACGCAACGCACGCCGTTGACGTCGGCTTCGCCCTCGCGAATGACGACCACGTCTTCTTTGGCGAACCCGGCGGCCAGGATGTTGTCGAGGATGATGCCGCCAAAGTTGCGGCGCTTGGTGGAAACACCGATGATGCCGATTTTTTGCGGGTGCAGCAAATTATGGATTCCGGAAATGGGGCGCGCGTTGCCGACTGTGCCGGGAGAGGAAAATTTGCACAGGCCGTCCAGGGGAACCATCAAATAGTCGGTGAAGGCGAAGGGGTTGATTTCCAACTCGTCGATGACGAACTCCGCCCGCGGGTTCAGGGGCGAATAAAAACGCCCCATTTCAATGAACGAGCTGAAGCACTCGATGAGCTGCTCGTCGGTGACGATGCGGCGTTGGCCCCTGGTCAGGCCGGCCAGCTTGCCGTAGGCGATGGTTTTGCGGAAGATTTCAAAAAACCGTTCGCCGTCGACCATTTCGCACGAGGCCGCGACAATCGCCTGCCCTTTACGAAAACGGGCGGCATAGAGCTCGGTGTCTGTGCCGCCCAGGCCGGCGCTGATGATCAGGCCGAATTCCCTGGTGTTGCGTAAACCGACGATCAGTTCGTTGCCGAAGGCGCTGGAATCCGGCGGCATGAACTGGGCCAGAAGCACGCCTTTCAGGTCGCGGCGGATGGCCGTTTTGAGCACCTCACCCGACAAATCTTTATATTCTTCCGGGGCGGCCTCGGCATCGGAGGCGATCAGGCCGGCGTAGGTGTCCGGAATCTCAGCGAGCATGCGACGCAGAGAAGAGCGGATCTTGTCCGGTGTTTTGGGGATGATCCGGACGCCGCCGAGCTCCGTCTTGTGCATAATGGTGGGGGAAACGATTTTGAGGACGATCTTTTCACCGGGCAAGGCCATCATTTCGTCCTCGGAAGGCTTGGCGTTGCGGGGAATCAAGATGGTCTTCGGCGGGGTTTCCGCCCCGGAAAGAGAGAGCAGGTCATAGACCTCGTATTCGTAGAGAAAGCCGCGGCCGTCTTCTCGGGCGGCGCGAAACAGCGCGGAAATCTCCGGAAAGTTGATGCTTGTGTTCATCGTGAGCCCATCCTTGGTTCTGGTTGGAACATCGGACCGCCCTGAGGGCATATCGTTACACAGACCATGTTGGAACGAAACTGTTTTTAAGGCCGCAGACTCCTGCCGGTTTGGAAGGCGGCGTGGTTGGCGGCCCATACGGCCGGCTTGGACCCGACGCTTTGCAGGGCCTTGAGCCAGAGCGCTTCCGGCAGCAGGTCGAACGGCGCGAAACGGCTGAGGATACCGATCATCACCACGTTGGCGATACGGCCGCTCGGGTCGCCCATTTTCAGGGCCTCCTCCAGAACGTCGACTTCAAAGACGTTGTAACCGGCCAACAAGGGGCGGATCCGTTCAAGGGGCGGATAGCTTTCTTTGGGCTGTCCGTAAGGAAGAACCTGTGTCGTGGCCAACAGCAGCGTTCCCCCCGGCTTGAGCAGGGGCAGGAAGTCGGGTCGGAGCACTTCGCTCATTTCCATGGCGACCAGGCAGTCGGCCGTGCCGGGCAGCAGCACCGGCGAGTGGACCTTGCCGCAACTGAAGGTGGAAATGACGGGGCCGCCCATCTGGGCCATGCCGTGGGTCTCGCCCTTGACCACATTGGTGTCGCCGTAGCCGGCCAGGAAAGCCAACCGGGTGAGCACCCGGCCGAAGAACAGGTTGCCCTGTCCGCCGATGCCGCGAATGGCCACGGAGATTTTTTCCGGCAGCTTTTTCGCGTTCACCTTCGGCACGGTAATGTTCTCGGGCGCGTCCGGAAGCGCGACGGCGGATGCGGCTTTGGCTTTCGCCCGCTTGGCGGGCCCAAGAGCGCCGACCGGGCACATCTGGGCGCAGGCCGGGTTCTCGCTTACGCAGCCGGAGCAGAGATTGGTGAAAGACGGCAACTTTTCGTCGTCCGCCGTGATGCCGGGGCAAATTTGGCAGGTGCCGCACCGTTTACATTTTTCCGCGTCCACGGCCATGCGCACGCCGTATTTTTCTTTCGGCACTTTGCGGATGCAGGCTCCGGTGACCACCAGCGTGGTGAACTCGCCCGTTTCGGCGTCTTTGAGCGCATCCGCCAGGGCTTTGCGCAGGCCTTTGCGGTCGTAACCGCTGACGGTTGCGACTTTGGCCCCGTGCGCCGCCAAACTTGCCTGGAGATCAAAGGTGTTCTTTTGCCCGGCCAGGTTGACCGGCGAGGTCGGTCCCGGCTGGCCGCCGGTCATGGCGGTCCAGTTGTTGTCCAGGATGACCTTGACGCCGGGAATATGGCGAAAAACGGTGTTGCGGGTGGCGTCCATGCCGCTGTGACATTCGGTTCCGTCGCCCAGAATGCTCAGGCACTTCACGGCCTTCGCGGGGGCGGCCAGAACATACCCGGCCCGGTTGGCTTCGCTCGCGCCCATGGCCACGTTGGTGTCCACGGCGTCCATAAAATAGAGCAGGGTATTGCAGCCGATGTCGCCGAAGCAGGTTTCGATCTGCTTGCGCTTCTTCAGGCTACGCACGGTTTCACCGAACAGGCGGTAAGGGCAGCCCGGGCAAATCATCGGCGGGCGGGGCGGAGCGTTCACCGCCGGGGCGGCGGCTTGCGGCGCTTCGGCCGACGCAGGGGCGCAGCCCAGGTGTTTGGCGACCAGGGCCGGGTCCCACTCGGTGATCGTGCTGAGCGGGTCTTTGCCCTTCACGCGCAGGCCGGCTTTTTCCATTTCATCCTGCAGGTAGCTGCGGCCGTCTTCCAGCACATGAACGTCGCCTTGTATCGAGGCGTGGAATTTTCTGATCAACTCCATCGGCAACGGGAAGGTGAAGCCGAGGTACAGCACGTCGATATCTCCGCCCAGGGTCTGTTTCACTTCCTCGACGAACAGCCCGGTCGCCCCGTAGGTGACGACGCCGATTTTTCCGGCGCCTTTTTTCCAGGTGTTCAGCGGGCTTTTTTCCACCATATCGGTAAGAGCGGGAAGACGCTCGGTGACGACTCTGTTGTAGTTGCCCCTGGCGAGGCCCGGCAGGGTGTTGAAGGTTTTGAGCGGAACCTTGATTTCCACGGCCTCGCGGGTTTGCAGCGGACTCAGGCGAACCAGGCCCTCACTGTGGCAGAGGGTGCCCGAGGCGAAAATCACCACCGGGGTCATGTAACGGCGGCTGATGTCCGCGGCGATTCCGGCCGCTTCGTGCATTTCCTGGTGGTTGCGCGGCTCGAAGATGGGGATGAAGCAACTCTTCAGGAACGGCCGGGGGTCCACAAGATGCTGGGTGGAGCTGGGTGTAAAGTCCGAAGCCACGAAGTAGACCAACGCGCCGCGTTCCCCGTTGAAGAACGCCGAGCTGGAAACAACATCCCCGGCCTGAAACAGCCCGGGGATTTTCATGGTGACCACGCAGTCTTTGCCGGCCAAAGACACTCCATGTCCCATCGATGCGGCCACGGCCTCGCTGACGGACCAGCCGACCAAAATCATATCCTGGACGGTCGATAGTCCCTTATCTATGATTTCGGTGCTCGGGGTTCCCGGGTACCCGTCCGCGGCATGAATGCCGGAGCGCACGCAACCGGCGGCAAAGGCGATGTTGCCCTGTAAAACGACCGATTCTCCGGCCGGCTGCGTGCAGAGATCATGCATCAAACTCATGAGAGCCTCCTTTGGTGGACAAGGAATCGAGTAAGGCAAAGTCGGTTACGGTACGGCCCGGGAGCCGGAATATCGTAAGGACCTATCCGTCGCAACAGGTTTGCTTGTTCCCGGCTGTGAATGTGACCGGCGAAATGTCCGTTCCCAAATGGGCGAGTCAATGCGGGCGTTACGGCGAAGCCCGATGAGAGCCTTTATGATGTGAAAAAACGGGAATGCGCGGTTTGCGGGTCGGCGCGAGGCGTAACGACCGGCAAATGGAAAGGGCCGCACTCGACATTTTTTTGCAAAACCGGCGACAGCGGCTGTTGCCGTACCGGAAATCATGGATTCAAAAATATCGCGGAAAGCGAATTTCCGCCGCAACATTTGCTACACGGAAACGATTTTTTGGGCCGGAATTCATTTTTATGAGCAGGCGGACAAAGAACAAAGCATAAATGCTGTGTTTTGCTATATAAATATATTTTACTCCGATTTCAATATCTCAAACGTTGATTTTATTCCCCGTGCCGGCCGGAATCTCACAGGAGGCGAATATATGCATCTTCCCCAGGAAAGCTTTGCCCGCATCCAGCAGGCATCCGAGTTGTGGAAGGACGTCTTTGATCTTTCCACGCCCCGAAGCTTTAAAAAGGGAGAACTAGTGATACGGGACGGCGCGCTCGTCACGTCCATGTATTATATTTTGGACGGGGAAGTGCGCATGGATATGGTGAGTGAAAACGGCGCCGATAAAATATGCTGGTACTTTGGGCCGGATACCCTGCTGGGGGAAACCGCGCTGTTTTTACAGCGGCCCAGCCTCTTGTACGGGGTTTGCACAAAACCGACGAAGGTGCGGGTCTTTTCGCGCGAGGCGATATTCGACGGGATCATCCCCCATCACCGGGAGTTGGTGCTGACGCTGTTCCACGAGACGGCCGTGAAGATGCGCCTGCTGGTCCACCAAATAGCCATGCTCGGCATGGACAACATGGAGGCGAGGGTCTGCCGGTATTTGCGAAGCACCCTATCGCGCGACGCTTCAGGCGGGCTGTACTCCGTTCCCGGCATCACGCAGCGCGAACTGGCCAAGCTTTTGGGCATGCACCGGGTCACTTGCGGCCGCGTGCTGAAGGAGTTGAAAGAAAAAGGGATAATCGGCGCGTATTCGGTCTCTCGGGTCCGCATCCGCGACGAAGCGGCGCTGTACGGAGTCGAGTCGGCCGCGAAGGGAGCGATAAACAAGGGATAATCCGCAGGCGCTCCCCGACGGGGGGTCGAAAGGAAGAAGGAGGGGGAAGACCGGTCGGCGGCCATCCCCCTCCTCAAATCAGCAGTCCGACTCGTCGCCTTGGAGCTTGGCCAGGGCGTGAAAGAGAGCCGGAGCGACGGACTGGAGGTTTTCCTGCACGGCTTTTTTGCTGCCGGGGAGCGTCAGAAGAATGCTGTGCCCCAGGGTTCCGGCGCAAGCTCGTGAAATGGCGGCATGCGGCGTTTTGGCCAGGCCGACGTTCATCATGGCCTGTTCAAAGCCGGGGAGCCGGCGATCGATGATCGGGAGCAGGGCCTCCGGAGTGGTGTCGCGGGAAGAGAGGCCTGTCCCGCCGGAGGTGACGATGAGATCATACCCTTGGTGCAGGGCGAGATCCGCGACCAAAGCGCGCAATCTGCCGGGATGATCGGGGATGAGAAAACCCCGAGAGTAGCCAAGAGACAAACTTTCCCGCAGCACGATTTCAATGGACGGGCCGCTTGTGTCTTCACGCCGGCCGGCCGCGCCTTTGTCCGAAAGGACGACCCAGGCCAGAGAAAAACCGTCGCGCCGGGGGGTGACGGTCAACTCGCACTCCGGCTGGGAAACAAGGGCTTTGGCCAGGCATTCCGATTCGGCGTGTCCGTCGGGAGAGGAAAGCAGGAGCCGATCGGTGATCCGCAGCAGGGCCTGGTCGTCCGCGTAGAGAACCGTGCCCACGGCCAAAGGCGCGAGGGCGCCGTATTCCAGGGTCGTGTGGCGCGGAATCAGGCCGGTGCTTTTGCCCTCTTTGGCCAGAAGGCGCACGCCGCCTCCGGCGCTCCGCTTGGGGAGCCGAGCTTTGAAGGGATGGCCTGTCCGGACGAGGGATTCCAGGGAATTGGTCATATGCGGCATCCTCCACGATGATACGCGATACGGAATGACGGGAGGCGCTCCTCTCCGGACACCGTCGATCTCCCCGCAACGGGCGACGAAGCAACGCGGAAAAAGAATCTTTTCCCGGTGGAACGCACAGTTATATGGTCTGGACACAAAGAAGCCGTCGACATTTCCGGTCTCTCGGCACTCTTACCCCTCACGCGGGCAATGCAAAAAAAAGCGAGAAAACGGTTCGGCCGCCTTCCGTGCGTTTTCCCCACGCGGTGGGTTCCCCCTTCTTATTCATGCCGCCGAACGAAGGTTGCGTGTCCGGCGGACGCTCCGGCGCGTCGGCTCAGAAGAAATATTCAACGGCCAAAAGACGGACATCCGCCCGCGCGGCTTATGATCCGTTTATCGGCCTCTCCGTCGACAACTTGAGAGAGAAGTCGCCCGGGGCATTGTGACTTGAAAACAGTCCGCATACCCAACGGGCGTCCGCATGACGGGCGACGCCTCTATTCCGAAAATGCTCTAGTGGTGGAACCCGTCATCCTCATCCAGCATGATCGGCGGCACCTCGCCTTCTTCCTCGAGGATCTCCACTTTGTCTTCCAGCCATTCCAATACGGCACGAGCCGTGTGGTAATTGAGCACCAGGCGGGTGTGGATATGCCGCATCACCACCTTCAGTTCTTCATCATACGGGGCGATTTCATGGCCGAAGCCGCCGTCCGGGGCAACAATCCGCTCGGAATAGGGAGGCAACTTGTCGCTTTCGGTGTAGAAGTTGAGCTCCACTTCGCCTTGGGGGTTGATGCCTCCCCATACGCCGTGGGCGAACTCCAATCTTTTGCTTGGATCCAGCTCATACTCATAGCGGATGCGCAAGGGGCCTTTAGCTTCGCTCATGCCTTCTCCTTGTTGGTGTGCGGGAGCATCCTACGCGTACAGAGCGGGTTTGTGAATGGCAAAAACGACGTTTTGGCCACAGTCGTTCAGATGCTGCATGAATAGAGGGCCATGGAGAGAACTCCCGGCGGCAGTTCGGGAACCGCGTGTCTGCCGAGTGCGCCGTTGGGCGGGGGCGTTTGTCCGGCCGTGAGTTTGACCGGATGCAGCGCGTTTTGGCGGATGTCGTCGGTATATTTGAAGAGATACCCTTGGGTACGGATATCTTTTATTAATGAGGAATAGGGAGGCGGCGTGCACGGAAGGGCGTCCTCCCGCGCCGTCATGCGCGTTTCCGGCGTATCAAGCCGCTCGGACAGAGATATGACGTTTGCATATTCCATACGATATCATATAGGGCGAGCCTATAAAAAAGTAAAGTCCCAAGGCGGGATGCCGCGGATTGAGTCGCCAGGGACGGGCGAAACGGAACGAGCGTTCTCCTGCGGGAGGCGCGCCCGGTCGACGGGCGGGTGCCGTCTCGGTTTGCGGGACGACACCATGGGAACGCGTTGCGGCATAAAAGCGGTTTCCGATACAGTCGCACGTCGTATCAATCGCCGGCCGCGCCCTTACGCACTTGACGCCGCGTGCGGTTTTGCGCACATTGGCCGTCGGCGCCGAGCGCCCAAGGAGACCCCATGGCTTTTTCCCTTACTTCTCTGTCGGCAGAACCGGCCTTTGATCTTGAACTCTTTATGACCGTGAGCCAGGAAACTCGGATCAACGCCGATCTTATGGATCGCGTTTCGGATCTGTGGGACCGCTGGCTGCCTCACGCCAAAGCCGTGAAGCTCGACGTGGACGACCGCGCGTATCTTCTCGTCTGGCTGGACCCCGATGTGGAAGACGCCGTGGACGACGCGTGGGAGGATACCCCCTCTGAAGCCTTCTTCATCAATGCCCTGGCCCAGGTGATGGTCATGGGACTGGTGCATTCCCTGGTTCCGGAAGTTGAAGATATGGGTTGCGCGCCCGCGCCCAAACCCACGGCCGGCCTTGCCGAGGCCCTGGCCGAGGCGGGTGTGCCCTATGCGGAGCCGAATGAGCCCCCCCTGGCGCGGCGCTATGCCGTGCTCACGCACTATCCCTTTAAGGGCGGCTGCGAGGTCTGCGCTTTGGTGGAAAACTGTCCCAAAGCCGCCGGAGCGGGGCCGCACAGCGTTGTGTTGCCCGGGTGGGAGTAGCCGACGTAGGTCGGCTTCCCAAAGATGTTGCGGCAAGGCCGCCGAGGCAGCCCTGCGGGGCGACTTCGGCGGCCTTGGTGATTTTTAGGCGCGCGTTGAAAAAAACGCTTATTCTTGGTGATTGAGAACGCTGCGCATATCGCGCACATCGTCGTCCAGGCGTCCGGACACATCCAAAAGCGCTTCGGGGGTCAGGTCGGCGAGTTCCCACGCGCGGGGCGACACTTCCGGTAAAATCTGCTCACCGCTGCTGCCGTAACCCAGGCCCTGAGCCAGGAGGTTGGCGATGGGTAGAACGGCGTCTTCAGGTTCGGCATCCTCGCCCAGCGGGATATGGTGCCTGCCGATGCGCCGGACGATTTCCTCCGGACAGCGCCAACTGCGCAAAAGGGCTTCGCCGAGGGCTTCGTGGGTGAATCCCAGGGTATCGACTTCCAGGCTGTAGACGGAAACGTCCCTGCGCCTGGCTTCGGTCAGCAGGTAGAGGGCATGGGTGGGCAACTGGGTGTAGACGAGCAGTCGGCCGATATCGTGCAGCAGTCCGCTGACGAACCAAGTTTCGGGCTGGGGCAGGGACAGATGCCGGGCAAGCAGCCGGGCCGCGACGCCGCAGGCGATGGAGTGGTTCCAGAACGACTGCATGCTGACCAGCGATATGGGCATTCCTTTAAACGCGGTCATCAGGGTGGCGCCCATGGCGAGCATGACCAACTGGCCCGTGCCGACCAGAACAACGGCGCGCGATATGGTGTCGATTCGGGTGGCCAGACCGTAGAACGGGCTGTTCACCAAGCGCAGCAGTTTGGCGGAAAGGGCCGGGTCGGTGGCGATGATTTTCGCCGAATCGGCGGGGGATGCGTAGGGGCTGTTGATGATTTCCACCAAGCGGTGGAAGACCATCGGCAAGGTGCCCATTTTTCCGCTGGCGGCAATGAGCGCTTCTACGTTGGTGGGTTCCGGCCTGCTGGTATGAAAGGCGGGCGAGGGCTTGGGCAGGCGAGGGCTTTTGCCCGGCCTGCTCAGCATGGCGCGCCCTTCCAGCTCCACGGCCAGATCAAACAAGGTGGCTATATAGGGGCTGCCCGTATCTTGGAGTCGAAAGCGCCTGCCCACCGTTTCCCGCACGGCGTCCATCATATCTTCGGGTAAAACGGTGGCGGCGGAAGGGCGATTGGGGGTTTCTTCCTCAAGCACGCTGACGGTGGTCACCCCCCATGTTTTCAGGGTGGCCAAGACGTCACGGGTCAAGGTTTCTCCCACAGGAAAAAGAAGCTTTCCTTCCGCGCTGTAAACAGCTTTGGCGAGTCGAACTCCTGGTCGCAGGTCGGCAATGGCCTTGGTTTCCATGAGTATATATTGCCACGGACCCGTGACGCCGGCAATGGCTATTTCGCTTTTTGGGAATCGATTTTTTATTTATTTCCCTCTTGTCGGTCCGCATGAAGGGTCTTTCACCCCGGCAGGTTTTGCCGAAAAGGTTCTCAGGCCAAGCGAAACGCGTCGGCGCGCCAAAGCGACGCTCCCGTCGTTTTTCGGTGAACTGTTGACAAATCCCGCCGGATTGCGGACAAAAGCCGTCGGTGAACCGCATCGTCGCGATGCGCGTGCCGCGTTGCGGTCTTCGGGCCGGCAACGGAGAGAGTTTTTGAACCTGCCTGCAACACTCGGGAAAGACACGTGGACATCAATTGGTTGGATTTGGGCTTTGCGGTGGTCATGCTGCTGTTTATCGTGCGTGGCCTGCTGAACGGCCTGCTGCGGGAAGTGGCGGGTCTGGTCGGCGTGCTTTTGGGATTTTTTCTTGCCGGACGCTGGTACACCGTCGTCGCGCCGCATATCTCCCGCTTCATCCCGAACCCGGATCTGACCGGACTGGCGGCTTACGGAATCATTTTCGTGGGGGTGCTGCTGGTTGTGGTGCTTTTGGCTTCGTTGCTGCGCCGGGCCATGCAGCTGACCTTCACGGCCTGGCTGGATCATATTTTAGGCGCGGCCGTGGGGGGGCTGAAAGGCGCGATTCTTTGCGCCGTGGGGCTGGCCTTGGTGCACAAGTTCACGCCGGAATCCGATCTGTTGAAGAATTCCTTGTTGGCTCCGCAGATCGACAACGCCGTGGCCTTCGCCCGTTCCCTCCTGCCCGCCTTCATTTAAAAGTACCCGTACGGAACGGCCCGGTTTGCAAAGAGACGAAGGCGCCTTCGCGGTTGCGGCGACGTTGTGGAGCCGTCAACCGGGCTGAAGCCGCATCGATTTTCTCGCCGGCCCTCCAAACCACAGTAAGGACGAATGCATGAGCGCATCCTCGGACGCCCTGGCCGAACTCCAAGGGGTTCTGGACACCCTGCTCGGGCCGGAAGGCTGCCCCTGGGACAAGGAACAGACCCCGGCCTCTCTCTGCGACTATGTGATCGAAGAAGCCAACGAGCTGGTGGACGCCGTGCGCGGCGGAGCCGCCGGCGACGCCTGCGGTGAGATGGGCGATGTCTTGTTTCTGCTTCTTTTTTTGGCCCGCCTGTATGCGGATCGGGGCGAGTTCACCCTCGAGGACGCCCTGCGGTCGAATGCCGCCAAAATGATTCGCCGTCATCCGCATGTTTTCGCCCAAACGGTTTTCGCCGATCGGGAAGAGCAACTGCGCGCCTGGGAGCGGATCAAAAAAACGGAAAAAGCCGGAGACGGCGCGGCGCCGGGAATTTTTGTCGACCTGCCCAAAGGACTGCCGCCTCTGGTCAAGGCCTACCGCATTCACTCCAAGTCCGCGCGCGCCGGGTTCACCTGGGATGAAGACACGGATGTGGAGCAGCAGGCCGAAGCGGAATGGCTGGAATTGCTCGACGCCGTCCAGGGCGGCGACAAGGCGGCCATCGAGCATGAGTTGGGCGATCTTATTTTCACTTTGGTGGAATACGGCAGACGCAAAGGCATCAAGGCGAGCGCCGCCGTTGACGGCGCCGCGCGGCGTTTTTTGTGTCGGTTCGCATATATGGAAGAAAAAGCCGCCGCGACCGGCCGGGACGTTACCGGGCTGAGCATGGAAGAGAAAAACGCCCTCTGGGACGCGGCCAAAGCGGAAACGTGCGGCGCGGACGCCGGCGAAGCGGCGAAATAAACGGGAAGCCCGCAGGAGAATCTCCATGAGCGAAGACGATCACGCGATGGATTCCGACCGTTCGCCGGTCGTGGAGCGCAACGGCCTGGGCAAGGCCGGCGACTCTCCCGGCGGCAACAACCTGTTCTTGTGGTTCTTTCTTGGGCTGCTTTTCTTTTCTCTGTATTTAATGTTCACGGTGATGCAGCCGTTTATGCACAGCATCATCCTGGCCTGTGTTTTTTCGGCCATCAGCCGGCCGTTTTATCTGCGCTGCCTGCGACTGACCAGAGAACGCCGGGTTCCGGCCGCTCTGTTGGTGCTGTTCTCGTTGTTTTTCCTGGTTGTTCTGCCCATCTGCCTGTTCATTGCCGGGTTGATTCCCCAAGCGGGGCAGAGTATCGCCTCCGTGAACGCCTGGCTGAACGAGGGGCACCTGACCGACACCCTTGCGACTCATCTTGAACCCATTCTGGCGCGACTTCAGGAATATATCCCCGGCCTGCAACTGGACATCCACAGCCTGAATCTCAAAGACACGCTGCTGGAAGCTTCGCGCAACGCGGGCAGCCTGTTGCTCAGCGGCGGTTCGTATATTCTGCGCAACGCCGTGCTGTTTGTGGTTCACCTGCTGCTGATTTTTCTGATTATGTTTTTCTTGCTCATCGACGGCGCGAGCATGGTGCGGCGGATTCTCTATCTGTTCCCCATGAAGCCGGAACAGACCGAGGTGATCATCGAAAGCCTGCGCCGCATTTCCCGTTCTGTTTTGGTCGGCGGTTTCCTTGTGGCCGCGCTGCAGGGGGTTGTCGGGGGCATCGGCTTGGCTTTGGTGGGCATTCCGGCGCTGTTTTGGGGCACGGTGATGGCTTTCGCCGCCTTGATTCCGGTGGTGGGCACGGGTTTGGTCTGGGTGCCCGCGGTGATTTACCTGTTCCTTACGGCGGGATGGAAGAGCGCTTTGTTCCTGACGATTTGGTGCGGGGTGGGGGTGACGAGCATCGACAGCTTCCTGCGCCCGCTGCTGATGCGCGAAGGGGCCAGGGTTCCGGTGCTGTTCATCTTTCTTTCCATCCTCGGCGGGGTCAACGTGTTCGGTATGCTCGGGCTTTTGTACGGCCCGATGATTTTGGCTTTTGTGGCCGTGATGCTCAACATCTATGCCGAGGAATACAGCGCCACGCTGGAGTTCCGCAGCGGCGGGAACGGCCGTGAGGAGCATTGAAATACCTCGGCGGCATTCCGGTGAGGTGAAGAGATTGCTTATCGGGCCTTGAAGGCGGCTTTCTTTTCTCAGCGTTCCGAATGCGGGGATTTCTCCGTCCGGGGGACTTCACGGGCATCTCGGGCGGCGCGCACCGCTTCGCGCGAGTTGGCTTCCGCCCGCCCCGAAGTGGGAACGTCGGTGTAATACACCGAACCGGGGTGGATGCCGTAGGCGTCCGCCGCTTCCTTGAGTCCGCGCAAGGTGTCGGAGTATTGGAAGGGCAGAGGGGCCAGAACAAAAACGATCAGCCAAATGATGAGGATTCCCACGGCCAGACGGAGCAGGCGGCCGACGAGCGGGGTGCTTTCTTGAGGGGGGGCGGCGTTCGGCATGGGGGTAAGGTTGAGCGGCGCCGTCTGAGCACAGACGGCGCCGCTTTTTTGCATGAGGTTAGATCTTCGCGGTGATTTCCGGGAAGACCAGGTAGAACATGATGTAGGCCATGGTCAGCGTCAGAACCAGGTTGAAGCTCTGGCCGCAGACGTACAGAATAAGCGGTTTGCCGCCTTTAAAGTACTTGGCCAGCTCCCGGAAGTTGGTGGCCAGGCCGATGGCGGTAAAGGCCAGGGCGAAGAACCAGTTGCGCAGGATGGTCGCCCACCCTTTGGTCATGCCGTTGGTCAGCACGGCATCGGACAAGTCGCCCAGGTTGCCGCTGATCATCGAGCAGACGATGGAGGTGGCCAAAAAGCCGAGCACGAATTTGGGGAAACGGTCCCAAATCTCGCGGACTCGGACTTTTTGTCCTTCTACGCAGTCGACCTTGGTGCACCAGTAAACCGCCACGCCGAAGGCCGTGACGCCGATCAAGATGTTTTGGATCATTTTGATCGTGGCGGCGACATACAGGGCCTTGTCGCCGAGGAAGGCGCCCGCCGCCGCGACGGCGCCGGTGGCGTCGACCGTGCCGCCGATCCAGGCGCCGCCCAGAATTTCGGGCATCCCCACGGCTTTAATGAAGGCGGGCATGGCCACCATCATGATCGCGGTAAAGACCAGCGACAGCCCGATGGAGAGGGTCAGTTCCTCTTTTTTGGCCCGGCAGGCGGCGGCCGTGGCGATGGCGGCCGATGTGCCGCACACGCTCATGTCGGCGGAGATGGTGATGTTCAGGGTTTTGGAGGGCATCTTCAGGACCTTCTGACCGAAGATGAAGGTGGAGATCAAAACGATGGGCGTGACCACCCAGGCCACGAAGATACCGGGAATGCCGATGGCCACGATTTTGTCGAACAACACCTCGGCACCGAGCAGCACCAAGCCGGTTTTGATAAAAAATTCGACCTGCAGCGCGGGTTTGGCGAATTTCGGCGTGCCCACGGTGTTGGCGATGAGCATGCCGATGATGATGGCCCAGGCTTCCGCCCCGATGCCGTATTGCTTCATGGTGCTTTGCGCGCCCATGGTGAAGGCCGCCACGGCCACGATGAAGACGAGGACGAAGCCGAGCGCGAAGCGGAAGGGATTGTGCCCCATCGCCGCCATACCTATGCCGAACAGAACGGCGCAAAAGATGAAGACCAGCGGCAGGGTGACGGCGACGTTGCGCGGCTTGGCTTTCAGTTTATTCAGGGCGCCGGCGTTTTCCTTGGCGACAGTGGCGTTGCGCCAGTCGGTGATGGCTTTTTCCGCCGTCGTGTTCAGGGCCGCATCCTGGAATCCGGCGGCTTCCGCGGCGGCTTGGGCGGCTTTCGCGGCCGCGAGCGCCTCGGAGATTCGCGCCTTGGCCTCTTCAGCTTTGGGCGTGGCGTTTGCGATGACCGCGTCGGCCTGTTCCTTGCTGAAGATGAACGAATCCACGGGGTTGTTGCTCCAAGAGCCGGGAGTGGCGAAGGTTTTCGCGATTTCTTTCCCCAAATCGCCGGCCGACGCCTTGAACGAGTCACGTTTTTCCATCGCCTGGTAATATTCCACCGTGTGGAACGGCGCGCGGTTGATTTCCGCATTCATTACAGCGACCGCTTTGGGCACGCCCTCAGATATTTTTTCCGGAACGGAAGCGGTGAGCATAATGTACCCCGCCGTAAGCAGGATGATCCCCAGCCAGATGGCCCAGTAGTCTTCTTTTTTCCATAAATCCGAAAGCTTACTGCGTCCATCGTCTGTTACCGTGTCGACTTTCTGCGTCATATGCGTCCTCCTCTATAGCATGGGTCTAGCAAGATACGCAGATTGGCGTCAAGCAACCATATGTTCCGCTGAGTTATTTTCTCCTTATCCTCAAGATGCAGATCTGTTTGTCGTCCATGCTTTGTGGCTTGTGTTGATCTGAATATCCGCATGCTGCCTGCATGGGGCGATGTGCCGGCGGCAAGGTGATTCTGCCGTGAACGTAAAGATTGTCGGAGGCGGCGGGAACAAGCGGACCGTGGTGCGTGTTCCGCTTGCGGGGGGGCGCAGATGAAATTGTTCCGGCATGCGGTTGCGCCCGGCACGGTGAAGACGTATGCTGACGCCGTCCGTTTTGAAAAACCGCTTTCCCGAAGCGAAACAGCCCACGCGGCGGAGATGCCCATGCGTCGCTATATGCAGGGAACGCTTGATTTTACCTGTGCCGTGTATGCGGTGATCAACTCCCTGTCGGTGATCCACAACCTGGATCTGGCCACGGGACGGATGATTCTGGCCGAAACGCTGCAGGCGTTGTCGGCGCGTCCCGAGTTGTGGCGGGCTTTCTTATACAATGAAACCGATCATTACTGGCTGGTGGACTACTGTCTGGCCCGCTGGTGCCGCCAGGGGCGTCTCGGGCTGCGCGTCGCGCGTCCCTTTGCGCTCGAGGCTTCGCCGAACCTGTCCCCGGACGATTTTCTTGACGGCGCGCCGCTGTTTCGGCTCGACGGCCCCGGCGACAACCTGCATGACCCGCGCGTCACCGCAGGTTCAGGCCCCGCTTCCATGCGGGCCGGCGCGGGGCTTGAGGCCGAGCGGGTTTTTCAAACCCTGGCCGGGTACCTGCAGCCGGGGGGCAAACGCAAGGCGGTGATTTTCCGTTTTCTGCGCTTTCTGCCCGGCTCGTTCTCCCCGATTATCCTGCACTGGACCACGGCCTTCCGGTCCATCGGCGATACGGTGTTCCTGCATGACGCGTCATCGGAACCCGGCGCGGTTCACGCGGTCGAGCGGGCTTCGCTCATGCCGGGCGACGCTCCCGCGCCGTTTTACATCGAGCCGGCCTCGATCATTTTGTTGGAAGCGCTTTCGTAAAAGAGCCCCGGCGGAGCATACCGTGGAAGAATTCGTTTGTTGGTGCTTTGCCTACACGGCCGACGACATTCGGCGTGACGCCCTGCGCGGGGGGCGGTCCGTCATTCTTGAGAAGATTCTTGCGGCCAAAAAGGCGGGAACCTGCCGGTGCCCGGAAAAGCATCCGCGAAAAACATGATGCCTGGCCGACGTCCGCCGGGTTGCGGATGAGGCGTTGCGACGCGGGCCGGAAGCGGAACGCACCCGAAATTCGCTTGCGTAACGGGCGCGCTTGCGGCATACCAGGGACCGACACTTTCTGGAGGACATATGGCTGAATCTTGTTATTGCGGCTCCGGCAAGACTTTCGGGAATTGCTGCGGCCCCATCATTGAAGGCAAAAAAGCGGCCCGCACGCCGGAAGAACTCATGCGCGCCCGTTACAGCGCCCACTGTATGCGGAAGTATTCCTTTCTGGTGACTTCCACCCACCCGGACCACCGCGAAGGCGTGTCGGAAAAAGAAGTCGCCGAATGGGCGCAGCACGTGGAGTGGACCGGCCTGGAAGTGCACAACGCCGTGCCGGGGCAGGACGACACGACCGGGCAGGTTTCGTTCACCGCCCACTACACCATTCAAGACACCCCCCAGGAGCTGCGCGAAGACGCGGAGTTCAAGATGGAGGGCGACACTTGGTATTACGTTGACGGCAAGGTGCATGGCGTTGAGCAGTTTCGGCGGGAAGCGCCCAAAGTCGGCCGTAACGATCCCTGCCCCTGCGGCAGCGGAAAAAAATACAAAAAATGTTGCGGCGCGTAAGCGCCTCCGCGCATGGCGGAACGTCGAGCCGGATCCGACCCGACTTGGCGTTCCGCGTGCGTGGTTTTGCGGGCAAGCAGCGGTCTTTCCGCGCCGGCCGTTCCCACACCGGCGAGAATCATGAACCTCACCTCTTGAAAATCGGAATGGGATTGTGAGCATGGATGCCGCGGCGGCCCGCGCTTTGCGCCGTTTTTGTCTGGACTGCCAGGGAAATCACCCGCCGGCCGTGGCCGCCTGTCCGGATACGGACTGTCGGCTGCATCCCTTCCGGCAGTGCACCGTCACCCCATTGCCTGAAGACGCCCGCCCCCTGCGCGGCATCCGTAGGCATTGCCTGCTCTGCGCCGGGTCGCGCGCCGAGGCCCGCCGTTGCGACGCCAAAGACTCCTGCCCACTGTGGTCCTATCGTTTCGGGGTTCTGCCCGCCACGTTCAAGCGTGTGGCCGCCCGGCGCCGTCGGGCCAAAGAAACGCTGCGCCTGCCGGGGATGTAAGGATTTGGCGGGAGTGACGCGCGTTTGTACGTTGAGCGTGCCGCCGTGCCGATACTTTTGCTCTTCCGTGCCGGACGTTCTGAATACCTTCTCTTCTTCTCGGAAAACGACATTTCGCCCAAGGGCGGTGGAAAAAACGCCGGAAAGGAATGACGCGTTCCGGTTTTCGCGCCGTCGCGGCGATTACCCCTGATACTTATACCCCACGCCGTAGACCGAAACGATGGGGTCCTCGGCCTCGGGCGCGGCTTCATGCAGTTTGCGGCGCAGATTTTTGATATGCGTGTCCACAGTGCGGTCGGTGACGATGCGATCGTCGTCGTAGGCATGTTGCAGCAGTTGATCGCGAGAGAACACCCGGCCCGGAGAAGCGGCGAAGAGCCGCAGCAGCCGGAATTCCGCCGGGGTCAGCTCCAGAATCTTTCCATGAAACTCCGCCTGAAATCCGGCTTCATCAATCCGCAGGTTCCCGGCCGGGCCGTTTTGCTCGGGGGGTGAAAGCCTGCGTAAGACGGCCTTGACCCGCGCGACCATTTCCCTTGGGCTGTAAGGTTTACAGATGTAATCGTCGGCCCCGAGTTCCAGGCCGAGCAGCCGGTCGATTTCCTCCACCTTGGCCGTGGTCATAAGAATGGGCACGGCAGAAAACACCCGGATTTCCCGGCAGATGTCCAGGCCGCTCTTGCCCGGCAGCATGACGTCGAGCAGCAGCAGGTCCGGCATGGCGCGCCGCACCGCTTCGACCACGCCGTCGCCTCGATCCATGATTTTTGTGCGGTACCCGGCCGAGTCCAGATAGTCGGCAGCCAGCGCGGCCAGCTTGGGCTCGTCTTCCACGATAAAAATGAGAGGGGAACCGGTCATGCGCGGGCCTCCGGCCATGCCGCCGGGACCTCCCGACGGCGTTGCGGTGCAAAGGAGAAGACGGACATCAGGCCGTTTCTCCGTCGGGTGTGGGTGCCGGCGCTTCGCGGAGCAGGGGAATGGTCAGGCGCATCCAGACGCCGCCCAGGGGCGAGGGCAGGGCGCGCAGGGTTCCGGCGTGGGCCTCGACGATGGTACGGCAGATGGAAAGCCCCAGGCCCGAGCCGCCGGCCGTTCGGGTGCGGGCCGGATCTCCGGTGCGGAAGCGTTCGAACAGCCGGGGAAGTTCCTCCTCCGGTACGCCGGGGGCGGAGTCGAGAACATCGACGATGGCGACGCCTTCTTCCGCCCGGCAACCGACCCGAAGGGTTCCCCCCGGATGGGTGTAGCGCAGGGAATTTTCCAGGATGTTGCGAAAGACCTGACCCAACCGGCCCGCATCGGCCTCCACCGAAAGCGGGGCTTGGGGAAAGTCGCGTTCCACGGTCATGTCGCGGCCGGCGAAACGCGGGGAAAAGCCGTCGACAATCTCGCGCAGTATGGCGGCAAGATCCAGGGGCCGCTTTTGGTAGGCCAACGACCCCACGTCGGCCAGGGCCAGGGTGTGGATGTCGTCCACCAGGGAAACGAGCAGACCCGTTTCCGTT
Source organism: Desulfovibrio sp. (assembly GCA_031551885.1). GTDB lineage: Bacteria > Desulfobacterota > Desulfovibrionia > Desulfovibrionales > Desulfovibrionaceae > Frigididesulfovibrio. The sequence goes on from JAVBMX010000073.1 coordinate 46,118, forward strand.
TGCAGAGATGCCAGGGCTTCCGGGGTCAGGGGGCGGACGCCGTCCTGCATGGCCTCTATCTCGCCGCGCAGAACGGCCAGCGGGGTGCGCAGATCATGGGAGACTTCGGCCATGAAGACTCGGCGGGCATTTTCGTTGCGCTCCAGGGTTTGAGCCAGGGTGTTGAGCTGCTCGGCGAACAGACGCAATTCTTTTTGGCCCACAACCGGAGCCCGGGCGGAAAAATCCCCTCCGGCCAGGGTTCCCAGCACGCCGCCCAGGTTTTTCAGCGGCGTGTTGAGCATTCGCGCGGCCCAGAACGACACGAGCGCGGCAACTCCAAGCGCGGCCAAAGCGATGAGCAGAACCGCCCGGCGTTGCCCCTCCTGAAAGCGTACGTCGGCCGCGTCGAAGATGCCCGTGACCGGTTCGCGGGTAAGGTGCCCGACAACGACGTCGTCTATAAGTATAGGGAGCCTGAAAGCGTTCGGCCCCGGCGGGGTGCCCACGATCAGGGTTTTGCCGTCTTCGTCCAGCACGCCGAGGCCGGTGCGCAGATAGGCGGCCTCCCATTCCCGGCGGGTTTTGAGGGCGTCGCCTTCGGTATCGTCTTTGGGGACCGGCTCGCGGCGGATCATGCGCCCCACCAGGCGGCGAAAGACGCGTTGGTTGTCGCGCAGGCCGTCCCAGCTTCCCGTTTTCCGGTATTCGTCGCTTAGGGCGTCGGCCAGAGCGCCCAGGCGCTCCTGGCGGTTTTCATCGAGGTAGTCGAGGAACTCCGACTGAAAGCTCAGACGCAGGGCCAGGGCCATGCCCGCCACCAAAACGGCGCACCCGACCAAGGCGGCCAGAAACAGTCTGGTCGCCAGGCCGGGGGAAGGGAGCGTGAAGAGGCGGGCCATTCGTTACCGGATAAGCTCATTGAAGATTTCTTTGGCCTCGTCGCCCACGCTTTGCTTGCGCTTTTGCGGCTGCGGGGCCGGAAGCCCGCTTTCATCCACCACCACAACCCGGGCGGACTTGCTCAGTAGGGTGCCTGCGGGGAAGGTAAAGGCCACGGGCTCGCCGGCGTCCTGGGCGATGTTCATGGGCCGCTCGGCGCTGCGGGCCGCTTCGGTTCCGCCGGAAGAGATGCCGCGTAACTCGAGTTTGCCTTCAAAGGGTTTGGAGAAGGTCAAATAAACGGAAACCATCAAGGGGTTGTCGGCATGGACCTCCGCCCAGCCGGCGGCCACTCCTCGGTTTTTGAGGGCCGGCGTGACGCTCACGGGAATCGATCGCCCGGCGGCGAAGGCCGCGGAGACGAGCAGGGCGGAGAAAAGCAGGGAAAGGCCGCACAGGCGCAGCGTTTGAAGAAGACGCATATAGGTTCCTTTGCCCGGCAGCGGGCGGTTCACGCGCGGTGCCGGAAGCTCGATTCCGCGCCGTTTCTTGTGGGATTGCCGTAAAAATCTAGACAGGGCGGCTGCATCTGTCAACGTGATTATCCCTTCATCGATTCCCGGCCCAGAGATTGGCGCGCAGGCAGTCGCGAAAAGCCGTGAGGACCTCCGGCTCAAACGGGGAAGAGGGAATAAAGACCGGCGAGTACCCGTGGAGCGTGAATCCGTGGGCGTTTTCTTCCCAGCTTCGGAAGGCGCGCCACTGCATGGAGGTTTGCTGGAGATCGGTCGTGAAGGTCAGGCCCGTATGGTCGAAGATGAGGAGTTGTTCCTCGTCTTTCCAGCCGGCGGGCACTCCCTCGGAACGGAGGTTGAGCCACAACAGACAGCTCAGCACTCCTCCGGCAAGCACGCCGCTTCTTTCCAGGCCGATACGCAGGGCCTCCCAGAACGGCTCGGGAAGAAGAAGCTGGATAAGGCACATCCAGAACGGTATCAGGTACGCGCCGGCCGTGGCGGCGTTCTTCAGTCTGATGCCCCGGGCATGGCGCTCGTAAGCCGGGTTCATAACTTTATACCGCACGGTCAGGGGCTTTTGCCCGGGTGCCAGGCCGGGTTCGGCCGACGGAACGGGATCAGGAAGAGGGGAAGAAGGCGATGGCATGGCCGGCTCCTCAAAGGAATGTTGTCACGCAACCTATACAAAATTATAACAAAAAAAGCCGGCGAAAACTTTTTTGGAATTTTTTTGAAAAAAGCTGTTGACGGTGGGTGGGAAATGGGACATAAGTCCGTCTCGCCGCTTGGGACAAACCGACGGCGACGCGGTAACCAACTGGAATACCAATTGTTTTATCGCGAGGGGAGAAATCCCTGTTCTTTGACAAATGAAGAGTGAATGGGAAGGAAGAGATTCAGTCGGATTCGATCGGTAAGGTCGAACTCGCGGTTTTAATTAACTGGAGAGTTTGATTCTGGCTCAGATTGAACGCCGGCGGCGTGC
>JAVBMX010000014.1:0-4892 GCA_031551885.1 Desulfovibrio sp.
CCCCCTTAAACCCCCGGCAGGGGAGTCACTCCCCTGCACCCCCAGTGTCGGCCATCTTCGCGAAGCGGAGGTTGCCGGCCCCTGTGGGGGGGGGCGGGGGGGGCCGTACCCCCCGCGGCGGGTGGGGCGGGGGCGCCTGGGCCTGACGCGTGGGGGTCTGCTTGTCTATGGCCCCGGTAATCTCCTGGGGTTTTGAGGCTCCGCCTAAAACTCCGCCGGGGGGAATGTTCCCCCCGGCCCCCCCCACATGTGTCGGCAACCTTCGCTTCGCGAAGATTGCCGACACTGGGGGTGCAGGGGAGTGACTCCCCTGCCGGGGGTTTAAGGGGGTGGAACCCCCTTTCGTTCGCCTCGGTCATCAGCCGGCGGCGGCGTGTTCGTAGTAGGTCTTCGGGTCGTCTTCGACGATGAAGATCACCCGCACGTCGTCCACGTCAATGGCATGAGCTTTGGGGTTGTTTTTTTTCAGCTCGGCGACGCGGCGTTCCACTTCTTTGAGGATCTCGTCGCGCTCGCCGTATTCCATGGCCGTGGGACACGACAGCACGCAAGCGGGTTTGGCCCCCCCCTGCTGACGGTCCAGGCACATGGTGCACTTGGAGACTTCCGCGCTTTTTTCGTTCTTGCGCGGAATGTTGTAGGGGCAGACCCCCAAGGCGGTATCGAAGTCGATCTTCGCGTTGCCCTTGGGGTAAACCACGGCCCCGGTGGCATCATCATGGATGATCTCATCGCCGGCGGCAACACACGGCGGGTTCACGCAGTGCCGGCACATATCCGAAAAGAAGTGCCAATAAGGCTTGCCGTCTTCTTTGCGGCCTTCGTTGAAGCGCACGACTTTATAGGTTTCGAAACTCGCATCCGGCGGATTCTGGTAAGAGCCGGTTTGCTTGGTTTCGGTTCCGGGCAGGTTGTTCCACTGCTTACACGCCACCTGACAGCCCCGGCAGCCGGTGCAGCGGGTGGTATCCACGAGAATGGATTTTCCGTCCGACATGGCTTACTCCTGAAACAATTTCATTCTGAAATTGTCTTTATTCGAATAACTGAACAACATTGCAACGAGCCCGCAAGCGGGCGTCCGCCGCGCGTCCGCCATAGTCCGCCGAGGCGGACTATGCCTTACTGATGTTGACCATGAACGCCTTGTACTCGGGCGTTCCGGCGTTGCCGTCCCCAACAAAGGGAGTGAGCAGGTTGGCGGTGTCGCCGCAGTTTTTCGGATACAGCCAGCCGTAGTTGTAGGTCATGCCGACCTGGTGCACGGTTTTGCCGTCAATGACGAACGGCTTGAAGCGAATCGTGACCATGGCCACGGCTTCCACCTCGCCCCGCGCGGACTGAATCTTGATCTTGTCGCCGTTTTTGATGCCCTTTTCTTTGGCCAGCTCTTCGCTCAGCTCGATATAGGCCTGGGGCATGGCTTCGGTAAGCCAGGACTGCCAACGGGTGATCGCCCCGGTGCACCAGTGCTCGGTGGCCGAGTAAGTGCTCATGACGATCGGGAACTTGGGATCCGCCGAGGCCGTCCTGTCTTTGTCGCTCTTGTAGATGGTGATGATCGGGCTGTTCTGCTGCTTGGAGATCAGGTTCTGCTTGAGCGGGCTTTCCAGAGGCTCGTAGTGCTCGGGGAAAGGCCCGTCGCCAAGGCCCGGACCAAACAGGGAACTCACGCCGTCCGGCTTCATGATGAACGGCAGCTTGCCGCCTTCCTGAGCCATGGGCGGCCACGGACCGTCGGGCACGTCGCCCACCCACTTGCCGTCTTTCCAGGCCAACACGGCGCGGGCCGGGTTGTAGGGGTTGCCTTCCTGGTCGACGGAGGCGCGGTTGTACACGATACGCCGGTTGACCGGCCAGGCGAAGGTCCAGTTGGGGTACAGACCGAGGCCGGTGGGGTCTTCTTTCCCGCGCCGGGCCATGAGGTTTTCGCCCTCCAGGTTGAAGCTGCCCGCGCACAGCCAGTTGCCGGAGCTGGTGGAGCCGTCGGCCTGGAGCAGCGCGAAACCGGGCACGGGCTGGCCCTTCTTGTAGTCTTTGCCGTTGATGGAGACGTCTTTCTCGAACTCGCCGTTGATCCGGCGGGCAACCTTGGCGGCGTCGAACTCGCCGTCGCCCTGCAGGTAGTCGAAGCGCATGTTCAGGATGGGATCCGGCAACGCGCCGCCGTCTTTTTTGTACATCTCCTGGAGCTTGTTCATGAGCTTGGTGACCATGGCCCCGGTGGAGAGGCAATCGCCCGGGCCGGCCACAGCCGGGTACATCCACTGCATCCAGCGACCGGAGTTGGCCTGGCTGCCTTCTTTTTCAAGGTTGGCCGAAGCCGGAAGCAGGAAGCACTCGGTCTTGACGTTTTTCGGGTCAAGGCCGGGGCCTTTCCAAAACGAAGCCGACTCGTTGTCGAAGATGTTCACGTGGACCATCCACTCCAACTTGGTCATGGCGGCCCGGACCTTATTCGAGTTGGGCAGGCTGCCGCAGGGGTTCTGCCCGATGCAGAAGTAACCCTTGATCTTGTCGGCGTACATGGCGTCGATCATGTGCAGCACGTCACAGTTTTGATCGTCGTCCACCTTGGGCACCAGCCCGTAGGCGTAGCCGTTCTCTTGCGTGGCCGCGTCGCCGAACCAGGATTTCAACAGACTGGCCACATACTTGGGCATGTTGCCGAGCCAGTTGGCCGAACGCGGATCTTTGGTCGTGGGCGTGGCCCCTTTGACATACTCGTCAAAGGTGGTCTTGCCCGCCCGCGGCGCAGGCAGATAGCCCGGCAGGTAGTGGTAGAGGATGGCGTGGTCCGTGGACCCCTGCACGTTGGGTTCGCCGCGCAGGGCGTTGACCCCGCCGCCGGCGATGCCGATGTTGCCCAGCAACAGCTGCATCATGCACAGGGAACGGATTTTCTGCACGCCGATGGTGCTCTGGGTCTGGCCCAGGGCATACATGACCGTGCCCGCGCGATCCTTCACCCCGGTGGAGGCATACAATTCGTACACCTTCATTAGGTCTTCCTTGGAGGTGCCGGTGATGGCCGAAACTTTCTCCAGGGTATAGCGCTTGTAGTGATCATACATCACGTTGAGCACGCAACGCGGGTTTTTCAAGGTCATGTCCCGTTTGGGCAGGCCCTTGTCGTCCATTTCCAGCTTCCACGACGCCTTGTCGTATTTACGGGTCTTCGGGTCATAGCCGGAGAACAGGCCGTCCTTGAAGGAGTAGCCCTCGGCCACGAGGAAGGAGGCGTTGGTGTAGTTGAGAACGTAGTCCTCAAAGTACTTTTTCTTTTCAATGATGTACTTGATCATCCCGCCGATGAAGGCGATGTCCGTGCCCGAGCGCAGGGGCACGTACAGATCCGCCTTGGCCGACGTACGGGTGAAGCGCGGGTCCACATGGATCAGCTTGCCGCCCTTCTCTTTGGCCTTCATCACCCACTTAAAGGAAATGGGGTGGTTTTCGGCAGCGTTGCTGCCCTGAATAAGAATCACATCACTGTGTTGAATATCAATCCAGTGATTCGTCATACAACCGCGACCGAACGACTCTGCCAGAGCCGGTACAGTGGGGCCGTGTCAGACCCGCGCCTGGTGGTCGATATACGTCAACCCCAGGCCGCGCGCGAACTGGGCCGTGGCCCAGCATTCTTCGCTTAAAACGTTGGAACTGCCCATCAGAGACATGCTTTCCCAGCGGTTGACCGTCTGTCCCTTGGCGTTCTTGGTGATGAAGGATTTGTCGCGCTCTTTCTTGATCAGTTCGGCGATGCGGTTGATCGCGAAATCCCAGTCGCGCTCTTCCCACTTATCGCCACCGGGTTTGCGGTACAAGACTTTGGTCAAACGGTGCTCGTTGGCCGCCGAGACCTGGAACAAACCGGCGCCTTTGGCGCAGAGGGAGCCTTCGTTGATGGGGTGCTCCGGGTCCCCTTCGATGTTGATGATTTTGCCTGCCGCCGCGTCGGTGCTGCAGATAAGGCCGCAGCCGACGGAACAGTAACAGCAGATGGTGGTGGAACGACGCGCTTCTTTCACGGCGTCCATTTTTTTCATGTCTGCCGCATAGGCCGCCACGGGAGCAAGGTTCAACCCAAATCCCGAAAGAGCGAGGCCTGCACCAAGGCAGCAAGAGATCTTTAAGAATGCTCTCCGCTTCATGCTTCCTCCATTATGAAGGGGTGGACCCGGAAACCGGCCGAAAATCGGCCGGCCGGTTGCGGTACCGCCGGGGGTGGGAAGACCCTAGCGTCTGCCGATGTTTATGGCAAGGGGAAAGCCGTTTGGCGAACTACGGCCCTAGACTTCGGCCCCTGTCAAGTGAAATTTGTATTCAACCCCTGTTAACCTACGGATACGAATGATTTTTTACCGAATGCGAAAGATGGACCCAACATGCGCTGACGGCAGCCCACCGAAAAAAACCGGCCGGCGATCACATGTTCTCCTTCCGCATAAACGGTATAAAGAAAAATTCCTTACCGCCAAGCCGGATACGTTTTCAGCATATTTTTTCCGACACCCGACGTCGGTGAAATATTTCACCGGGGTATTGCCGTAAAGACAGCTTCCACCGAGTATCCCGAAACAACTTCCATCATCGGAAAAGGCCTTGCATCCGTCCCCCTTGCGCGCACTTCGGTCCTCTACGAAAAACGCTTCTACCGGAGCGCCGGGCGCAGAAAAGCGCGGGCTTCCCGATTTCCCGGAAGGCCCGCGCCGAGCTCAACGTAAGCGGAACGGTGCGGCCGCGCGCTTACAGCCCGGCCGAATAGTCGGCGGCGGCAAGCAGGAAGCTCCGGTCCGCGCCGTCGGCGATTTGGATTTTGAGCATCCAGCCGTCCGTGTAGGGAGCCGTATTCACCGCGCTGGGATCGGAGGCCAGAGCTTCGTTCACGG
>JAVBMX010000061.1:0-4036 GCA_031551885.1 Desulfovibrio sp.
CTTGAGTTTCCCTCCCCCGGCCCCCCTCCCTCCTGAAACCCAGTGTGGTAGGAAAAAGGTGTTTTGAAAAGTTCCTTGAACGCCGAAGGCGTCGGCCCGCAAGGGCCGTATCCGGCCGCAGGAAGCGGACGGGCCGCGCAGCGGAGCGCCGGGGCGGACGGGAAACAGAAAGGCCCAAGCAGAGAGCCGGGGATTCACTCCCCGGCGGGCAACGAAACCCGAGCGCCCTTCCGGCGCGAAGGCCGTCCCGCACAGGACGTGCGGGCGGCCGACATCCAAAAAGGAGACTCACCAACATGCTGGTCATCGACAAAGACAATTTTGAAGCGGAAGTGCAACAGAACAGCGCCCCCATCGTCCTGGACTTCTGGGGCCCGCAGTGCGGCCCGTGCCTCGCCCTGATGCCCGACGTGGAAAAGCTCGCCGCCGAATACGAAGGCAAAGTGCGCATCGGCAAGGTCAACGTGGCTGAAAACCGCCGCCTGTGCATCTCGCTCAAAGTCATGAGCGTGCCTTCCTTCCTGTTCTTCAAGGGCGGGGAGTGCGTGGACCGTCTCGCGGGCGATGACGTCAACCTGGAAAGCATCACCGCCAAGGTCAAAGCCCTGGCGTAGCGCTGAAACAGGCGAACCCTTTCACGGCGGCATGATCCGCGCCGGAAAACCGGCCGAAGCCGCCGAAAGTGAACGCGAAGGGGCCGTCCCCCCTGCGCCCGCCGAAGACAGCAAACCGTTTTTACGAAACTTTGTCGCCGCAATTTCCGTCCTGCGGCGGCATAGGCGGCGCGGCCCCATTGGGGGGCCGCGCCCGGCCGGGGCGGGAGGCTCACTCTCCACGGCCGGTAATCACTCAACCACCTTGCACAAGGAGGAGTTATGGGCAAATTGAACGGCAAGAAACTGGTCTTGCTGGGCGAACGCGACGGCGTGCCCAGCCCGGCCATGGAAACCGTCTTTGCCGGCTGCGGAGCCGAGGTGGTTTTTTCGGCCACCGAATGCTTCGTCTGAACGGCGGCCGGGGCCATGGACCTGCAAAACCAACAGCGCGTGAAAGACGCTGCGGAAAAATTCGGTAAGGAAAACGTGATCGTCGTGCTCGGCGCTTCCGACAAGGAAGGCTCCGGGATCTACGCCGAAACCGTCACCGCCGGTGATCCGACCTTTGCGGGCCCCTTGGCCGGAGTCTCGTTGGGACTCCCCGTCTACCACATTCTGGACCCGAAGCTGAAAGCCGAAGCCGACCCCGCCAAGTGGGAAGAGCAAATCGGCATGATGGAAATGGTGCTGGACGGCGACGGCCTCGCGGCCGCCGTCGGCGAAATGCGCACCCAGCATGGCTTGGACGTCCTCTAGAGCAAAACGGCTTTGAAAAAGTTTCTTTGCTCCGACGGCCGCTCAGGCGTCCGTCCGCCTGCGGGCTCGTTCAGAAGTCCGCCGGCATAGGGTTTCACGGGCGATTTCAAACCGAAATTGCTCCGGGCGGTGTCGCCACGAGGAGGATTTTTGTTCTCTGCCAAGGAAAAAGGGATTTTTATGAAGGAAGTGTACTCTTCTGGTACTCGACCGGAATAAAAAGACTTTTTGACGCAGGCAGCGGGAAAAAAGACTTTCGTGACGATACCGTCCAAAACTCTCCCTCCACGGAGAGACCCGCCTCAGGCCCCGGAAGGTTCATCCCTCCCGGGGTCTTTTTTGTGGTCAACACTCCCGACGAAGCGCCTTTACGAGCGGCGGGCGGGAAACTTCCCAGGCGATACCCGCGCGCCGGCACCGGGACTATGGGGTGTAGACGGCATGTAGCCGCCCCGGTCGATCCGTTCACAAGGTCGGGCACTTTTCCAATCGATTGAAGATACTTTCTCCGCGCGACTCCTGTGCGAAAAACGGCTCCAACCATCTGGCAAATCATTGAAAAAAGGCTTACCTGCGTTGTGCCGCCAAGGCGATGTTCCGCACGGAGGTCGAGCCATGATCGATACCACTTCCACGCTCCAGGCGCTGCTTGCCGAAAAAGACTGGAAAGCCGTCAAGCACGAACTCGGCGCTCTCGACCCGATCCAGTTGGCCGAAGTCATCGACGCGCTTCCGAAAGAAGACCGGATCGTCCTCTTCCGGCTCGTGCCGCGCGAGCCGGCCAAAGAAACCTTTCAGCGCCTTTCCCGCGACGCCCAGGAAGAAATCATCGAAGGGCTGGCCGCCAATGCCCGGCAGTTGACCGCGCTGCTCGGCGACCTGGACCCCGACGACCGGACCGCGTTTTTTGAGGAGCTGCCCGGCGAGGTCGCCCAACGACTGATGCAGATGCTGCCCGCCGAAGAGCGCGAGAGCGCCGCCCGGCTGCTCGGGTACCCGGAAGACAGCATCGGCCGCCTGATGACCCCGGAATTTGTGGCCGTCAGGCCCCAATACACGGTCCAAAAGACCCTGGAGCACATCCGCAAATTCGGGCGCGATTCGGAAACCCTGGACATCATCTACGTCGTGGACGAGCGCTGGAAGCTGCTTGACGACCTGCGGATCAAGGAAATCATCCTGGCCGCCCCGGAGCAAAGCGTCACCGAGCTCTGCGACGACCGGTTCGTCGCCCTGAACGCCTATGCCGACCAGGAGTCGGCCGTCAAAACATTCAAAGATCACGACCGCACGGCCCTGCCGGTGACAGACACCGACGGCACCTTGCTGGGCATCGTCACCGTCGACGACGTCATGGACGTGGTGGAAGAGGAACACACCGAAGACTTCCACCGCTTCGGGGGCACGGAAGACCTGGATTTGTCCTACACCCGGACGCCCCTGTTGGAGATGGTCCGCAAACGCGCCGGCTGGCTGATTATCCTTTTTCTGAGCGAAATGCTGACGGCCTCGGCCATGGGGCACTTTGACGACGAAATCGCCAAAGCCGTGGTGCTGGCCCTGTTCGTGCCGCTGATCATCTCCAGCGGCGGCAACTCGGGGTCGCAGGCCGCCAGTCTGATCATCCGTTCCCTGGCCCTGGACGAGCTGCAGCTGCGGAACTGGTGGTACGTGATGCGTAAAGAGCTGCTGTCCGGCCTGTTGTTGGGGGCCATTCTCGGGGCCATCGGCTTCGTGCGCATCTTCGTCTGGCAGGAAACCGGGCTCTATGATTACGGCAAATACTGGTTTTGGGTCGCGTGCAGCGTTTCCACGTCGCTGGTCTTCATCGTCATGTGGGGAACCCTGGCGGGCTCGATGATTCCCTTTCTGCTCAAGCGGGTCGGCCTGGACCCGGCCACGGCTTCGGCCCCGTTCGTCGCCACCCTGGTCGACGTGACCGGGTTGATCATCTACTTCTCCATCGCCGCGCTGTTTTTGAGCGGGAAGCTCCTGTAGGGCGGGATTTCCGGCATGCCGCGCGGGCACTTCCGGAGGCGGGTCGGTTTGACGGATACGCGCCGGGCGTCGTTTTTGCTTTGGCCGAGCGGCGAAAGCATTCACGCGCCCTCCCTGCTCCGCTCAAAACGGGCGCCAAACCGACCCGCCTCCGCTTCCTCCGCATGGGCCAACATATCCAACGCCACGTTGACCGACCGGGGGAAATCGCCTAGTGCATAATGCATCCGCGAGCAGATTCCCTTTCAGGTGCGGGCCGCAGTCCGCTTACGCGCCCGCCGAGCATTTCAACGCGCGATGCCGCCGGAACCTCCCATGCCCACCGACCGCAGCCGGCCGATCATGCAACCCACGCGCCGTTCCCGGCTTCGTTTGCGCCTCGGCGGGGTCTGGTTCACCTGGAAGCGCCGGCTGGCCTGGTACTGCTCCGCAACCCGGTATGCCGCCGCCCGCTCGAGCGCTCCCCTGGGATACCCCGTTTTCAGCCACAGTTCGCCCCTGCTGCGCTCGCTGCCGAAACTTGAACTGAGGCTTCAGGAAAACAAAAGGCTCTAGACCATCAGGTCTTTGTTTTTTGCCACCAAGAGCTTGAGGCCGTCGAGAAGCTGGGGTAGCGCTTGGTTGTAGCGCCATTCGCACTCTTTGAGGTGGAGTTCGAAACTCCGCTTTACGCCATTAAACTTTGC
>JAVBMX010000115.1:0-11775 GCA_031551885.1 Desulfovibrio sp.
AATGCCGTGTGAAAGTGGAAAGAAAGGCTTGATACGCTCAAGTTGCTCGACAGAAAGATAGAAAAGTTGGCTCATTGCGTCCTCCCTGAGCACAACTAACCAACTTTTCTACTTTTTGCAATTAATGAGTCCTGAGCCTAGTCCTCTTTCAGCTTATACCCAAACGGCTTTTTTCCAACGCGCCGGGTCGTTGGTGAGTTTGTACACGTAAATACCGAGGGCCGCGAATTGAATACCCAGGAAAAACACGGCCGGTAGGCCGGCGAGCGGGGGGAAGAGGACAACGGAGCTTGCCGGGATGTCTTCAGGGGAACCGGAGCGCGTGTACCAGCATACGATCAGGTCCACCAAGATGGTCTTTCCGGCCAGAAACGCATAGGCCGTGCGCACCGCCTTGGCCGCGTCCTCTTTGCGAAATAAAAAGAAAAACGCGGCACAGGTCGGGGCTTCCGAAAGCGCATAGAGTAGGATTGACGTCCAGTCGTGCATCGCGCCCCAGTGAGCCCATATCCCGTGCATACCCATTACGACGCAGAGGAACAGCCGGCGTGCCGCCGTGGTGGGATCCTTTCGTAACCAGGCGAGGATGAAGAGGGTGCAGGAGATGCCGGCCGCAAGCGCCATCATCCCGGCCAGGCACAGCGAGACCGGGCGAATGTTCGCCGTCATCAGCGTCGCCTGAATCAGAGCGAGACCGGCGAACAGCAGCGGAGGCAAGATTGCACCGGTTACTTTTTGCGTGTGCCGTTCTTGTTCCATACTTCTCCTACCTTAGGGCTTTGAAAGTCAGGGCGCAATATCTCCAGCAGTTGAACGGCTGGATGAGATGGCGTCAGCTCGGTTGCTTCGAGAATTCCAAGGCCCCATTCCCTGCCGGCCGGGCCCATGGTGCTCTTGAGGGTTTCGATGGCGGCTTTTTTGTCTGGGTTGTTATGATCGAGGATGAAAATGGGAAAGAGATTCCGCATGAACCAGTCCGGTTTGTTACTTTCCACCTCGTCTTTCGGTTGCTTGACTCCCATCTCTTTGGCCATAGCGGCCAGAAACGCCTCATGTTTTTTCAGATAGACCGGATCCGTTTTCTGATACGTCCACCACGGCCGGAACCAGCTATAATCTCCTCCGGCGGCCGGCTCACCTTTTAACCCGCTCGGGTCGTTCATACTCACTGGGTCATCCACGCAGTAGTCGTACAAATCGTGGTCGCCGCCGGTATCGCTCAAGGGGTCTTTGGCGGTGAATCCGCCTGCCTCGGGATCATAATCACGAAATCCGAAACGGGTCAATCCGCTGAACGGATCGCGCAGTCCTCCGGCAAAACCGAAGGGAAAACAGATCTCTTCCGGGGTGTCGTCCAGGATATTGCCGAAGGAATCGTACTCGAGACGCTTGAGCACGCGGCCATCCGGCAGGGTAAGCAGCCGAATGCTTCCCACCTGATCGGCATGGACGGCGAGGCGCAGGCGGTCCGCCCCGTATGCCCGCGCGATCGTGCCTTCCAGAATGGCTGTCGCGGGAATGCGCCCACTGGTGTAAGCGAAACTCCAGGTATCACCGGAGCGAAGATCCCGGCAGGCCCGGAGGCGTACGGGATCTTCCCACAGATATTCCACAGCCGGCCGATCATCGCAGAGTACGCGCACGGGCATCAGGCCGTCGCCGTATTCGTAGCGGATACGCCGGCGGTTCGGCAGGCTCAAGGCATCCAGGCGGGTATCGTTGCCGTAATGGTACAAGGTGCGGAAACCGCCGATTTCGCGTCGAGCCAACGAACCCTTCGGCGACCAGGCATACGCGACGTCGCCGGCTCGGATCAGGCGGCCGTGGGCGTCATAGGCAAATTCGCACGCCCTGCCGAGGGCGGGATACAGGGCCGCCATGCGTTGCCCTTTGGGGTTGTACAGGTAGCGTTCGACAATTGTCCCATCGCGGCTTACCTGGGTGAGCCGTCCGTCTGCATCGTATTCGTAGTCGAAGAGGGTCCGGTGCGGGCCTTCACGCTCTTCTTTGCGGGCGAGCTTCCCGTCGGGGCGAAATGCGCAACGCGTTGCGAAAACACGGGGCGTTGTCGTTCGCGCGGCGTCGGCCTGGGCCGCGATGCTGCGGTCGGCATGATCGGCGGGGTTCGAGAACAGGGTCGGTCGGTACATGACACGCTCCTTTGCTGTTGGTCGCGGGAATATGTCACGGCGTTCCGGTCGAAAACCACGAGAAGGGAGTGAAAAGGGGGCGGGAGGCCTGTCCCGTGCATGCCGGGCAGGGGTGGACGGGATTCGGCAAACCATTTTGTCGGTTGCGTGCATCGTTCCGTCCGTATTTCCCCATAAAGGGACCCCGCCGGAGAGGAGGCTCTTCCCGGCGGGGTCTGCTGCTTCCACAGGCAGCTCGTCGCTGCGCCGGAGTTCGGACGGCGCAACTGTCGCGTCAAATCGGAGCTCTGCTTGACGCAACGTCCTTGGAACAGGCGTTCCTTAAAGGGTTGTTACTTCCAAGAGGCATTTTCATGCCCCGGGTGGTTCTTTCTGGCGATCATGTAGCCAAGGCCGAGAATCACGAACCAGATCGGCGTGACAATCAGGGCGTCGCGGGTGATCTCTTCAAGCAGAAGCGCCACGATGATGAACGCGAAGAAGGCCAGGCAGGCCCAAATCGTGAAGGTGCCGCCGGGCAGCTTGAACTTGGAGGCGGCGTGGCGCTCGGGATACTTGCGCAGGTAAGAAAGGTACGAAACAAGAATCAGCGACCACACGAAAATGAACAGGCTGGCCGAAACGGTCGTGATGACCGTGAAGGCTTCCATCACCGAGGGCATGATGAACAGCATGGCCGAGCCGAGCAGCAGGCAGAAGCACGAGAACAACAGACCGCCTGCGGGCACCTGGCTCGCGGAAAGCTTGCCGAAGGCCTTGGGCGCGACACCCAACTGAGCCAAACCGTAGAGCATGCGGCTGGTGGAGTAAATGCCGCTGTTGGCGGAGGAAGCGGCCGAGGTAAGCACCACAAAGTTGATGATGCTCGCGGCCGCGGCGACGCCGACCATATCGAAGGTATGCACAAAGGGGCTGCCGCTCGGATCGAGCAGGTTCCAGGGGGTGATGCACATGATCGCGATCAGGGCGAGCACGTAGAAGAAAATGACCCGGATCGGCACGGCGTTGATGGCGCGGGGCAGGGTGGTTTCCGGATCTTTGGTTTCCGCCGCCGTGGTGCCGACAAGTTCGATACCCACGAAGGCGAACAGGGCGATCTGGAAGCCCGCCAAGAAGCCTGCAAGGCCGTTGGGGAAGACGCCGCCGTGCGTCCACAGGTTGGACAGGGAGGCCTCATGGCCGGTGGGCGAAACAAAGCCCGTGGCCACCAGGAAGATACCCACGAGGATCAGGGCGACGATGGCCACGATCTTGATCGAGGCGAACCAGAATTCCATTTCGCCGAACAGGTTCACCGAAACCAGGTTGAGGGCGACCAGCAGCAGAATGAAGCCGATGGCCGGAATCCATGACGATAATGTGGGGAACCAGTAAGCTATGTACCCCGATATCGCGATGACGTCGGCCGTGCCCGTAACCACCCAGCAGAACCAGTAGGTCCAGCCGACGAAGAAGCCGGCCCAGGGGCCCAGCAGATCTTCGCAGAAGTCGGTGAACGACTTGTATTTAAGGTTGGAAAGCAACAGTTCGCCCATGGCGCGCATAACGAAGAACAAGAAAAAGCCGATGATGGCGTAGACCAGCACAATGGAGGGGCCGGCCACGCTGATGGTGCGGCCGGAACCCATGAACAAGCCGGTGCCGATGGCGCCGCCGATGGCCAGCAACTGAATGTGCCGGTTGCTGAGCCCGCGTTTTAGTTGTTCATCATGAGACATGATAACCTCTCGGTGCATTGACGGTGAAGCATTAAGGGTTGCTGCGAACAGGGCCTTGACGGATGCAACGCGCGACTCCGAAGCGCAGCGGTCGAGCCGCATCGCCGGGGTGACATCCGCACAACCTTTTCCGTCCGCCGTTGCAGTCACCGAACATGGAGAGAAGATCTACACGTTGGTGGTACCTTGGCAGGCCGCGAGGTGTCGCATTCGCATGTGCATGGAAAGCGGACGCACAATAAAGCACGGGAAATTACTGTGCAATCCAATGAGAAACCGGGGTGGGAAAAGAGAAGCGCCGAAACGTGTGAGTGTTACTCTGTACGTCTTGGCGCCGTAGGGGAGGGCGTTGTTCCCTCCATGGGGGAACGTTTTTACGCCGCCCGGACCCCGGCCGTTATAACGGCCGGGCCGGCGCGTGGGTCGTCCGAACGCCTTCCCGGGGCATTGCGCTTGTCCGGGGGCACGTCGGAACTTTTCTGGGCTTCAACAACCGCCCGCAATGTCGCCTTGGCTTCGAGCATGGCCCGAATGGCGGCTTTTTGCCGGCAGTCCTGGAAGGTCTTCTTTTCTTGCCGCGAAGATTCCTGCGCGGGGAGCCGGAGGAAATCCTGTCCATTCCCGTCTTGGAAGATGACCGGGGTTCGATCGGCGCCGGCGAGGGGGCTGCGCCCCGCAATCGGGCCATCTGGAATTCCCGCGGGTTCAAGAACCGGAAAATGAGAAGGGGCGCTCCCAATGTGGGACGCCCCTTTCCATGTCGCAAGCGAGAGATCGATGGTGGCACGAGAAATGGAAACCCCGTCTGCAAAGGAAAATCGGGGGATATCGGAAACGTGGAGGTCGGAAGAAACGCCCGCGGAACGGACTTGCTTCGCGGCCTCTCCCCACGGGCCGGCAAAGCCGAGCACCGGCAGCATGCATAAGAAATAGAGAACAAATTTACGTATCATAGCTCGGTGCGTTCCTTCGCATCGGGTATGTCCGGCTTCGCCTTCGTCGCTCGCAGAGAACGAAGCATATGACCATATATTACGCGAAACAACCAAAAAAGCAATGGTTTTTCCGCTTTGGTGGAGTAGGCGGCAAAGTTGCTGGTCCAGGATGTGGGCATAATTGTTTTTTAGTATATGTTATTAGACGTGGTGCTTGACGTCTTTTTTGCGCGGTCGGCCCAGAGTCGTAACAGGGCTCCGGGCGTGCGCCTGCTGAAGAAGACAGGTCCTTATCCGGAGCGGAACGGTCCGCACTTGAATTTTCGCCCGAAACGAGTAGGTTGAACCAAGTTTTTTGAATCGCTTCGAACTTCGGCCGGTGGAGATGGTGCCATTTATTTTATTTTTCGATATAGGTAATACAAACATCAAGGTGGGCGTCGCGCGCGACGGCAGCGAACCCGTCGTCTACACGCTGCCCACGGATGCCGGCCTGACCGCCGATGCCTTGGGGCTGGCCCTCACGGCTGTGGTCCGGCGGGAAGGGCTGGAGCCCGAAGTCTGCGCCGCCTGCGTGGGCTGTTCGGTGGTGCCGCCGGTCGCCCGATTGGTGCGCGGAGCCTGCGATCGGTTCTTTGGCCGTCCGCTCCTTCTGGCGCCCGAAGACTTGCCCATCCCTCTGGAAAACCGCTATGCCCGGCCTCACGAGGTGGGCGCGGACCGTCTGGTGGGCGCGTATGCGGCCCGAATGCTTTTCCCCGAACCGGAGTCCCTGATCTGCGTGGACTACGGCACGGCCACGACATTTGACTGTGTGGCGGGCAATGCCTATCTGGGTGGATTGATCTGCCCCGGGGTGCTGTCTTCGGCCCAGTCGCTCAGCTCCCGCACGGCCAAGCTGCCCCAAGTGGATCTGGAAGTGGATGCGGACCGCCCCGAACCGGGCAAGTCCACCCCGCAAAGCCTCAGCCACGGGTTTGTTTTCGGCTTCGCGGCCATGACCGAGGGGCTGTGCGTCCGTCTGGCCGAAGGGCTGCCGGGAACAACGCTGGTTGTCGGCACCGGCGGGTTCGCCGCGAGTCTGGCGAAGGTCACCCGGTGTTTCGACGCCCTGCGCCCCAATCTTCTTATGGAAGGTCTGCGTCTGCTGTACCAATCGACGCGTTGATGAGGAAACGAACCCCGTGGCGGGGGATTCCCGCAGCCTCCGGTTTCGGCCGGGAAACGCCGGATTTTGCCGGCTTCGGGGACGGTTCACGCACAACCATAAGTGAATACACGCCGGAGAATCCGCCGGCAGAACAAGGAGTCTCGTATGAGCAGCATCGCATCCGTATGGGCCAGAGAAATTCTCGATTCGCGCGGCAACCCCACGGTTGAAGTCGAAGTCGGCCTGGAATCCGGCCACACCGGCCGCGCCGCCGTGCCTTCCGGGGCCTCGACCGGCAGCCGGGAAGCCCTCGAACTGCGTGACGGCGACAAAAGCCGCTACGGCGGTAAAGGCGTGATCAAAGCCGTTGAGCACGTCAACGGCGAAATCGCCGAGGCGGTCATCGGCCTGAATTCCCTGAAGCAGGTGCAGATCGACACCACCCTCATCGACCTCGACGGCACGGACAACAAAGATCGTCTGGGTGCCAACGCCATTCTCGGGGTTTCCCTGGCCTGCGCCCGGGCTGCGGCCAACTTCCTGGCCCTGCCCTTGTATCAGTACCTCGGCGGGGTCAACTCCAAAGTGCTGCCCGTGCCCCTGATGAACATCATCAACGGCGGAGCCCATGCCCCCAACAACCTGGACATCCAGGAGTTCATGATCCTGCCCGTGGGCGCTTCCAGCTTCGCCGAGGCCCTGCGCATGGGCGCGGAAACCTTCCATACCCTGCGCGGCATCCTGGCGGCCGACGGCCACGTGACCAGCGTGGGCGACGAGGGCGGCTTCGCCCCCAACCTGAAAAGCCACGACGAGGCCTTCCGCTACATCGTCAAGGCCATTGAGGAAGCCGGCTACACCCCCGGCGTGGACATCGCCCTCGGCATCGACACCGCCGCTTCGGAGTTTTTCTCCGGCGGTATTTACAACCTCAAAGGCGAAGGCAAAACGCTTTCGTCGGCCGAGATCATCGACTACTACGGCAACTTTGTGGATCGCTACCCGATCATCTCCATTGAAGACGGCTTGGCCGAAGGCGACTGGGAAGGCTGGGCCCGACTCACCGGCGCCCTGGGCGAGCGCATCCAGCTTGTGGGCGACGACATCTTCGTGACCAATCCCGACATCCTGGCCCGGGGCATCGAAGAGGGCATCGCCAACTCCATTCTGATCAAGCTGAACCAGATCGGTACCCTGACCGAAACCCTGGACACCATCGAAATCGCCAAGCAGAACGGCTACACCACCGTTGTCTCGCACCGCTCGGGCGAAACCGAAGACGCCTTCATCGCCGACCTGGCCGTGGGCGCCAATGCCGGGCAGATTAAAACCGGTTCCCTGTGCCGCAGCGACCGTCTGGCCAAGTACAACCAGCTTCTGCGCATCGAGGAAGACCTGGACGATACCGGCTTCTACTACGGCTCCGCCCTGGCCGCGCATTACGGTCTGCTCGAAGACGAGTAGGTCGGAGGATCTCCACGGGGCGGGCAAACAGGTTTTGCCCGCCCCGTTGTTTTAGGGTAACGAAGTAAGGAAATGGATTTATGCCGCCTCCGGCAGGCAGGGGCTCCACCCCTGGACCCCGGCCGGGGGGAACGATTTGACTCGGCGCATCGTGCGCCTCGCCCTTCGGGCGCTGTCGGAAGACCTCCGGCGTCCATCCGGCTCCTGCCGGATGAGCCCCCGGACCCCCTCGATTCGAACACGGCACGCGTGGTCGGCGAGGATGGTCCACCATCCCAACTCGTTGAAAAAAGAGTTTTTTGGGGTCTTAACAGCGCGAGGCGTCGTACCGACAGTGTAAGCCTTACCGCCGCATTCCGGCCCGGCCGGATCCCGAAGCGTCTCTGCACCGGGCCGGAATGCTTGGAAATGTCCCGGGAGCGGCCGCCCGCCCGCAATGTGCCGCGAGGATGAGACAAAAAACAAATGGCGAGAGTCGGTTCCTTAAGGACACAGCCACTTTTTTTCGGCGGCGGTGCAATGGAAAACCTTTGAGGAACGGCCCCTGCGTTGGGAGCGCGCCATGTTCGAAGATTCGGGAACCGGCCGGCTGGTTGCCTCTTACGGGTACTTGGCCGTGCTCTTCGGCACCATGCTTGAGGGCGAAACCGTGGTCCTCGTGGCCGGGTTTCTGGCCCACCAAGGGCATTTGTCCATTCCCTGGATCATCGTTTTCGCGATCATCGGCAGCAGCATCAGCGACCAGGGCATCTTCTTTCTCACCCGCCTGCGCGGGGCCGGGTTTCTGCGCCGTTTTCCCAAGGCCGAGGCCAAAGTCCGGGCCATGTCCGACCGCATGCGCGCCCGCCCGATGGCTCTGACCCTTTTCGCCCTGTTTTTTCGATTTTTTTATGGGCTTCGTAATATCGCACCGATCTTCCTGGGACTCAGCTCCATCCCTACCCTGCGCTTCGTCTGCCTGAACGCCATAGGCGCGGTGCTCTGGGCCGTGCTCTTCAGCCTGGGCGGCTGGTGGTTCGCCCGCGCTTTGTCCGCGATCTCCGACAACCTGGCCAAGTACGAATTGATTTTTGCCGCGCTGCTGCTTGCCGCTGGGGTGAGCTTTCATCTGTACCATCGTCTGCGGGAGGCGAAGCGGGACGATAAAGACGCCGGAGGTCCCCCATGACGGAGCATGACGCCGCAAGCGCGCGGCGGCAACATCAAGCCTATTGGGACGCGGCGGCCGAAACCAAAGAGTTCTCCACGCCCCTGAGTCTGAAGGAGTTTGCCGTCTTGGTGCCGTCGAAGGCCGCGATTTTCGATATCGGCTGCGGCTACGGCAGAAGTCTGGCCGAGTTGCGCGCTTACGGGTATGGCAATCTGCTGGGTGTGGATTTTTCGGTCAAGATGATCGCGCGGGGCAGGGAACTTCACCCCGGTCTGGATCTTCGCGTCCTGGACAACCGAACATTGCCCCTGCCGGACCAAAGCGTCGACGCCGCGCTGCTTCTGGCCGTGCTGACCTGCATTCCGGAAGACGCGGAGCAGGAAGCTCTGGTCGCGGAAATCCTCCGCGTGCTGAAGCCCGGCGGTGTGTTGCACGTCAACGACTTCCTGCTCAACACCGACGAACGAAACCTGGAACGCTACGCGGCTTCGGCTTCCGGCCCGTACGGGTGTTTCACGCTTCCCGACGGGGCGCGCCTGCGCCACCATTCACGCGAACACATCGATCGCCTGCTGCGTGCCTTTGAGCCCACCCAAATCGAAGAAACCGTGTTCACGACCATGAACAACAACCGCTCCAACGGCATCGTTTGGTTTGGGAAAAAACGCTGAGAGGGCGGGGGAAGGGCAGGGTCTCCCCTTACCCCGAACCCCCATCCCTTCTCCAAAAAACTTTCATTTGTGTCTCAACCGGTTGTGCCGGCCCAAGATACAGTCGGAATCTTGGGTGGAGGAAGTTTTGAGGGGAGAGTGAAGCGCCCGGCTTTTCACCGGGCGCTTTTAGAAGAACGGGAAGACCCGTCGCCGATCGTCGTCAGGCTACGAACCGATCGGCCGCACCTTGCAGCCGCGCCCGGCCAGGTATTCCTTGATTTGGGCGATGGTATATTCGCCGTAGTGCACGATGGAGGCGATCAGCGCCGCCGAAGCCCGGCCTTTGGTCAGGGCGTCGTACATGTGTTCCGGCGACCCGGCCCCGCCCGAGGCGATGATCGGAATGCGCACCGCGTCGGCCAACATCCGGGTGAGGGTCAGTTCGTAGCCCGCCTTGGTGCCGTCGGCGTCGATGGAGTTGACGCACAGTTCCCCGGCCCCCAATTCCTCGCAGCGCTTGGCCCAGGCCAGGGCGTCGATGTTCATGGGCGTGCGCCCGCCGTGGATGACGATTTCGTAACCCGAGGGAATCTCCGTCCGCGCGGGCACCTGCTTCACGTCCATACCCACGACAATGGCTTGGGAACCGAAGGCTTCCGCGCCTTCCGTGATGATGGCCGGGTTCTTGACCGCCGCCGAGTTGACCGAAACTTTTTCCGCCCCGGCCAGGAGCACGGCCCGCATGTCCGCCACCGTGGAAATGCCGCCGCCCACGGAAAAAGGAATGGCGATGGCTTCAGCCACGCGCTCGACGACGTCCAGAAAGATCCCTCGGCCCTCGGCCGAAGCGGTGATGTCGTAGAAAACGATTTCGTCCGCGCCTTCGTCGTAATAGCGCCGGGCCGTTTCCACCGGGTCGCCGATATCCACGTTGCCCTTGAATTTCACGCCCTTGGTCAGGCGGCCGTCGCGCACGTCCAGGCAGGGGATGATCCGTTTACTGAGCATGTTTCCTCCCCGCGCACCAATCGGCGAAGTTTTTCAGCAGACGCAGGCCGGAGCGGCCGCTCTTTTCCGGGTGGAACTGCACGGCCCACAGACCGTCGCGGCCGTATATCGAGCAGAACTCCAGCCCATGCCGGGTGGTGGCGATGACCAGATCCGGGTCGCTCGGCTCCACATAATACCCGTGAACAAAGTAGAACTCCGCATCCGGGGCGATTCCGGCCAGAAGCGGGCTCGGGTGTTTCACCGTCAGGCCGTTCCAGCCCATATGGGGAATAATGATCGGCTCGTCGTCCTCATCCTTCAGGGCGGGGTCGAAGCGCACACAGCGTCCTTTGACCAGCCCGAGAGTACGGGTGTCGCTTTCTTCGCTGTGCTCCAGAAGGATTTGGCAGCCCAGGCAGACGCCGAGCAGGGGCTTGCCCGAGGCGATCAGGTCTGTAAGCACGGCGTCAAGGCCGGTGCGGGTCAGCAGGCCCATGGCCTGGGCGGCCGCACCCACGCCGGGGAAGATTACCCCGTCGGCCTGGGCCAAAACGGCGCGGTCGGCCGTGATCGCGGCCTCGATGCCCTGCCCGCGCAGGGCGCGCAACACGCTGGTCTGGTTGCCGGCTTCGTAGTCCAGAATGGCGAGCATGAAGGGTCCTTGGGTTGATGAGTGGGAAGAGGGGAGCGTAGCGGAAAGCGCATGCAAGGGCAAGGTTGGGGGAGGGCGCTTGTGTGGGCTTTGCGGGGAAAGGCCCCGTGCCTTGCTTTTTGGTCGTGTACGTAAGGTGTTTTTTGAAGGAAAGGCCTTGTGCTTTGTTTTCGGTTGTGCAACCGGAGCGTCTTTTTCTTTCAATTTCATGTTGTCCGCGCCGCTTGGGCAGTGGGGGCCGGTATGCGGAAACAGGACTGCGTGGGGTATTCTTTTTCTTCGGTCAATGGTGTGAACACGCGACCTTTGTATCGGGCCGGGCCGCACCCCTGCACCCCCCGCGCACCGAGGGGCTCAAACGGGGCCGCCAAAGGAATCTCTTCATCACGCCCGTGATATACGCATGACATCAATACAGCGTAGCGGGCGGCACCTCGGCACCCCTGGGTTCATCTTGGCCGGGCAGGGCGTGATTCCTTCGGAGTTTTTCCCTCACTGTGGTCGGGAAGGATCTCCTCAGGGCTTCGGGAGCCGTCCTCACTCACTACGCTCGTTTCGGGGTCTCCCTCCGCGCCCTGCAACAGCCACAGCGCTCTCGCGGTTAAGCAGACGTTCGAGGTTTCGCCGGAGATTGTTGGTTCTGATAAGCCTGAGGTAGGAGGGAGTACCTTGAACTGAACTGCGAATAGTATCGGGGAGATTTCATTTAAACGGCAGAGGAGCGGGAAAGTGGCTTTTCCTTTTTAACTGGTGGGGAAATTTTTCTCGCCGTCACTAGGCTCAGGACTCATTAATTAAGATAAAAGATGACGGAAGCAGCGAGGCATATGGCGGAGAAGAAAGTGTGTGCGCATCGGTCATAGCGCATGGCTATTCTGCGCCAGTCTTTGAGCCTGCCGAACATGATCTCAAT
>JAVBMX010000089.1:0-4686 GCA_031551885.1 Desulfovibrio sp.
ATTGAGATCATGTTCGGCAGGCTCAAAGACTGGCGCAGAATAGCCATGCGCTATGACCGATGCGCACACACTTTCTTCTCCGCCATATGCCTCGCTGCTTCCGTCATCTTTTATCTTAATTAATGAGTCCTGAGCCTAAGAGGAAACCGCCGCAAGCACCTCGGGCAACGCGGCGACCAACAGGCCGCTCAAGGCCCCGGCCGCCGCTTCCGAGGCGGCGACGACTTCCTCGATACTCACGGCTCCCATGCAGTCCGGCAGATTCTGGTTGGACAGGCAGGAAATGCCCGCCACGCGCAGGCCCATGTGATGCGAGGCCAAGGCTTCCAATGCCGTGGACATCCCCACGGCGTCGGCCCCGAGCATGCGGTAGGCCCTGGTCTCAGCCCGTGTCTCGAACTGCGGGCCGGGAATGCACAGATACACGCCCTTTTCCAGGCGCACGCCCCGCGCCAGGGCGGCGCGCTCAAAGCAGGCCCCCAGCTTCGGGTCGTACAGGGCGGAAACGTCGGGGAAGCGCGGCCCCCAGGCGTCCACGTTGGGACCGGTCAACGGGCTGTGCCCGGAAAAATTGATCTGATCCTCAATCAACATGAGGCCTCCGGCCGGAAACAGCGGGTTCAGCGAGCCGGCCGAGTTGGTCAGGATCAGGCACTTCACCCCCAAAAGGGCCATGACCCGCACGCCCATGACCACTTCTTCCGGTGTTTTTCCTTCATAGAGGTGGCAACGCCCCTGCTGGACGATCACCGGCGTTCCGGCGAGCGTCCCGGCCGTAAAACGCCCGGCGTGGCTCACCACCGTGGAACGCGGGAAACCCGGAATCTTTTCATACGGCACCGTCACAGGACCTTCAATAAGATCGGCCGTCCCGCCCAAGCCGGTGCCGAGCACAATTCCCACCGTGGGAATAAATCCTTGGGGCAGAAGCGCTTTGAGGGCACCCGCGCAGTTCTGGACTTTTTCCTGGTTTTGCATAAAGTGTCATTCCTGTCTTTACGGCCCGGCCCGAAGCGCGCGGGGTCAAAAAATCACCACAAGATCTCGAAGAAACAGGGAAAAATCGTTGAGCACCTCGAAACACAAAGTACTTGTCGCCAACCGGGGCGAGATCGCCGTGCGCATCGTGCAGGCATGCCGCAAGCTGGGGCTGGACTTCGTCTGCATCCACACGGCTGAAGACGCCGCCTCCGGCCACGTGCGCCTGGCCCGCGAACTGGGTGGGGAAAAGAGCCTGTACCGCACCGCGTCGTATCACGACGCCAACGAATTGATGGCCGTCGCCGATGACTCGGGCGCCACGGCCGTGCATCCTGGGTACGGCTTCTTCGCCGAAGATTACCGCTTCGCCCGCCGGGTGACGCGGCGCACCAACAAGCTGATTTTCCTCGGTCCGTCGTGGACGGTTATCCGTGAACTCGGCGACAAAATCAACACCAAGCGCCTGGCCAGAAGCTTGGGAGTGCCCACGGTTCCCGGTTCCGACCGCCCCATCTATGATGAGATGGAAGCGGAAAGAGTCGCCCGCAGCCTGTACGAGTTCCAAACCCAGCAAGGCATCGAACGCCCCCTGGTTCTGGTCAAAGCTTCGGCCGGCGGCGGCGGCATGGGCATTGAAGAGGTCCACGACATCGACCTCTTCCGCTCGGTCTACCGGCGCATCCGCAACTACGCGGCCCGCCAGTTCAAGGACGAAGGCGTGCTCATCGAGCAGCGCATCCGCGATTTCAACCACCTGGAAGTCCAGGTTCTGGCCGAACGCGGCTGCAAAGAGGTGGTCCACTTCGGCACGCGCAACTGCTCCATTCAGAGCACCGGCCTGCAAAAGCGGGTCGAGGTCGCGCCCGGGTTCGACCCGTCGTCCATCTCCTACAAGTTCGATGCCGACAAAGTGCTGCGCGACATCACCGAACATTCCCTGGCCATGGCCCGCGAGGTCAAATACGACAGCGTCGGCACCTGGGAATGGATCGTCACCCGCGAGGGCAACCCCTATCTGATGGAAGTCAACACCCGCATCCAGGTGGAAAACGGCGTTTCGGCCGCCATCGCCCGGGTCAAGGGCGAAAAAGGCGTGGACATCATCGCCGAGCAGATCCGCACCGGCCTCGGCGAACCCTTGGGCTACTCGCAAAAGGACATCACCTTCGAGGGCGTGGGGATTGAATACCGGATCATCGCCGAAGCGCCGGAAAACCGCTTCACCCCCTGGGTGGGCAAGATTTCCTCCTTCGGCTGGAAACCCCACGACTGGCTTTCCATGCACACCCACGTGCCCACCGACGTGCCCTACGACATCCCCACGGAATTCGACCCCAACCTGGCTCTGGGCATCGTCTGGGGCAAGGACTTGGCCGAAGTCCGCACGCGCGGCGTGGAGTTCCTGGACGAACTGACCCTGGACGGGGCCAATTCCTCCGGGGAACCCCTGCAGTCCAACGTGGCCTTTTTGCGGGAAAAAACCGCGCAGATCCTCCTCTTCTAGGGCGACATGATGGAAATCGAAAAAAAAGTACAACACCTGATTGAGCGACTGTCCTACATTCAGGATATTTTCGGCGAGCGGCCGAACGAGAACCTCCGGCTTTTGGAAACCAAGCTGGAAGACTACCGTCACCGCGAGCGCAAGCTCACGCCCGCCGAACGCCGGGCCGCCATCCTGACCCTGGAGGACCTCTTCGTCTTTGTGGAGAAAAAGCTCGAAACCGAGCTCACCCCCATGGACAAGGTCCGCATCGTGCGCCATCCCCAGCGCATCTGCCTGCGCGACATTCTGGAAAACGTCTACGACAACTATACGGAAATCGGCAGCAAAGACGAGCACTCCATCGACCCGGCCATGGTCATCGCCCGGGCGTATATTTCCCGTCGCCAGGGCAAAAAGATCATCAACCAGTCGGTCATGGTCATCGGCCAGGAAAAAGGGCACGGCGAGGAATTCCGCAACGGCGGCTCGGTCAAGCCCTGGGGCAACGCCAAGGCCCTGCACTACATGAAGGTCGCGGAAACCGAGAACATCCCGATCCACACCTACGTGTTCACACCCGGCTCGTTCCCCATCGAAGACACCCCCGGCGCGGCCCAGCAGATCGCCTCGAACCTCTATGAAATGTCTTCCCTCAAAGTGCCGGTGGTCGCGGTCTTTTCCGAAGGCGGCTCCGGCGGGGCCGAAGCCATCGGTTTGGCCGACAAACGCCTGATGATGTCCCACGGCTACTACTCGGTCATCTCGCCCGAAGGCGCGGCCGCCATCGAAGGCAGGCTTCGCCGGGGCGAGCGCGCCACTCCCGAGCTGATCGAGGAGTGCGCCAAAAGCATGTGCATCACCGCCGAGGACAACCTGCGCATGGGCTACATCGACCAGGTGCTGCAGGAACCGCCCCTGGGCGCGCGCACCTATCACTACGATTTCTTCCGCGCCCTGCGTCAGGAAATCCTCCGGGCCACCGACGAAGTTACCCTCGGGGTGCGCGGATTCGGTCCGCTGCGCTTTTTGGCCGTGCGCAGCCGCAAGAAACGCTCCGCCAAAGGCCTGGATCTGGAAAAAACCTTTGTGCGCTGGAACCTGTCGCCGGCCGCTTTGGTGCGTCTGGTCAACAAGCGCCACCGCAAATACCGCAAGCTTTCCACCTGGGCCCGCCTGGACAAGACCCCCATCAGCCGGCGCGCCCGGGGTCTGTGGCAGGAAGGCTGGTGGAGCATTTACTCGCACTTCAAGTACGGCATGCTCAAGCGCCACCGCAGACAGGTGGTCGAGTTCATGGATGAGGTGAAGTCCGAGTGGCAGTATTTCATGGAGCGCATGACCGCGCCCTTCCGCTCTTTCTACCTCCGTCTCGCGGGCGGCGGCACCCACGTCAGCGCCGAAACGGCCCGCAAGCTCACCGAGCTTTCCGAGTGGGACGACAACCAGGAACAACGCGGCGGCAACTGGGCGTACGTCAGCGCCAAGGCCAAAGAAGACCGGGCGATCACCTGCCCCAACGCCGCCACCCACGGCTGCCTGGACATCTGGGCTCCGGATCTCTACGGCGAGTTCGCCGGGGTCTGCACCAACTGCGGGCACCATTTCCCTATGGAATACCAGTGGTATCTGCACAACGTTTTTGATCAGAACTCCATTCACGAGTTCGCGCCCGACGTGGAATCCATGAACCCGCTCGAAATGAAGAACTTCGCGGCGAAGCTCAAGGAAGCCAAAGAAAAGACCGGCCATAAGTGCGGCTGTATGACCTTCGAAGCCGGCATCAACGACACCAAGCTGGTGGTGGCCATGCTCATGGGCGCCTTCCGGGGCGGCACCGTGGGCGCGGCCGAAGGCGAAAAGTTCATCCGCGCGGCCGAGCGCGCCCGGCGGAAGCGTTTCCCGTTCCTGGCCTATGTGCACGGTACGGCCGGCATCCGGATCCAGGAAGGCACCAACGGCGTCATCCAAATGCCCCGCTGCACCATGGCGGTACGCCGCTATATCGACGCGGGGGGCCTCTACCTGGTGGTGTACGATACCAACTCTTATGCCGGTCCCGTGGCGAGCTTTCTCGGATGCTCGCCCTATCAGTTCGGCATACGCTCGGCCAACGTGGGCTTTGCCGGGCCGGGCGTCATCACCGAAACCACCGGCATGCTCATTCCACCACACTACCATAACGTGTACAAAGCCCTGGCGCGCGGGCACATTCAGGGCAT
>JAVBMX010000007.1:0-5500 GCA_031551885.1 Desulfovibrio sp.
GTGTCCGGCTGGAGTTTATCCGCCCCGGCAAGCCCACGGACAACGGCCATATTGAAAGTTTTAACGGCAAAGTGCGCGACGAATGCCTGAACCAGAGCGCCTTTGTGTCCCTGGCTGACGCCAGGGACAGCCTCGAAAGGGGGAGGCGCGATTACAACCGGGAGCGTCCGCACAGTTCCCTGAATTGGATGACCCCTGAAGAATACAGAAAAATGTATCAACTCTGTAACCCGACGGGAAATACTAACTTATCCTTGGGATACCTTATGGGGTAGGGTCAAGCATTTTGAATTTGACAGTTCCCAAACCAGCAGGAAAGGAAGCACCTCTCGACAGGAACTAGGAAGAACAAAGCGCGAATTCGCTGCCTATCCTGCTGACAGTGGGGGTGCATATGCCGATGCATTGGACACCGCGCATACGATGGAATGCTATCTTGAGAATGTTGAGCGCAATATGCAAGGTCATTATGCCAAGTTGGATGAGTATAGGGCGCGACTTAAAGAGAATGGCATCATAGGCGATGACTCAATAGTAAAATGCGGCTTCTATATTGAAGATGTGACTGTTTTGGGAAACTATGCCCAGGATGACAACGGCTTGCATCCACTTCTTTTGACTGAATGTGAACAATTTCTGGATATGTTTGAAGGTTGTCATGAGTTGGACTTCTGCCTATGTGCCAGTTCCCATAGGAACCCTTCTTGCGACATTTTCAGCCTGCTTGCCCCCAAAGGGGGCATCAGTCCTCAGATGCAAAGGCAGCTGCACTTTGTAAGCAAAGCGTCAATACGAGCGCATAGGGCAAGACAAAAAGATGCAACGGCTTTAGCATTTAGGACTTTTCCAACAGACACGTTTGGGATTAAAGTTTCTTTTCCTTGAGCAAGTTGAAATCGCCACTTCCAGGCAGTAGCGGGACAAGCTCATGCAGACACTCAATTCAATCAATGATCGGTTCGACGGGACACGCTAAGAGACCTGTCACAAGGCCCGGCAGAAGCGCATTGGCATATGACGCGCGACAAATTGCCAGGAGCAACAACAACGCGATGGTAGGAGCTCTCAGGGTAAGGACTTAAAATTTCAATAAGAATCGTTGCCTAGCTTTACACCGATTTTCATCAAAAAGGTTGGAAATACGGTTGGAAAATTTTGGAGTAAAAGAAAAAGGACTTGCGATTTTACTCGTAAGTCCTTGATTTTTCTTGGCGTCCCCAAGGGGATTTGAACCCCTGTCGACGGCGTGAAAGGCCGTTGTCCTGGGCCGGCTAGACGATGGGGACGCAACCGGTGCGGCGTTTTGCGCCGCGAAGAGGGTGTTTACCTTACCGGCAGGGGGGAGTCAACTTTTTTTTCGTAAATCGGGTGGATTTTTTCTCGAAGTTTTGGAATCCCTTCCCTGTCGGGGTGTTACGGCGCGCGCTCGCATCGAGGTGTCAGGCGTATGCCCGACAGGAAGGGCTTGCCGAAAAGTGCTGCCGGCCGGTTCGACGACGAAACCGCCGCAACCAAGAACAGCTCAGGCCTCCACCGCGTCCTTCGACATGGAGCCGAGCATTCGGCGGAGCGATGCCTTCCTGTCTTCTGCCCGGATAAAGACCGAAAACGGGCGTTCGGCGCTACCCCACTCTTGCGCCGCCTCCCTTCTTACAGTGCCCCCACCCTGAAAGCCCCTCGCCCAAGGTCTCGCGACCCCGAGTACGCCGCCGCTTACCCCATCTGCCGGAAAATCCTTGACTTTCGGGGGGCCTTTTTACACGGTCAAGAAAGAAAATCATAGAAAGTATACATACCGTGCGTATATTTTTCGCTTCAATCCCGCTCCACGGTCCGGCCCGCCGGATCGTTCCGCAGCTCTTCCTCACGAATGAAAGGAGGTTTGCATGAGCCCCAAGGGAACATGTTATTTCAAGCCGCTTTATGAAGTGGCCACCGTGATCAACTCCAGCCTCAACCCGCAGGTGGTGCTGCAAAAAGTGGCCGAAGCCACGGCCGGAGCCGTCAAGGCCAAAGCCTGCACCCTGCGCCTGCTTGATCGCTCCGGCACACGCCTTTTGGCCTCGGCCAGCTTCGGCCTGAGCAAAGGATACCTACGCAAAGGTTCCATTGATCTGCTCAAAAGCGGCATCGACGCCAAAGTCTTGAGCAGCGGCCAAATCGACTACATCGAAGACGCCCGTACCGACTCCCGCTTCCAGTACCCGGAAGCCGCCAAGGCCGAAGGGCTCGTCTCCATTCTGGTGGCCCCGCTGATGGTCGAACGCAAGCCTGTGGGCGTTCTGCGCATCTATACGGGTGAAAAACGCGTCTTTACCGAAGAGGAGCGCGATTTTCTCATGGCCGTGTCGCACATCTCGGCCATCGCCATTGAAAACGCCCGCCTGCACGAGGCCCTGCGGTCCGACTACGAACTGCTCACCCAGTACAATTACCAGATCTTTGAAGACTAGGCCCCGGCCGCGCCTTCACCCGATCTTCCCCCAATCGAGACATGTCATGAAAAAAACGAGAGTCGCCATCAACGGATTCGGGCGCATAGGCCGGCAGGTCTTTCGCGCCCTGCATCAGCGCTATAAGGACACAGTGGAAATCGTCGCGGTCAACGACCTGTTCGACGCCGAAACCAACTTCCAACTTTTGGAATACGACACCAACTACGGCCGGGCGCCTTTCTCGCCCGTTGTGGAGGGCGACACGGTCCATGTCGACGGCTGGAAGGTGAAAAGCCTGGCCGAGCGCGACCCCAAGCAGCTGCCCTGGGGGGAACTCGGCGTTGATGTGGTGGTTGAGTCCACCGGCATCTTCCGCACCGCGCCCCAGGCTGGCGTGCACCGCGACTGCGGGGCCAAAAAGGTGATCATCACCGCCCCGGCCAAAGAGGAAGACATTACCATCGTCATGGGCGTGAACCACCTCGACTATGACCCGGACAAACATCATCTTGTCTCAAACGCCTCGTGCACAACCAACTGCCTGGCCCCGGCCGCGTTGATCGTCCACGAGAACTTCGGGATCAAAACCGGGGTCATGACCACCATCCACTCCTACACCAACGACCAGCGCATCCTCGACCTGCCGCACAAAGACCTGCGCCGGGCCAGGGCCGCCGCCTGCAACATCATTCCCACCTCGACCGGCGCGGCCCAGGCCGTGGCCAAGGTCATCCCCGCCCTCAAAGGCCGGTTCTCGGGCTATTCCCTGCGTGTACCCACGCCCACGGTCTCTCTGGTGGACTTCACGGCCGTGCTCGAAAAGCCCACGGATACCGAAACCCTGCGGGCCAAGCTCAAAGAAGCCGCCGAAGGCCGGCTGAAAGGCATTCTGGCCTACAGCGAAAAGCCCCTGGTGTCTTCCGACTTCAAGGGCGACCCGCACTCCTCCATCGTTGAGGCCGAGTATACCGAAATGCCGGAAGCCACCACGGCCAAAATTGTGGCCTGGTACGACAACGAATGGGGCTACTCCTGCCGGGTCACCGACCTGATCGCCTGGATGGCCGAGAAAGGGATGTAGAAGAGGCCTTATTCCTTGGGGGACTCTGTCCCCCAAGCCCCCCGGCAGGGAATTGAGCCAGAGCTGCGAAGGGTGGTTCCCAGCGACACTCTCGCGATGTGAAAGAATTGCCTCACAGCAACGCGGGCGGCACCTGCACCCCCAATAGTCGAAAACCCCGCGTCACGCGGGGTTTTCGACATTGAAGTCTCAAGGAAGTCCACTCTTATCGTACCCGCAGGAAACGGAACGGACGCCTTCGGGGCCTTCCAATGGTGCCCCGAAGGGGCAGACACTGGATGTGCCGAGTCAAAAAAGAACCGTTTGGCGCAGTACGTGGACGAAAAATTTATTGGGAAACAGCACCCAAGCGCAATTTCCCCCAATCCACCGTCCCGAGCACTTGGTTCATCGCGCCGACCGCGGCGTCATCCGACTGGGCGGCGGCGTGGTCTTCAATCTGAACCTCGACCCAGAAGCGTTCTCCGATCAACGCATGCCCTTCGATAGAGCCGCATTGTTCTCCCTCACTGCTGCAAGGATGCCGAACAATATACAGAGTACCCCCCAGAGGCCCCTCCCGCCGTATGGGCGGCGGTGCGGTCTTTCTGAGCATTGCGGCCATTGAAGGTTCTTTGGCCTGCAGTTCTTCAAAGGTCAGAATATTTTCCTCAAGTCGGCCTATAAGCATCTTCTGCGTTTTGAGCTTCATTTCTCCCAGTTGATTCGGCATGTTCATTTCCTGGGCAAGTTTCGCGGCCGCGCCGTTGTCGCTTATGTCTATCGACAACCTGCGTTCGTTTTTTTCATAACCGACGCCGCCTCCTTCATGGTCACACGATATGCGCGTCAGACCAAAACCCAAGACTTCACGTATCGGCTCTTTGTCCGGCTGGAGAAAAGCCTCATGGATATTTTCCAGGCAGTCTTTTTTTATTTTCTTTTCATATTCCGCCGCCCATGCCATGTCGAAAGCGGAAACGGAAAAGAGCACGCACAAAACAAACAGCATCGCTTTTCGCACGGAAAAATAATCTTTCATCGGCACAGTCTTCCCCCAGTTTGTTGTGTTCACACTCCGGCCTCTCGTCCCGGCCGGTTCCTTTGTCCATCTTCCGCCCGGCATCACTCCCGGTAGCCATGGCTGAATTTCTTGTCGTACAGGCGCGAAGGCGCGCTGTGTTTTTCCCGTTCTCCCGGCAGGATCAGGAACACCGCCCGGCGGGTGACGCCGTGGGCTTCGGCCGCCTTGACCATCCCGGCCAAGTCGGTCCGAACGATCGTTTCTTCCGGGTCGCTCACCTTGGAGGCCAGGATGATCGGCGTATCCTCAGGCAACCCGGCGGACCGCAGGTCGTCTGCCAGCCCCTGGGCGTTGTGCGAGCTTAAATACACGGCCACAGAGCAGCCGTTACGCACGAAGTCCGAGGGCCGTTGCCCTTCCGGCACCGGCGTGCGGCCCTCCAGGCGGGTAATGGCCAAACTTTGCGTCACTTCCGGCACGGTGAAGGAAACCCCGGCCGCCGCCGCCGCCGCAAAAGCCGCCGTCACCCCCGGCACCACGGCAAAGGGAATGCCGTCGGCCTCCAGCAAAGCCGCCTGTTCGCGCACGGCCCCATAAATCGACGGGTCGCCCGTATGCAGGCGCACGCACATTTTCCCGGCCAAGGCCACCTCCCGCAATATCGCGTGGGTTTCTTCCAGGTTCAGCGGCGCGGAATCGATAATCCGCGCATCCGCCTTCGCTCCGACAATCACGTCCACAGGCACCAGCGACCCGGCGTACAGAATCACGTCCGCTTCGCTCAACAGCCGCCGACCCTTGACCGTGATCAGCTCCGGGTCCCCAGGCCCCGCCCCCACAAACCACACCATGCCCGTCATGAAGATATTCCTTTTGCATGTTTCATGGGGGACTCCGTCCCCCACACCCCCCGGCAGGGGATTCAATCCCCTGCACCCCCATTGTCGGCGGCCTTCGCTTTGCGAAGACCGCCGACGCATG
>JAVBMX010000063.1:0-43650 GCA_031551885.1 Desulfovibrio sp.
TCAAATTCGCCACCCAGGCGGATCCGGATGTGCTGTCCGAACTGCGCAAGTTGGCCGGGGAAGAGGGCAAACAGCTGCAAACCCTGGTGGATGAGGCCTTGCGCGAGTACCTCGAACGCAAGCGCGGCACGGCCCCCAGAAAGCATGTCGTGCAGGCCCTGCAGGCGAGCTTGGCTCAGTATGACTCCCTTTACCGGGAGTTGGCCAAGTGAGGGACTACCCGACCACCGTGGAAATCCTGGCCCTGCATCAGGTGCTTCTCGAGCGCTACGGCGGTGCGTCGGGCGTTCGGGATATGGGCGCCCTGGAGGCGGCCGTGTTTCGGCCGCAGTGCGGCTACTATGCCGATATTGTGGAGGAAGCGGCCGCATTGTTCGAAAGCCTGCTCATCGGGCATCCCTTTGTGGACGGCAACAAACGCGTGGCTTTCGCGGCCTGCGACGTTTTCTTGCGCATCAACGGGCATGCCCTGACCGCCGAGCCCGAATGGCTGCACCAACGAATTCTCGCCTGGATCGAGAATGCCGACGACCGGTTCGAGTGCATTGTCCGTGACCTGCGCAGCCGCCTCATCACGCTCTGACTTTTTGCAACACACCAATCCGGCCCCGAAAGGAGAAATCCTTCCGGGGCTTTTCTTTTGGAGGAGACATGATTCAGAACAAACACGTCATCGACTGCCTGCCCCTGCTGGCCGCCGTGCTCGGCCGAACCTACGGGGTGGAGGTGCGCATCGGCGGGCAAACCGCCTACACCAACGGCCGCATCATCCAATTGCCGGCCCTGCCCCTTGATGCCGACGAAACCCTGCTTGGCTTGGTGCGCGGCTATATCGACCACGAATCCGCCCACCTGCGGGCAACCGACTTTACGGTCCTGAACGCCGCCGGCCTGTCCTCTCTGGAGCTCCACGTTTGGAACATTCTGGAGGACTGGCGGGTGGAACAAAAGCTGGCCGGCGTATTCCCCGGTTGCCGGGCGAATTTCCTCTGGCTGATCCGGCATCTTTTTCTGAATGCAGAGAGAGCGGGACAGGCGGAGCACAACGATCCGGCTGTGGAAATCATCAACTGGCTGCTCTTTTCCGTGCGGGCCTGGGATGTGCCGGAAGTCGCCCGCGAGCGGGAGACAAGCGCCCGCATTGTGGAGCAGGCCTTTCCCGGTTTGCTGGCGCAGTTGAATCCGCTGCTGCAGGGTGCTCCGGTCAGGTTGACCGACACGGCCGAAACCATCCGGTTGGCGAGGGAGATTGTGGCTGTCCTGCGGGCGTATCTCAACGATCAAAATGTACAGCGAAATGCCAAAGCGGGAGCAGCACCTGTAGCGGAAGAACCGGACAAGTCGGCGCGAGCGCTGGGCGATACGTCCGTTGAGGCTCTTCAGCGATTGCTGCGGAACGGCTCCAGTCTGCCGGGCGACCTTGGGAGCATCTTGCGGGAATCCCTCTCCGCACTGCCGGCCAGCGTGAGCAGCAAGCTGAGAGTGGCCATCACCGGGACAAAATCCTGCCGGCGCTTGCTCCCGGATGCGGAACACAAGGCCCGCAGTGCCACCACGGCCCTGCGCACCCGCCTGCAGGCGCATCTGCAGAGCAAACGTCTGATGCACCACGCCTGCGGTCGGCGCGGCCGACTGTCAGGTAGGCTTCTGCATCGGGTCTTTGTGGACGATCCTCGTGTCTTCCAACGTAAAATCGAGCAACAGGGTCTGGACACTTTTGTTCAGATCCTCCTGGACGCCTCGGGTTCCATGTCCGGACGCTTTATGGAACTGGCCGGGCAGGCCTGCTTTGCCGTGGCTTCGGCCCTGGCGCCCATTCCGGGTGTCACCTCGGCCGTGGGCGTCTTTCCGGCGGAGCCGATGCCCGTTGATGCCGGCGGCGAGCGCCCCGTCAGTGTCGCTCCCATCCTGAGCGCCACGGAACGACTCCACAATTGCTTCAGCATGGAAGCCGCAGGCGGCACACCCATGGCCGAAGCCCTGTGGTGGGCTTTGCAGCAACTCCGGTTTCGTCAGGAGAAGCGGAAGATCATCCTGCTGATCAGCGACGGCGAGCCGGACGATGCCGGCACGGCTCAAGCCGCCATCAAGGCTATTCGGGCCGGCGGCTGCGAGATCTACGGCATCGGTATCGAAACAGCTTCGCTGTCCCGGCTGCTGCCCACACACAGCCGGAGCATCGGCAACATCACGGAACTACCTGGAAGCATGTTCGACATCCTGGGCGAATCCCTGTTGCGCAATCACCCGAACTGAACCCGCCGTATGGAGCGAACATGAGGGAAAAAACGCCCCATTGTCCCCACTGCAAAACCGCCGCCTACGTGGTGTTGGACAGAACCGGAACCCGCATCGGCACGGCTGTCGGCGGACTGCTGGGCATGGGCTGCGCCAAGGCGATAGCCCCCCCGGCAAAAGCGCTGTTCAAAGCCGCCTTCCCCCAAGCCGGTCTGCACGTCTGCCTAGCCGAGGCTCTGATGACGCTCCTCCTGGCCTTCGCAGGTGGAGCAACCACCGGCGCCGGCGTCGGCGAACATATCGACAGCAAGATGCGCATGCGCTATCGATGTAATGCATGCGGAACACACATCAGCGGATAAGAAAGAAGCGCGACTTCTCGGGGCGGCCACTTGGTCGCCCTGAGAGCAAATCCAGCTCCCTGCGTCGCGTCACCGAGCTCAGCATGCGAAATGGCTGGAGGAGAACCTAAAACACTCTTTCACCCGCCTGTTCCGGAACGGAGAGTATTTTCAGTGCAATTCTCAGTGACTTTGAGAGGCTTCATAGGTTATGAAATAGAAATGTTTATCCTGCGCGCACATAGCATTGTCCCGGTAGCCTGACGGCTCAAAGTCGGCATGCGGCATTGGGTAGTCGCTTAGAATCCGCTGCGCGGGCACTGAGCGTAGTGTGGTCCAAAAGCAAAATTGCGTGATGAGATGAAAGAGAGAGAAGCAATTGAGGAGGAGAATCGCTGCCTGAAAGCAGACTCTGATTCATTTGCACAATCGTGCACGGCTTTTCATCGCAAAGGTTGGAAATAGGGTTGGAAATTTTTTCCAATCCTCGCTCAAAAATTTCAAGAATTTAATTTTTTGGAGAGAAACGTAAGTGGCGGAAGCGTATAGGAGTCGAACCTACAAACGACCTTTCGACCGTCCACTGGTTTTGAAGACCAGGCGCCACACCGGTGACGAAACGCTTCCGTTTTTTTGATTTTTACCGCATACTGCATCGTCTTCGGATGCACTCAGCGCGTATACCCCAGACAAACGCCGCCGGCAAGGGCTCCCCGTCGGAGAGTCGGTTCGGTTGAGGCTATGGGACGCCGGGTTGCCGAAGATTCGGCCGCCGGCGTCCCAGGAGAAAGAACAGGCCGAATCCGCAAAAATTTTCTTGCCCCGGCGGACGCATAGACGCATGCCGCGTTTGCGGACCCGCTTCGAAACCCGCCGGCGCTCCGGCTTATAAACATGTTCGAAGTGAACTTTCTCTCGCAGAGACTCTTTTTTTCGGCGGAAACGGACTTATAGTCTCCGCATCGCCGGCGTCGCCGGACGCGCTCGGCCGATCTTCGGCCCAGGCGCGGTCCAGGCGCATATACCGAGGTTTTCGCCGAACGCGGAATCCTCTCGGAGGATGGTTTGAATCAACGCAATCTCTTGTTGTGGGCGGGCATCATCCTGTTTTCCCTGGTCCTGCTCAACATGTTTTATCAGCAGCCCGGCAAGGTTGATGAACTGACTTACTCGCAGTTTCTGCAAAAGGTCCAAGACGGCCAAGTCAAGGAAGTCCTCATCCAGGGCAACAAACTCACCGGCAAACTGAACAACGATGCGCCCTTCGCCAGTTACGCCCCCAGCGACGACAAACTGGTCGAGCGGCTTTCCGCCAAGCCCGGCGTGACCATCAAGGCCGCGCCGCCGGACGAGTCCCCCTGGTACGTGATTTTTCTGACCACCGGCGCGCCGTTCCTGCTGTTGATCGTCTTCTGGGTCTTTTTCATGCGCCAAATGCAGAGCGGCGGCAACAAGACGATGTCTTTCGGCCGTTCGCGCGCGCGCCTTGTCTCGCAAGAATCGGCCAAGGTCACCTTTGACGACGTGGCCGGCGTGGATGAAGCCAAGGAAGAGCTCACCGAGGTCGTGGACTTCCTTTCCAACCCCAAAAAGTTCAC
This sequence comes from Desulfovibrio sp., assembly GCA_031551885.1. GTDB lineage: Bacteria > Desulfobacterota > Desulfovibrionia > Desulfovibrionales > Desulfovibrionaceae > Frigididesulfovibrio. The sequence continues at coordinate 4,178 of JAVBMX010000063.1, forward strand.
CCGCCTGGGCGGGCGCATTCCCAAGGGCGTGCTCCTGGTCGGCCCTCCCGGCACGGGGAAAACCCTGCTGGCCCGAGCCGTGGCCGGTGAAGCCGGGGTGCCGTTCTTTTCCATTTCCGGATCGGATTTCGTGGAAATGTTTGTGGGCGTGGGCGCCTCCCGCGTGCGGGATCTCTTCGCCCAGGGCAAGAAAAATGCGCCCTGCCTGATCTTCATCGACGAAATCGACGCGGTGGGCCGGCAACGGGGCGCGGGCCTCGGCGGCGGTCACGATGAGCGCGAACAGACCCTGAATCAGCTTTTGGTTGAAATGGACGGCTTTGAAGCCAATGAGGGCGTCATCCTGATCGCAGCCACCAACCGGCCCGACGTGCTCGACCCCGCCCTGCTCCGCCCCGGCCGCTTCGACCGTCAGGTGATGGTGCCGCCGCCGGATATTCGGGGCCGCAAGCAGATTCTCGCCGTGCACGCCAAACGCACCCCCCTGGCCGAAGACGTCCGCTTCGACACGCTGGCCAAGGGCACGCCCGGTTTCTCCGGCGCGGACCTGGAAAACCTGGTCAACGAAGCCGCCCTGCTCGCCGCCAAAGAGAACAAAGACATCGTTTCCATGGCCGACTTTGAAGAGGCCAAAGACAAAATCCTCATGGGCAAAGAGCGCCGCACCATGGTGCAGAAGCCCGAAGAGCTCAAAAACACCGCCTACCACGAAGCGGGCCATGCAATTCTGGCCAAGCTCCTGCCCGAGTCCGACCCGGTGCACAAGGTCTCGATTATCCCCCGGGGCCGCGCTCTGGGCGTGACCATGCAACTGCCCGTGGAAGACAAATACAGCCAGAGCCGCACCGAACTTGAGAACAAAATCGTCATCTTTTTCGGCGGCCGAGCGGCGGAACTCATCATCTTCAACCGCTACACCACCGGCGCCTCCGACGATATCAAGCGGGCCACCAAAATCGCCCGGGCCATGGTCTGTCGCCTGGGCATGAGCGAAGCAATCGGCCCCATGGCCATCGGCGAGGAAAGCCAGGAAGTGTTCATCGGCCGCGAATGGGTGGCCAACAAGGACCACAGCGAGGAAACCGCCCGTCTGGTGGACGCCGAGGTCAAACGGATCATCGACACCGCCGTGCAAACGGCCGACCGCCTGCTGCGTGAGCACATCGACGTGCTGCACGCCATGGCCGAAGCCTTGCTTGAGCGCGAGACCCTGACCGGCGATGAAGTGGACCTCCTGATGAAGGGCGAAACGCTGCCCCCCATCGACGAAAAGAACGGCAAACGCGGCCCCCGGAAAAACGGCCGGCCGAGCGACGACTCGGGGAACGGCTCCGCCGCGGCCGCCCAGACGCAACAGCCCGCGGCGGAACGCCCGGAAAGCGCCACAAACGCTCAGGATACAACCCAAAATCGCTCACCTTTGGGCCGTGCCGCCGGCGCACCGGCTGCTTCGGACGACGACGGCACGCCGCGCGAATAAGGCCATGTCGAGTGTGACGCAGCACATGTCTTCGCCTTCCGGGGTGGAAACCGCCGTCCAACGGACCGATGCGGTTTCCGCCCCGATTTTCGGTCGGGGTTCGGTCCCGGTTCCGGCCCACCTTGTGGCGCGTGACGCGGCGCTTGTACCCGACCCGTTCCTGATCGCCGGCATCGTCAACCTCACCCCGGATTCCTTTTCCGACGGCGGGTCGTACATCGAGACCGAACAGGCCGTCGCCCACGCCCTGCGGCTGGAATCCGAAGGTGCGCATATCCTGGATCTCGGCGCGGAGTCGACCCGGCCGGGCGCGGATCCCGTGGGACCGGAAGAAGAACAACGCAGGCTCATGCCGGCGCTTCAGGCCTTGGTCGCTCTGCGCAAACAGAAGAAATCCCGCGCGGTCCTCTCCGTGGACACCTTCCGGGCCGCCACCGCCGCCCGTGCCCTCGAGGCCGGGGCGGAAATGATCAACGACGTTTCCGGCGGCGTTTTTGAGCCGGCGATTCTCGACATCGTGGCCGAATACCGGGCCGGGTATGTGCTCGGGCACTGTCCCGCGCCGCCCAAGGTCATGCGGGAGCATCCCCGCGCGGGCGACATTGTGGAAACCCTGCTGCGGCATTTTGAAGCCCAGATGAGCGCCCTGCTCCGGGCCGGTCTGCCCGAGGAATGCCTCTGCCTGGATCCCTGCATCGGGTTCGGCAAAGATCTTGCGGACACGGCGCGAATCTTCCAAAATATTTCGCGGCTTCAGGCGCTGGGCCGGCCTTTGTATTTCGGTCTTTCCCGCAAGTCGTTTCTGGGCGCGGCCGCCGGCGCGGCCGTGCATGAACGGGACGCCTTGAGCGCCGTGGCCGCCGCCTTGTGCGCGGCGGAAGGAGTGACCGTGCACAGGGTGCATGACGTCTCCGGCACGGCGCGGGCCCTTGCCCTGGTGCGGGCTCTTTACCATCCGACGACTTAGGTCCGGGAACGGGATATGGATCTTTTCACGCTTTCCCATACCGCATTCGGCTGGCGCGACGCCGTCGACGTCCTGCTGGTGACGATCCTGTTTTACAACATCATCATCATGCTCAAGGAAACCCGATCCCTCACGGCGATCTACGGGTTGCTCCTGATCATCCTGGCATTCTTCATCTCGCGCGTGGTGGGGCTGAACGCCTTGAACTGGCTGCTGGAAAACTTCCTCAGTTCCCTGTTCCTGCTGGTGGTCATCCTGTTCCAGCGCGATATCCGGCATGCCCTGAGCAGCATCGGCGCGCGGCAATGGTGGCTGCCCTTCCGACGCAAAAAACCCGACACCAAAGCGCTCGACGTCATTTGCGGCGCGGCCCTGTACATGGCCCAGCGCAAAATCGGCGCGCTCATCGTCATTGAACGCAACATGCCCTTGGGCGACACCACCGAGCGCGGCGTGCGCATGGATGCGCACCTCTCCCTTGAGCTTCTGATCAACATGTTTTGGCCCAACAGCCCGCTCCACGACGGCGCGGCCCTGATCAAAGGCGACAGCATCGTGGCCGGCGGCTGCATCCTGCCCCTGTCCACGGCTGTGGCCAAACGCGACTACGGCACCCGGCACCGCGCCGCCCTCGGCATCACCGAAGAGTCCGACGCGGTGGTCGTGGTCGTTTCCGAAGAACGCGGCACCGTGGCCGTGGCCGTTGACGGCAGACTCACCGCCGCCTTGGATGAACCCAAGTTGCGCCGGGTCCTGGCTTCGGCCCTGGAAAGAAAACTGTGACGCCGCGCCGCCGCGAACCGGCTCCGGCGTTGGAGGACAGGCCTTGAAACTCCGCTGGAAAGAACTGCTCCTGGCTCTGTTCATGGCAATGGGCCTTTGGTACATCGTCGCGGGCAGCGAAAAGATGGAATCGATCGTTCAGGTCCGCGTCAGCTATAAGGGCGTGCCCTCGAACATGGTGATTCTGAGCGGCTTGGTGGACAAGCTGGAAGTGCGCGTCCGGGCCTCGCCCGGCATGTTGCGCTCGCTTTCCGGGCGGGACTACCCCTTCGCCATGGACCTTTCCGGCCTGCATCTGGGGGAAAACATCCTGCCGGTGGAAGCTTCGCAGCTCCCATTCTGGGGCGACGTCGGGGTCATCGAGGTTTCCCCGGCGCGCATCCAGGTGGAAGTCGACACCATGGCCGATAAAACCGTGCCGGTGGAGTTGAAAATCCAGGGCGAAACGCCCAAGGGCTTCACGCTCCAGGCCGACGTCGACCCGGCCGAGGTACGTCTGCGCGGCCCGGCCTCGCGCTTGGCGGGCATCAAGACCCTGAGCATTCCTGTGGACGCCTCGCAGGAAACGGCGCCCGGCAACCGCACGGAAGCGCGCGGCTTCAACCTGCCCGACGGGGTGGAAAGCACGCCGCCCAAAGTCAACGTGCATATCGGTATGGACCACCGCCGCAAACGCATGCGCCTCACCCGCACGGTGCAGGTGGAAAATCAGGAGGGCTTCGGCACGTTCCTGCGCCCGAACAAAGTGACCATCAGCGTCGCCATGCCGGAACGCCTGGCCGCCGCGGCCCCCACCGACGACGACGTCCGCGCCTGGGTGCGGGTCGAAACCCGCGCGCCCGGCGCCTACACCCTGCCGGTACATGTGGCCCTGCCGGACGGCGCGGAGCTGATCGAGGTCTCGCCGGCCGAAATCGTCCTCACCTTGGAACAAAAAGATTCGCAATAATCAGACCCAGGGGCCGAGCCGCCGGCTCGGCCCCCAACCCGGCAACATATCCCGACACGCCGGCAACATCCTCCGGACACTCCTATGCAGCAACGACTTTTCGGCACCGACGGCATGCGCGGCACGGTCAACAAGCACCCCATGCTCCCCGATGTGGCCCTGCGTCTGGGCCTTGCGGCGGGCACCTATTTTCGCACCGGCGAACGCCGGCACCGGGTGGTCATCGGCAAAGACACCCGGCTTTCCGGTTACATCTACGAAAACGCCCTGACGGCCGGACTGTGCGCCGCCGGTATGGACGTGTTTCTGGTCGGCCCGTTGCCCACCCCGGCAATCGCCTTTTTGACCCGAAGCATGCGGGCGGACTTCGGCATCGTCATCTCCGCGTCGCACAATCCGTTCCACGACAACGGCATCAAATTTTTCGACTCGGCCGGGTTCAAGCTTCAGGACAAGGTGGAAGACATCATCGCCGACATGGTCCTGGACTCGACCTGGGAGTGGGATTACCCGGAGCCGGACAAAGTCGGCCGGGCCTATAAAATCGACGATGCGCCGGGCCGCTACATCGTGGCCATCAAGAACAGCTTTCCCGCCCATCTGACCCTGGACGGCCTGCGCGTGGTACTCGATTGCGCCAACGGGGCCAACTACAAGGTCGCGCCTCGGGCTTTGGAAGAACTGGGCGCGGAAGTCATCAAGATGGGCACCGAGCCCAACGGCCTGAACATCAACTACCGCTGCGGCTCTCTCTACCCCGACGTGGTCGCCGCCAAAGTACGCGAGACCCGGGCCGACATCGGCCTGGCCCTGGACGGCGACGCCGACCGCCTGATCGTGGTCGACGAACGCGGCAAGGTTTTGGACGGCGACCAGATCATGGCCATCTGCGCCCTGGACCTGATGGAAAAAGGCCGGTTGCCGGGCAACACTCTGGTGGCCACGGTCATGAGCAACATGGCCCTGGAAGTCTTCATGCGCGAACGCGGGGGCAAGCTTCTGCGCACGCCCGTGGGCGACCGCTACGTGGTCGAGGCCATGCGTGAGCACGGGGCCGTGCTTGGCGGGGAGCAATCCGGCCACCTGGTCTTCATGGACTACGGCACCACCGGCGACGGCCTGCTGGCCGCCCTGCAGCTTTTGAAGATCATGCGCGAGCGGGGCAAACCCATCTCGGCTCTGGCGGGCTTGTTGCGCTTGTATCCGCAAAAGCTTATAAACGTAAGTGTAAAAGAGAAACGGCCCTTTGAGGGTCTGACCACAGTTATGGATGCGCAAAAAGAAGCCGAATCCCTGCTCCGCGATCGCGGGCGGGTGTTGCTGCGCTACTCCGGTACCGAGTCCTTGGCCAGGGTCATGGTTGAAGGAGAAGACGAGGAAGAAGTGGAACGTCTGGCTCGGAAAATCGCCGACGCCGTCAAGCGGGAACTGGGCTGAGCCGACACGGCCGGAGCCCTTCAGAACATACCTTTTCAGAGAGCGGTTTCACTTTGAGATTGTCCAGACGCCACAAGTCGACAAACGAATAAGCGTGTCCGTGAGCGGGTGTTCGCTTCACGCCCGCCGTATTTTCAACGCCGAAGTGCTCCAGGAGGTCGTATGAACGTACGTAAGGTGATCATTCCCGTGGCCGGTTGGGGAACCCGTTCGTTGCCCGCGACCAAGAACATCCCCAAAGAAATGCTCCCGGTCTACAACAAACCCGTGGTCCAGTACGTGGTGGAAGAAGCCATCCGGGCCGGGGTTCAAGACGTGGTTTTCATCACCAACCGGGATAAAAACGTCATCGAAGACCACTTCGACTACAACCTCCAGTTGGAAGCCGTGCTCGAACGCGCCGGCAAGACCGAGCAGCTCGCCGCCGTGCGTGCCGTGGCTGAAATGGCCAACATCATCTCCATCCGCCAGAAAAAGCAATTGGGTCTCGGCCACGCGGTGCTCTGCGCCAAAGACGTGGTTCTCAGCGACGAGGCCTTCGCGGTCATGGTCGGCGACGACCTGATGTTCGGCATGAACCCCGGTGTGGGGCAACTGCTGGATGTCGCCAGGGCCGAGCGCCTGCCGGTCATCGGGGTCATGGAAGTTCCCCAGGAACGCGTCGACCGCTACGGGATCATTTCCGGAACCGAGATTTCTCCCGGCATCTATAAAATCGACAAGCTGGTGGAAAAGCCCAAAGTCAACGAAGCCCCCTCGCGTCTGGCCATCGTCGGCCGCTACATCCTGACCCCGGAAATTTTCCGGTACCTGGAACAGATCAAGCCCGGCCACGGCGGTGAAATCCAGCTCACCGACGCCCTTCAGGGGCTTGCCGACAACCGGGGACTTCTGGCCGTGAAGATTCGCGGCATGCGCTTTGACGCCGGCGACTGGGCCGAATACCTGACCGCCAACATTTACTTCGGCCTGCAGGAAGAAAAACTGCGCGACGATCTCGTGCGGCATTTGAAGCCGTTGTTGCCGTGGGCGTAGAGTCAGCGCGTCGCGCTTGATCCAATAGATACAATCTGCTGCCGCCGATCCTGGTTTGCCGGGATCGGCGGCGGTACTTTTAGGGGAAAAGAGAGGGAAGAAGAAAAGGCTTTCCCGTTTTTTTCGGTTCTGCAACCGAAGGCGCTTTTTCATTCAATGTCTTGTCGGCCGCTCCGCGTGGGCAGGGGGGTGTCTCGGAAACAGAGATACATAAGGTTTGCTCTTCTATCGGCAGGTGATGAGATAAGCGCATCTTTGATCCTACCGAACCGCAACCCCCTGCACCCCCGCACGCCAGAGGCTTCGCCTCTAGACTCCATTCGGCTTGTCAAAGCGGTGAACATTGGCCTTTCCCTACGCGGCTCTTTGCCCCTTTGGGCCAAAAGGAGCCGCTCCGGGGCTTCGGAAGCCTCCTCCTTCACTTCGTTCAGTCCGGGGTCTCCCTCCGCGCCATGCCACGGCCGGCAATGCTCCCGCGACGGCGCCCAAAAGCGCTCGGCAACCACCGGCTTGGACCCCACCTCAAGGCTTGAAATTCCCGCATATGATGGAAAACGTCGATTTCCTGAACCACCGGCTCGACGTTCATCTCAAAGGCCTCAAAAAGGCCAAGCGATGGTTGCTTTTCAACGGCCGTACCAATGGCGACACCTTTGGGAAAGGCGGCCTCCCCCCACACACCGCGATAAATCCCGATTGCGCCGAAAAACCGCCCCCCGATAGCCTCAAACGCGAGAGTTTTGCGGGCCTTTGGCAGGACGCGGAGGAGCAACACGGAAGAAAAAGACAAAATACCCCGTCTCCCCGCGTCCTGTCTCAGGCCAAGAGGCCAAACGCCAAAGTATGCCCTCACCCGTGCCTTACTGAGATCTTGTTTGAAGCCTGCCGGAAGCATGGAACCCCGGCATCGCGAGAGCGTGAATGGAGCAGCGGAGGGCGGCGGTAAGCCGGGAGAAAAAAGAAGAAGGAAAATCGCCGCCCGGAGTCTCTCCCAGGATCGGGAGTGTGTGCCGACATCTTGGGGGGCCAGGGGCGCAGCCCCGGCGTGCGGGGGTGCAGGGCGCCACACGGTTTGACACGACGAGCGCTCCTCACGCCACCAGCCGACAAGAGGGGACGCCCCACGCAGTCCTGGCTCACATAACAACCCCCTGCCCTTGCGGAGCAGCCAAGGTGAAATTGAAAGAAAAAAAGCTTCGGTTGCAGAACCCAAAATGATCGGCAGAAGTCGTTCGCTCAGTTTCTTTTCCGCTCACTTTTCCGAAACAACACTTTGAGCGGGAACTGAAACCAAGGGTAATCCACGAACATCCCGCCAGACGAACCCTTCTACTTCAAATACAACCTCGCCCCGCCGGAAGGCTCCACCACCTTCCCGATGACGGCGGCCGTCTCGCCCTCCGCCGCAAGGCGCTCCAGCGCCTGCCCCAGCTTTTCCTCGGGCAGGGCCAAAATCATCCCCCCGGAAGTCTGGGCGTCAAAAACAATATCGACCAGAACAGGATCCACGCCCGGCGCGAACCGCGTGTCGCAGGAACGATACTCCCGGTTGGCGTGGCTGCCCAGCGGCACCAACCCCATGCTTGCCAGTTCGCGAACACGCGGCAGCAGGGGCAGGCTCTCAAGCTCGATTTCCACGTCCACGTTCGAAGCCTGGGCCATTTCCAATACATGGCCGCCCAGGCCAAAGCCCGTCACATCCGTGGCCGCCGCCAGACGCAGGTCGCGAATGATCGCCCCCGGAACGGCGTTGAGCCGGGCGGCGCAGCGGACGATTTCCGCTTCCATTTCCTCATGCCCGTCCCACGAGGCTTTGACCGCCGTGGCCAAAATGCCCGTGCCCAACGGTTTGGTCAGCACCAGGGTGTCGCCGGGACGCAAACCCGCATTGGAAGCGAACGCATCCGGGTCCACCAGGCCGGAAACCGCCAACCCGTACTTGATTTCCGCGTCTTCCACGCTGTGCCCGCCGGCCAGGACGGCCCCGGCCTCGCGGATGATCTGGGCACCGCCCCGAAGGATTTCCGCCAGAATGTCGGCGGAAAGCTCTTTGAGGGGAAAACAGACGATGTTCATGGCGCACCAAGGCTCGCCGCCCATGGCGTAAATGTCGGACAAAGCGTTGGCCGCGGCGATCCGCCCGAAGTCGAAAGGGTCGTTCACGATGGGCGTGAAGAAATCCACGGTCTGCACCAGGGCCTTGCCGCCCGGCAGGCGAACCACGGCCGCGTCTTCGTTGACCGATGTGGAGGTCAGCAGACGAGACCCCGCCAACGGATCGGCGGGCAAACACGCCAAAATATTCTCCAGAGCCTCTGGAGGAATTTTAGCGGCTCAACCGGCTGCGCGGCTTTTATCCACCAATCTGGTCATTCCATGGTTCCTTGTTGCGCCGCGCCGACAACGGCGAGCAGATGATCGACAAAGGCCGAGGCGGCCGGAAACGGCACTCGGCGGGCATTAAGCACGCAAAAAAATCGACGCGCGGCCGTCACGCCCTGCAGACGAAAGGCCCGAACAGTCCCGCGGGAGAGCGCTTCGCGCGCGCCCAGCCGGGTGGTCACGGCCGAGCCGAGGCCGGCCTCCACATATTGCACGGCCACATTGGAGCTGTCGACGGTCAGGCGGGCGCTCAAAATACGCGGGTCGTGCCCGGCTTCGCGCAGGGCGTCTTCGAAGGCGATTCGGGTGGTGGAGGTGGGCTCGCGCAAAATCCAGTCCATAAAACAGGCCTGCTCAAACGGCAGCGAGGGCAAATCCTCTCCCTCTTCAGGCGGAAGAAGCCCTTCGGGTTTGGGCAGCACGGCCGGCCTGATCGCGATGATTTCGTCTTCCATCAGCGGGGAAAAGACCAACTCCGAATCCGACGCCCCAGCCCAGCCCACAATACCCGCCATCAGGTCTCCGCTGTGCACCTGCCGCAGGATACGCTGTGAGGAAGCAACCAGAATTGTGGGGCGTACCTTGGGGTGCAGGCGTAAAAATCCGGTGATCACCGAAGGCAAAAAATGGTGGGCGGGAATGGCGCTGCTGCCGATGAGCAAATCGCCGGAAACCTCGCGGGCCAGAACGCGAATCTCCGCTCTGGCCGCCTCCAGGCCTTTGAAGGCCTGTTTGGCGTATCGGTACAGCACGGCTCCGGCCGGGGTGGGCAAAACCGTGCGGCCCATGCGATCCAGCAACTGCACGTCCAACTCCCGCTCCAGGCTTTGCACGTGGCCGCTGACCGTGGGCTGGGAGAGAAACAGAGCTTCCCCGGCTTTGGAAAAGCTCTGCAACTCGCAGACCTTGCAAAAGGCCTCTATTTTGCGGAAATCCACCATAGGGGCACCGTCAGGCGTTCTCTTTCTCCATCTCCATACCCCGGCGCATGGCCGCGAGCACGGAGTCGACGATATGCCCGCGTACGGCCGTGCGGTCCAGGTGGTTGCACCCGGCCACGGTCTGACCGCCGGGAGACGTCACCTGTTCGCGCAAAACCGCCGGGTGCAGGCCGCTCTGCTCGGCCATGACCGCGCAGCCGGAGAACAACCCGAAGATCAGCTCCGTGGATTCGCTTCGGGACAACCCCATCGTAACGCCCGCCTCAATGAAGGCGTCGGCGATCTGAAAGACGTAGGCCGGCCCGCAACCGGCCAAAGCGGCAAAGGCGTTGATCCGATTTTCCGGCAGGATCAACACCTGCCCAAGCACGCCGAAAAGACTGCGCAACGTTACTTTTTGCTCGGGGGCGAGACGCTCGTCGTCCAGGCACAGGCCGAACTGGCCGCGCCCGACGGTCACCAGGGTATTGGGCATAACCCGGGCCACGGGCACATGCTCCGGCGCGTGTTTGCGCATTTCCGCCAGATTGAGCCCGGCGGCGACGGAAATCAAAACGTGATCGGGAGTGAGCTTCGGCGCGATTTCGCGGATCACGGCCGCGATCTGATACGGTTTGACGGCCAGAATAATGAACTCGGCCGATGCGGCCACCTGAGACGCGTCTCCGCAGACGTTCGCTCCCATGTGGCGCAGTGAAAGCATCTTTTCGGAAGTACGGCTGTATACAAACAAGGGGAAAACCCCCGGCTCGGTTTTGGCCAGCAGTCCCTTTGCCAAGCCGCCGCCCATGTTGCCGCAGCCGATGATTCCGACACGCCCGGCGTTCATCCAACAAGCTCCAAGGTGCTGAAGAAATACGAAATCTCGACGGCGGCCGTGGCTTCGGCGTCCGAGCCGTGCACGGAGTTGGCTTCAAGGCTCACGGCGAAACGCTTGCGAATGGTGCCTTCGTCGGCCTGAGCCGGGTTGGTCGCGCCCATGAGCTTTCTATAGCGGGCCACGGCGTCGTCGCCTTCAAGCGCGACCGCCGCGATGGGGCCGGAGGCCATATAGGAACACAAGCTGCCGAAAAAGGGACGGTCCTTATGGACCGCGTAAAAGCCTTCGGCCTGAGCCTTGGAAAGGTGAAGCATCTTCAGAGCGCGGACCCGCAGTCCGCTCTCTTGAATCATGGTCAGAATCGCGCCCGTCAGGTTGCGCTCCACGGCATCGGGCTTAATCAGGCAAAGGGTGCGTTGCATGAACCTCTCCTTGCGTTCTGCGGTTGTCGAGTCGCTTTTCATAGCCTGTGCGGGCTGCAAGCGCAAGTATGACGGCAGCGGCTTGGGGCGGCGTGATCCTGCGTCAGAGCACATCTCCCCTCCGGTGGAAGGGCCGAAGAGCCCGTCCCCCATCGTGAAAAGGCACTCTTCCTTGTCTGACGCCGCCCCAAACCGCTGCCGCTCACGCGTTGATGAAACGGTGTCGCCGCTCATCTTGCTTTTCTTCTCCATTGATTTGTGCAATTTTTTGCAGTACTTCTGGTCCCAGACAACGCTGCATCCACCGTTTTGTGATAACCTCCTTTGAGTCGAAGGGCGCAGCACAGTGCCCCCGGAGGGGGCCCGAGCAAGGCGAAGGCCGCGCCGGGAGGCGCTTGGAGCGACGCAGGCGGGTTCCGGGGCTTCGCCTCGGAACATTTCCCCGCCAAGGAGCGGAAGTTGGACATTACCGAGAAAAAACGCGAGCGCAGCACCCTGCTCTGGGCCGTCTTCACCCTGACGGTCATCGGAGCCTCTTTGTCGCTGACCACCTGGCAAACCTTGCGGCGACAGACCGAGGTCGAGGAAGCCCACCTGCTGTTCTCGGCCCGGGCGGTCTTTTTGGCCGTGGAAAACTCGTTGCGGCGCGGCAATGTGCGCGAGGGCGAGAACCACCTGACCCGGCGGACTCTCGATCTGTTCCAAGAGTTGGAACAGGACGGCGACGTGCGCTTTGTGGGCATTATCGCCCCCCAGGGCGGCGGGCTGCTGACCGCGCCCGGCAAAGGGACATCACCCGTGCAACTGCCGGATGCGGTTCGAACCGGGCTTGTTCGGGATGGGACCTGGAGCGGCCGGGTCAAAATCGGCGACGGCATCGCCTATGTTTACGGCAAACAACTCGCCCCGACGCGCCCCATGCACATGCACATGATGGGCGACGCCCCCCCCGTCTTTCTGCTGGTGGGCATCGACGTGGATCGGCAGTTGACCGCCTACAAGGGGTTCCGCTACACCACCGTGCTCCAAACCGTGTACATGACGGCGGCGGCTCTGTTCATCTGGGGTCTGACCCTGGGCTTTCTCTCCCGCCGGCGGCAGGCCCGCAAAGCCGCCGGCCTGGAGCGCTTTCAGGCCAAACTGCTGGACAACCTGCCCGACGGCCTGCTGACGGTGGACTCGACCGGAACCATCCGTTCCGCCAACCCGGCCGCCTTGGCCGTCCTGCGCCGCAAACCGGAAGAATTGCTGGGCAGGCCGAAAAACGATCTGCCCGAGGCCGTGGCCGGGTGCCTGACCTCGCCCGGTCAGGCTTCCATCGGCAGGCATGAAGTCCGTCAGGACGGTTCCCACCTGGAAATCATCACCTTGGATCTGGCCGACGATGCCGACAATGCCCTGTTGGTGATTCTGCGCGACCGCACCCAGGTCCGCCGGCTGGAAACGCGCCTGGCCGAGGCCGAAAAACTCGCGGCCATCGGCGAGTTGGCGGCGGGAGTGGCCCACGAGGTGCGCAACCCCTTAAGTTCCTTGCGCGGATTCGCCCAGTATTTCGTCAAGAAGCTCGCCGGCAAGGCCCCGGAAGAAGAATACGCCAAAACCATGGTCCGCGAGGCCGACCGCCTGAACCGGGTGATCACCGATCTGCTCTTTCTGGCCAAGCCCAAGGCCCTGCAGTGCGAAGAAACGTCCCTGAGCGCGGTGCTCGACGACATCGAGGGCCTGCTCCAACTGGACCTGAACCGCAAAGGCCTGCGCCTCGCGCGTGAACTCGAAGCCGACTCGGTCTATGCCGATGCCGAAGCCCTCAAGCAGGTACTCCTCAATCTGCTGCTGAACAGTTTGGACGCCGTGCCGGACAACGGCAGGCCTCTTGTCGTGGCTTCCGGCCGCGGCCCCGACGGCGTGTGGGTTGAGGTGCGCGACCACGGCTGCGGCATGGACGCCGCGCAGGCCGCCAAGGCCTTTGAACCCTTCTTCACGGCCAAAACGGCCGGCACCGGCCTCGGCCTAGCCCTGGTCAAGCGCTTCATGCTTGATCACGGCGGCGAGGCCTCCCTTACCACCACGCCGGGTGAAGGCTGCGTCGTCGGTCTGCGCTTTCCGGCCGCGCCCGTTCATGGAGAGCCCGCATGAAAACCCTTCTGATCATAGATGACGAACCCTCCCTGCGCCTGATGATCCGCGCCGTGCTGGAAGATGCCGGCTGGCGCGTGCTCGACGCGGCCTCCGGCGAAGAGGGCCTGGAACTCTTTGCCGCCGCCAAGGGCTCTGTGAGCGTGGCCCTGGTGGACATGAAAATGTCCGGCATGGATGGCCGCGCCACCCTGGCCCGCCTGCACGAGCTGGACCCCGGCCTGCCGGTGGTTCTGCTTACGGCTTACGGCACCGTGGGATCGGCCGTGGAGGCCATGAAAGCCGGGGCCTTCGACTACCTGACCAAGCCGGCCGACAACGATGAACTGATTCTGACCCTGAACCGGGCCTGGGAATACCGCCGGGTGCGCTCGGAGAACGAACGGCTGCGCACGGAATTGGCCGGGGAGGATGCCCTTTCCGCCCTGGTCGGCAAAGGCCCGGCCATGCGCCGGGTGCACGACTTCATCCGCCAGGCCGGTCCCAGCGAGGCCACGGTGCTGATCAGCGGCGAATCCGGCACGGGCAAGGAGCTCATCGCCGACGCCCTGCACGCGGCGAGCCCCCGCCGTAAGGAAGCCCTGATCAAGGTCAACTGTGCCGCCCTGCCCGCCAATCTGTTGGAGAGCGAGCTCTTCGGCTATGAACGCGGAGCGTTTACCGGGGCGGTCAAAGACAAGCCGGGGCGTTTTCTGCTGGCTTACGGCGGCACCATCTTTCTTGACGAGATCGGCGAGATGCCCCTGGATCTTCAGGCCAAGCTCCTGCGGGTCATCCAGGAGCGGGTGGTGGAACCCTTGGGTTCCATACGTCCACGCCCGGTCGACGTGCGCATTCTGGCCGCCTCCAATCGGGACCTGCGCAAGGCCGTGACCGACGGCATCTTTCGCGAAGACCTCTTTTTCCGGCTCAATGTGCTGGAGCTGGAATCGCCGCCCCTGCGCGAACGCCTGGAAGATCTGCCCCTGCTCGTCGGACGCCTGCTGGCCCGGTTGTCCGAAAAGAACCACAAAAGCGCGCGCGGGGTTTCCCCGGCATTTTTGCGGGTTTTGACCGCCTACGCCTGGCCGGGCAACGTGCGGGAATTGGAAAACGTTCTGGAGCGCGCCTTGGTCCTCAGCCGCAGCGATATCCTGGAACCGACCTCCCTGCCCGCCCACATCGTCTCCCCCCAGAGCGAAACCGGGCCGCGCCCCGACGCGGCGGCGCGGCAGGACCACACCTGCCACGAGCCCCATACCCCGGAGACCTCGCCCCTGGAAGAAGCCGAACGCCACGCCCTGATTCAGGCCCTGGAAAGCCACGGCGGCCATCGGGAAAAGACGGCCGACGCCCTGGGCATCAGCCGGCGGACCCTGCAGTATAAACTGAAGAAGTTCGGATTGAGCAGGCGGGGATAAAAGCTTTGGGCTGGGGTCAAATCTTGGAGGGGCACTGCCCCTCCAGACCTCCCCGCAAGGGGACTGAGTCGCCTTGACCCCCTTTGTTTCGGGAGCCTGCGGCTCCCGAAACCTTGAGGGGTGCAGGGTGCCGCCCGCGCTGGTGCGAGGCGGCCTTTTCACACCACGAGAGCATTGCCGACCGGCCGACCATGGCGGCCCTGGCTCATTTCCACTGCCGGGGTTTGGGGCGGAGCCCCATTAGAGCATTTTCTCTTTGAAAATGTTTATGAAACCATAGTGTCGACGGACTTCAGAACGAGCCCGCAAGCGGGTGTCCGCTTGCACGGCCACCCGAGCAAATCAACTTTTTCAAAGTTACTTTGCTCTCATTACGTCTTGAATCTAAAAACCTAATCATCTTCCGGGCCCGGCACAGGCGCGTCTTCACCGGTAAGCACCCTCACGGCCGCTTCCGCTTCATGTGCAAGCACCCGCAGTTCAATGCGCAGGTCCATACGGCCGAGGATCATGCCCACGCCCACACTGAACTCGTTGGCCAAAAAACACAAAAAGCCCGCGCCCTCCAAAGCGGCACGGGCGAGACTCGCTTCGCTGACGCGGTCATAAATCGCAATGGTTGTCCAGGAATCCATCGACGTCTCTCCTCACGCCGGTTTGGCAACAAGGTGGTGGAGACAGTTCGGCGTCAGACAAGGAAGGCAAATTTTTCGTTGCAGGAGTGTACTCTTACGGTACTCGACCAAAGCGAAAAATGACGCCTGACGCCGTATCACGCCAAGCCGGCCCAACACCAAATCAGCGCAGGCGCTTATACAGGGCGTTGCCGGCCATCTGGATGATCCGCACCAGAATCACCAGCACCAGCACGCACCAAAGCGCCACGTCGTCCTGAAACCGGGTGTACCCAACCCGGAAGGCCAAATCGCCCAAGCCGCCGCCGCCCACGGTGCCGGCCATGGCCGAGTACCCGATCAGCCCGATGGCCAGAACGGAGACGTTCAGGATGATTGCGGGCAGAGCCTCGGGCAGCATGACCCGGAAAATGATCTGAAAACTGGTCGCGCCAAACGAGCGGGCCGCCTCGACCACGCCCCGGTCCACCTCCAGAAAATTGGCCTCGATGAGCCGGGCCGCGAAGGGCGCGGCCGCGATGGTCAACGGCAAAATGGTGGCCGCCGTGCCGATGGTCGTACCCATGACCAGCCGGGTCAGCGGCATGATCGCGATGATCAGAATGATGAAGGGGGTGGAACGCAGCAGGTCCACGACAAGATCCAAAGCCGCGTATGCGGAGCGGCGGGGTCGCAGACCGTGGGGGCCGATGCTGATCATCACGCAGGCCAACAAAAAGCCGATGATGAACGAAAACAAAGTGGAGAAAAACACCATGAACAGAGTTTCCCCCAAGGCGGACAGAAGCTGATCGTAGTTCGCCAGGAAGGAAGCCTGCACATCGTGCCATTCGGACAAAAGAAAAGCTCCCACACGCTGGAAAAAGCCCGGCTCATTCATTGCCCATGACCTCCCAGAAGAGCTTCTTCTCTTGCAGGTAGTTGAGCACCCGCTCCAGGTGTTCGTCGCCCACGTTGATGATCAAGAAGCCCCGCACATCATCGAGATAACGCTCCAACTTACCGCCTACAATGGAGAAATTCACATCCAGATTTCGGGCCATGTTGGTAATCACCGAGTCTTGGGAAATATGCTCCGGGAACCATAAACGGATGTTCGTGCCCGTGGGGATCAGGGTATATTCGTCTTCAATAAGTTTTTTCAGATTCGGCGTGGGCGCCAGGAAGAGGTCGTCGGTCCGGCCCATACCCTGGATGCGCCCTCCGTCCAGCAGCACCACCCGGTGGCAGGAGCGCTTGACCACTTCCATCTGGTGGGTGACCAGGATGATCGTCAAATCCAGGTGCCGGCGGATGTCTTCCAAAAGGTCCAGAATGGCCACGGTGGTTTTGGGGTCCAGGGCCGAGGTGGCTTCGTCGCAAAGCAGAATCTTCGGCGACAAGGTCAGGGCGCGGGCAATGCCCACACGCTGCTTCTGCCCGCCCGAAAGGCTCTGGACTCTGGCCTGGTATCTGTCGGCCAGACCCACAAGGTCAAGCAGCTCCAAGACCCTCCGGCGACGCTCGGCTGCAGGCATCCCCCAGACTTCCAGGGGAAAGGCCACGTTGTCGAAAACGTTCTTGCCGGACATCAGGTTGAAGGTCTGGAAGATCATGCCCATGCTCCGGCGCAGTTCCCGGATGCCTTGGCGGCCGAGCCCCCGCACTTCTTGGCCCATGACTTTCAGGCTGCCGCCCTCATAGGATTCCAGCCCGTTGAAGCAGCGCAGCAACGTGGATTTGCCGGCTCCGGAGTGGCCGACCACGCCGAAAACCTCCCCTTTTTCCACCGAAAGGGAGATGTCGTGCAGAACGGTTTGCGTCCCGTAGCTTTTGAATAGATGGTCGACCTGGATCATGGCCCTCCCGTGGGGACAAAACGCCCGCGCGGCACAGTACCCCGGACGGGACGAAATTTCAATGGAGGCGGAAGGGGTTTTGAGGGAGAGAGTTCCACCGGGTGTTGTTTGAAGAGGTTACGGAAGGAAAATTTTTCCGACGGCTCATGCGGTATTTCTTTCGGTTGTGCGACCGAAGGCGCTTTTAAGAGGAAAGGGCCCGTAGCCTTTTTACGGTCCTACGACCGAAGCCGCTTTTCTTTCAATTTCACCTTGGCCGCTCCGCGAGGGCGGGGGATGTCTCGTGACACCCCCCTGCACCCCCGCACGCCGGGGCTGCGCCCCAGACCCCCTGAAAGTACCGGCTTAAACTCTCGATCTTGGGAGAGACTTCGGGCGGCGGCCTCGCCCCGTTCCCTTATCTTCCGGCCTGCCGCCGCCCTCCGCTGCTCCATTCACGCTCTCGCGATGCCGGGGTTCCACGCTTCCGGCGGGCTCCAAGCGAAATCCCAAACCTATGTGGGAAAAAGTGTGCCCCTATTACCGGCCTCTTCACCTGGGCCGGAGCAGGGAGTAACCGAACGCAACCGGTTCTGCCGCGAAAGCTTTGCCGGCTGTGGCATGGCGCGACGGGAGACCCCGGACTGAGCGCAGCGAAGGAGGAGGCTCCCGAAGCCCCGCAGGAGCTCCTTCCCGACCACGCGGGAGGGAAGAACTCCGAAGGGACAAGCCCATGTCCACGGCCTTGACGAACTCACGGGGTCCCAAGGGGTGAAACCCCTTGGTGCGCGGGGGGTGCAGTGGGGGGCGCCGCATAGCGCCCCCCCACTGCCCAAGCGGAGCGGACAAGGTAAAATTGAAAGAAAAGCAGCTTTGGTCGCAGGACCAAAAATAACGCATCGAGTCTTTGCTTCCAAAAAATATTCGATCGCAGGACAAAGAACGCTCCACCCCCGGCCCCTCTTCCCCTTCACCTCGCCAGATAAAAATACCGCCCCACCCCCAAGGTAAATACCGCCAAACCATAGAGGGAATGTTCCAGCACCAGCGCAATCAAAACCCCCGGCTCATCCCGGCGCGTTTTATAAACCCAAGCCAAAATCAGCCCAATCGGAATCGAAGCCGCCACAGCGAACCAGCCCGCGTAGATCACATGCACCCAGCCAAAGGCCAGGCCGCTGACCCACAACGCGACCCACGGCCTCCGGCGCAACGGGCCGAACGCCTCGAACACATAGACGCGGTAAATGATCTCTTGGGGCAGGGCCGACAACACCGGGTACAGAAAGAAAACCAGCAACCACAGCCCTGGTTTGCGGGAGGGAAAATCGAACAGGTGCTCCCGATCCCACAGAAGCACATACACCAGAATCAAACCGGCAACGACGAGGCCACGCAAAACCGCGCCGCGCACAAGCACGATCGACGGCCGCGCCAAAAGCCGCCGCCGCTCCACCCTGCCCCACAACCGGGCAACGGCATAGAAACAGCCGATGAACAGCAGAAGACGGCGCGGCATGAACTCCGGAACGGCCACGGCCAAAAGCGGAACAACGCCCAGAAAGCAAAAAAGCTCCAGGGCGCACAACAGAGCCGTTCGAAGGGAATTTCCCGCGTTGGGTTCAAGCTTTTGAGGCGTCATACATCCTCGCCAAGCCTGTTGCGGTTGTGGGAAACACCAACCGAGGTCATCGGCCGGAGGCTCCCGCCGGCGACGGCCAAAGAACCGAGACGGTAAACATTGCGGGACGCCGCGCCCCGGAACACACGGCAGGCGCGCCGCCGGCCGAGGGTGCAACGATTCGCGCCGGCCCTACTCCGTCAAAGACAGGAGATACTGCCCATAGCCGGTCTTGGCCAGCGGCTCGGCCAGCTTCAGCACGGCCGCGCGATCAATGAACCCCCTGCGCCAGGCGATTTCTTCCGGGCAGGCGATTTTCAGACCCTGCCGGGTTTCCACCGCTTGAACAAAAGTGCTTGCGGCCAACAACGAGTCATGGGTGCCGGTGTCCAGCCAGGCGATGCCCCGGCCAAGCAGCTCCACCGACAAACAACCTTCGCGCAGATAGAGATTGTTGAGATCGGTGATCTCCAGTTCGTTCCGGGCCGAAGGACGCAGAGTCGCGGCCTTGCCCACCACACCCGGCTCGTAAAAATACAACCCGGTGACGGCATAGTTGGACTTGGGCTTGACGGGTTTTTCCTCAATGCCCAGCACCCGGCAATCGGCATCGAATTCCACCACCCCATAGCGTTGCGGATCGCGCACGTGATAGGCGAACACCGTGGCGCCTTCCCGGTTGCTCATGGCCCGATCCAGTTGCACTTCCAGCCCGTGCCCGAAAAAGATGTTGTCCCCGAGGATCAAGCACGCCGGAGAGCCGTCCAGGAAAGACTCGGCCAGCAAAAACGCCTGGGCGATGCCATCGGGGCTCGGCTGCTCCACATAGGTGAACGCGCACCCCCACTGCTCGCCGGACCCCAGCAGGTTCCGGAACAAGGGCAGATCCCTCGGCGTGGAAATGATGCAGATTTCGCGGATCCCGGCCATCATGAGCACCGACAGGGGATGGTAAATCATCGGCTTGTCGTAGACGGGCATCAGCTGCTTGCTGACGCTGATGGTCAGGGGGTGAAGACGGGTGCCGGACCCCCCGGCCAGGATGATGCCTTTCCAGGCTTTCTCGCTCATACGGTTTCCTCCGCGACGGGCATGCTTGGGGGCATCCTATCACGGTTTTGCCGGCATCAAAAGGCCCAGGCGTACCAAAACATCGCCGCGACCACCAAGCTCGCCGCCCGACAGGCCTGGTTCGCCGTCACCAAAACCGCGGCATCGCGGGGGCCGAAAAAGCCCGCGTAGGAAGGAAACTGGTGCCGCACGGCGCGCACCGGCGAAGAAACAATGTTGCCCACCAACAGAGCCATAATGATTTCATGCGTGGCCAAAGCGCCGGAGGCCGCCAGGGAAGCCGCCGCTCCGAAGGCCGCGCCGCTTTCCGCCGCCAAGTGCAGAATCACAATGCCCACGGCCTCGGGGCGCAAAAAGGGGAGCATATCCAGATGATCGGCCATGAAGCGCTCGGCCGCATCAAAAAAACCGACCTGGTGCAGAAAATAAAACAAACAGTAAACCGGCACCGTGAACAGCAAAAGTTTGATCAAGCGCCTGCGAAACCGCTTGGCCACCTTGCTCAGAAGGCTCTTGGCGGTGCGCGGCCCTTCTTCGGGCAGGCGGCAGTCCGGGCAGCCCGCAATCGGGGCGGGCAAAAAGAGCCGGCCGGCCAGAACCGTCCCCAAGGTACGCAGTACGGCCGCGCCGAAAGTCAGGCCGACATAGATGAAGGCCGCCCGCCCCAAAAAGGCATAGGCCACGGAAAACAGCGTGGGCAGATGCACCAGAAAGGTGGGGGAACTGTTGAACAGGTTGGCCACCACCAGTTCGCGCCGGGAAAGCTCGCCTTTGGCCACGCTTTCGGCCAGCAGCGCGTTGGACGCCGCCGGAGAGAAAAACGCCAGGGCAAAGGAAGCCCCCGCGACATCACGCAGATGCCCCAGGCGCACCAGAGGCGAGGCCAGCCGGGCCACAAAGCGCGTCCAGTGCAGGCTTTCCAGAAGTACCGCCACAAACAGGCCCACGCAGATGGTCCCGATCAGCTTCAGCAGGGGAAGTCCCAAGCTGTGCAGCAATGCGGGCATATCCATGTTCAGGCCGCGCGGTAACCGGAGTCTTCCGGCAGACCGGAACGGGCGGCGCATTCGCGGGCCAAGGCGTCGACGGCCTCGTTTCCGGGGTGCCCGGCATGGCCGCGAACCCAGTGCCAGTGCACCTGGTGCCGTTCAAGCTGCACCAGCAGGCGTTCCCAGAGATCCCGGTTCAGGGCGGGCTTGCCGTCGGCCTTCTTCCAGCCGCGCTTTTTCCAAGAGGTGATCCAACCCTTGCGCACGGAGTCGCACACGTAGCGGGAGTCGGTGTAGAGATCCACCGTGCAGGGACGGGTCAACGACTCCAGCCCCATGAGGGCGGCGTAGATTTCCATACGGTTGTTGGTGGTCAGGGCAAAACCACCGCTCACATGCTTGGTGTGGCCTTTGGCCGAAAGCAGAGCGGCCCAGCCGCCGGGGCCGGGGTTGCCGAGACAGGAGCCGTCGGTGTGCATGAGAACGGATTCAGAGGAATGTGCAGTCATGAATATCGGATGGTTTGAGAGACAAGCCTGAGTAATTGGGGCTGTCGCCCCAAACCCCGCCTGGGGGGAATGATTCCCCCCATACCCCCTCATCTGTCGGCAAATCGCGCGAAGCGCGGATTTGTCGACAATGGGGGTGCAGGAGATTCAATCCCCTGCCAGGGGGCGGAGGGGGACGGAGTCCCCCCAACGCATCACTACAGCCCGTCTCCAGGTGTCGGAAAATCGGCGTCCAGGCGCACGGCCATGCGGTGCAGTGCTTCTTTCAGGCCGGAGCGCCAGTCGCCGGAGGCAAAGTACGGCACAAAGAGCGGGCCGGCAAGAGCTTGGGCATCTTCGCCCAAGGCCTTGCGAACGGCCGCCGGGGCAAGAAAAAACACCCGCTCGGCCGACGGACACAGCACCAGCACCACCCGCGTGGGGTCATCGCCTGTTGCCGAGACGCCCGCGAGGGCATCCAGAACATTCCGGGCGGGCATGTCGGCGCGCACCTCAATGATGATCGGCACGCCGTATTCTCGTTGAAAGCGTTCGGCATACTCCGCAATTTTGACCGATTCCGCTTCGGAAAGACGCGCCGCCGAGGGCTGAGCGCCCCCACCGGCCGTGACCCCGGCCATGCGGCGATTGTTGTTTTCCCACAGTCCCCAAAACGCCGCCCCCAACAGCGCCAGAATCAACGCGTAACGGACAAGCCGCATTGTGGGGCTCTCACCGCGAAAAGCGTCCGACCGGCGTTGGGGGGGGGTTCGGAATATCATTCGGTGTTCTCTAAAATATATTCGCCGTCAAGGCGACGCGTGAAACGGCGGACAAAACGCAAGATATCCGTTGGGATTTTGGTCGCGTCTCGTCGGAACGATACCGTGGTACAGCTTGTGCCGCATAAGTTTTACGCGAAACGGACCCAACCTGGACATCAATGGAAAAAGACAACGTAAGTCTGTCCCATTCGCCCAGAAAAAGCAAGGTTGTACAAGGCTTTCCCTCTACAACCCTTGACCCGGCCTTTGCTTGTGCAGTACAAGTACAAACTATGAACTGGGACTGGGATAAACTACAGGAAAAGCGTAAAAGGCAAGGGCAAGCCCCTCTTCCCCCCGACGACGAACCCTCTTCGCCCTTTTCCGAGGGGCCGAAGTTCGTCCGGCCACAACTGCGCGCCGGGGGCGGACTTTTGTTCACCCTCGGCTTTCTGGCGGTCACCGCGCTTTGGCTGGCTTCGGGATTTTTCATCGTGAACGCCGGTGAAGAAGCGGTCGTGCTGCGTTTCGGCAAATTGCAGCGTTCGGTCAAAGCCGGACCGCACTATCATCTGCCCTACCCCTTCGAGGCGCGCATCGTGGTCAACACCGAGCAGGTGCGCACCGTGGTCGTGGGGCGGGCGGCCGACGCAACCCAAAGCGGCGAAGAAGCTTCGAACATGTTCACGGGCGATGAGAACATCATCCACATCCAATTCCGCGTCCAATACAGAATCGACGACGTGGAAAAATACCTCTTCAACATGCGCAACACCGACGACGTGGTTGCCGCCGCGGCCGAAGCCGCCATGCGTGAAGTCGTCGGCTCGGCCAGAATCGAGAACATCTTCACCGAGCAGCGCCGGGATATTCAGGAAAAAGCCAAAGAGGCCCTGCAGGCCATCATGAAAGATTACGGCAACGGCGTGCTGATCCGCGACGTGCTGCTGCTCGATGTGGCCGCGCCGGCCGATGCCGATGTGCGCGCCGCTTTCGCGGCCTATGCCGGCGCCCGGGAAGAAATGGCCAAAACCATCAGCGAGGCCGAGGCCTACCGCAACGCCATTGTGCCTGTCGCCACGGGCACGGCCCAGAGTTTGATCAACGGAGCCATGGCCTACCGGGTGCAGCGCCTGCAAGGCGCCCAAGGTGAAGCCGAACGCTTCTCGGCCATGGCCGAGCAATACCGCAAGCATCCGGACGCCACCAAAAAGCGGATGTTCCTGGAAGCCATGGAAGAGATGCTCGGTTCTTCCGGCCTGGAAAAAATCATCATCGGCAAGGGTGTCCCGAACACGGTGATGCCGTTGTTCATGCCGTCGGCCCCCGGCGCGTCTTCTTCCGGAGGGACCACGAAATGAAAGCCTTGTTCACATTGTTGATTGTCGCGGCCGTCGGCCTGCTCCTGGCCACGCAGACCTTCTTTGAGGTCAAACAGTACCAAACCGCCATTGTGCTGTGGTTGGGCGAACCGGAAGACACGATACGCGAACCGGGCCTGCATGTGAAAGTGCCTTTTATCCAAAGCGTGGTGCACTTCGATTCACGTATTTATACATTCAATACGCCCACGGCCCGCACGTTTTCATTGGATCAAAAAGAACTCATCGTCGACAACTACATCAGCTGGCGCATCTCCAACCCCCAACGGTATCTACGCGAGCTGCGCACCGAGCGCCGGGCCGAAGAAACTCTGGCCGGCATCGTCAACGCCAAGTTGCGCGTGGCCCTCGCCAAGGCCACCCTGCCTGAAATCGTCGATACCAAACGCTTGGCCATCATGCGTTCCGTGCTTGAAGAATCCCGCGCCGATGCCCAATCACTTGGTGTGGAGATCAAAGACGTGCGCATCAAGCGCGCGGATCTGCCCAACCGCGAGGCTATTTTCGCCCGGATGCGGGCCGACCGGATCAAACTGGCGAATCAGTATAAGGCCCAAGGGGAATCGGACAGCCGGCGCATCCGTTCGCAGGCAGAGCTCGACCGGGATACCATTGTGGCGACGGCCCAGCGCAACAGCACCATCATCAGAGGGCAAGCCGACGCCGAAGCGATGGAGATAGTCGCTAAAGCTATAGCGGATGCTCCGGAATTCTACGAATTCAGCAAGAGCTTGGATGTATATCGAAAATCGTTCTCAGATAACTCCCGTATCATTTTCTCATCCGACGATCCTTTACTCAAATTTCTCCGTTAATTCGTGGAATGGAATATTTTTGACTTGTTGTTTGCAAAAAAATCATATATCAGACTTGCCAGATACAAAATAAGCTTTATCCTGTATTTGCGGCCTGGGGAGATGCCGCTTTGTGGGGTGCCGCAAAGGCTAATCCTATGAATGGATTTTTCATCCACGCATGGGGAACAAGAGGAGTTCACTGTGGTCAATTTTGACGAAATCTTTGAACGCATCAAAGCGGCCACCAACACCCGTACGCAAATGGAGTTGGCCGAAGTGCTCGACATCCGCCAGTCGAGCATTTCCGATGCCAAACGCCGCAATTCTGTACCTTCCGATTGGTACATGAAGCTCTTTGAGCAATTCGGACTCAACCCCGACTGGCTCAAAAAGGGCAGCGGTCCCATGTACCTGCGTACGGAGCAGGGCTACGTTCCCACCGACGTTTCTGTGGGAATGGTTTGTGAAGACTCAGCCAAGTATGGCGGGCAAGACGCGAAGAACCTTACGGTATCTGTGTATTCCGCCGGTTTTGCCGGCAATGGGGACCAGATTCCGGTCGGTCGGCTTAGCATCCCCCTTTCCTACGCCGCTCCGGGGCTTCAGGTTTACCGGGTGGATGGAACGGGAATGGAACCGCATATTCTGAAAAACGCCTTTGTCGGCATAGACTCCACCCATAAGCATGTCGCTTCCGGGGAACTGTACGGCGTGCGTCTGCCGTATGAGGGGTTGGTCATCAAGCGCGCTTTCGTGGATACGCAAAACAATAAACTGATTCTGCGGTCGGAAAACCCCAACCATCCCGAAGTGTCGGTGCCTTTGGAAGGCTACGAACAGCATATTGTGGGCAGGGTTTCCTGGGTGATGCAGAAGCTCTAAACGCCGGCAAAAGGCGTTGCATCCGGCTTTTTTGGCCGATATGCCAAAATCGGCCGGGGGGTAACCTCCGGCCGGTTTTCTTTAGGCGATTCTATATTTACCCGTATCTGCCTGAACGGCAGACTCCGAAGAACTTTCAAATGCCCCCTGCAATACGCGCCGCCGCGCATTGCGGGGGCTTCACCGGGAAAAATGTAAAAGGATTTCACCGCGGCTCGGTTGACGAAACAACCGGCGCATTCCACTTTTTCTTCACCGCCCGCTGTCGCGCCGTTGTATCCCACGGGAGGCCAAAAAGTGCGCCGCGCCTTCAGGGGTCATATACCGTTCCAGCATATTTTTGGGCGAGTGCAGCAGGTCCATCAACAAAAATGCGTCCAGGGTGTTGAAGGTGGTGTCGATGTGGAACGCCCCGATCTTCCCGCCCAGCTTGAGATAGTGCTTGAACAGGATGGGAATGCCCCGCCCGCCTTCGATATCCCGCACCAGGGCCGCCAGATCGTTGTACGCCGTGCCTTCGGGCAGGGGAATGCCGCCCGCGAAGCTCAGCAGCTTGTCCGGCAGATTCCGGCCCCGGACCATACCCGTCAGCTCGGCGCTGCCGCACTGCTCGCGCAGATAATCCACCACGGTGCGCAGGGAGCTCGGGGCATAATCCAGGCTCAGACTGACCGGCCCGAACAGGCAGTGCAAATCCTCCTTCCGCAGGATAAAACGGGCGATGCCCTTCCACAGCAGCATCAAGGGGGCGTATTCCCGCTGATAGTTGGGATGCACCAAGGCGCGGCCCAGTTCCAGCGAGTTGCCGTAACGCCGGAAAAACTCGTCGTTCATTCGGAACAGGGTCGAGGTGTACAACCCGGCCGGGCCCCCCGATTCCGCCATGATTTCCTGCACCAGTCCCAGACGGTAGGCTCCGGCCAGCTTGCGGTCTTTGGCATGCCACAGCAACAGATGGTGATATTTCTGGTCGTAAATGTCCAAGTCTCGCGCCTTGCCCGAGCCCTCTCCCACCAGACGGAAGGTATGCTCGCGCAACGCGCCGAGTTCTTCCAGCAACAGCGGGCTCTGCCCGCCGCGCACCACATACACGGCGTAGTCGCCCTCTTCGTGCAGCAGGGCGTCTTCAGGCAATGCCGCCAGAGCGGCGGCCACGTCGCCCGGATCGTGCGGATCGGCCACGGGTTCCATGCTCCGCTCCGGGGTTTGGGGCAGAGATTGCCCTTCACTCAGGTTCTGCAGGGCGTAGCAACGCATCCGGGCATATGCCGTGAGAGACTCCGCCGAGCCGAGAATTTTGAAAGTGCCCGGCTCGATGACCCGGCCCACGCTCATCCGGATGGGACGATGTTGACGCAGAACCATTTCACGCGGCAGCAGCACCGTGCGCGCCAAAGGATGGAGCATGCCGATCAGGCTGAACAGCAGACTGTTGCGGCCATGAAAAAACACGGGCAGCACCGGCGCGTTGCAACGGCGGGCGAGGCGGGCGGCCGCGATTTGCCAGTCCGGGTCGACCACCCCCATGCCCCGACGGTAATAGGAAACAACCCCGGAAGGGAAAAACGCCACGGCCCCGCCCGCCTGCAGGTGCGAACCGGCCGCGCGCAGCGAGCCGGTATTGCCGGCGGCGGCTTCGGCCGTGCCGGAAAGCACGTCCAGCGGCAATGCGGCGGCACGCAACTCCGGGAATACCCCCAGCGCCACATTGACCAGCGTTTTCAGGTCCGGGCGCAAAGGCAAAAGCGCGGCCATCAGGGCCAAACCGTCCAAGCCGCCAAAAGGGTGGTTCGAGACGATCACCAGCGGGCCGTCTTTGGGAACGCGGCTTGCCAGATCGTCGTCCAGTTGCAGCTCGATGCCCATATTGCGCAAGCCGGCCCGGCAGAACTCCTCGGCGGAGACCTGCGGCGGAATGCCGTTGAATACGGGCATCAAGGCGTTCACCCGCAGCGCTTTGAGCAAAAATTTGGCGATAGGCGCGGGGAGGGAGCGAATCTGGGGAGGGATGAAGGCCAAATCCAGCTTGCGCTCCGCCGGAGGCGGGGCGTTCCAGGCCGAAGCCGGAGAGAAGGAGGGTTCGGTCATTGTGTCTCCGCATGGTGCGGGTAATGCTGTTCCGGCCGCAGGAGAGCGGTCGTACTGGAAGAATACCATGCGCCCTTTCCGGTTGTAAACGGTTCTCAGGCCACGGGCCGGGCGGCAGTGGGAAACGCGGTTTTCCGGCCACGGCGCCGCACCTTCCAAGCCGATGCCGCCTCAAATCGCGCCCGCCAAGACGGGCCATTCCGGTTCACCCGCCAAGCGGGCATACGGCTCGGTCGCCGTTCTTGCCGCCGCCGGCGTTTTGCGCTAAGCATACAGCGTCAGGAACATACCCCGTAAGTTTTTGGAGGACAGCCGGATGAAGCCTTTCTACAGCAAAATTCTTATCCCCATTGACGGCTCCGACCATGCCGATCTCGCTTTTCGCCAAGCCATGGGCATCGCCCAGGGAAGCGGCGTGGAGATCGTCCTGCTCAATTGTTTCGAAGAACTGCCCGGCACCATCGGCGGCGAGACCCGCGCCGAGTTGATCGCCGAACTGGAGCGGGAAGCCCGCGCCCTGCTTGAGCCTTACGACGCGCTCGCCAAAAAAGAAGGCCGCGCCTGCAAGACTCTGGTGCGCAGCGGCCCGGCGGCACGGGCCATCGTGCACGCGGCGAACGAGGAAAAAGTCGACCTTATCGTCATGGGCTCGCGCGGCTTGGGCGACTTCTCCGGCATGGTCATGGGCAGCGTCAGCCATCGGGTGCTGAGCCTGGCCACACAGCCCGTGCTCATCGTCCGCTGATCCTTTTCCCGCCCGACCGGCACACCAACCTTCCAACGCCGGTCGGGCGGCACCCCGTCATCATGAAAAATCTCCTTGCTCCGCCTTCGCCCGCCTGCCTGCAAAGCCAAGAAGACGTCTTCCGGGCCGTGCTCCGGGCCGTGCCCGTTCCGGCCTCGCGCGCCAAAGATCTGCCGTTCGCGGTGCGGGATCTTTCCCGCCTGCTGACCAGAGAACGCGAAGCCCTGCGCACCCCGTACTGGGCCGCGCCGCGTTTTTTGGCGGCCTATGCGCACTTTTTTCTGCCCTGGAACATCCATCGGTTGTCCTGGCTGCTGCCCGAGCTGGATCTGCCTTTGGCCGACGATTCCCGCATCCTTGACCTCGGCAGCGGTCCCCTGACCCTGCCTCTGGCCTTGTGGTGCGCCCGGCCGGATCTGCGCGGCAAGCGTCTGCATTTCGTCTGCACCGACACGGCCCAAAGCCCCTTGGATGCCGGCAAACGCATTTTCGCCGAGCTCGGCCTACCGGGAACCTGGCGGCTGGAATGCCGGCGGGCCAACCTGGACGCGGCCCTCGACGGATCCGGCTTCGCCTTGGTCATGGCCGGAAACGTGCTCAACGAGTTGCCCCCGCCCCGGCACGGCACGGAAGACCGCCGCATCGCCGGGCTGATCGGGCGGATGATCCGCTGCCTCGCGCCGCAAGGGCGAATTTTTGCGGTGGAGCCCGGAGGGCGCAACGGCGGGCGCACCATCGCCCTGGCCCGCAAGACCGCGCTGGAATCCGGCTGCGCCGTTCTGGCCCCGTGCACGCACGAAAACCCCTGCCCCATGCTGGAGCAAAACCGCTACACCCCGGACCGCCCGGCGTCCCCCGGCTGGTGCCACTTTACCCACCCGCCCCGCCTGGCTCCGGCCCATCTGCTCGATCTCAGCGGCAAAGCCAAAATGGAAAAAGACGGCCTTTCTCTCTCCTGCCTGCTGTTGCAGGCCCCGGAACACCGGTCGGAGGTTTCCGGCGGCGTTGAGGATCTGGACGACCTGGAAGCCCTGTATTTGGAAACGATGGCCGAAGACGCCGACCACGAGCCCGCCCAAACCGATTCCGGCCGGTCCGTGTTTCCTCCGGTGCCCGGCCCGCAACCTCTGCGGGTGATTTCCGGGTTGATCCGCCTGCCGGACGATCCGGAAGCCGCGCGCTACGCCTGCGGCCCATCGGGCCTGTGCCTGCTGCGCGACGCCGTGCGCGTGCCCTCCGGGGCCGGGGTTGAGGCCAAGCCGGAACCGGACTTTTTCCGCGACGCCAAAACCGGCGCGTTGTTCGTGCGCGGGAATGCCCCCAAGCCGGCGGCCGCTCCCACTCCGCCGTCGGGAAACCGATCCGAACCCCGCCGCGCCCCCGGCTCCCGCCCCGACGGCAAACCGACGCCCAAGCCAACGCCTCGGAAACCCGCCGCTCAGGCCCCTCGGGATGAGGGGAAACATCCCCCCCGCAAACCGGGCAAGCCTTCCTCCCGTGGCGCGGACGGCCCCAGGCGTCCTCGAGGGAAGTAAGCAAACGCAGGTCTGACAAAAAAACCGCTTCCCTATGAGACGGCTTTACGCCCCGACGCCGAGAGGAACCCGCCATGCCCGATTATCACGCAATGGAAGACGCCCTTATGCGGGAGCTCCGTCTGTATCATCACCCCGTGGCCGTCACCTGGCTGTTCACGGATGACGACGTGCGGGAATTCCGCGAGACTATCCCGCATGTCCGGCCGGTCAAGCCAACAACTTTTTGCCAGTGGGAAATCGCCGCGCGCATGCAGAACAAAACCGTGCTCGGCGAGCCGCGGGATCTGGACTGTCTTGGCGCGCGCCTGAGTTTCGGCTGGAAAGATATCGACGAGAAACAAATCCGTTCCCTGTCCGGCTCTTACTGTGACGACGACGCCCAGACCGAGCGGTTCCTCCGGGCCAAACCCCGCCTGCCCATGCCCGGCCCCAAGGCCGTGGTTGTCGGGCCTCTCGGCAAAGCCCACGTTCCGCCGCATGTCGTGCACTTCGTCTGCGACATCATGCAGGCCTACCACCTCTCCGTGGACTACATGGCCGCCACCGACACCCCGACCTTACGACCCGTTCTTACCGGCACCGCGGCGTCCTGCGGCGGCTCCGCGTTCTCCTCCCTGGAAAAAACCTTCAACATGTGCCCGGCCTGTTCCGGCAACTTCACCGCCGGGAAACTCGAACGGGGCGAAATCAACGTCTTTGTCCCGACCGAACACCTGGAAGCCGTGGTCGACCGCCTGCTGCGCCGCGTGGCCAGAACCGGCGGCCCCTCCATCGTCCACGCCGGAGACCCCTTCCCCGGTGCCGATATCTGCAAAAACTGTCCGCAAATTGCGTTCAAAACCGGGAAGTAATCGGGGCTCAAACAGGGCCATGAGGGCAATGCCTTTGTGGCGCTTACGATGCAATAAGCATGGTGCCCTATCGGGCCGGGCGGCACCGAACCCCGCCGGAGAGAATCACTTCCCCGAACCCCCACAATGTCGAAAACCCCGCGTGCGCGGGGCTTTTCAGACAATTGGGGGTGCAGGCGCCGCCCGCGTTGCTGTGAGGTGACCATTTTACATCACAAAGCGAGGAAGGTCGGTTGACCTTGGCAACCCTGGCTCAATTCCCTGCCGGGGGGAGTACGAGGGGGTGGAACCCCCTCGCCCGTCACTTCGCCGTATTCTTTACCAGATCTTTGTACGGCATGGCGGCAAGGTCTTTGACCTTCTTGTGGTCGACTTTGACCGACTTGGCCAGGGCCTTGCCGAAGGCGTCGTCCATTTTCTGGAACATGACCACGGAGCGCAGCCTGACGCGGTCCAGCACGCCGTTCATGGCGGCCGTGATGTTGCCCAGCAGACGATCGCGCTCGTCGTCCTTCATGACCTTGGTGACCAGAGCGGCGGGCTGTTCATAGTCTTTGTCGGTGACCGGCTGCGGATACCGCGCCGCGCCGCCGTGGTATTCCACCGGCGGTTCGGCGTGCCCGGCCGGGGCGGGGCCGCCCATGCTGTTGGGCCAGTAGTTGGGTCCGGGGGCGGCGTTTTCCGCGTCAATGCTGAAAGCGCCGTCGCGTTGGTAGTTGGCGGGCGCGGTATTCTTGGCCCGGTTCACCGGAATCTGGTGATAGTTTGATCCCAGGCGGTGCAGGTGGGTGTCATGGTAGGAGAACAGCCGGCCCTGGAGCATCTTGTCGGGCGACGCGCCGATGCCCGGCACAAAAGCGCTCGGGTTGAAGGCGGCCTGCTCCACATCCTGGAAGTAGCTGTGCGGGGCGCGATCCAAAATCATCTTGCCGATGGTCATGGGCGGCACGAGCTTATGCGGCCACACCTTGGTTACGTCAAACGGATCGTAAGGGAACTTTTTGGCCTGTTCGGGGGTCATGATCTGCACTTCCAGCGTCCAGGAGGGATACTGCTTTTTCTCCAGAGCGCCGTAGAGATCACGGGTGGCGTGATCCGGGTCTTTGCCGGCCATGAGAACGGCTTCTTCGCGGTGCAGGTTCTTGACGCCCTGATCGGTCTTGAAGTGATATTTGACCCAGCAGTGCTCGCCTTTGGCGTTCCACCACATGAACGTATGGCTGCCGTAGCCGTTCATGTGCCGGAAGTCGGCCGGGATGCCGCGGTCGGACATCAGGATGACCACTTGGTGCAGGCATTCCGGGGTCAGGCTCCAGAAATCCCACTGAGCGTTGGGGCAACGCAGGTTGTCGGCGGTCATGCGCTTTTGCGAGTGAATGAAATCCGGAAATTTCATGGCATCGCGAATGAAGAACACCGGCGTGTTGTTGCCCACCAAGTCGTAGTTGCCTTCCTTGGTGTAGAATTTCAGGGCGAAACCGCGCGGGTCGCGCTCGGCGTCGGCCGAGCCGCGCTCGCCCGCCACGGTGGAGAATCGGGCGAACATTTCGGTTTCCGTGCCTTTTTTCAAAAAATCTGCACAGGTGTATTTGCTGACGTCCGCAGTGGAAATGAAGCGCCCAAAAGCTCCCGCGCCCTTGGCGTGGACCACCCGCTCGGGGATGCGCTCACGCCCGAAGTGGGCGAGTTTTTCCAGCAGAACGACGTCCTGCATCAAAACCGGACCGCCGGGCCCGAGGGTTACAGAGGTGTTGTCGTCGGAAACGGGGGCTCCAAACGCCGTGGTGAGGCCTGAATTTTTCCTGCTCATATCACTCTCCTGTATGAATTTAGTCTATTCTGGAAAAAACCACTATAAACCTTATTAGCCTTCAGCGATATATGCAAGCCGTTATAGTCGGCTTAGAGTGCGATTCCGATATCTCTTCAATCCGCTCTTCCCGGTGAAAAGCCTTCTCCGTCCCGAAAAATCGAAAAATGCCAAGGCGGTATACCGGCGCATCAAAACCACGGCGCGGCGGGACGTTATCGCATACCGCTTATTGTTGCCTGTTCGGCTTATCTGAAGTATGTTGTGAAGATAACGCCCACATCCATTCCGGGTGTGCCGGCGTCCCGTCCCAAGGAGGCGGTATGTTGCGGAGTATGACCGGCTTTGGCCGCTGTTTTCTGGAAGATGCCGAACGCACGCAGGTGTGGGAAATTCGCAGCGTCAACGGCCGACATCTGGATATCCGGTGGCGTCTGCCGGCTTCCGTCAGGCCGTTTGAAGCGGCCTTGGAACGGGTCGTCAAGGCGCACGCTTCCCGAGGAAGGCTGGAAATTTCCCTGCACCTCGACGAGCGTGACTACGGGCAAAGCGCCTCTTTCAACGAGGACTTGGCCGACGCCATGCTGGAAAAAATCTCGGTTTTCGCGGCCGCGCGCGGCGACGAATTTATGCCGGATTACACTCGCTTGCTCGGTCTTTCCTTCCTTTGGGACGAAGGCCTGCCCGAAGAGGACGACGAGCTGGGTGAAAGCCTGGAACAGGGCCTGCTCGCCGCCCTGGCCGACTGGAACGAATCGCGGGGCATGGAAGGCGCGGCCCTGGAAAAAGACCTGCTGGCCCGCATCCTCCACATGGAGGAATGGGTCGCCCGCATTGCCGAGCGCGCCCCGGCCATTAAAGAAGAACGTTTCACAACCGTTCGCGCCAGACTGGAAGAAGTGCTTGAGGGTCACGGCCTGGAGCTGGAAGAAGGTCGCTTTTTGCAGGAAATCGTCCTCTTGGCCGACAAGTTGGACGTCAGCGAGGAGTTGACCCGCCTGAACTCCCACCTGGGCCGTTTGCGCGAGCTGCCCGCCCTTGGCCGCGACGCCGGACGCAAGCTGGACTTCATCCTCCAGGAATGCTTCCGCGAAGTATCCACCTGCGGGAATAAAATCCAGGACGTGCAGGTTTCCCGCCTGGTCGTGGATTTGAAAAACGAATTGGAGAAGTGCCGGGAGCAGGTGCAGAATTTAGAGTGAATACGGCCCAGTTTGCCGTGATACTGCGTCAGGCGGCGTTTTTTGCTCCGGGGCGGGACCAAAGAGTCCAGCCCCATCGCAAAAAACTTGCCTTCCTTGTCTGACAGCAAACTGAACCGTATTCAAAACCCGGAGCACCCGACAGAGAAGATGCCCCCTGCACCCAAGCCGGCAGATCCGCGTTTCACACGAATTTGCCGACATACGAAGGGGGCCTGGGGGAAATGATTTCCCCCAGAGGAATCTTTTGGGGCGGCAGCCCCAAAAAAGACGATTTTGTTTATTAAAGGAGAGCCCATGCAGGGCCGCAAACTGTTGAACCTCGGCTTCGGCAACTTTGTCGTGGCCGCGCGGGTGGTGGCCGTGGTCAACCCGGCCTCTTCGCCCATGCGTCGCCTGCGCGAGGACGCCAAGCAGGGGGGAAGACTTATCGACGCCACCCAGGGGCGTAAAACCCGTTCGCTGGTGATTACAGATTCCAACCACGTCATTTTGTCCGCCGTTCAGGCGGAAACCATGCGCCAACGTCTCCAGGAGGATGATGCATGAGGCCCGGCCGTTCCGGCATAGCTCTGGTTGTCTGCGCCCCCTCGGGCACGGGCAAAACAACCTTGCTCAAGCGCCTGCGGGCGGAATCCCCGCGCTTCGCCTATTCCGTCTCCTGCACCACCCGCGCCCCCCGGCCGGGAGAAATCGACGGCAAAGACTACCTTTTTCTGTCGCATGATGAGTTCCGTACCCGGCGTGACGCGGGCTTTTTCGCCGAATGGGCCGAAGTGCACGGCAACCTTTACGGCACGCCCCTTGAGGCGATTCGCTCCACCCTGGCCGAAGGCCGCGACATGCTCTTCGACATCGACGTCCAGGGCGCGGCGCAACTGCGCGTAAGCCTGCCGGAAGCCGTGACCGTATTTATCCTGCCGCCCTCGCGCGCGGAGCTGGAACGCCGCCTGCGCGGCCGGGGTACGGAAGACGAAGCCGCTGTTGAACGGCGTCTTAAGGCCGCCGCGACCGAAGTCGCTCAGGCCCCCCTCTTCGACTACTGGATCGTCAACGACGACCTGGTCTGCGCCGGGCGCGACCTGTTGTCCGTGTATATTGCCGCCGGGCTCACCCCGGCCCGCAACGCCGCCATGTCCGCGGCCCTGGGCGAGGAGTGGAAAAGATGACCGTCCCGCGCCTGATCGTCGCCCTGGATCTGCCGGACGCCGCCTCCGCCCTCGCGGCGGCCCGGCGGTTCGACGGTTTGCCCCTGTGGCTCAAGGTGGGCCTTGAGCTGTTCACGGCCGAAGGTCCGGACGTGGTGCGGACCTTGCGGAAAAACGCCCCCGTGTTTCTGGACCTGAAATTTCACGACATCCCCAACACGGTACGGGGAGCGGTGCGCAGCGCCGGACGCTTGGGAACCGCCATGATGACCCTGCACCTGGACGGCGGGGAGGACATGATCCGGGCCGCCGTGCTGGGTAAACAGGAAGCCGAGGCGGAGGGCACCCTGCTCATGGGCATCACCGTGCTCACCTCGCAAGGCGCGGGGGCCGAAGCCGACCCGGCCGCCGTTGTTCTGGAACGCGCCCAACACGCCCGCGAGTGGGGGCTGGACGGCGTGGTATGTTCCGGGCACGAGGTCGCGGCCGTTAAGGCGGCCTGCGGCAAAGACTTTTTCTGCCTGTGCCCCGGCATCCGTCCGGCGGGCGCGGCAACCGACGATCAAGCCCGGGTGATGACACCCCGGCAGGCCGCGCAGGCCGGAGCGGATTTCCTGGTCATGGGCAGACCCATTCTGCGCTCGGAAAACCCGCGCGCGGCGGCCGCCTCCGTCCTGGATTCCCTCCGATACACCAACACCCTCTAGAGGCCGGACCATATGAGCGAACACCAAGAAAAACACGAAGGCATATCCGGGGTCTTTTCCTCCCAGGAAATCCGCAAGGTGGGCACCGGCACCACCACCCGCAAGACCATCCAGAAAGCTTTCTGGTACTGCACCGAGCAATCCGACGGCTCGGTCGAGGTGCAGCCGCTGAACACCAATTACATTCCTTCCGGTCCCAAGCGCAGAGTGCCCATGGATGAATTCCTGGCCGGCTTCGCCCCTGAGCCGGAGCTTTACGTCGCCAACGTCTTCCCCAAGATGCGCGAGTTGAACAAGACCATCGCCCGCGCCGATCGGCACCGCGCCAACAAAGAGATGTTCAGCGCGGAAATGGAATACGGCAACGCCCTGAAGGTGGATGAGGAAAACATCCGGGCCAACTTCGGCCTGGGCATCACCTACCTGGAACGCGGCGACACGGCCAAGGCCGACAACATTTTTGAGCGCCTGGTAAAACTTGATGCGGCCTTCGACAAAGAACACAATCACCTGTTCAACGAATTCGGCATCAACCTGCGCAAAAGCAAAATGATCGATCAAGCTGTTGCCTACTACACCAAGGCCCTGGAGCTTACCCCGGACGACGAGCACCTGCTGTACAACATGGCCCGCGCCTACCTGGAAAAGCAGGACTACGAAACCGCCCTCAAGTATTTGCTCCGGTCTCTTGAACTCAACCCCACCCTGGATGTCTCAATCAAATTCCTGGGCTGGATGGTCATGAAGGAACTGGTTCCGGCAAACGAGAAAAAAGCCGTCGAAGCCGCTCTGCTGCGCATCAAGCAGGCCGAATCCGGGGTCGCCCCGGCAGGCGAACCTTCCGAGGGAGGGACGGCATGAACATCGCCCGGTGCCGGACAGAAGCCCGCGCTTTTCTGCAAAAGCTCCTCGACGACCCGCCGCGCCTGCCCTACGAGCCGACCCTTATGCCGTTGCTCTTCGCGGCGACTCGTGA
Source organism: Desulfovibrio sp. (assembly GCA_031551885.1). GTDB lineage: Bacteria > Desulfobacterota > Desulfovibrionia > Desulfovibrionales > Desulfovibrionaceae > Frigididesulfovibrio. Next base: position 40,441 of record JAVBMX010000063.1, read on the forward strand.
AAATTCCACCACATCGGTGCCCCGGCTCACGGCCTTGATCGAGCGCAGCCAAAAACTGGCGGCCCGGGTTCTTTCCGTGGCCAACTCGGCCTGCTACGCCCTTGAGTCTCGGGTCACCTCCATCAACAGGGCCGTAGTGCTGCTCGGCTTCAATGAAGTGCGTTCCCTGGTGATTATGGTCGGGGCCACCGCCGCCCTGAAAGGCGCAAAGCTCCCCCCGAACTTCGACACCATGGAAATGTGGCGCCACCATCTGCTCACGGCCGCGTACGCCAAAACCCTGACCTCCACCTTGCTGCGCGGCGGCTTCACCCTTGGCGTGGAACCGGATGAAATTTACGTCGCCGGGTTGCTGCACGACATCGGCAAAGCCTTTCTGGCCGGGCGCAACCCCAAGGTCTGGAACATCGTGTCCGAAGCGGTCCGCAACGGCGCGGACTGGGCGACCGCCGAAAACGACTACTGGGGCATAGAGCATGCCCTGATAGGCGCGCAAGTGCTGAACGCCTGGAAGCTTCCCCTGCTTTTGACCGATCTCATCAGCTGGCATCACAGCCCCAAAATGGCCCCGACCTTTGCCATGGAAGCCGGCATTCTTGCCGCCGCCAATATGCTGGCTCACCAAGGGCTGGACGGCGACGGCGGGCTGCCGGAATCCGTCCGGGGCGTCCTGCCCGAAGGCGCGGATTTCGCCGCCCTGGCCGACGCCTGCGCCGCCGCCCCGGATCATGCAAAGCTCAACGCCCTGGCCGGAGCGCAGGTCTGAGATGCGCTGGGTTCCCCTGTACAGCGCCCCGCTCCCGGACGACTTGGCGGAGCACGCGGAGCGTCTGGAGATTTCCTCCGATCTGGCCGCCCTGCTTTTTCGGCGCGGCATGAACACGGCCGAAACCATGGCTTTGTTCCTGAATCCCCGCTTGGGCGGCCTGGCCCCGCCCGCCGAATGGCCCGGCCTGGAACAGGCCGCCGAGCTTACCGTCAAAGCGCTGCTGGAAGGAAAAAAGCTCTGCGTCTGGGGCGACTACGATGTGGACGGGTTGACCTCCACCGCCCTGCTGGTGGATTTTTTCAACCGCCACGGGTTCACCTGCCGCAGCCATATTCCTCACCGCCTGAACGAAGGTTACGGCCTGAATATCTCCACCCTGGAAGCCCTGGCCGCCGACGGAATTGATTTTCTGATCACCGTGGATTCGGGCGTTTCGGATGTCGATGCCGTGACCCGGGCCAAAGAGTTGGGCATGCTGGTCATCGTCACCGATCACCATCTGCCCGGCGAGGTTACGCCCCCCGCCGACGCCATGGTCAACCCCCGCACCGCGCCCTGCCCCTGCCCCGCCTTGGCCGGGGTCGGCGTGGCTTTTTTCCTGGCCGCCGCCGTCAACGCCAAGCTGGCCGATATGGGCCGGAACCGCATGGACATGCGCGAGTTTCTCGACTTGGTGGCCCTGGGCACCCTGGCCGACGTGGTCGATCTGAACGGGCAAAATCGTATTCTGGTCAAAAACGGGCTGCTCAAAATCGCCCAAGGCGCGCGGGTCGGCGTGGCCGCCCTGAAAAGCGCCTGCAACTTCGTGCCCACGGCCGCCCTGGGCGCCGGACAGGTGGTCTTTACCCTGGCCCCGCGCCTCAATGCCGCCGGACGTCTGGGCTCGGCCAAGACGGCCCTGGATCTCATGCTGACCAAAAACCGGGCCGAAGCCGCGACCCTGGCCGATGAGCTTTCCCGCCTTAATGCCGAACGCCGCGCCGAAGAAGACCGCATCCTGGCCGAAGCCATGGCGCAGGGCAACGCCCAGGCTCAAGCCGGGGCCGCCGGTCTGGTCCTGCACGGCGAGCAATGGCACCCCGGCATCATCGGCATCGTGGCCTCGCGCCTGGTCGACGCCCTGCACCGCCCCACCGTGGTGCTGAGCCGCATCGGTCCGCACCTCAAAGGGTCCGGCCGCAGCGTGCCCGGTTTTGACCTGCATGCCGCGTTCACCGCTTCCGCCGACCTGCTCCTGGGCTACGGCGGGCATCGTCTGGCCGCCGGCCTGAGCCTTGAACCGGGCGGGCTCGAAGCCTTCCGCGAACGTTTCAACGCCCTGGCCCTGGCCGGTATCGGCGGCGACCCGGTCGAGCCGGAATGTCGCATCGACGCCGAGCTCAGCCTCGCCGGAGCCACGGATTTCACCTTCCTCAAAGAGCTCGAGCTGCTCCAGCCCTTTGGGTCCGGCAACCCGGAGCCGGTGTTCTCGTCCCCGCCGCTGCTGGTCAAGTCCATTCAAACCCGCACCGGATTCTGTCGCCTGGACGTTCAGGAACAGCCCGGCGGTCCGGTCATCTCGGCCAAAGCCTGGCGGCAGGCCGCCACCATGCCCGCCTCGATCAAAGGTTCGCATATCCGCCTGGCCTACACCCCCCGCATCGACCGCTACAACGGCGCGGCCCAGGTCGAGCTGCGCGTCAAAGACTGGAAGCCGGCGTAAGCCGGACGCCGATCAGGTCTCCAAAGACGACCGGAAGGTGAGAGAGAGTGCCTTCAGCGGTGTCGTGCGGCATCGCTGAGCCTGCAGGCAATTGAATGACTCATAGGGGCGCTGCCCCGGTCCCCGGCAGGGGGATTGAATCCCCCTGCACCCCCCGATTGAAAAACGATACGCGCGGCAACATGTGAGGCAGTACCGCAATGGATCCCTCTCGTCAGAGAAGATTTTTATGGGTCCTAACGACGCGGAGTGCGGGACCGCTATGTTCCGCCTTACCGCCGCATTCCGCCCCGGCCGGTTCCCGAAACGTCTCTGCACCGGTTCGGAATGCTTCCAAACGTCTCCAGACCGGCCGATCGCTGAAAATCCTTGCGGGGAGAAATATTGTAGGACACGGGGGGTGAGTACCGCAGGGGAACCGCACGGCTTCCGCTCCGCACCGCCGAGATGGCTCCATGCGGCGGGAACGGATGAAAAACGACCGTAGAAGCTTGCCGGAACCATTCTCGCTGCTCACATACGCAGGACGGGCAACGACCGATATCCTCTCCGAAAACATGAAAACCCCAACCTTTTCGCGAGGGCTGGGGTTTTCTTTTGGCTCTAGACCATCAGGTCTTTGTTTTTTGCCACCAAGAGCTTGAGGCCGTCGAGAAGCTGGGGTAGCGCTTGGTTGTAGCGCCATTCGCACTCTTTGAGGTGGAGTTCGAAACTCCGCTTTACGCCATTAAACTTTGCC
>JAVBMX010000076.1:0-32218 GCA_031551885.1 Desulfovibrio sp.
CCCCCCCCCCCCGCCACGGGAGGCCGAGGGCCTCATATCCCCGACGCTCCGATCTCTTCCGGATACATAATTGCTGGAAAACATCATGAAAGCCACACGCGACATCATCGAAATCAATGAAGACCTGTGCAACGGCTGCGGCCAATGCGTTCTGGATTGCGCCGAAGGGGCGATCCAAATCATCGACGGCAAGGCGAAGGTCATTGCCGATCACCTTTGCGACGGCCTGGGAGCCTGCCTTGGGGGTTGCCCGACCGGAGCCCTGAAGATCATCCGGCGCTCGGCCGACGCCTATGACGAAGAAGCCGTGGAAAAACACCTGGCCGGCATGGGCAGAACGCATAAGCCCGACCACCACGGGCACGAGCATGGCCCTCATCACGGCCATGGGCATGGCGGGCATCACGGTCATGGGGGCGGGTGTCCTTCCGCAAAGGCCATGAGCATGGCCCCCTCCGGTGGCTGCCCTTCCGGCCGGGCGCAGAGCCTGCCCATGGGGCCGGGCGCGGCCGCCGCTCCGGCCGGCAACGTTCACTGGCCTCTGAAATTACGCTTGATGTCGCCGGATGCCCCGTTTCTGAAAGGCGCGCGTCTGCTTCTGGCCGCCGACTGCTCGGCTTTCGCCGCGCCCGCCTTCCACACCCTGAAGGCCGGTCGGGTTTGCCTGATCGCCTGCCCCAAGTTTGAAGGCATGGACGCCCTGGTCGAGCGCTTGGCGGAAATCTTTACCGTGTCCGAACCGGCCGACGTGACCGTGGTCCGCATGGAAGTGCCGTGCTGCCGCGCCCTGAGCGGCGCCTGCGAAGCCGCGCGGCAAAAGGCGGGCAAACAGTTTCCCGTCACCGAAGTCATTGTCGCCCGCGACGGCGGCATGAGCTTGTAAGAAGAATTTGGGGGAATGATTCCCCCCAAACCCTCCTCGAGAATCAAAAACCCCGCGTTACGCGGGGTTTTTGACATTGGAACTCAGGGAATTGATGCCCGGACAGAAGAAGCGGAAGAAGCCGTGTTTACTCTCCCGGCGCGAAAGATGCCACGATGACGCGCAGTTCACGCAGCGTTTTCTGGTCGATGGAGGTCGGTCTGCTGTGAGTCAGGCGAGACAGGGCGGATTCTCTCGGGAACAGGTATTCCTCCGTTTCGACGTAGACACCGTTGTTTTTGCCGAAAGCAGAGCTGTGATATACCGTGAATCCGCTCTGCACGAGGTCGGCATAGACCGTATCCACGGCATCCCAGTGCAGCCGGGCGCGCAGGTCGGTGCCGGCCTGGGCCTTCGCCTGTGGCGCAGCGTTTGCGCCGCCCGCATCCGGCGCATTTCCTCGGGGTCGGCCGCCACCTTGGAAACGGTCACCAACACCACGGCGGCGTCTTTATCGTCCGTATTTCCCGTCGGTTTCCAGATGGTCACGAGCGGCACGATGTCGTTTTGCCCGCCTGCCGGTGCTTGTTCCACCTGCCGGCCTTCCGGCACATCAATCCGCACGCCTCCGCCAAGCGCCGGCGTCCGTCCTTCGGCTCGGGCCGCGTTTACGGAAAAAAGAAGCACAACCAGGGAGAGCAAGGTTTGAAAGCGGCGCAGCATACTTTTTCCCTGGGAATCGATCCGGTCGCGCTCTTGCCGCCAACCGGAAGCGGTGAGCAGACCTAAATATCCAGGTCCAGGCCGACCGGGCAGTGGTCCGAGCCGGTCACGTCCTGTTCGATCCAGGCGTTTTTCACTTTGGGCGTGAGTTCGGCCGAAACGAAAAAGTAGTCGATGCGCCAGCCCACGTTTCGTTCGCGGGCTTTGAAGCGATAGGACCACCACGAGTATTCGCCGGTTTTGTCGCCGTTGATCAGGCGGAAGGTATCCACGTAGCCCGCCTCGACAAAGCGATCCAGCCAGGCCCGCTCGATGGGCAGGAAGCCGGAGATTTCCGCGTTTTCTTTCGGCCGGGCCAGATCGATGGGCTTGTGGGCGGTGTTGAAGTCGCCGCACACCACAATGGGTTTGGTTTTGCGCAGTTCTTCGGCATGGCGCAAAAAGGCCTCATAGTAGGCGAGTTTGTAAGTCAGGCGCTCGTCGTCCTTTTGGCCGTTGGGAAAGTATACGTTGAAAAAATGAAAGGCCGGGTATTCCAGGTGCAGCAGCCGGCCTTCGCCCTGAAAGTCGGCGTCGGGCAACTCGTGGGCGACGGCCAAAGGCGCGGGGCGGGAATAGACCGCCACGCCGGAGTACCCTTTCTTTTTGGTCGCCGGCAGCCACCAGCTTTGATAACCCGTATAGCATTGGTGCGCTTCGGGAATCTGGGCCTGCTCGGCTTTGACTTCCTGCAACCCCACCACATCGGCGTTCACCCGTGAAAACCACGCCCAGTCGGGCTTGCCGATAAGAGACCGAAACCCGTTCACATTCCACGAATACAAGCGCATACGCACAACCCCTTTGATCCCCTTTTTATAACACAGGTTGCCGTCTTTCGCAAAAATGCCCGCGGCGGCAGGTTGGATGGGGCGCAACCAGGGCTGCGTCGGCTTTCCTTCTTCCTTGCCCGCACCGGGATGGACACAGCGCTTCATTCGGAGCGGGCGGCATCACGTCCGGGCAGGGGGATGATCTCCCCAACGTCCCTCATGCGTCGACAAAATCGCGCAAGGCGCGGATTTGTTGACAAAGGGGGTACAGGTGCGGCCCGCGTTGCGGTAAGGCAAGCATTTCACACCGTGAGAGCCATGGATACCGGCCAACTTTCGCAGCCTTGGCTCACTCCCCTGTCGGGGGTGTGGGGGCAACGCCCCCATCCGTCTTTTCAATAATATCCAACAACGGGGCGGGAAGGTCGGGGTCGCGTTCCAGGCGCAGGGAGCTGGTGGGGCACTGGGCGACGCAGACGCCGCAGCCCATGCAGAGTTTTGGATTGATGCCGGGAATGGGACGACCGTCGACATGCGTGAAGGCGATGGCCTTGAAAGGGCATTTGCGGACACAGCGGCCGCAGCCGTTGCAGGTCTGCGGATCGGCGACGGCCAGAAATCCGGACGAAGCCAGCATGGGCACGCCGTCGCGCTGGGCCTGCATGGCCCCGCAACAGCAGGGGCAGCAGTTGCAGACGGCGTAGAAGCGCCCCAGAACGGCTTCTTTGAAGAAAGCGTGGGTCACATGGCCGCGCTTGAGCGAATCCGCGACGATACGTGCGGCTTCCTCGGCATCGATGCGCCGGCTCTTGCTCGGGTGGTGGGTGAGTACGAAGTCCACGAAGGTTTTGCCGACGATCAGGCAGACGTCCAAGGGCAGGCAGGGCTTGGGCATGGAGGCCCGGCAGGGGCAATCGAGCACTGCCAGGTCTTCCGGGTTTTGCAGAATGAGGTCGCGGGCCGCGTTGTACGGCAGAACGTGCTCGGGCACCTGCAAATCAAGGGAGCGTCCGACGCGGATCAGTCGGGTCAGATCTTCCGCCGGCATTACTTTGCCGTGGTAGGAGTCGGCAAAGCTCTTGCCGGAGTTCTCGTCCCACAGGCCGAGGAACCGCCCCAGGCGGTTGATGAAGGGCAGAATCCGGCGGGAACCGGGTCTGCGCCCAAGGGCCGTGCCGATGTAGAAAACCGGCGCGCGCAGATAGATATAGCCGTGCAGGGCTTCCAGCAGGCGCGAAAAAAAAGGCAGGTCCTTGCGGGCCATGGCGTCGCGAAAGAACGCGCGCGTGGCCGGAGAGATGAAGCCGGGACGGGGAGGTGGGGTCATGGGGTTTTCTCACGGCGGAAGACGCAGGCTGTTTCCGCTTGGCGAGGGTCCTTAGGTTCAGGACTCGTTAATTGTTCCTTTGGAGGGGCGCAAACAGGGCTGCGTGAGTAACCCGCCGGCCGGCACCTCCGTGATGTGAGCAATGTTGCCTTAGAACAACGCGGGTGGCACCTCCAAGCCTCCCTGAAAGGGGATTGGGGGACAGCGTCCCCCAATTGAAACAGAACAGATTGACGATTTTTGGAGGCCGGAGTGGCAAAGATGTTCAAAAGAAACTGGGGAATCCTTTTTATCGGCATCGGCATAGTCGGGTGTTACTGGCTGCTGACGGACGTGACCGGGCTGTTGGATCCCTTTTTGTTCGCGGGGCCGAGCAAGGTTCTGCCCAAATTTTTCGAGTATTCCGGCAAACTAATGGAAGGGTTGTGGAGCTCGCTTCTGCTGCTTGTGCCGGCGTATGTTCTCGCCGTTGTTCTGGGCATCGGCCTGGGGGTGCTGATCGGCCTTGTCGTGCCGATGCGCAGGAACCTTACTCCCTATATCAACGCCTTCAGCGCCGTGCCCGTGACCCTGCTCACGCCTTTTGCCATCCATGTTTTTTCCTCTTTTTACGAGGCGTCCGTGTTCATCATTTTTCTGGGCGCGTTCTGGCCTGTACTCGGCACGACCGTTGCCGGGGTGGTGACCATAGACAAACGCTACCTGGAAAACGCCGCCACCCTGGAAATAACGGGCCTGGAAAAAATGTTCCGGGTCATACTTCCGGCGGCCGCGCCCACCATTTTCGCGGGCTGCTCCATCGCGCTCAAGTTCGCCTTTATTCTGCTGACCGTTTCCGAAATGTTCGGCGCGACCTCGGGCATGGGCTTCTTTGTGCAGTATTACTCCGACTTTGCCCGGTTTGATCTGGTCCTGGCGGGTTTTTTGTTCATGTCGCTGACCCTTGTGGTGATCATGTACCTCTTCGACCGCCTGAAAAACAGAGTCCTGTCCTGGACGCTGAACAGTTGAAAGCCGCGACTCGCTACCGAGTTCGGACAAAAAAGCTTACCGGAGGCAAAAAGCCTTGTTGGATGTCAGAGTAGATCGCGTTTCTTTTTCCTATGACGAAAACCTCATTTTGGGCGGCATCGATCTGGACGTGCCCGCCGGTTCTTTTGTCTGTCTTCTGGGGCAGTCCGGCTGCGGCAAAAGCACCCTGCTGCGTCTGTTGGCGGGCCTGGAAAAACCCAAATCGGGCCAAATTCTCGTGGACGGGCTGTCCATACCCAGGCCCGGCCTGGACAGGGGCATGGTGTTTCAGGATTACGGCCTTTTTCCCTGGATGAGCGCCGGGGAGAACATCGTCATTGCCCTGAAGCAGAAGTTTAAGGGCATGTCCCCGGCCGAGCGCAGGCAAGAAGCCTTGAAGCGGCTGCTGGAAGTGGAGCTGGATGAAAGCTGCTACGACAAGCTGCCCAAAGAGCTTTCCGGCGGCATGCGCCAGCGCTGCGCCATTGCGCGCGCCTTTGGCATCGACCCGCCCGTTCTGCTCATGGACGAGCCTTTCGGCGCTCTGGACGCGGTAACCCGGACACGACTGCAGGATCTGGTGCTCGACCTCTGGCAAAAAGAAACCCGGCAGCGCAAGACCATCTTCTTCGTGACCCACGATGTGGATGAGGCCCTGTTCCTGGCGACGGACATCTATGTCCTCGGGCAATCGCCGAGCAAAATTATTTACCGTCACTCGTTCGACAGGAAAAAACGCCTTGAGCGAAGCGCCATGTACAGCGACCCGCAAATCATCGAATTGCGCAACGATTTGATCCGGATCATCAACGAGGAAATCTTTCAACTCAAGGCCGCCAACGGCAACGGCCGCGCAACGCAGCAAGAGCGGGGGACGGCATGACCGAACCGGCATGCGGGCACCTGGACGCGGCCGGGCCCGGCTCCGACGTCGCGTCCAGGCTGAACCTTTCCTTTCCCCAAACGCACACGGACGGGGCAAGCATGGCCCGTCTGGCCCTGGGCATACAAACCGACAAGGCGGCCGCGCTCTGCACGTTGCCGTTCTGCTGCACGGTTGAAGCCGAGGCCTTGGGGGCGTCCGTCATTCTGGGGGACGCCGACAACGGCCCCAGGGCAAAGGAGTTCGTCTGTTCCTCTTTGCGCGACGTGCTGCGGCTGCGGGAAATGGACTTCACGGCCGGGCGCATCGCCCAGGTGCTCGAAGCCTGCCGGCTGCTTGTGGCCGGCGGCGGACGTGTCGCCCTGGAGGTAAGCGGCCCCATGACCATTCTGAACTGGCTCATGGACCTGCGGGTGGTGTTGCGGGAATGGCGCAAGGACGAGGGGCTTATGCGGGAAACAGTATCCCGGCTGCGCGGGGAACTGCTCCGCTATGCCCTGGAGGTGGAGCTAGTCGGCGTGGAAGTGCTCTGCCACGCCGACCCCGCCGGTACTCTCGCCATCCTGGGGCCGGAACGCTTCACCTTTATGGCGGATGCGTTCCTGCTGCCTTTTTTGCGGGGGCTGAAAGCGGAAGACTCTTTCAAGGCCGCCGTGCAGATATGCCCAAAGACCTCGCACGCCCTGGTCCGTTGCGGCCGCGCCGTCTGGCGGGATCTCCCCCTCACGCGTCCCATGGGGTACGGCGAAGGCTGTCTTGCGGCGGCCGGAAACGCGCCGTTCCTGGGAGAAGCCTGCATCAGGGACACGAAGCATTACTTGCGGGACGGCGTCATCAAGAGGCTGGCGCTGTTATGACGGACGGAAGGGAACGCCTTCTTCCTCCTTCGGCCGCCGGAGGCCGGCAACCATTTCACGCAGGAGAAACGTATGAGTGATAAACAGGAACTGCTGCGCCGCCTGTCGGACTGTGTGGTCAATATGGAAGACGAGCGCGTCGTCGACGTTTCCAGACAGTATCTCGAGGGCGGACACGCCGCTCTGGACGGTATGCTGGGGGGGCTGGCGGACGGCATGAACAGGGCGGGCGCGCTCTATGAGGAAGAGGAGTACTTTGTTTCCGATCTCCTGCTGTGCTCGGACGCCATGTACGCGGGGCTGGCCGAGCTGCGCCCGCATCTGCCCGAGACGGCGAAAAACGCCCGCAAGGACAAGGCCGTGATCGGGGTGGTGGAGGGCGACACCCACGATATCGGCAAGAACCTGGTGAAAATCATGCTGGAAACGGCCGGTTTCGAGATGCACGATCTCGGCCGGGACGTTCCGGTGGGAGCCTTTGTCGCCAAAGCCAAAGAGGTCGGTGCCTCCCTTATCTGCCTTTCCACGTTGATGACCACCACCATGACCAATATGCGCAGAGTCGTGGCCCTGCTGGAAGAAGAAAACCTGCGGGACCGGGTCAAGGTGATGATCGGCGGGGCTCCGGTATCTTCCGCTTTCGCCCAAAAAATTGGGGCGGATGCCTATTCGGCCAATGCCGTGGAAGCCGTGGGCGTGGCGAAACAACTTCTTTCCGGCGGAATCGGCCGGGGTACCGCAGGAATACGGGAATGCTCGACGGAACAACACGCCTGAAAAATGTTCTTGCCCGCCGCCCGGTGGACAGGCCCCCCTGCATCTGTCCCGGCGGCATGATGAATATGGTGACACGGGAGCTGATGGAACGGTCCGGCCTGTTCTGGCCCCAGGCCCATACGGACCCCGCTCTCATGGCGGCGCTGGCGGCCGAGGCTCATAGCGCCGGCTGCTTCGAGAACTACGGCCTGCCCTTCTGCATGACCGTGGAGGCCGAGGCGTTGGGCGCGCGCGTGGATCTCGGCAATGCAACATGCGAGCCGCGCGTCGCGAGCTATGCCGTTGATTCCGTAACCCGATGGGAAAGCCTGCCCGCTGTGGACCACGGCTCGGGCCGGATCCGCGTGGTGCTGGACGCAATTCGCCTGCTCAAAGAACGCTTTGAAAGTACCGTGCCCGTCATCGGCAATCTGACCGGCCCCATGAGCGTGGCCGGAAGCCTGCTTGAACCCGTGACCCTGTACAAGGAATTGCGCAGGAACCCTTTGCGGGCGCACGAGTACCTGGATTGCATCACCGGCCATATTCTGGAGTTCGGCCTGCGCCAGTTGGAGGCCGGGGCGGACGTCATCGCCCTCTCCGACCCGAGCGGCACGGGGGAGATACTCGGCCCCAAGCTTTTTGCCGAGTATGAAGTCCCGGCCCTGAACAGGATCGCCACAGGCATCCGGAAGAACTTCCCTCATGCGGGTTTCATCATCCACATCTGTGGGAAAATGCACAGGGTCTTCGATCTGCTGGCGGGCCTGGATTGCGACGCCTTGAGCTTTGACGCCGTGGTGAGCTTGAAGAAGGCCAGACAATGGCTCCCCGGCATCCCCGTCATGGGGAACGTCAGCACCTTTGCCCTGGAATCCGGCACGCCGGAAAAAGTGGCCGCGCTCACGCGCCATTGCCTCAGAAGCGGCGCGGACATCGTCGCCCCGGCCTGCGGCATGGGCAACGGCTCTCCCCTGGCGAACGTGCGGGCCATGCTGCAAACCGTCGTCAACCACGCCAAGGGAGAAGATCATGCCGGTCATCCGGTTGCTTGAGGGCGGAACGCTGCCGGCCTCTGAGCCGGGAAAGACGCTGCTCGAGATTCTGGCCGAGGCCGGCGTCATGCCTCCCAGCCCGTGCGGCGGAACGGGCACATGCGGCAAATGCGCGGTGACGGTTCGAGCCGGGCGCATCGCCGATCCCACCGAGGACGAACGGCGGTTGTTCAGCGGAGAGGAGCTTGCCGGCGGCCGCCGTCTCGCCTGTCAGTTGGTGCCGAAAGAGGATCTTGAAGTCGGTTTGTCCGGGGAAAGCGCCTCGGGCGGCATTCTGGCGGAAGGATATCTGCCGGCTTTCGCCCTCGACCCGCCCCTTGCCGCAAAGACCGTCAGCCTGAACGGGACGGGCGCCGCTTCCCATGAAGAACGGGTGGCGGCCGCTCTGGGAGAAAAGAGCCTCCCCGCGCGGCTCTTGCGCGATCTGCCCTGGGCCGGCGACAGGCTGACCGCGATTTATGATGAGGGCGAATTGATCGCCCTGGAGGGCGGAGACGGCCCCGAGCGTTTATACGGTCTGGCCGTGGACATCGGCACAACCACCGTGGTCGCGTCGCTGGTGGATCTGAAAACGGGGCGGGAGCCAGCGGTCCGCTCCGCGATCAACCCGCAAAAGAGCCGCGGATTTGACGTGCTGTCGCGTCTCAGCTTCATCATGGAGCACCCAGGCCACGGATTGCCCGCCCTGCAGCGGGCCGTCGTGGACTGCCTGAACGAACTGGCAGAAGAAGCCTGTCGGGAAGCGGAAGCGGAAGCGGACATCAACGCCGTTTACGCCGTCATCGTGGCCGCGAACACCGCCATGACCCACATCCTTTTGGGAATCGATCCCTCCTCCCTGGGCATGACCCCGTTCACGCCGGTGAGCACGGCCGCGAAGAAGCTGCCGGCCGCCGAAGTCGGCCTCCGGGCAGGAAAGGGGGCCTCCCTATACTGTCTGCCCTCCGTTTCCGGCTTCATCGGGGCCGACATCGTGGCCGGCATTCACGTCGCCGGACTGCGGACCCGGCCGGAAACGGTTCTCTTTGTCGATATCGGCACAAACGGGGAGATTGTCCTCAGCCATGGCGGCAGGCTGTACGCCTGTTCCTGCGCCGCCGGCCCGGCCCTGGAAGGCATGAATATTTCCTGCGGCATGCGGGCCGCGCCCGGAGCCGTCGAGGACGTGCGCATAACGGAGGGCGGCCTCGCGCTGAAAACCATAGGCGACGCCCCGCCGGCCGGACTGTGCGGCAGCGGCGTGCTGTCCGCCGTCAGGGAATTCCTGCGCATCGGGCTTATCCGGCCGCGCGGCAATCTGGTGAAAGAGCGGGAGCTTGCCGGCAATGACCCGCGCAGGGCCCATCTGTGCAGCCGGGACGGCAAGCCGGCCTTCCGCCTGGCGGCGGACGGGACGTGCCTGTACATCACCCAGAAAGACATCCGGCAGGTACAGTTCGCCAAGGGGGCGTTGCTGTCGGGCATTCTTTCCCTGCTGAAGCAAAGCGGCCTGACCGTGGGCGGCATCGACCGGGTATTCATTGCCGGCCAGTTCGGGGCGCACCTTCCCGCGTCCAGCCTGACGGGGTGCGGCATTATTCCGAAGGCGCTGGGAGAAAAGATCGCCTATCTGGGGAACACCTCGAAAAGCGGCGCCCTGATGGCCCTGTTGTCGACGGCGGCCCGCAGGGAAATGGAAAGCCTGGCCGGGGATGTGGACTACCTCGAATTGAGTTCTCTGGAGGGATTTGAGCGCACCTTTGTGGAGTGTTTGGATTTTCCGATTCCACCCTCATGAGGCCGCCGGCCGGGTGAATTTGTGGATGGGTGCATTGCTGCGGGCGGCGGCGCAAGGGCAATCGACGCCGGTTGTGTTTTTGGTTGATACGGCCGTTGGCTGTGGGCAAAGGCTTGTTGCGCAGACAGCAATATGCGGATGCGCCACCGAGGCAATGCATGTGGGGCACGAATCAGCGGATAGGGAGAAAGACGACTCCGCAGGACGAGCCCACGGCCCCCTGAGGGAACGCCGACGAGGGGTCTTTTTTGCTTCAATTCTGTTCCAATTACAGGACCAGAACCCTCGGCATCGCCTTTTGACTCTCCCCCGGAACTGTGACACTTTGTGTGCCACTAAGGGGCTTCAGCTCTTTGGCAGGAAGAATGAATTCAGGGCATTGGCTGCCCTTGGTCCCGAAGGTCGCGTTTCCCGCCCTCGGCACCATTTTTGAAAAGGTTGCAACCAACAGGTTGCAACCTTTCGCTTTTTAGCCACAAGAAATTGCTGTCCACCACATGCGAACAGCCTAAAGGGAAGGTAGGAAGAGCCCGGGGTTAAATGATGGAAACCCCGCAACGCCCGACAGTCTGCTTTTTGCATGGTGTTTCGAGCCAATCGCTTGATATATAATATCAATATGCGGATGACAAACAATTACGCATGGCAAAACCATCATACACCGATTTAATCGGCGCGCGAAACGATGCACGATAACGCTCCATTAAATTCCATTTTATGTTTCATAATGAGGCAAATTTACAGGTGCCTTTTCATGAAAGGTTTTTATGACAACCACATATCAACCAAGAAGATTAACGTTATAGGTATGGCATTTGCATTTTAATACGGCAACTACTCTTTGCGCATCGCAAAACAAAGGAGGATTCCCGCCGTACATGACACGCTCCGGCAGCCGCCCCCGGCGCGCACGTATGCGCCGGTCACCCCAACAATCCGGGAGAGTACTCATGAAAAACACCCAAGCCATACCCGCGGACGACATCGCTTCGTTTGATTCGGCCTTTATGGGGCACCCCAAGCCGCTGCGCTCTCTGTTCCTTACGGAAATGTGGGAGCGCTTTTCTTTTTACGGGGTTCGTCCGTTGCTCATTTTGTACATGATCGCCCTCATCAATGAAGGCGGCCTCGGCATGGAGCGCCCCACGGCGGCAGCCGTCGTAGGCCTGTACACCGGAGCTCTGTATCTTGCCTCTCTGCCGGGCGGCTGGCTCGCGGACAACTGGCTCGGACAGCAAAGGGCCGTGTGGTACGGCTCCCTCATCATCGCCCTGGGGCATATCTCCATCGCGTTGTCGGCGGCATTCGGCTCGGCGTTGTTTTTCATCGGACTTGTCTTCATCGTCGTCGGCACAGGTCTTTTTAAAACCTGCGCTTCCGTCATGGTCGGCGCCCTGTATTCGGAAGGCGACCCGCGCCGCAACGGCGGTTTTTCCGTTTTCTATATGGGCATCAACCTGGGGGCCTTCATCGCGCCGTTCATTTGCGGAGCGTTCACCGAAACGCTCGGCTGGCACTGGGGCTTCGGCGTCGGTGGAGTCGGGATGCTCGCGGCTTTGCTTATTTTTCGGCTGGTCACCGGCCCGCAGATGCGCCGTTTCGCCGTGCTTAAAAACATCGAGCCCAGCTGGGAGCAGCCCAACGTGCGCCGGAAGGGTGTGGGCAAAGTTGTGGCGGGCATCGTCGTGTTCGCCGCCGGCCTTATCACCCTGGTCGTAAACGGCACAATTCCGGTCAACCCCCATATGCTGGCCGAAGTGATGACCTACGTCATCTGCGCCTGTTTGGCCGGCTACTTCGTCTATCTTCTGTTTTTCGCCAAATTCACCGCCCTGGAAAAAGTACGCCTTCTCGCCAGCTTCATCCTGCTGGCCATGGCCGTTTTGTTTCTGGCCATCCTCGAGCAGCAGCCAACCTCCTACAATCTGTTCGCCCAGGATTTCACCAACCGGGTCGTTTTCGGTTTCGAAATCCCCACCACCTGGTTCCAGGCCCTTGGCCCGTTGTTTGTGATCATCAGCGCCCCCGTATTCAGCTACGTCTGGGTGGGCCTCGCCAAAAAGAACATGGAGCCGAGCAACATCAGCAAGTTCGCCATCGCGCTTTTGTTTTGCGCCCTGGGCTTCGGGCTCATGATTCTGGCCGTGAACGGCGTCATCGCCACCGGCCTGCCCGTCTCGCCGCTCTGGATCACCGCCAGCTTCCTTCTCCTTTCCATCGGCGAAGTGTGCCTGAGCCCCATCGGACTTTCCAGCATGACGGAACTCGCCCCCACCAGCGTACGCGGTCAGATGATGGGGTTGTGGTTCGCCGCCACGGCTCTCGGCAATCTGACGGCGGGGCTTATCGGCGGCAATGTCTCGCTGGAAAACATCCACGCACTGCCGGAACTCTTCACCCGGTGCGTTGTCGTCCTGCTGGCCGCCGTCGTGTTCCTGTTCATCATCAACAAACCGCTGAGCCGCAAACTTTCCGGGTGCCGGAACGGTGAAAAAGAATCGCCGGCCGACAAGCTTTCGGCGCTGCCTGTCGAATAACACGCCGCCACACTGCGAGGTACATCATGTCACACGATTCTCTCCATGCCGAACGCGTCAAAATGCTGCAAAACCTTATGCGGCAACATTCCGTACAGGCCTGCATCATTCCCTCCGCCGATCCGCACCTTTCCGAATATCTTCCGGAATACTGGCAGGTGAAACGATGGTTCACCGGGTTCACGGGTTCCATGGGCACCCTGGTCGTCACGCCCGATTTTGCCGGACTCTGGGCCGACGGCCGTTATTGGATCCAGGCGGAAAAACAGATGCAGGGCTCCGGCGTGACGCTGCAAAAGCTCATGTCGCAACAAAATGTGCGGGCACATATCGATTGGCTGGCGGAACGACTGTCTGCGGGGGCCACGGTGGTCGTGGACGGCAACGTTCTTTCTCTTGCCGCCAAAAAGCTGCTGGACGAAATTCTCGGCCCCCGGGGCATCAAGGTGGAAACCGGCCTCGATCTGGTGGGACTCTTGTGGAAGTACCGCCCGGCTCTGCCCGCGGAACCCGTCTACGAGCATCCCCTGGAGTTTGAAGAGCGTTCGCGGGAGCAAAAACTGGCGGCCCTCAGGGAAGAGATGCGGGCGCGCGGCGCGACCCGGCATATTCTTTCTTCACTGGACGACATTGCCTGGCTCATGAACCTGCGGGGAACGGATGTTCCCTATAATCCGGTCTTTCTTGCCCATATGTGCATAGATCTCGAACGGGCCGTGCTCTTTTCCGCTCCCGGTCGGTTTCCCCCGGAGATCGCGCAAGGCCTCGAGCGGGCGGGCGTCACTCTTGCCCCTTACGAGGACGCCGCAACCACCGTTGCCGGCATACAGCCCGGCGAAACCATTCTTCTGGATCCCGGCAAGATGTCCCTGGCGCTCATCGGCAAGGCGGCGGAAGGTGTTGCCGTCACCGAGGCCATCAACCCCACCACCCTGAGCAAGGCCTGCAAAAGCGCGAAGGAAATCGCCCACATCCATCATGCCATGGAAGAAGACGGCGCCGCCCTGTGCGAGTTTTTCGCCTGGATCGAAGCCGCGTTGGAACGGGGCGAGACGCTCACCGAAATGGACATCGACGCCAGGGTGACCGGGCCGCGAAGCGCAAGACCCCTGTATTTGTCGTCCAGCTTCCAGACCATGGCCGCTTTCAACGTCAACGCCGCCTCCCCCCACTATATGCCGTCGGCTGAGGAGCACGCCGTCATCGCGGGCGACGGTCTGCTGCTGCTCGACTGCGGGGCCCAGTACCACGACGGCACCACCGACATCAGCCGGATCATCCCGGTTGGAAACATGTCCCCGGAGCAGAAGCGCGACGCGACGCTGGTCCTGAAAGGCCTTATCGCCATGACGGAACTGCGGTTTCCCGAGGGAACGGAAGGGCCGCTGCTCGATGTTGTGGCCCGCGCGCCCTTATGGGCCGAGCAGGTGGATTACCGCAACGGCACCGGGCACGGCGTCGGATACTGCATGAACGTGCACGAGGGGCCGCAGGTGCTGTCTTACTTCGCTCCTGTTCTGCCGCAAGGAAAACTGCGCGAAGGAATGATTCTGTCGATTGAACCCGGCGTATACCGCCCCGGCAAATATGGTCTGCGCATAGAGAACCTGGTGGCCGTCCGCAAGGTGGAGCAACCCAAGGAAACCGCCTTTGGGCCCTTCCTTCGCTTCGAAAACCTCACTCTCTGCCCCATCGATGCGCGCTGCCTTGAGCTTGGCCTGCTCAGCCAAACGGAAAAGGACTGGCTGAACGGCTACCATGCCACGGTCTACGAACGCCTCGCCCCCAAGGTGACGGGCGAGGCCCTCGCTTGGCTGCGCAAGCGCACCCTTCCCGTGTAGTCTCCCCCCGCCCCACGGGGGGCGGAGCTCTTTCGACGCGGGCACTTACTCTATGCCTTTCTGCCCACCCCCGCGTGATTAAAGAGATGCCCCCCTCATTACGTGAAAGGCCCTCTCCGCTTGAGCAGGGCCTTTCACGTTTTTATGTTCACGCACACAAGTATTCCTGGCAACCACCCTCAAAGCGGTCCCGGAAAACGTCTCTCAACGTCCCTTGTGCGGCAAACGGAAAATTTGTAAGCTGACGTCGTCCCGTCAACCGTATCAGGCCCGGAGTTTCGCTTATGGCAGACGCTTCCGCGCGGCCGCGCCATAACGGCCCCATAGCCGGCCCCCTTGCCGACGAATGGACCGGAGTCCTGCATCTCGGCGTACGCCGCACGTATCCTCGCGGGGCCTTCATCATGATGCCCCACAGTCCGGTGGAACACCTCTACCTGCTGACCTCCGGCGAAGTGCACATCAGCAACTTCAGCGCCGCCGAAAGCCCTGTGCCGGTTATGTTCGCTCGTCCAGGCGCCATTATGGGGCTCATCCCCTTTTTCACCTCCGGGGTGTCCGAGAGCTTCTGGCAGGTCCAGAGCGACTGCGTCGTCCACCTGTTCAACCGCGAAGCCGTGCACAACGCTCTGCCGCGCGGCCTGCTGCTCAACCTGCTGGAACGGATTGCCGGCATCGGCAGGCACCTGACCACCCGCTCCTGCACGCAACGAATGCGCAACAAAGAAAAGCAGCTTGCGTCGCTTCTGTTGCACCTTTGCCACACCTGCCCCCAGGAACGCGGCCCCGGCGAAACCGGCATCCGCGTCCACCCCGGCATCCCCCAATATGCTCTGGGCCGGCTGCTCGGCATGCACCGGGTGCACCTGAACCGGCTGCTCGGCGTGTTCCGGCGTGAGGGCATCATCGGCCGATTCACCAAGAATCTTTTGGAAATTCACAACCAACAACGCCTGGAGGCTCTGGCCGACGGACGGGAGTCTTTTTCCCTCGAGGCTCGAGACGACGACTAGGCCACATTCGCCTTCTGTTCGTGAGCCGAGCCCGATGGGGTTCGGCTTTTTTTGTCATTTTTTATTTTTTGTAGCCTGGGCTAAAAAACAACTCCGGATATTGTGCTTTTTTACACAATATTGAAAGTTTCTTGAATCACAACGATAGACGGCACTTTATTTTTCCGAACACCTTTTACCGATTACCGAAGAGGACAACGTATGACCAGCACCGAAGAAAAAGACAGACTCCTGCCGTTCAAGTGGGGCCTTGTCGTCGTGCTGCCGGCCGTCATCTGGTGGGTGGCCGGGACATCGGGAATTCCGGCGGCGCAAGTGAATTTTTACACCGTCACCTTTATCGCGCTGTTGCTCTGGGCCATGAACCTTGTGCCGGACGTCCTGCCGGCCATCGCTCTGCCTGTCGCCTACATCCTTTCGGGGGTCGGCACCGCCAAGCAGATGATGGAGTCGTGGGCCTCGCCGCTCGGCTGGCTGATGCTCGGCAGCCTGATCATCGGCGGGGCCATGATGCGCAGCGGCTTGGGCAAACGTATCGCCCTCTGGGCCATGCACATCACCGGCGGCTCGTTCCATCGCCTGCTCTGGGGCATCCTGGCCGCCGGGATCATCATCGCGCCGTTTTCCCCCAGCCCGCTGGGCAAGGCCAGCATTTTGGTCGTGGTCTGCGTGGGCATCTGTGAAGCCTTGGGCTTGAAAAAGCACTCGGCCGAGGCCGCGTCGGTCATGCTGGCGGGCTATGTGGCCGTGAGCGCGCCGCGCGGGGCCTTTCTTTCCGCCGCCAGCGACGTCATCCTGTACACCGGGCTCATCTCCAAAGTCACCGGCGAGCCGATCACCTGGGGCATGTACTTTGTGCACAACTTCGTGCCTGTCCTCGTGTACTCCGTGCTCAGCCTGTTGGCGGTGATTTTCGTTCTGCGCCCGAAGGCCAAGCTGGGGGCCAAGGAATACGTGGAGCAGGAATACGCCGCCCTGCCCCGCTTCGGCCGGTCCGAGTTCAAAGTAACCGTCTTTCTTGCCCTGATGATCCTGATTTTCGTCACGGAAAGCTTCCACAAGCTCAACGCCGGCTGGCTGTTGCTTCTGCTCGGGTGCGCCACGGCCCTGCCGGGCATCCGTCTGACAAACTCCGACCACGTGCAAAAACTGCCTTATACGGCCGTGTTTTTCGTGGTGGGCTGCATGTGCATTGGTTCCGCCGCCGAGTACTCCGGCGCGGGCAAGGCGTTGGCCTCCTTGGTGCTGCCGCACCTGCAGGGCTCCGAACTGTACATGCTTTCCGCCTCGTATGTGGCCGGGGCTGTGCTCAACTTCCTGTTCACCCCCCTGGCGGCCCTGGGAGCCCTGACCGTGCCCTTGAGCGAAGCGGCCGTCGGTCTGGGCCTGAACCCGGTGCCGATCATCTACGCCTTCGCCCAAGGATTGGACCAGTACATCTTCCCCTATGAAATGGCCGCCCTGCTCTTCTTCTATTCCCTGGGCTGGGTCTCGATCAAACAGATCATCCTGGTCTTTTCACTTCGCTTCGTGCTGGGGGGCATCTCGCTGCTCTGCGTCTCGTACCCCTGGTGGAAGCTGGTCGGCCTTCTGTAACCCAGAAAATTCAATAACGGCACTACAACACAAAGGAGTCGAATATGGGTCACCCAAGCGTCTATCCCACCGGAGCGACCATCTACAACCCGGACAAATGCTGGAACGGCTACACCATCTTCCCGGCCGAAGAGGTCGGAGCCATGCTGGTCGACATGAACGGCCGCGAAGTGCGCCTGTGGGAGGGCCTGCACGGCTTTCCAAACAAAATGCTGCCCGGCGGCTTCGTCATGGGCAGCCGGGGTGAACGCAGCGGCAAATACGGCTTTCAGGACAAGGTCGACCTGGTCCAGGTGGACTGGGAAGGCCGGGTGGTCTGGAGCTTCGATCGGGTCGAATACATCGAGGATCCGGGCGAAACCCCGCGCTGGATGGCCCGCCAGCACCACGACTACCAGCGCGCGGGCAACCCCGTGGGCTATTACGCCCCCGGCATGGAACCCCAGGTCGACGGCGGCAACACCCTGCTCCTCTCCCACCGGGCCGTGTTCAACAAGCATATCTCCGAAAAAGAGCTGATTGACGACCTGATCGTGGAAGTGGACTGGAACGGCGAAATCATCTGGGAATGGATGTGCAGCGACCACTTCGAAGAGCTCGGATTCAGCGAGGGGGCCAAAAATGCCCTGTGCCGCAACCCCAACTTCCGGGGCAAGGGCATGGGCGACTGGATGCACCTCAACTCCATGTCGACGCTCGGCCCGAACAAATGGTTCGAAGCGGGCGACGGACGCTTCCACCCGGACAACATCATCGTTGACGGGCGCGAGACCAACATCACCCTGATCATCGACAAAAAGACCGGAAAAATCGTCTGGAAGCTCGGGCCGGACTACAGCAGCGGCCCGGCCAAGCAGATCGGCTGGATCATCGGCCAGCACCACGCCCATATGATTCCCCAAGGGCTGCCCGGCGCGGGCAACATTTTGATCTTCGACAACGGCGGCTGGGCCGGATACGACCTGCCCAACCCCGGCGCGCCCACGGGCAGCAAGGCCGCCCGGCGCGACTACTCGCGGGTGCTGGAAATCGACCCTGTCGGCATGAAGATCGTCTGGCAATACACCCCGGCCGAAGCCGGCCTGCTCATGCCCCATGACGCCAACCGCTTTTACAGCCCCTTCATCAGCGGCATGCAGCGCCTGCCCAACGGCAACACCCTGATCTGCGAAGGCTCCGGCGGCCGGCTCATCGAAGTCACGGCCGAGCACGAGATCGTCTGGGAATACATCAACCCTTACAAGGGCACCCTGCTGCCCCTGAATATGGTTTACCGCGCCTACCGTGTCCCCTACGAGTGGGTGCCCCAGGAGCCCAAGCCCGAAGAACGCCCCATCGAGCGCATCGACGTGGCGACCTTCCGGGTGCCGGGCGCGGCCAAAGCGGACGACAGAAAGGCCGCCGTAGCCGTTGAAGGCGTGCTTGGCTTCCAGAAGGTCAACGCCCTGTGCGTGGCCACCGTAGACGAGGAGAAAAAGGTCTGAGAATTGGGATTGGTTATATTGGGGGACTCAAACAGTGCTGCGTGGGCCAATCGGCCGGCGACACTCCCGCGATGTGACCAAATCCGTCTTGTAACAACGCGGGCGGCACCCCAATCCCCAAACAGAGCTGCGTAAGTTATCCCCTGGAAACGCCCGCGATATGACTGGTCGGCACCTTCGTATCGAACCGAGCCGCAGGGGGATTGAATCCTATGCACCCCCATTGTCTGCAATCTTCGTTTCGCGAAGGTTGCAGACAGGTAAGGGAGTCTGGGGTATCGCCCGCACAACCCACACAATATGAAAAGGATTACCGCCATGCAGACGATTCTGCCGCGCGCCGGCCTTGCCGTTTTCCTCGCCGTCGTATGCGTTTTCTGTCTTTCTCCGGCCGCCGGAGCGGCCGAGAACCAAGCCTCGGCCCCCCCGAAAAACCGCGTGCCCGGCGGTTCAATCACCTCCTCGGCCTGGCCCGGCGGCACCATGCTGGCTCCCGGCAAGTGGGCCTTTTCCGACCACGTCAGCTTCGCCCACGGCGAACTGCGCAAGGGCGGCGGTTCCCACACAAACCGCAATGCGCGGGGCGAGGCCGTGGGCCAGGACAGCAACGACCGGCTGAACAACTCCTTCAAAATCCGCTACGGCATGGCGGACGGGTGGGACATCCGCCTGTCGATACCCTTTGTCGACAACAACATCCACCGCCACTCTCCTCAGGACGACACCTGGAAAGGCGGCTTCAACGACCTGAACCTTCTGTTGCGCCGCCGGGTGGTCGGCTTGGCCCCCGGGCAACCCTTCGCCGTGGCCGTGGATATAGGAACGCTCATTCCGGCGGGCGAGGTGGGGGAACACAACGTGGGTACCGGCTCCTGGGGTCTGGTTTTCGGCGGCGGGGCAAGCTGGATCGACTGCAACCAGCGCGTCGACGTGGACGCCCGCTACGTGACCTATATCCAACGCGGCGCGCACCGCACCACCCCGGCGGACTACTTTCAATCCCACGCCCACTATGCCTATGCTCTGACCGACTGGTTCGACGCCGGCCTGGAAACCAACGTCAAAGTGAGCGGAGAAAGCGAAGTGGGCAACGCCGGACAGGACGACGAGTATACCGAATGGTACGGCGGCCCCAAGGTCCAGTTCCATGTTCGCGATTGGGGCCTGAGCTTCGGCACGGCAGCGCTCCTTCCCCTTTACCGCCACTACGAAAGCCCCAGGGGACGCCTTTCCGACGATGTCCGCTACGAGTTCCGCGTCGGCATGGTTTTTTGAGGTTTTCTCCGCCTGGAGCAACGAAAATCCACAAAAATAGAATTTCCCTCCGGCAATTTCAAAGCGAAAGTACTTGAGGGAAAATCCCGGTGACTTCTTTGCCTCTTTATCGCAAAAAATCAAACCCACCCGCATTGCAGCCGGTGGGTTTGATTTTTCACAGATACGGACGGATCGGCTACGGTGCCGACTTAGGGAAGCGCCACCGGTTCCTGTTGCGGGGCGGCGGGCGCAACCCGCAGATCGGCATACAGCGCGGAAAGTTTGCGGGCATAATGGACGACGTAGCGCAGGCACACGTAGCCCACCACGAGCGTGGCGATGGACATCTCCACCACCGCCATGCAGCTGAGCTGACGGGCGCAGTCGGCCGTTTCGGGGTATTGGCCGAGAAAACCGGCGACCTTGTAGAGGGCCGTGGCGCTCACGGCCATGGGGAAGGTATAGGCGGCGAAGGCCGGGGTAAAGGGCAGACGCAGCAGCCGGAAAAAGGCGATATAGATCAGGCCGGTCATCAGCAGGGCGACGCCGAGCAGCACCGCGCCGAGCAACAGGGAGGGCTCGGGCTCAAGCGTCAGGTACCCGGCCAGGGTCAGGCTGGCGGGGGCGGCCATGATCGCGATGGTGGGCTTGGCGGCGTCCACCACTTTCGTGGAAAAAATAAGACGATACAGCATGATGGGCAGCAGAATGCTGTAGTTGATCATGCCGAAGATCAGCAGGGTGTAGGCGAACTCCGTATACTCCGGCCCAGGCACGGTCAGCGCGGCCAACGCTATGCCCACAAAAGGCACGAACCAGCTGGGCAGAATCTGATGCAGGGCGAAAGACTTGGCGCGGTGATACGCGAAAACCGTCATCAAAAGCAGGTGCAGGACCACGCCCGTGAGCCAGAGCGCTTCGCCGGCGGGCGCGTGCCACGTTCCCAACGTCTTGGAGATCAGCATCAGGCTCATGGAAAAAGTCGGCAGAATGCCCCCCACAACGGGGTGGGCAAGATCCTGCCGCAGCAGGACGGGATGCAGAACAAACTTGCAGACCACGCACAGCAGCAGACAAAAGGCCGTCACGGCCCCGATGGTCTGCCCCAAGCTGTGCAGCGGCAGAGCGTTTTCCAGACCAAGACCGAGACCGGCGATACCAAGCGCAAGCCCGGCGACAGGGGTGGGGATGGAGGCAAAGCGGGAACGAAATGAAGTAAGCATGTGAATTTTCCTAACTGATTTTTTCGCTGGGCTTTTTATGCTCCGTATTTTATGTTCAGCATATCGAAATAACTTTCATATAGTATTTAGGAAAATTAAACATGAACATTACCCTGAAGCAGCTTCACGTATTTATCGCCGTGGCCCGCCACGAAAATCTGGGCAACGCCGCAAAGGAACTTTTCTTGACCAAGGGGGCCGTTTCCCAGGCCCTGCACGAATTTGAAAGACAGTTGGGCACGCCGCTGTTCGATCGCGTGCACCCCCATATGCACCTGAACCACGACGGCAAGCGCCTGCTGCCGTTGGCGGATGAGCTGTTGCACAGAAGCCGGGACATATCGCTGATGTTCTCCGACCAGACGGCGGACCCTTTCCTTCAGGTCGGCGCGAGCAAAACCATCGGAAGCTATATTCTGCCGAAACTCTTGGGAGACTTCGAAAAATCCGGACTATGGCTGCCCGAGGCCCACATTGCGAACAGCAAAAAACTCTGCGACCTCGTGGCCTCTTTCGCCCTGGACGCCGCCCTGTTGGAAGGCGAGGAACACCACCCCGACCTTGTTTTCGAGCAATGGCTCGCCGATGAAATGGTTGTGGTGGCGCACCGAGGACATCCGCTGGCCACAGGAGTCAAGCACCCTCTGGACGTTCTTCGGGGGCAACGTTGGATTCTCCGCGAACCCGCTTCCGGCACCCGGGAATACTTCGACTACAACCTGGCCCCGCTCATTTCCCCCTGCGCCGTGGCCCTCACCTTGAGCTCTCCGGAGGCGATTCTGGGCGTGGTGGCGCAAAAACTCGGCATCACCTTCACCTCGCGGCTGATTGCGGAGCTCCCCTCCTTCAGCAGCCACTTTGCCGTCATCCAGTTGGAGCGGGATTTTCCCCGGACGTTCTCCATCTGCTACCACTCCAAAAAGTACCATTCCATCAACATGGACCAGTTCCTTTCCTATTGCCGCAAGTGGACGCCGGTCCTCGACAAGCACATGGACCTCGGCCTGCTGTAAGCAAACGCCCCTTGTGGACGAAATCGGGCGGCCCAAGGTGCCGCCCGATTTCGTGCTTCCATTGACGCAGGGTTATTCGGCGACGGCTTGGCCGGAGAGCGGCCGCCCCAGGTATTCTCCGGTCAGGGTCCGCAAAAAAGCCACAATGGCCGCGCGATCCTGTTTGGGAATATCCATGCCGGAAAGGTACACCCCCATAATCCGAACGGCTTCATCCAAAGACGTGACCGTGCCGTCGTGCATATAAGGAGCCGTCAGCTCGATGTTCCGCAGGTTGGGCACCTTGAATTTGTGCAGGTCCTCTTCTTTCTTGCTGAACCCGCGCAGGCCCTCGTCGGAACCCAAAGGCTCTCCCCTCTCCGCGAAGTAGTCCTTTTTCAGATCCACGTACTCAAAAGACTGCCCGCCCACGGACTTACCCACGTGACACGAGGCGCAGCGGTAGGCTTTGAAAAGCCGATACCCTTCGGCTTCTTTTTCGGTGACGGCGTCGGCCTTGCCCATCAGCCACCGATCGAAGCGACTGTTGGGAGTGATGAGGGTTTTCTCGTACTCGGCAATGGCGTCCCGGATGTTCGCCCCGCTCCATCCGTCGGGGTAAACGGCCGTAAATTCTTTGCTCAGGGCTTCGTCCAAAGACAGCTTCGCGATGACCTGGTCCCAATCTTTGCTGGCCATCTCGATGGGATTGAACGGCGGACCGTCGGCCTGCGCCTGCAGATCGGCCGCGCGTCCGTTCCAGAACTGGCGGACGTTGAAAACCGCGTTGAAGGTGGTGGGCGCGTTGATGTCGCCCCGCTGCTTGTTCACGCCCTCGGCAAAGCGCAGGCTGTCGGTGCCCGCCTTTTCCGTCTGGTGACAGGTGGCGCAGGCCACGGTGTCGTCGCCGGAAAGGCGTTTGTCGTTGAACAACATGTGCCCCACGGCAACCTTCGCTTCGTCGACGGGCAAAGACTCCGGTAGCGGCTGCAACGGTTCGCCGGCTTTGTCTTTGGCCGCCGTTCCGGTCGCATAGTGGGTCGCGCGGGTTGCAACCACCCATTCAAGAACGAAATCCCGCTCTTCGCGGGACATCCGGCTGTTCCAATGCACAGCCGCGAACTTGGCCGGAGGCATGGTTTCATTGACCATGACCCACTCCATTTTGGCCAAAGTAGCTTCGCCCACATGCTTGGCCACGCCGTCTTCCCCGAACTCCAGGCTCAAATCCATGGCCCGCAATCCGTCCCGGTAGTCGGTCTCGATGATTTGCCTGATGCCCGGCACCGAGGCGTAAAACGGCAGGTCGTACCCACGGGTGTGACAGGTCATGCACTTGTCCCGGACGAGCTCCGCGACCTTGCCGGATTTCGCCTGGGGCGACGAGTCGGCGGAGGGAAGGTAACTCGGCCTGACGGCCCCATAAATAAACCATGCCGCAGCGATGACCATAATTCCGAAACCTAAAATAAATACCATTTTCCCGCGCATGCTTTCCTCCCTTTAGAAGTGCCTTCCAGGGCGAACCCGGTGCATTGGCTTGTCTTACCGGGCTTTTCGCTCGCAACAGGAAAATGATTATGCGGTGAAAATATATTTGTCAATATTAGGTATTATTACTGATAATTTTACCTTTTCTCCCAACGGCGTTATTTTGTGTGTCCTTTTCAAGAAGGAATACCTTCCCCGTAACTGAAAAATACCGATTTTCCGCTTCCCACAAACAGCGCAAAAAAAGACGCTGCAAACAGGCTATTTTCCGCCGCCCTCTTTCGGCTCCATGGTCAACGCCCGCAGGGCCTCTTCAACTTTACGCCGGCGCAGGGCCTTTTCTTCCGCTGGAGTGCTGAACGGGTCGCCCAAAGGATACGGAATGCCCAAACCCGCCGCGATACGGGGCGTCCCGACGGCGGCCGCAATGGAAGTAAGCGTACACACCTGGACCGTAGGCAGGCCGGCCTTTTCAAATTCTTTTGCCATCGTTGCGCCGCAACGAGTACCCGTCCCTCAGGTTGAAGTGAGAAGCACTCCCTGAACGTTGTCCCGCAACAGCAGCTCGGCGATGGTCCGGCCGAAGACGCGGCTGTTTTCCAGAGAGGTGCCGTTCCCCGTGGTGGTATAAAAATAGTCGGCCATAGCGCCCACCACACCCTCTTCCACCAGATCGCGCAGAACATCCACAGGAAGGAGCCTGTCCGGCCGCGCATTTACAAAGGTATTGTCGTACCCTCCATGCACGGACTGAAAAAGCGCCCCGGAAAGTTCCTTCGCACCTTCCAGTTCATAGCGCAAAAATTTAGCCGTCCGAGAGGATTCCAAGCGGTCCGGGTTTCCCCTGGGCACCAGACCGCCTTCCGTGACCAGGGCGATGCGGGCCGATTGAAGATTGGCCAAAGGTTTCGCCGGGGCCACCGGCTCGAACCTCGGCAGGGCCAGCTCCGTTTCCGGGTCCTTGCCGGCCAGAACATCCAGCAGCATGGACACCGCCCTGGAAGCGCCGCGCCGCTCTTCTCGCGTATTCTTTCGAATGCCTTGGGGAATATATCCCTCCCATGCCGGAGGCCCCAGCGGCTCACTCAAAACCCCCTTACGCAGCAAGCCGGACATGCGGACCACGGCCTGACGCATCCCGGCTGCCGTGGGGCCGATTGCGGCGATGAGCACACTCGAAGCGTATATTTCCGCCCCCGGATTTTCCAAGTACATGCCCGTGACCACGGGGATGCCGAATTTTTCGCGCGCGGCCTTGCACACCGCGCCGCAAGCCGGGCCATAGCGCCCGGCATTGAAGGCGGGACCGGCGATCAGGGCATCCGGGCGCAGAGCGTCGATCCGCTCCAGCACTTCACCGAGGGCCTTTTCCCCTCCTTCGGCCATATAATTGTCGCCGCAAACAACGGTTCCCACAATATCGCCGAAGTCTTTGATCTCGGCGGCAAACGCCATGCCCGGCCCAACAGGCCCCTCCCGCATTATCGGAGGAACATCGGCTTTCTCTTCCCCGCCGATCTGCCCAAAAAACTGATTGAGATAGTGCACGACGCGCAGCATGAAATCCCTCCGAAACGGTGGCCGGATTAAAACCCGCGACCGCGTAAGGTATAGGCACCCAATTGGTTCGTGGCCGTGTACAGGCGTCCAAGAGAAATTTGCAGTTCTGAACTCGGGTCACCTTTATCCTGCAACAATATACCGCCCAGCACGCGTTCGACGGCCGGAAGCGCGAGGATCTCGTCGTTGTTGCCGGTGCTGACCACATGCCGGGCTTCCGGCGACGTATCCACCAAGGGAGGTTGATCCCCCTCCGTCCCGGCCAGCTCGTTGAGCAACAACACGCAAGCCAGACCACGGCGCTCGGCCGCCGCCGCGCAGAGCATCATATCCGTATCCGCGTGGCCTCCGCCTTCCTGGGAGACAATGACCCCCCATGCGCCCAGTCGTTCCGCCAAGACGATCGCCGACTCGGCCGAGCGCTTTTTTTCGGCCGGCGTATTACATTCACCCGCCACGACCACGCCGGCGAAGCGCAGCTTCTTGCCGTGCCCGGCGTAAAGCTCCTCTATCACGGGATTGTTCGCGTGCAGGTAGGTGGGATTTTTCTGGCAGGCGATGACGTAATTGCCGCTTACAATTGCGCCGTCCAACACCTCATTGGGGTGCAGCGACGTGGGCGGAGCCTCCCCAAATCGCTCACCGTAAAGAAAGGTGTCGCGCAACGGCCCCTGCGACTGAAGGTAATAAATGTACACAACGGCGGGCAGATCGGGGGCGACATCTCCCGCAAGGGTGACATGCCGCGTACTCGACGGCTGCAGGCTCCGTGTGGTCTCCCCCAGATATCGGGCCGCCCGGACGAGACTTTTGCGGGAAGCCGCGTCAAAGGCGGCGGCATCCGTGTCGGCCGGCGGCGTGCAGCTCAAAACCACGTTGTTCAAGGAACCGAACACCGAATATTCCCGGCCGGGGCCGGACATTTCGATGATGCCTTCCTGAATTTCTCCCCGCGCCCCGGTCTGGATCACACTCACGCCCTCCAGCACATGCGTGCGTCCGCCCCCGGCCGTGCGCGTCGAGTCGAGGATTCCGGGATACGGCTCTTCACCGCCGGCTATTTTGCAGCGGGGCTGGATGGCGTCCATGACGTGAATAATCCGGGTGGATTCGCCGGGCTTGGCGAGGTCCACGGCCACTTCGGAGAAAAAACCTTCGGCGTTGACGACCGTCGCCATTTCTTCTTTGTCGATGCGCAAAACGGAGCCGTCAAGAAAAGTCTTCCGGCCGAAAACAACATCCCGTACCGGAAAGGAACAGAGCTCGAGATGCATGGTTTGCTCCGGAATCGGCAAGAGGTTGTAAGATTTTTCTTTCCCTGAGCCGCGCCCTTCGCGGGGAAACCGACGTTGTCGCGGCACACGAGGAACATCGGGCGGTTTGGGAGGGAGCGTTCGCCGGAGATTTCCCGCTCGGCGTTTTCGATGTTCTCACGGCATTGCCCCAAGGAGTTCGGCGATGCCGTGAGAACGAAACAAACGACCGCGAAAGGGGTACCGTTTTTTCGCGATCGTTTGCCTCCACCGCCTAGGAAGCGAGCCCGGACAGCAGAATGTATTTGGTTTCCAGGTAGTCGGCGATGCCTTCACGACCGCCTTCACGGCCAAAGCCGCTTTCCTTCACGCCCCCGAAGGGTACTTCACTGGAGGGCAGACCCACCTCATTGACGCCGACCATGCCGAACTCAAGGCCCGCCGCCAGGCGGTAGAACCTGCCGATGTCACGGGTGTATACGTAGGAAGCAAGGCCGTACTCGGTATCGTTGGCCAGGGCCAGGGCTTCTTCTTCCGTTTTGTACGTGATGATCGGGGCGATGGGGCCGAAAATCTCCTCTTTGAACACGCGCATGTCGGGTGTGACGTTCGTCAGAACGGTGGGGCGGAAGAAGAGCTTGCCGACCGAGGAGTCGGCCGCGCCGCCTGCGGCGATCTTGGCACCCTTGGCGACCGCGTCGTCGATAAACGATTGCACGGAAGCCATGGCCCGGCCGTCGACCAGAGGACCTTGGGTCACGCTGGCGTGCAAACCGTTGCCGCACACCATGGCGTTGACTTTTTCCACCAGCTTGGCGGTAAAAGCCTCAGCCACGCTTTCATGGGCAAGCACACGGTTCACGCAAATGCAGGTTTGGCCCGCGTTGCGGAATTTCGAGCCCATGGTGCCGGCAACGGCCAAATCCAGGTCTGCATCCTGGCAGACAATCTGCGGCGCGTTGCCCCCCAGTTCAAGAGCCAGCTTTTTCAAAGTGCCGGAACACTGCGCCATGATCCGCTTGCCCACGGAAGTCGAGCCGGTGAAACTCAGCTTACGGATAATCGGGTTCTCGCACAGCTCACTGCCGATGGCCTCAGCGCTGCCGGTGACGACGCTCAGCACGCCGGCGGGCATACCCGCGCGCATGGCCAGCTCGGCCATGGCCAGGGTCGAGAAGGGGGTCTTGCTTGCCGGTTTCACGACCACGGGGCAACCGGCGGCCAGTGCCGGGGCGGTTTTTCGCGCGATCATCGAAAGCGGGAAGTTCCAAGGAGTAATGGCCGCCGTCACGCCGATGGGCTGACGAATGATCAGAGGGAGTTTGCCCGGCCAGGGCGAGGGGATCACTTCACCGTAGATGCGGCGTCCTTCTTCGGCGTACCAGGGAATATAGTTGGCGCCCAGCATGATCTCGCCCTTGGCTTCGGCCAGGGTTTTCCCTTGCTCCATGGTGATCAGGGTGGCCAGATCGTCGATATTTTCGAAAATCAACGCATGCCAACGGCGCAGAATTTCACCGCGCTGCAGGGGCACGAGATTTCTCCAGGCGGGCCAGGCCTTGCCGGCCGCTGCGACGGCGTCCGCCGCTTCCTTACGGCCCAACTTCGGCACCGTGCCGATAAAAGAACCGTCGGCGGGGTTGGTCACCTCAATGGTCGCCCCGTCGGAAGCGGTGGAAATCCATTTGCCGTCAATAAGGCAGGACTGCTTGAACAAGCCGGGATCTTTCAGTTTCATCTGATGCTCCATAGTTGAGTGTTCCGAGTGATGCTCCTCATGACACGGGTCTTTGAGTACGAGTTCACGTGCGGTACACTTCGCGGACCCCCGCATTCACGGAATGCGGTGAAACCACGGCGTCGCGGAGGCGATCCCCATCCCTTTGGGGCAGCTTGAACACCATCCGGCGATGCCGTGGCCGCTATTCTGGAAAAACTGAAACGCCGCGACACAGCGCTGGAAATACTTTTAAAAAATTGCGGCAATCCGACGAAAAAGGTTTTTTGCAAAACCTGCAGCCATAACGACGATCCGGCCTCCATCCCAAAAGAGCGGAGAAACCTCCCCCTTCAGCACAGCTTCCATTTTCGTTTGCTTTCCGGGTCCACGCCGTAGCTGCGGATACAGGCCTCGGTTATTCTGTCCTTCAGGTAATCTTCAAAGCCTTCGGGGTGGTCCACGCTGAAACAGGTGGAATCGTTGCCGCCTATGCCTCCGGGAATATAGTCGCCCTTCCCGGCGTGGTCGGTGATCATGTCCGAATAGAAACACACGGAAAGCCAGCGATTTTCCGGATCGTCGTCCACCACGTCCATCAGGCCGAAAAATCCTCCGTCCTGCTGGGCGGAGTTCACCAGGCGCACGGAATGGCTTATGCCGGGGCGGCGTATGTAACGAACCCGCACGTCCGAAAGCCTCTTTGTATGCTCCAGCAGCGTAATGAACAGGGGTTTCACGTTGTTCGGGTCCACGGTCCATTCATCAAGAAATTGTATCAAACCTTGGAGCATATGCTCCATGCCTTCCGGGACTCGTATATCCATAAAACGTCCTTCGCTTGGCCTGTTCCCGCGCGGACGCAATCCGCGCGGGAACAGGGGGGGTGTTACTTTTTCTCAGGCACAGCCACGGGGTTGGCCTTGATGCGGTCCATCTTTTCGTAGAAGTCGCCGAGGTCGAAGGTATACGGCGGAATGCTCTTCCCCTGGGCCAGGGCGTCGATGCCGGCCTTGACCTTTTCCGGCCGGGCCGGAAGGTCGTGAATGCGTACGCCCACCGCATTGTAGATGGCGTTCAGCACCGCCGTGTGGCCGGAGCTCTGGAAGAGTTCCGCGCAGCCGGCGGAGCCGAAGGGATTGGAAGGACGAGGGCTTTCCACAAACTGGATGGTGAAGTCGTCACCGTCGGGAATGTCTTTGATGTAGGGGAACCCGGCACCAACCAGCGAGATGTGCTTTTTCACATCCGAATAGTCTTCGGACAGCGCAAAGCCGATGGTATGCGACATACCGCCGTAGGCCTGGCCTTCAACGGTCTGGTAATTCCCCACCACCCCCACGTCGGCCACGCCGTGCATGGCGACAACGGTGGTTTTGCCGGTGGCGATCTCCACCTCCACTTCAGCCAGGAAAGCGCCTTGGGAGTATTCCGCCGAGGGGTTGCCCTGGCCGGTGTTCGGGTCCAGGTCCACGGTAAAGGCGGTGGTGGTGAACTCGCCCTTGTGTTTGGTTTCCAGGCCTTCCTTCACCATTTCCGCATGGGTGCGGAAGGTGCCGTCCGGCTTGCGCATGGCGTTCAGCAACTTTTTGGCGGCGTCGGTCACGGCGTTGCCGTTCATATAGTGCGAACGGCTGCCGCCGGAAGGGCCATGCACGGCCGGAATACTGGTGTCGTTCATTACCAGTTTGATTTTTTCGTGACTCAAGCCCAGTTCTTTGAAGGCTTCGTGGGCGTTGACCAACGCGCCGATGTCCGCGCCCTGTCCCTGATCCTGCCAGTTGGAGTAGATGGTGACGCCGTCGGTCTCGTTCAGTTCGGCGATGGCGGAACAGTAGTCGCCCGCCAGGCTGGTGACGTTGTATTCCCCGCAGCACACGCCGACGCCGCGCTTCTTTTCCGGGGTGGAAAGCTTTTCGGCGCGGGCGACGCAGGCGTCGTACTTCACACGCAGCTTGTCCAGCACCTCGCGCATGCCGTACACGCTGAACTTGTGGCCGTTGACGGACTCATCACCGTCCCGGTAGACGTTTCTGTAGCGAAATTCCAAGGGATCGATGCCGGCCTTTTCCGCCAGCATATCCATAAGCTGCTCGGAGGCGGTGTAGGGCTGGGGCGAACAGAAACCGCGATAGGCGGTGGAATACGCGTGGTTGGAAAGCGCGCACTCCGCAAGGCCCAAAGCATTGGGAATGGTATAGGGGGCGCAGAAGAAACGCGAGCCTTTCTGCACCGCGAGCGGGCCCAGGGCGGTATAAGCGCCTTTGTCGTACAACACGTTCCACTCCACGGCATTCAGCTTGCCGTCTTTGTCGCAGCCTATGCGGCCGAAGGTGTAGCCGGGGGCGCGTTTTCCGGTGTAGTGCATGTGTTCTTCATAGTTCAAGGTCAGGTTCACCGGACGACCTGTTTCCATGGCCGCGAGGGCCACCAGGGCGCAGGAGTGCGGGTCCATGGAGTAGCCGAAACTGGCGCCGGTATGGTTTTCAATGATGCGAATCTTTTCTTTGGGCCACCCGATGGCCGGAGGCACCATGTTCATGATCAGGTGCAAAAAGAGCGATTTGCTGTGGATGGTCATGACGCCTTCGCCGTCAACGTAGGCCTGGGCCACTTCAGGCTCAATGCTCATGTGCGGTTCGCGGGTGGAAAAGAATCGGCCCTCGACCACATGGGCGCTTTCCTTCAGGGCTTCGCGGGTGTCTTTGCCCCGAAACACGGGCTGGTCGATATACACCGGCGGGATGCCGGGGTGGATGGGAACGGCCTTGGGGTCCAGGGTTTCAATGGCCGTGAGGTATTCGGGCAAAGGCTCAAGTTCGCACTTCACCAATTTGGCCGCGGCGCGGGCCTGCTCACGGGTTTCCGCGATGACCAAGGCGACGGGGTCGCCCCAGCGGAAAACTTTTTTGTCGAGCAGCAACGGGCGCTCCATGCCTGAGTGCTTCACACGCGGGTGGGCGATGCTGAAGGGAATGCGGTTGAGGCCCTTCACATCTTTGTGGGTAAGGACTTTCACCACGCCGGGGGCTTTTTCCGCTTCGGAGGCGTCGATACTCAGAATGTTGCCGTGGCTGATGCCGGGCAACACCATGGCCGCTTCCAGGAAACCGTGGTTTTTCACGGCGATGTCGTCGCCGAAGTCGGCCTGGCCCAACACTTTGGCCAGGGCCACCGGACGAGGAAAGAAGCGGGAGTTGTAAATACGGCCGCTCTCCGGAAGAACGTGCCGCAGGTCTTCGATTTTCTTTTCGCCGCGCAGCACGG
The DNA here is from genome assembly GCA_031551885.1 of Desulfovibrio sp. GTDB lineage: Bacteria > Desulfobacterota > Desulfovibrionia > Desulfovibrionales > Desulfovibrionaceae > Frigididesulfovibrio. The sequence continues at coordinate 31,295 of JAVBMX010000076.1, forward strand.
CGGCCGCGTCCATAACCGCATCCACCAGCTGTTTATAGCCGGTACAGCGGCAGGCGTTGCGGTGTTTCTGGAACCAGTCGCGCACGTCTTCGCGGGTGGGTTTCACATTTTCCTGCAACAAGGCGTATGCGGAGACGATAAAACCGGGTGTGCAGAAACCGCATTGCACGCCGCCGTGGACCATCCACGCGACCTGAAGGGGATGCAGGTTGTCGGCGGAACCTATGCCCTCGATGGTGGTGACCACGGCATACTCTTTGACGGCCTTCATTTTGCGGACGCAGGAACGGACGACTTTCCCGTCCAAAATCACCGAACATGCGCCGCACTGGCCGGTGCCGCAACCGACCTTCGTGCCGGTCAACCCCATATTGCGCAACGCTGTGGCCAAGCTGTCCTCCGGGTCACAGACCATCATGCGCTCCACACCATTTATGACAAGGACTCTTTTTTTGAAACTCATGCGGTACCTCGTTTTGTGCGTTTATGACAGTACGGCGGCGTTCACACAATATGAGACCGGTCGTGTGTCGTGACCGGGTTGCAGACTCGTGCCGCGCCGACCCGCCCTCAAAAGGCCGTTCACCTTGAAACGTCATCGGCCCCGGCAAAGCCGGGAACCTTAAAGGCGGAAACCAATCAAACCGGTTGAAACGCTGGAGACGATCCTTCCTTCATCCGCTTACCTTTGCCCCAAAAGCGCTTACGCCGAGGCATTCAACATCTCAAAGCGGGCCGCGAGGTCAAAAATCGCCCGGACGGCTCGCGCAAAAATTCGTTACGACAGCCCGGCCGAATAGTCGGCGGCGGCAAGCAGGAAGCTCCGGTCCGCGCCGTCGGCGATTTGGATTTTGAGCATCCAGCCGTCCGTGTAGGGAGCCGTATTCACCGCGCTGGGATCGGAGGCCAGAGCTTCGTTCACGG
>JAVBMX010000093.1:0-28991 GCA_031551885.1 Desulfovibrio sp.
CTCGTCCGCCTGGACGCCCGGTTGGGGTGTGTCGCAGGGTAAGAAAACGAAGCGGAATCGGGGGAGGAGGAACCCCCTTGGGGGGAAAAATGGGGTTTCCTCCTCCCCCGTACCCCCACCTCCTTCCCCAAAAAACTTTGATTGTATAGTTGCGAAGCCGGGTCCAGCCGCACAGGGCGAGGCTTGGCCACACGTGAAGGCCTGAAGCCGTCCGGAATCGCCCTCCCTTTTCATCATCACTACTGTCGCCAAATCCCGGCAGGGGAAATGAGTCCCCTGAGCTCCCGTGTCGGGAAGTTCGCGTCCACGCGGACTTCCCGACAAAGCGGGGATCCGGGGGGACTGAGTCCCCCCGGCGGGGTCTGGGGCGGAGCCCCAACCACGGAGCCCCACCACCATGACCAATTCCTCTCTCCCTTGCTTTAAGGCCTACGACGTCCGGGGGCGGGTGCCCCTGGAACTGAACTTGGAGCTGGTGCGTCACATCGGGCTGGCCTTTGCCGCCGAGTTCGCGCCCACGACCGTGGCCGTGGGCTACGACGTGCGGCATTCCAGCCGAGATTTCGCTTTGGTGCTGGCCTCAGCCCTGCAGGACGGCGGCGCGGACGTGGTGAACATCGGCTTGTGCGGCACCGAGGAAGTCTACCAAGCCGTGGCCGGACAAGGTCTGGACGGCGGGATCATGATCACCGCCAGCCATAACCCCAAAGACTGGAACGGCATGAAGTTCGTGCGCGCGGGCGCTGTGCCCGTAAGCGCGGACTCCGGCCTGCACGCCCTGCGGGATAGGATACTTGCCGGTAATTTACCCGTTGCACGGAGGCGGGGCGGCTACGAGCGAAAAAACCTGCGGAAAGAATACCTTGCGGTGCTTTTAGGGTTCCTGGGGCTGACTCCGGAGCAGGCCGTAGCGGTGGCCGAAGGCGAGGGACCGGACCTGGAAGCGGGCCGGGCCGCCCTGGCCGGGTTTGCCGGATTCACCATTGTGGCCGACGCCGGAAACGGCTGCGCCGGGCTGGTGCTGGAGGAACTGGGCAAGCTGCTGCCCTGCCGGTTGATCATTCTGCGCGGCGAACCGGACGGTGATTTCCCCCACGGCGTGCCCAATCCGCTGCTGCCGGAGAACCGCGATTTCACGTCCAAGGCTGTGCGTGAGCACGGCGCGGACCTCGGCATCGCCTTTGACGGCGACTTCGACCGCTGCTTCTTTTTCGACGAGACCGGGGCCTTCATCGAGAACTATTACATGGTCGGCCTGCTGGCCCAGTATCTGCTGGGTCGGACGCCGGGCGAAAAAATCATCTACGATTCCCGCCTGACCTGGAACACCATGCAGATGGTCGCGGACGCAGGCGGCACGGCCATTGAAAGCAAAACCGGCCACGCCTTCATGAAGGAACGCATGCGGGCCGAAAACGCCCTGTACGGCGGGGAAATGAGCGGGCACCACTACTTCCGCGACTTTGCCTTTTGCGACGGCGGCATGCCCCCCTGGCTGGTCCTGCTTGCCCTGTTGCGGGAAAAAGGCGCTTCCCTGTCTTCCCTGCTGCGCGACAGAATGAGCAAGTTTCCGGTAAGTGGCGAACTGAATCGCTCCGTTTCCGACCCCCAAGGCATTATGAAGCGGATGGAAGAACACTATTCCCCCAGCGCCAAAGCCGTCACCCACATCGACGGGCTCTCCGTGGAATTTGAAAACGCCCGCTTCAACCTGCGCATGTCCAACACCGAGCCCCTGCTTCGCCTGAACGTCGAAAGCCGCGCCGACCCGGCCCTCATGGAATCCCTCCGCGACGAGATTTTGGCCGAAATGCGCTAGAGGGGTCTCTTGTTGGGGCTTCGCCGCAAACCCCAACGGGGGAACTGAGTTCCCCCGGACCCCCTCAATGTTGAAAACCCCGCGTAAAGCGGGGTTTTCAACATGAAAGCGTACGAGAGACCTCGTTTCGTCCGCCAAGTTTCGTCTCTGAAGGAGGATTTTCGTTCACTGCCAAGGAAGGCGAGCTGCGGGCGAAGCGCAGTGTATCAGGATATACATAAGCTTTGCACGGAGCGAGCCTGACGCACGCAGAGGGCGAAAAGACCTTTCAGACACGAAACCTAGAATATATATCCCATAGTAATCGACCCAAAATTCTGGCCTTCGTCCTGGTCGTAAAATTCCAGGCTGCGGTAGACGTGGGTGTAGGTCAGGCTGAAGTCATACAGGCGTATGCCGAGGCCGCCGGTCAGGTCGCCCACGAAGGGGTATTTGTCCACGCTGCGGCTGTCTTTCCAGATATTCCCGTCCAGGAAGGAATTATAGCCCACGGCTCGGCCTTCCGCCCCGACGAACATGTACAGACTGAAGTTTTCCCAAAACGCCCCGTTGTGCCGGCGTATATCGTCTTCTTTGCTCGGGGCGTTGATGCCCGAGCCGGGACGAATGGTCGAGGTGCCGAAGTCGGCCGGCAGATTCCAGCCGAATCGCACTTCTCCGCCAAGGGAAGCCTGGGTGAAAGGCGTACCGGCGCTCAGGCCGAAATGGGGCAGCACATCCCAGCCCAGCCCTTCGGAAGCCTCGTTGAGCCGCCAGGTGCGCGTCCAGGTGAGCATGGCGGTCGGCTCGTCGTGGAGCTGCGTATCCCACCCTTTGGCCGTGTCGATATCGCGAATGCGGTGCACCTCGTTCTGCGCCTGCTCGCCCAAAGCGCTGGGGCCGATCATCCCCACGGCCAGCTCAAGGGTGTCCAAGCGGCTGTACTGCTTGGCGTGCAGGGCGAGAAAGCCGTAGAGATACCCGGCGTAGGGACGCTCGTCGTCGGGCGGGTCCACGATCTGGGTGTCGGAGGGGGTATAGATTTGCTGGCCGAAACCAAGCGACAGGTTGTACTGCACCGCGTCGTCGCTGCCGGGGAACGGCACGTCGCTCAAAAGACGGCTCATGCCGTCGGGCAACATTTCGTTCTCGTCCGGGGAGTTGAGGTCCGGGCTGATCAAACGCATCTGCACGGCGTTGGTGTAGTAGCGGTCCGTGCTGTAGAACAGATCGTTTTCGAAATAGACCTGCAACGTTGGGCCGGGCCGAGCCGGGCGCTCTTGCCCCTGCGGCGGGGTGACGGCGGCCTCGGCGGCGGAAGGCGAAGGAAACAAAGCCACACCGCCCCACAGGACGAGCATGGAGGAAATTCGACGAAGCATGAACACTCTCTTGGTCACGGAAAGATTCGAAGTCCTCAAAATACGCCCCGCCCGACCGGCTGTCCACCCTAAATATAACGCTCTTCCGGTACAGCCGCAGGCAAACCGACACAAAGTGCCCACGATGATTCCGAAAATGCGGGTCGGTCGATCTCAATACACACAAAAACGTGCTTTGCAACGACTCGCTCCAGACGCAACGTATCGCCGGGGCGGCGCGGGAACTGCAGGGCGTTTTATTTGAGAATAAAGATAAGCTTACGGAAAGCGCCGAATAAATGATTTGTGCCGCAATCGTTTTCTCATATATCAGGCCCTATTAATTAATCACCGGTAAACCCCCTGCTCTGCCGGGGGACTCACAAAGTTTGACTTTTCGGGAAATGAAAGAAAGCCTCCTGTCTCGAACCGCTCAAAGTTCAATGGCAAGAGGCTTTCTATGGATGAGAAATACAGCTTAAGCCACACGAAATGGGAATGCAAGTACCATGTGGTATGGATACCAAAGTACAGAAAGAAGACGCTTTTTAACGGGCTGCGTAAAGAACTTGATTCAGTCTTTCGTGCTCTGGCAGCACAGAAAGAGTGCCAAGTAGTAGAAGGGCACTTGCGGCCTGACCATGTGCATATTATTTTGAGCATTCCGCCAAAGCTGGCAGTGTCTTCGGTAGTCGGTTTCATAAAAGGGAAAAGTGTCATTTATATTGCTCGCAATTTTTTGGGCAAGCGACGAAATTTTGTGGGCGAAAGCTTTTGGGCACGTGGATTTTATGTGACAACCGTTGGTCTTGATGAAGATGTGGTGCGTAACTACATCAAGCATCAGGAAAAAGAAGACCAACGAATAGAGCAGCTACAGTTGTTGTGAGGCTGCCGCCTTCAGGCGGCTCAGGCGTTTCAACCGCTTTGAGCGGTTCAAGCTATCTCAAGCCCCCGGCTTTGCCGGGGGTACATGACTTGCATTGGGGCTCAAACAGGGCTGCGGAGAGCATTCCCTTTCTCACCCCACGGCGTAATAATCCCAGTGCCCTCTCGAGCCGGATGGCACCAACCCCCGGCAGGGGAAATGAGCCAGAGCTGCCGGTCGGCCGGTCGACAATGTTCGCGCGATGTGAAAAGGCTGCCTCGCATCGACGCGAGCGGCACCCTGCACCCCTCGGGGGGGTCGGGAACCTGTTCGCATAACGGGCAGGTTCCCGAGCCAAAGGGGGTCAAAGGGATTCAATCCCCTTGCAGGGAGGCTTGGAGGTGCCGCCCGCGTTGTTATAAGGCAACATTGTCTGCAGCGCGAAAGTGCTGTCGGCCGATTTACTTATGCAGCCCTGTCTGCGCCCCTCCAATGAAATAGTTCCTAGGCTTGAATGAACTTGGACCAGAAACGTTTTTCGGTCATCAGCTCGACCACGTCGATCAAGGCCAAATGTGAGTAAGCCTGCGGAAAGTTACCGAGTTGGCGCTTGGTCGCAAAATCCAAATCTTCGCTGAACAGACCCACATGGTTGTTGCAGGTTACGAGTTTGTCGAATATCTCCTTGGCCCGCTCCCGCCTTCCGGTCACGTACAGGGCCCGGACCAGCCAAAAGGTGCAGATGGTGAAGGCCGAGTCGGGCAGGCCGAAGTCGTCGCGGTTCTTGTAGCGGTACATCAGGTCGTTGCGCAGCAGCTCGGCTTCGATGCGGTTCACGGTCTTGACGTAGCGCTCGTCGTCGGCCGCGATAAAACCATACTGTTCCATAAGCAGCAGGGAAGCATCCAACTCTTTGCCGCCGTAAGCTTGGGTGAAACTTTGCACCTCTTCGTTCCAGCCGTTCGTGAAAACGTCCTCGCGAATGGCGTCGGCATGGGCGCGGATCCGCGCTTCATAGGCCGAGCGCCCCAGGTGCGCGGCAATCTGCGCGGCTCGATCCAAGGCGACCCAGCACATGACTTTGGAAAACACAAAATGGTCCTGGATGTCGCGAAACTCCCAAATGCTTTGATCGGGGTTGCGCCAGTCCGAAACCACAATCTTGACGACTTTTTTAACGATTTCCCACATTTCCTCGATATCGTCGAGGGTGCCGGCAAAAAAACGGTAGTAGTTGTTGATCACGTCCAACAGATAGCCGAGGGCGTCGTTCTGCTTTTGACAGTAAGCCGCATTGCCTATCCGCACAGGCGTGGAGCCCTCGAACCCCGCCAGATGGTCCAGGGTCTGTTCCGTCAGAACCCGCTCGCCCCGGATGCCGTACATAATCTGAAAGGTGTCGTGCTTTGAGCGCACAATGGTTTTGATGAAGCGCAAAAAACGCCGGGCCGCGTTGCGGTGCCCCATGCGCAGCAAGGTGGCGATGGACATGGAGGCGTCACGCAGCCAGCAGTAGCGGTAATCCCAATTGCGTTCCCCGCCGGGAAGTTCCGGAACGCTCGTGGTCAGGGCGGCCAGAATGGCTCCGGTGCGTTCAAAGGTCATCAGCTTTAAAACCAGCAGGCTGCGGCCCACCAGGTCGTCGTATTTCTCAAACTGCACCGAGCGGCCGGACCAGTTCATCCAGTAAACCTTGGTGCGCTCCAGCTCCAGATTGACCCGTTCGAGGTCGATGGGAATAAGCTTCTGGTTGTAAGCCAGCACCAAAAACTCATCGCGTTCCAGGTTGATCTCCCGCCCCTCGAGCACGACATCGAAATCCAGGCTGGAGTAAAGATAGACGTTGTCGTCAGGATCGCGCTCCGAGGCGGTGCGCACATAGTCTTTGAATTTCTTGTGAATGGGGGTGTCGCGCGCATAGTTCAACATGGGGTTGTAGTGAATCCCGAAGCGGGGCGCCCCGCTGACGGGCCGGATCAGCCGGTGGATCTCCGGCGGCATGTAATATTCCGTGGCCGAGATCCGGTAGCGCGGCATGAAGTCCAAAACCTCAAATGCCCAGTCCGGCATGGAGAAGCGCGTCCGCAGAATGTTCGTATCCGGCAGATACACCTGCGAGCAGGTACAGCCTTCGGGCAAAATAAAGCCGAAACGGCCTCCTTTGTCTTTATCCAACAGGGAGCAGAACAGAGCCGGGTCGTCAAAATCCGGAAAACACAGCCACTCAATGTCGCCGCGCCGGGAAATCAACGCCGCCGTCCTGCAGTTGCCGATGACCCCAAAATCCAAGCTCTCGTTCATTTTTGTTTCCTGATGATATTTGGGGAGCTCTGTCGCCCCCCCGCCAGGGGATTGAGCTTTTTGGGGCGGCAGCCCCAAAAATCATACCATCACCTATTAATTTGCGCTTCGGGCCATACTGTGGTTCAATTTCGCTTCTTTGAACCAAGCGCCCTTGCGGGATATCCGCCTTTGAGGGCTCGCGGCGACTTTTTCGACGCGGAGCAGCCTTCCGCACGGCATCGCCGCGGCAAACCCCACAGTCGGGAGCGCCATGCGATACATCATCATTTCCAACCGACTTCCCGTCACCGTCGTGACCAAAGGCGACAAACTGCGCATGACCCGCAGCGGCGGAGGGCTGGCGACAGGGCTTGATTCCCTTGATACGAGCGGAGAAAGGCACTGGCTCGGCTGGGCCGGGCTGCATGTGGACGACGAGGAAAAACAGAAGAAAATCCGGGCGAAGCTGAAAAAGCGGTCGTTTCACCCGGTCTTTCTCAGCCCGGAATACATCCGGGACTATTACGAAGGGTACAGCAACAGCACCTTATGGCCGCTCTGCCATTATTTTTTCAGCTATATCAACTGCGATCAAGCCTACTGGAAAGCTTACAAAGAAGTCAACGCGCTCTTCTGCCGCGAGGCGCTCAAAATCATCAGGCCGGACGACGTGGTCTGGGTGCACGACTACCAACTGATGCTGTTGCCGGCTATGCTCAGAGAGCATTTGCCGAACACGGCCATCGGCTACTTCCACCACATTCCCTTCCCCGCCTACGAGTTGTTCCGTTATCTGCCGGAGCGGGCCGAGCTTCTGCGCGGGCTGCTCGGCGCGGATCAAATCGGCTTCCACGTCCACGACTATGTGCGCCACTTCATCAGCGCCCTGTATCGGGTGCTCGACCTGGAGTGCAACCTGGACGAAGTGCCCCTCGGCAACCGGGTCGCCCGGGTCGAAGCCTTTCCCATGGGCATCAACTACGAGCTCTACCATGAAGCTCCCACACACCCCGAGGCGGGCGCCTTCACCAAAAAATTGGAACGCATCGCCGCCTCGCGCAAGGTCATTCTGTCCGTCGACCGCCTGGACTACAGCAAGGGCATCCTGTTTCGGCTCGAAGGCTTCGCGGCCTTTCTGGAAAACAACCCGGAATACCGGGGCAAGGTTACGCTGCTCTTGATTGTGGTGCCTTCGCGCGATCAGGTGGATATGTACGCGGACCTGAAAACCCAGATCGACAAAGCCGTGGGGGCCATCAACGGAGCCTACACGGCGGTGGGCTGGATTCCCGTTCACTATTTTTACCGCTCGTTCTCGTTCGCCGAGCTGACCGCCCTTTACAACATCGCGGATATCGCCCTGGTCACCCCCCTGCGCGACGGCATGAACCTGGTGGCCAAGGAATATCTGGCCGCCAAGCGGGACCGCCCCGGCGTACTGATTTTAAGCGAAATGGCGGGCGCGGCCGTCGAGCTTTCCGACGCCCTGATCGTCAACCCCATGGACACCAAAGACATCGCCGACGCCCTTCTCACCGCCCTGACCATGCCGGAGGAAGAACAAACCGCCGCCCTGCGCAGGATGCAAAAGCTCCTCTCGCGCCGGAACGTGGCCCGCTGGGCCGAAGACTTCATCGTCGAGCTGGGCAAAACCCGGTCCCGCAACGACGAGTTGGCCGGCAAAGTTCTGGGGGAAGCCGGCCTGAGCGGTATCCTGGAAGCTTACCAACAGGCGGAAAAGCGTCTGTTGGTCCTGGATTACGACGGCACCCTCGCCCCGTTCGTCAAAGACCCCTCCCAAGCCAAGCCCACCCGGCTTCTGCGCGAAACCCTGGCCCGTCTTGCCGCCGACCCGCGCAACAAGGTCGTGATCTGCAGCGGTCGCGATAAAGAAACCCTCGATGCCTGGCTGGGCGACCTGGGAGTCGGCCTGTCGGCCGAGCACGGCATCTTTTACACGGAAGACGGCTTGTGGCGGGGGGAGGCCCCCGAACCCGTCTGGAACGAGGAAATTCTCGGTATTTTAGAGCACATCACCGACAAAACTCCCCGCTCCAAGATCGAAGTCAAAAAAACCGCCCTGGTCTGGCACTATCGTCAGGTCGACCCGTGGCCGGCCTCTCTGCGGGGCGATCAGTTGGTCAAAGCCCTTGTGCCCCTATGCACTCGGCTTGGTCTGCAAATCATGCGCGGGAACAAGATCATTGAAATCAAACCCGCCGACCGAAACAAGGGGAATGAGGTCGGACGGTTGCTTGAAAAAGACCGTTTCGATTTCATCCTGGGCATGGGCGACGACGTGACCGACGAAGATATGTTCGCCGCCATGCCGGAAGGCGCCGTAACCATCAAGGTCGGCGGGTTTTCCGATTCGGCCGGGTACACCCTGCCCTCTCAGGCCGGAGTAGTCCCGTTTTTGACGGCTCTGGCCAGGGCTGGGGAAGGGGAATTTGCGGGAGAGTCATAGTGTTACTGGGGTTCCACCCCAAAGCCCACCGGGGGAAATGATTTGACTCGGCGCATCGCGCGCATCGCCCTTCGGGCACCGTCGGCAGACCTCCGGCTTCCTGCCGGATGAGCCCTCGGACCTCCTCATATGTCGGCAAGCGGAAAAATCCAAAATTGCGTACAATCTTTGCCTAAGCGGCCTGTGATATCGTGGCGGGCAGCCGTTTCCGGAGCTTTTCTAAGCATTCCGGCCCGGTGCAGAGACGTTTCGGATACCCGAACGGGACGGAATGCGACGGTAAGGCGCACGATTCTGTTCCGCGCTTTGCGCCGTTAAGACCAAAAAAATCTTCCTGCCGATATTGTTGCTGTGGCGCAATGCTTTTGTACCGCTTGGCTCATCGCAGGCCAAGCGAGGGGTGCAGGGGAAATCATTTCCCCTGCCAGGGGGGAGTGGGGGACAGAGTCCCCCAGAAAAAAATCCTACTTCTCCGGGCAATCTTCCAACGCCTTCACGGCCGTGGCGAACAGCTCCGAATCTTCGGGGTAAGGTTGTGTGTCTTTCTCCGCGAAAGACAAACGCCCTTCCCAGAAGAAAAAGACAATCCGCTTGTCCAGGAAAAACACCCGGTAATACTCCAGCGGACCTTTGAAGGTCAGCCTCCCGGGGGCTTCGGCCGTGGGCGGGGTGCGCAGGTTGTCGGCGCCCTTCGGTTCCATCTTGCGGATACGCTCCACCTGCGTGTTGTCGTCGTAAGTGAATACCGCCATATGGTAGGAGTTGTCGGGCATCCCCGCCTGCCGGCGGACCAGAAAAGAATCGCAGCGCCGAGCTTTGTAAAAGGCGTCGGTGTGCCCGTAAAAGCGGGAAAGGTAATCCGCAACGCCGGTTATATGGGTTTTTTGGCTCCGCACGGCGAATCGCTTCTCCAGGCAGGAAACCAAAAATCTCGCACCCTGAGGATTGGTGCCCGCATTCAAGAGAAAGGAAATATCGGAAGTTTCCCTTTCGGACGTTGAAACCTCCGCAGCCGTCGTTTCAGACGGAATCAGAGCCGCGAACAAGAAGAAGAGAAAAAACACGGGCGAAAAAAAAGCGCGCTGCACGAAGGATTCTCCTGTCTGTCCGGGGTAGGCTGGTCAGAAACTGTTTTGCGGGTCTCGGTGTCCACTCCGCAGTGATTTTTCCCAATAGGCCGCACAGCTACCACAAAACGCCCCACTTGTCTTCGAACAAGGCCCGTGGGGGCAGGAAGCGGGCTTTTCACCCATGAACCGCTTGAAGCCGGAGGGTGGCATCAGATGCGAAGTTTGTTGCCCAAACAAAAGCATTCAGGCAGCCGTTTTTTTCGGAAAGCGTCCGGACAGCTATTGAAGATAGCTTCCGAGCACAACGTTGCGGAGCAATAAAAAAAGAAGCCGGCGGCTTCTCCTGTGTGACCGACGAAGTCCGGTCTGATTGATCGCTTGAAGCCGAAGGTCGGTAACCCCGCGCAAGGCGCGGGGTTACCGACAATCAGGGTGCAGGGGATTGAATCCCCTGCCGGGGGGATTGGGGGACAGCGTCCCCCAACCAGCTTTATCGCTTATTCCTGCGCTTCGCCTTCTTTTTCGATGCCGTTTTCCGCGCCTTCATCGATGCGGTCGAAGCCGACAACGGCCGCGCCTTCGTCCATGGCGACCAGACGCACGCCCTGGGTGGCCCGGCCCACGCTGCGGACCTCTTCCACCCCGATGCGGATGATCTTGTTGGCCGAAGTGAGCAGCAACAGGGCGTCATCATCCGAAACCATCATGGCTCCGATGACCGGACCGGTTTTGGACGTGGCTTTGAAGTTGATGATGCCCTTGCCCCCGCGCGACTGCACCCGGTACAGCTCAAGCTTGGTCCGCTTGCCGTAGCCGTTGCGTGACACGGTCATGATCGAGGCCTCGACTTCGTCCGGCTTGACCACCACGCAGGCCACCACAACGTCCACGCCGCGCAACGCAACGCCTTTGACCCCGGAAGCGCCCCGGCCCATGGACCGAACTTCGTTGCAGGAAAAGCGAATAGCCAAGCCGGCTTCGGTGGTCAGGACAATCTGGCAGTTATCGTTCACCTCACGAACCGTAATGAGCTCGTCTTTCTCGCGCAGGCCTACGGCAATCATGCCCGACTTGCGGCATTTGGCGTAGAGCGAGGAGTCCGAGCGCTTGACCATGCCGCGTTTGGTCACAAAGAGGAACGAGCGTTCCTCGTTGAACTCGCGCACGGTCAGGGCCGTGGTCACCCACTCGTCTTTTTCCAGGGGCAGCAGGTTGGCGATGTGCGCGCCTTTGGCCGTGCGGCTGCCTTCGGGCACCTGGTGGACCTTGAGCTGATGCATGCGGCCCCGGTTGGTGAAGAGCAGCAGGTACTGGTGGTTCGAGGTGGTCAGGAAGTCCTGAACCACGTCGTCATCACTCATGTGCAGACCGGCAATGCCTTTGCCGCCGCGCCGCTGCTGCTGGTAGTTGTCCAAGGTGGTGCGCTTGATGTAGCCGCGTCGCGACAGGGTAATGACCACGTCTTCGTCGGGAATGAGATCTTCAATGTCGATGCCGGCCAGATCGTCGTATTCGATCTGGGTCCTGCGCGGCGTGGCGAAGGTCTCTTTCAGCTCGGTGATTTCGTCGCGAATGACCCCGCGCAGCACTTCGGTGTTTTCCAGAATGCTCTTGAAGTACTCGATTTTCTTGAGCAGTTCCCGGTATTCCTCCAGGAGCTTTTCATGTTCCAGGCCGGTCAGGCGCTGCAGACGCATATCCAGGATGGCCTGAGCCTGGATGTCGGAAAGCGAGAACTTCTCCATCAGGCCGTCTTTGGCCTCCTGCGGGGTTTTTGAGGCCCGAATCAGGGCGACAACGGCGTCGATGTTGTCCAGGGCGATTCGCAGACCCTCGAGGATGTGGGCTCGGGCCTCGGACTTGCGCAGGTCGAAGCGGGTGCGCCGGATGACCACCTCGCGGCGGTGCTCCAAGAAGCAGGTCAACGCCGACTTGAGGTTGAGCAGTTGCGGCCGGTTGCCCACAACCGCCAGCATGTTGTAGGCGAAGGAGGTTTCCAGCGGGGTGTACTTGTAGAGCGCGTTGATCACCAAATCCGGAATGGTGCCGCGCTTGAGGTCGAGAACAATCCGAATACCCTTGCGGTCGGATTCGTCGCGCAGGTCGGAAACACCCTCAATCTTGCGCTCGTTGACCAGGAAGGCGATCTTCTCGACCAGCGAAGACTTGTTCAGGGCATAGGGAATTTCCCGGATGACGATGGCTTCGCCGCCCTTTTTGCGGGTTTCCAGCTCCACCTTGCCGCGCACCTTGACCGAGCCGCGCCCGGTCGAAAGGGCGTCTTCCAGACCTCGCCCGGCGTAGATGATCCCGCCGGTGGGGAAGTCCGGGCCTTTCACGTGCTCCATGAGGTCGTGCACGGTGCTGTCCGGGTCTTCCAAAAGCACGTGCAGGGCGTCGCAGAGTTCGCCCAGGTTGTGGGGCGGAATGTTCGTGGCCATGCCCACGGCAATGCCCGAGGAACCGTTGACCAGCAGGTTCGGCACCTTGGTCGGCAACACCGAGGGTTCTTCCATGGTGTTGTCGTAGTTGGGCCGGAACTCGACGGTCTCTTTGTCGATATCCGCGAGGAATTCCGAGGCCAGACGGGACATGCGCACTTCGGTGTAACGCATGGCCGCCGCCGCGTCGCCGTCGATGGAGCCGAAGTTGCCCTGACCGTCGACCAAAAGGTCGCGCATGGAGAATTCCTGGGCCATGCGGACCAGGGCGTCGTACACGGCCGAGTCGCCGTGGGGGTGGTATTTACCGATGACGTCACCGACCACGCGGGCGGATTTCTTGGGCGGCCGGGTGTAAGAGTTGCCGAGCTCGTGCTGGGCGAACATGATCCGCCGGTGCACGGGCTTCAAGCCGTCGCGGGCGTCGGGAATGGCCCGGCCGATGATTACCGAGAGGGAATACTCCAGGTATGACTTGCGCAGCTCTTTCTCAATACTGATTACGGCGTTGTCGGACATAATTTTCCTGATGGTTCCAGATTACGGATTCGACGTTCTCCACCGGATTTGCCGCCGGGTTTGTCCCTCAAGAAGGGGAGCGTGCGGCAAGGGCAAGGAAAACGGCTCTTTTTGCGAAGGGAGTGGACTTTTTCGGTCCTCGACCGGAGCAAAAAAGCCGTTTGACGCGGCCATTTGCCCACGAACACCCTTCTTGAGGGACAAACCCTCAGTCGTTCCAGATAACCGCCATCGGCAGATTATCCAGATCTTTGACGATTTTTTCCGGGGCTTTGTCGTTGCGCAGGGTAATCACCCCGATCATTGAATCGCCGCGGAAGAAGTAGGTTGCCGAGCGGTGGCGCGTAATCTTTCCGGCGTAGATGATCGCGTCCGATAGGGCCACAAACATGTCGCCGCTTTCCAGAAAATCCACGCTCGACTCGGCGACTTTTTGCTTGCGGTTGTTCACATAGGCTTTGCGGATACGCAGCGCTTCCAGGTCGGAAAAACTGACGGCGGCTTTTTCCCGCTGGGCGGGGTCGCCTTCCAGCACCTGTTTCAGAAAGTTACCGGTGCCTTTATGCACATAGGTGATGGCAAAAGCGCCCACAAACTCGCCCTGCGACTCCCGCCAGCCGACCATGTACAGCTCGGGCAGTTCGATGTCCGTGCCGTCAAAGGCCTTTTTCACGGATTCCGGCACATACTGGGTATCGCTGCCGGTGTACGAGAACCACCCGCCGGGTACGGTGACGGAAAAATGTGTTTGCTCCTCTTTGGCTTTTTCGGCCGCGACGGCCTGCAACGGAGCAAACACAAGCAAAGCGAACAGAAAACAGGCCGTTGTTTTCATATGTCGAGGTCCTGCACGGTCAGGGCGTTACGTTCGATGAATTCGCGCCGGGCTTCGACCCGGTCGCCCATCAGCTCCTCAAAGGCCTCCGAGGCTTCCTCGGCGTCGTCAATATTCACTTTGAGCATCACACGGTTTTCCGGGTTCATGGTGGTGACCCAAAGTTGCTCGGGGTTCATTTCACCCAAGCCCTTGTAGCGCTGAATGTTTATTCCCTTGCGGGCTTCTTCCAGCAGAGCCTTTTCCAGCTCGAACACGCCGCTGATTTCCGTTTTGTCTTCTTTGCGCACAATGGCGAAGATATCGCCCCCGGCTTCTTTACGCAGGTCTTCCCAGGCCTGCCAGGTCTGCCGATAGGTGCGCGCGTTGAAGAATTCCGGAGCAAGCCGGGTCCGCCGGCCGTTTTTGTCTTCAAACACGATGCGGTGCAACTGCTCCAGCTCGGTTTCTTCGGTTTCGATGGAGAGGTCGAAGCCGCGCGCTTCAAGATAGGACCTGAAGAGGGCCAGATCCGCCCCGTCTTCAATAAATAACTGTCCGTCAAGTTGCTTGTCGTAGGTGATGAAACTCATGAACAACGGCTCGTCGACCCCGGTGATTTCCGCATCGCGCAGCTTGGCCCGAATAAAGGCGATGTCTTTGGCCAGGCGGATGACTTCCTGCCCTGCGTATTCCTTGCCGCCCCCGGCTTCGACCGAAACTTCCTTGCCCACGCGTTCCAGCAGAAACTCGTTCAATTCGACGTCGTCTTTGATGAACTTTTCAAACCTGGAAGAATGCGCCCGGTACAAAGGCGGCTGGGCGATGTACAGGTAGCCGTGCTCGATAAGCTCGCGGTACTGGCGGAAGAAAAAGGTCAGCAACAAGGTGCGGATGTGCGCGCCGTCCACGTCGGCGTCGGTCATAATCGCGATGGTGTGGTAGCGCAGCTTGGAGAGATCGATGTCGCTTTCGCCGCCCACCAGACCGATCCCGGCCCCCATGGCCGTGATCAGGGCCTTGATTTCCTTGTTGGCCAACATTTTGTCGAAGCGGGTGCGTTCCACGTTGAGGATTTTGCCCCGCAACGGGAGAATGGCCTGCTTGGAGGGATCGCGCCCCTGCTTGGCCGAACCGCCGGCCGAATCACCTTCGACGATGAACAGTTCGGAATCGGCCGGGTCTTTGCTTTGGCAGTCGGCGAGTTTGCCGGGCAGCGAGTTGTCCGACAGCGCCCCTTTGCGGCGCACGAGATCTTTGGCTTTTCGAGCCGCGTCTCTGGCCCGGGCCGCATCCACGGCTTTTTCGATGATCAGCTTGATGTCTTTGGGGTTTTCCTCAAAGTAGGTGTTCAGGCGATCATAGACAATGCCGCCCACCAGACCGGCCACATCGGAGTTGCCGAGCTTGGTCTTGGTCTGGCCTTCGAACTGCGGGTCGGGCAGCTTGACCGAAACGACGGCCGTCAGGCCTTCGCGCACGTCGTCGCCCGAAAGGGTCATCTTGAGCTTTTTGTTCAGTTCGGAGTTTTTCAGGTAGTTGTTGATCGCCCGGGTCA
Organism: Desulfovibrio sp.; assembly: GCA_031551885.1. Classification (GTDB taxonomy): domain Bacteria; phylum Desulfobacterota; class Desulfovibrionia; order Desulfovibrionales; family Desulfovibrionaceae; genus Frigididesulfovibrio. The sequence goes on from JAVBMX010000093.1 coordinate 15,180, forward strand.
AAGCCGTTTTGAAGCCCGCCAGGTGGGTGCCGCCTTCTTTGGTGCGGATGTTGTTGGCAAAGGTCAAAACGTTTTCTTTATAGCCCGCGTTGTACTGCAGCGCGAACTCGGCCACCACTCCGGCGGATTCGCCCTCACCGTCGATGATCGCGTGAACCGTGGCTTCGCCTTCGTTGAGATCCTTGACGAACTGATGAATGCCGCCATCAAAGCGGAACAGCTCCTGTTCGCTCGTGCGCTCGTCGATGAACTCGATCTCCAGGCCTTTGTTCAGGTAAGCGAGTTCTTCCAGGCGCTTGCGCAGAATTTCGTAGGAAAAGACCAGGGTTTCGAAGATCTCTTCATCCGGGCTGAAACGCACGGTGGTGCCGTGGTTCAGCGATTCGCCCAGCTTTTGCAGCTCATTCTGCGGCGCGCCGCGCGAGTACTTTTGCGAATAGCGGAACCCGCCCCGGCGAACAGTCACTTCCAGGCTTTCGGACAAAGCGTTGACGCAGGAAACGCCCACGCCGTGCAGGCCGCCGGAAACCTTGTAGCTTTCGTTGTCGAACTTGCCGCCGGCGTGCAGCTTGGTCATGACCACCTGCACGGCCGGAACCCCTTCTTTAGGGTGGATGTCCACAGGAATGCCCCGTCCATTGTCGGAAACGGAGCAACTGCCGTCCACGTGCAGGCGCACGGTGATCTTCGTGCAGTACCCGGCCATGGCCTCGTCGATGGAGTTGTCCACGACTTCGTAGACAAGGTGATGCAGGCCGCGAGCGTCCGTGCTGCCGATGTACATGGCCGGGCGCTTGCGCACCGCGGCCAAACCTTCGAGAATGGTTATGCTCTCGGCGTTGTATGTGGATTTGCCGGCTTCCTGGGTCATCAGACCTGTTCCTCACTGTAGTTGACGTCTTCCAAAATCTTCATGGGCATGATGATCACGACGTATTCGGGGTCGTCCCGGCCGGCGATGCCGCAGGGGCCTTCAACGCCGGTCATGCTCAGGGCCAGTTTTTCCGAGCCGAAGTGATCCAGAATCTGGAGCATGTTGCCGGTGGGGAAGGCTATGCGCTCAATGCTGCCGTTGTATTCCACATCCAGGCTTTCGTCGGCCGAGCCCACTTCCTGCCCCACGGCGGAAAGCACAGCTTCTTTGGCGCTCAACGAAAAATACGTGCACCGGTTGCTTTCGGTGTTGAAAATCGCGATTCGGTTCAGGGCTTCGGCGGCTTCGGCCCGGCTCAGCTCCAGGTTCGACACGTCGTCGCCTTTGATCCGCGAAAGAAACGCGCTGTAATCCGGATACTGGAACGAAGCGAGCGGCATGGAAAAGCACTCTTTTTTCCGCTCCGAGCGCACATACAGGCGTTTGTCGCCGATGTTGACCTCGATTTCATCGCCCACAAGCCACTTTTTCAGCTCGCTCAGGTATTTTTTCTGAATCAGAATACCCTCTTCGGGCAGCAGAGCGCGCAAATCGTCGTGCAGAAAACCGATCATCGCGAACTGATGGCCGTTCATCCCGGCCGCTTCGATCCGCCCGTTGTCGGCGGGCTTCAGAATCATGCAGGCCAGGGCGTCCATGCCTTCGTCGCCGATGCAGAAATCCACCCGGGCGATGACTTCCTGCAAAAAGTCGCCGGACCATACCACGGCTCCCTTCTCCGGGAAATCGGAAAATGCCTGAAACCACGAGGAATCGTTGGTGGGCAGTTTGTATTTACGCCGCCCCTGTTCCACCAGAAGGGTCGAGGAACCTTCTTCCTGCTTCAGGGAAATACGTCCGTCGGGCAAACGACGGAGCAGTTCCACAAACGAACGGCCGGGAACGCCCACAAGACCTTTCTTCACGACTTCCGCCGTATACAAACCGCGAAATTCAATGCTCGAATCGGTGGAAAGCACCTCAAGCCCGCTTTCTTCGGCTTTCAGCCAGATGGAACGCAAGTAGGCGGCTCCGGTTCTCTGAGGAATTATTCCGGCGGCTTTTTGCAGACCTTCGATCACATCGGCTTTATATAAGTTTAGAAGCATGTATTCTCCTTGTCGTTTTAGAAGGCCCCGTTACTTTGTGCATATCCTTTACAACGACCTTTTTTCATTACCTTTTTTGTGAACTTTCAACCGACGATTCCCTGTTCGCGATTGGTCTGTTGCGAACGACTCGAATCAGGAAGCCGGATTTAGGCACATTTGTTTCAAACGGGAAAACGTATTGTGCGTATTGGTGTTTTCCTGTTGAATTTCATTGAATTTTTTCAGCAGGTACACAATAGACGAGTGGTCTCTGCCGCCGAAAATTCTGCCCAATTGGGGCAACGAAAGGCCGAGAAGCTCCCGGCACAGCATCACGGCGTATCTGCGCGCCTCGGCCGCGGTTTTGTCGCGGTTTTTCCCGGTCACGTATTCGGGACCGAGGGAAAAAAAACGGGCGCACACGGAAATGATCTGTTCCGGCGTAAGGGTTTTTTGTTCCGCTTCGGCATCAAGAATATCCACGGGACCGGCGGTTTTTCCCGGCATAAGCGAGGCGTAGGCTCGAATTCGGTTGACCGCCCCGTCGATGGCGCGAATATCCATGCAACGCTGGGCCAGAGCCAGGGTTTGTTCCTTGTCGGCATCCAGGTGAAAGGCGTCGCACAAGCCCGAGGCATAGCGCCTGCGCACCTCGATGTCCGGCTTTTTCAGTTCCACGACCAGCCCGGCCCCAAGGCGTTGGGCCAATTCCGGCGTAAGAACCTGCGACAATGCGGGCGAAGCGTCGAGCGTGCAGACGAACGTTCCGCCCCGCCCAGCCAGAGCGTCGAGCAAAAAGACGATGCGGCGCTGCAACTCCTGGTTGTGGACATGTTGCAGGTCATCCAGGAACACGGCTTTGAACGATGTGCCCAAGGGCAGATCCAGGGCAGTTCCGAAAAAAAAATTCAGGTCGGGAGCATACTCTTTGGCTTCGTTGGCGATGGCACCCAAGAGGTGCGTTTTGCCAGCACCGCTTTGCCCGTAAACGACCAGGGGAACATAGGGCTGGTTGTTCACCCCGGCGGCGCAGGCCTTGGCCGCGGCAACGGGGAAATCGTTTTTTCGGTTGTACAGGAACGAACCGAACGTGTGCTTTGAGAAGGGAACCCCTTTGCTGTGAACGGCTTCAGCCACAACGTTGTGCCGGGTTGCCGCCGGAGTCGTCGAAGGCTCGAGCCAACGCACCGACCAGCCCTGTAAAAGCGGCAGGCAGTAGTTTTCAATCTCGGTCTGGATTTTGCCGCGAAAGCGCCTGGAGAAGAAAATATGCGGGAAGGTCACCCGGATTTCCCGCGTTTCTCCATCCACGTGTACGGCAAGGGGGTCGAACCACTGCTCAAGCTCCGGGTTCGAGTGCACCTGCTCCAGGTGGCGGCGTAAATCGGCTTTTTGCACGGCTCGACGGGGGTTGGGGTCTACGCTTCATTCCTCTGCGACAATTACCGACAATAACCGAAATCAGGTCGAAAAACAACGTTTCGACCAAGATAATCACTGATTGAAATAATTGAGTTTTTATAAGTAATTCGAGAGAAATGCGGCACCCCGGCGGCAACGCGAAACAAAGAAGCCATAAGGTGTGGAAAAAATGTATACTTTCAATTGATTACAAAGTATTTGAAAAAAGTTGTTTTTAGACTATCATGACACGTCCCGGTCCATAGTGCCGGAGGCGGCTTGCGTCGGCGCGTCTTTCGCCGACGTCGGCGGTTTCGGCGTGGACGTCCTTTTGATTTGGAATCATTCATGAAGGTACGGTATCGGCGCGGCTATTATTACAGGCGTTCTTCCCGCGGTGGGAAATTTCTTATCGTCACCTTGACCCTGGGCGGGTTTTTACTGATGTGTATCGGGCTTATCGCGCTCTTGGAGTGGCGATCGCCCGAAATAGCCCAGGAGCGGGCCATTGAAGAGGACCTCGCGGCCGCCGAACTGGCCGCCGACGAAATCGGCCCTCTTGTCGAACTGCCGGAAGAAGAAGACCCCTCGGTGATCAACCGGACGGTCAACGCCGGCGACACGGCCGGGCAACTTTTGGGCGAATGGCTTGAACCGGCGGAAGTGCAGAGCGTGCTCAACGCCTGCCAAAAAGTATACGCCCTGGATCGCATCAAGGTCGGCAGGCCTTATGTGGTTTTTAAAGAAGACGGTTCGTTCTCGCGCCTGGAATATGAGGTCGACGATTCGCAAAAACTGGTGATCTGCCGGGTTGAGAGCGACTTCAGCGTCACCCTGGAAAAGATCAAATACGACGTGGTGTTTGAAAAAGTGGACGGCAAAATCGCCAACTCGCTTTTTGAAGACGTGGCCAAACTGGGTGAATCGCCCGCTTTGGCGGCCAAGCTGGCCGAAATTTTCGCTTACGAAATCAACTTCATCAAAGATATCCAGGTGGGTGATTCGTTTACGGTGCTGGTCGAAAAACGCTACCGCGACGGTGAATTCAAAGGCTACGGCAGAATTCCGGCGGCCATTTTCGTCAACCAGGGCAAGAAATTTGAGGCCTACGCCTTTTATGACGCGGGCGGAACAGCCTACTACGACGCGGCCGGGCAAAGTCTGAAACGCTCGTTTTTGAAGGCTCCGCTTTCGTTCACCCGCATCAGTTCTGGTTTCAACTTAAAGCGCATGCACCCCATTTTGCGCGAAGTGCGCGCCCACCCGGCCATCGACTACGCCGCGCCCGCGGGCACGCCGGTCAAAGCCGTGGGCGGCGCGGTGGTGCAGTTTTCCGGCTGGGGCAAAGGCGCGGGCAACTATGTCGTGCTGCGTCACACCGACGGGTATGAATCCATGTACCTGCACCTTTCCGGGTTCGCCAAAGGCATCAAAAAGGGCGTGAAGGTCCGCCAGGGTCAGGTCATCGGATTTGTGGGCAGCACAGGCTATTCCACCGGGCCGCATCTGGACTTCCGGATGAAAAAAGACGGCAAGTTCGTCAACCCGTCAAAAATGTTCGCCCCCAGGTCCGAGCCGCTTTCGGCGAAAAACATGGGCACGTTCAAACAAAACAGGGACCAGTTCCGTGCCTACATGAGCGGCGCGAAACCCCTTTCGGACTATACCCGATAGGCTTGACCGGTCTGAATTCGTGGGGCTGCCGCCCCAAACCCCGCCTGGGGGGAATGAAAACAGGGCTCCCGAGGTCGGTAGCTTACGGATGCTTCCGCGATCTGACAAGGCTGCCTTGTCGCCGTCGCGAGCGGCACCCCAGACCCCTCATATGTCGGCAAACCCGCGCAAAGCGCGGGGTTTGCCGACAATGGTGGTGCAGGGGATTCAGTCCCCTGCCAGGGGGATTGGGGGACGGAGTTCCCCAAAAACAACTCATTCACAAATTATCGGGGAGCATTGTACGAGGTGAACATGAGCGGAGAATACGTCACGCATAGAGATCTCGCCAAACTGCTGGGCGTTTCGGAAACCACGGTCAAAAGCTATCGGCGGAAATTTCCCGACTGCATTCCCGTGGCCAACAAGGGCAAGCCCATCCGCTTCACCTCCAAGGCTCCGGCCGTGGCGTTGCGCATTCGGGATTTGTTCTCTGAAGGCATGTCCGTGCCGGAGGTTCGCACCCGGCTGGCCGCCGAGTTCGAATGGATCGAAGCCAAGCTGCCCGAGGCCAAGGTGGAAAAGCGGGTTGCCCCTTCGGCGGAAGTTCGGGGCGTGGCCAACATCGCCCGGGGCGTGGTGGATATGAATTTGCGGCAGGATGCCCTGCTCCGGCGTATGGAGAACATCGAGTCCATGCTGGCCGAAGTGGGCCTCGGCGGCGCCGAGGAAGTGGACACCCTGCGCCGGCGCAGAGAGCAGAACGCGGAACGTCTGGAACAGCGCCTGGATCGGCTCGATCGCCTGACCGGCGACCTGGGCGCCACCGTGCAGGATCTCGCCTCGCAATTGGGCCGTTTTCTGGAGCGCCGCGCCACGGCCAAGGAAAATTGGGATCAGGAGCGCAGCCAGGTCGTGGCGGAATGCGCTTCGGTCGCCGCTTCCGTCGGGCCTTCGCCTGAACGGGCCGAAGCCAAAGTCGTTTCCATCCGGCCGGAAGCCCCGGTAGAGCCCGAGCCGATGGAGGACGGGCGCCTGGAGCCGCCCCGCCACTTCTTTTCCTTGCCGATAGTCGTGCGCACCCCGCAGGGGGTTTACATGAGCGCGGGCGGCCGCAGCCGGGGGCGTTTTTCGGTGAATGACTTGAAAGCCGTTCTGGTGTACGGCTTCCCCTCGCCCAGGCAGTACCACATAAGCTGGGAGTCCCACGGCCAGGGCTGGCGTCTGCTGCTGAACCAGCCCAACGTCGAAAACTCCCGGGATCTTTCCCTGTTGCTTATGGAGCTGCCCACCCGGGAAGGCGGCAAGGTGGCCGAAATTCTCCAACTCAAAGACGGCGAGCGCCAGAGTCACCCGGCGGAGTTCACGGCCATCCTGGAATCGCTGCTGGGGTGATAATTTTTATAGAGGCGATGTGCCTCGGGCGGGCAAAAGGGAAACAGGACCGCACAAAGTAACGCTTTACAGCGCTCGCGATGTGAAGCGGCACCCATTCGGCTCATCGGGTGGCCCCTTGCAATCCTCAACGGCGGCGGCGCGTGGTGCCCATGTGCCGCGTGCCGCCGCCGCTGAAGGCTCCACCTGGAATGGAAATTTAAAAAACTACGAATAAAAACAGAGTATTATCCGCATAAAGGAACATCCCATGCCTCCGGCTCCTTCTCAGGCGGATCGTCTGCTCAAACGCTACCCGGACCTTGTCCGAGTTCCTCAGGCCGAACGTAAGGCCGTGGTGCGCGCCGCCCTGATGCGGCCTCCGGTCGTCATTGTTTTTTTGCTGTTGGCGGTTGTGGGCATGCCGGTCTATCTGCAATGGCTTTTACCGTGGCTGGATTCTTTTGAAATGAATCTGTCGCTTGGGCTGATTTGCAAGGCCATGCTTGCCGTTGTTCTGCCTGTATGGGGGATTTCTTTTCTTGTTTCCAAGGGGCTGATGCCCCCGCTGGTGCGCAGCGAGATACGCAAAAGGGGCTACGACGCGGGAGGGAAATGACGGTGCGCGTAGGGAGAAATATTTTTTTCGGGTTGACGGCGTTTCTGGTCGCGGGGCTGGGAACGGTTTGGTTTTTGGTGTTTCAGCCCATGCCGGACTTTGGTCCAAGCCTGACCGAGCGGCTTTCGGCGGACCCGGTCAGGCTCGAAAAGCACGTGCGCGTGTTGGCGGAATCGTTCCCCTCACGTTCCGGCGAAGACCCCGCCCGACTGGACTTGGTCGCGTCCTATATTCGCGAACAGTTTGAAGCCTCCGGTGCCGTGGTCGAAGACCAGACCTTTGTCGTGGACGGCGTGAAATACCGCAACATCGTCGCCCGGTTCGCGCGTAAGAACCTCGCCTTTGAGCCGCCCCTGGTCATCGGAGCCCACTATGACACGGTCGCCGGAACCCCCGGAGCGGACGACAACGCCAGCGGTGTGGCCGGGCTCATTGAGCTTTCCCGCCTGCTGGGCGAGTTTCCTCCGGCCATGCCTGTGGAACTGGTCGCCTGGACCCTGGAAGAGCCGCCTTTTTTCGGCACCGAAGACATGGGCAGCGCCGTATACGCCGGCCTTGCGGCCGAGTCCGACCGTCTGCCCCGCCTGGTCGTCTCGCTGGAAATGATTGGGTATTTTTCCGACGAGCCCGGTTCGCAGATTTTCCCGAACTTCCTGATGCGTCTGTTCTACCCGAGCGAAGGCAATTTCCTCATGGTCGCGGGCCGGATTTCCGACACCATGACCATCCGCAAGGTCAAAGCCGGCCTGCGCCGGCACACGTATTTGCCCATTTACTCCCTGGCCGTTCCCGAAGGCACGTTCGGCGAAGACCTTTCCGATCACCGCAATTTTCGTTCCCACAAGGTTCCGGCGATTATGCTCACGGATACGGCCTTCTACCGCAACACCGAATACCACAAGCCCGGCGATACGCCCGACCGCCTGGATTACCGCCGCATGGCCCTGGTCGTCCAAGCCGTGCACGGGCTGATTCGTGAGGAAAGTTCACGGTAAGTTTTTTCGGGATGTTTATCGGGGGGAATGAGCCGGAGCTGCCAAGGGTGGCCGGCCAATGCCGCTCTCGCGATATGAAAAGTTTCCTTTGATACATCGCGGGCGGCGCCCCGAACCCCTCCATTTGTTTGTCGGTCAGCGCTGCGCTTGGACCGACGAACACCGGGGATGCGGAATATTACCCCTTTCTAAAGTATCGAGAGTCGTTCGGCATCCTTGCTGTTCGACTCTTCTTTGTATTTCGGCGTCGTGGAAGAAATCTACGCATCAAAGCACCTGTCTGCGTGGGCGTATCCACGAAATTTGGCGGACCCGCACAACGTGCGGGTCCGCCAAAAATGAGGGGGGCTCGGGGAACTCAGTTCCCCCGAAAAAATTACTCCATCAAAGAAGGGTAATCGCGCGTGAAGGTCTTGAGGCGCTCGACCTGCTCGTCCAGATAGAGGGACAGGGGCGAGTCGGTGGCGGGGATGGGGATGAAGCCTTGGCGGGCCAGGGCGTCCTGGGTGTAGGAGTCGGCCAGCGCGGCCTTCAGGACGGCGGCGGTCGCGTCTTTGGTCTTGGATTTGGGCGACAGGGCGAACCCAAGCTCGGCCGAGATCGTCACTTTCAGGCCGAGTTCGGCAAAGGTGGGAACATCGGGCAGGACCGGGCTGCGGCTTTCGGCGGCCACGGCCAGCGGGCGCATGCCCGGCAGAGAACCGGGCACCAGGGCGTACGCCCACACGGCTTGAACACGCCCCTGAATTGCGGCCGCGCGGGCCTCGTCCGTGCCGATAAGGGGCATGAACAGGGTCAGTACGCCCGCTTCGCGATTAAAGAGCACAGAAGCCAAATGAGGGGCCGTAAAACGCCCCGGCCCGGCGCAGATGACCGCCCCGTCGCCCCGTCGGGCCAAGGTAATCAGATCCGGCAGGGTTTTGACGGCGGATTTTTCCGGAATCCACAGGGCAACGGGAACGCGGGCCGCCAGAACGACGGCTTCAAGTTCGGCGCGATGGGCCGGGCCGGCGGGGTCTTCAAGGGAAAGCAGAAACCCCGGCAACGAGAACAGGACCACGCTCGCGGGGTCGGCGGCGGCGTCGCGCAGGGCGTAGGCTCCACCCAGGCCGGGAACGAAGTTCACCGTGGGCATGGGCTTCATTCCGGCCGTTACCTGCTCGGTGAAGCGCGAAAGCTGATCGCTGCGGGGAGCGCCGACCAAAATGGAAAACGACTCGGCCGCGCGCGCCGGTTGAGCGGCGTGCAGCAGAAGCAGGACAACGCCTAAGGCGAGGACGCGTCCAGCTGCGGAGAGGGAGCGAATCAGCCTTGCAAAGCCGGTTTGTTCCGATGCGGACGCCCGCCCGCCTGCAGAGGTGTTTTTACGTTCCACGCGCATATCGCTTCATAGGCCGTTTCAAGAACAAATGGGTCACTGCCGCCGGGAGAGGGCGTCTTGGATAAGCTCGCGGGCGTTGAGCACCTCGGTGATCCGCCAGGAGGCGTTTTTGCGGTCTACCTTCAGGCGCAGGGGAAAAGCGCCTGCGTCGCCGTCCTGCAGGGTTGCCGAAACCTCGGCCGTGTCGGCGGTCTGCGAGATGACCGAGCCGGGCACCAGATCTTTGCGGGCCGTGGACATCCCCTTGAGCAGCCGGGTGTGCATGGAGGTTTCCGTCACTTTGCCGTTGGGTTGACCGGCAAAATACCCGCCGCTTATGCCGGTGGAGATGAACGTCTTGGCTTCGGACTGAAACAGCCCGCGCAGCACGATCAACTGGGGGTTTTCGGGCCGGCAGTCCGAGGCGATGCCCGCCACGGCCATGGCCAGCATCGGTTCCATGGGCGGCAGCGTTCCGGTGGAAGCCCGCTCGCACAGAACGGCCAGGCTGTCGTCCAGGCCCTTGTTCAGCAGGGTGTCGACATCCACGGCCGCGTTGAAGGCGTTGGTGTCGGACTTCCTTACGGCCACTTGGGCGTCGATCACCGCCGAAAGCGGGTCGGACGCGGCAAAGGCCGGAGCGGCGAAAAGCAGAAACGCACAGGCCGTCAGGGCCGGGGCGCAAAGGAATCGGGGAAATTTCATGGGCAGTCTCCGGGGGGAAAGGACGGCAGGCGGGCCAAAAGTTTGCGGGCGGCCTCGGCGTCAAGGTGGATTTGTTTTTTGAGCTCTTCCGGTCCGGGGAAGGTCGTCTCGTCGCGCAGGCGGGCCGGGAAGCTCACCCGCAGGAAACGGCCGTAAATATCGCGGTTGAAGTCAAACAGATGGGTTTCCACCCGCAGCCCTTCGTCGGCAAAAGTGGGGTTGCGGCCCACATTGGCCACGCCGTCGAGGATTTCCGGCACGGTGTCGCCGGGGCCGCACAGCTCGGCCCGCACCGCGTAGACGCCGGTTTTGGGTAAAAGCAGGTCTTCGCCGATGTGCAGGTTGGCGGTGGGAAAGCCGAGCAATCGGCCCCCCCGGTTACGGCCGTGGGCCACAATACCTTCCACGCTGTGGGGGCGGCCCAGCAGCCCGGTGGCCTCTTCCATGCAGCCGGCGGCTATGGCCGCACGGATGCGCGTGGAACTGACGATGCGGCCTTCCACCTCGACGGGTCCCAGTTCCTCAACCGTAAAGCCACAGTCACGTCCCAGCTTGCCGAGCAGCGCGGCGTTGCCCCTTCGGCCTTTGCCGAAGGCGTAGTCGTAGCCCACGACCAAGTGGCGCACCCCCAAGCCTTCCACCAAAGTGCGGCGGACAAAAATTTCCGGGGAAAGCTCGGCGGTTTCGCGGTTGAACGGCAAAGCCAGGGTCACATCCGCGCCCAGGGCCGAGAGCAGCGCGAGCTTGCGCCGGGGCGGCATGAGCAGGCAGGGGCCGTTGTCGCCCAAAAGCACGCGCAGGGGGTGCGGCTCAAAGGTGATGACTACGGAACGCAGACCCCTCTCGGCGGCGGCCTGGACGGTGCGGCCGATCAGTCGCCGGTGGCCCAGATGAACCCCGTCGAAGTTGCCGATGGTGACGACCGACCCAAGAGTCGAATCAACAGGAAAATCCGTGATGTTCGTAATGACGCGCATGCCGGGCACTTTACGCAAACCCCCGTCAACGGGCAAGAAAAAAGGGTGCCGGCTCCTTCTGCCGCGATACGGCGTCGGGCGCCGCTTTTCTTCCGGAAACAGGGAGATGGAGTTTGGCCTGTTTCCGACGTTTCCCGAGGAGCAAGGGTCTGTTCCAGGCCGGCGCGGGCCGCATGGACCGAAGATCCCGGCCCGAAGGGAAACCCTCCCTTCCTCGTTTGACGGCAAATTGGTTCCGCTGCCGCTCGCAATGGGCCGCTGCCTAAAAAGGGTGGCGAGGCGGCTTGGCGCGCCGCCGTGCCGGGCAGCGTGGAGTGCCTCGGCCGAACCCGCGGAAACCCGCTTGTATCGCAAAAGCGTCGTTCGGCGCGGCCTGAAGGCAAAATGAGCGCCACCCGAAAAAAACGCTTGCCAAAAATTTCGATGCGGAGTAAATCCTCCTCTCACGCCGAAGTGGTGGAATTGGTAGACACGCTAGGTTCAGGGTCTAGTGTTCGAAAGGACATGGGAGTTCGAGTCTCCCCTTCGGCACCATACAAACGAAAGAGGCCGGAAGCATTGAAAAGTCAGTGCTTCCGGCCTCTTATTTTCAAGCCACTGTGATAAGTGCAGTCCTCCTTTCGGATAACTCCCCCCATTTCATATTGTGATTGTTCTCGGCAAATAATCCTTTTAGGCTCAGACCCTATTAATTTACATTGGGGCTCCGCCCCAAGCCCCGGCAGGGGAAATCATTTCCCCTGCCGGGGCTTGGGGTCAAGGGGATTCAATCCCCTTTCAGGGAGGCTTGGAGGTGCCACCCGCGTTGTTCTAAGGCAACATTGCTCACATCACGGAGGTGCCGGCCAGCGGGTTACTCACGCAGCCCTGTTTGCGCCCCTCCAAAGGAACAATTAACGAGTCCTGAACCTAGAGTCTGAAGCAATATATAGATTTGCATAATCGATTTAAAAGAAAATTCGCCGTTTGATTGCTGCGCAACGTCCTGTAGCCAACCAAATAGCTTCGGAAAATCAACTTCCGGGTTGAGCGCCGCGAATGGCTCAGCAACACCGCGCCTCTTTTCCTTCATGAAATATATGCCCTGCAGCACAATGAGCATTTCGCCCTGCGTCTGCTTATCTCTCTTGGCCACCACCTTCAGGATATTGGCCGTAAACTCATCGACCGACCCGGAGTAATCAATTGGGTGTGTGGCCCATTCCGGTGGGTCTTGTAACCCTGTGAGTTCTGGTGCTTTGCCCCACGTCTCCCCAGCACCGCCAAGCCCGCCGGCCAAGATGAGAGCCAGTGTGGCCAATGCCTTTGGCAAAGATCTCCTCATAATTACTCTCCCTGTATACATCACGAAATCTTGATATAGCGACTCGGCCGCCGCCTCTGCACTGCTTCAATTTAGCCAATTACTATACATTAATTATATGTTGACTATCTTTATATTATACAATAAAAGGATTTTATCGCCATGTTAACAGGAGGCCTTTTAATTGACTGAACAACCATCATGGCCGCTGATCGGCATGACTCTTGACGAAACCGCCGAGGCCCTCAGGGTGGACTCAAAAACACTGCGGGGCTTGATTAAGCAAGGCGATTTCCCAGCCCGCAAAGTGGGCAAGGGCTACCGGATTGACCCGGAGGCCGTCAAGCGCTGGCTGGCAGAAAAACCGGCCAAAACAGAAGACGAAGAATAATTCCACAAGCAGGCAGCCCGGCAAGGAAGCTGAAACCTTCCCGCCGGGCCTGACCACAACCAACCCCGAGGAGGTTGCATCATGGCTACGCAAGGCATATCGACCAAGGCAGCGGAAAGCAATACCCAAAGACCCTTTATCGACCGTGAAGCCATTCACGCCCAACTGATGTTTCTCTCCTCTGCCGTGGGCGCCATGGACGGAGATGGCAGAATCAACTTTAACGAAAACGCCGAGTTTGCCCTCTGTATTTTTTTATCCGAGATCGCCCGTAAAATCCTTCCGGAACCGCAAGACGGCGGGGAGGTGCGCTCATGAGTACGCCCGCCTTTACCACCGAAGCCCCCAAGATTTACACGGAAACGGGACCGGACAAGCTGGAACGCGAAACGCTCTACTGGCAACTCATGTTCCTCTCAACTGTCCTTGGGCGCCTGGCCAGTCTCGATGATGGCCTTGATGAAACCGATATTGCCGGGTTGGCCTCGCTGATCGGCGAGATCGCCCACAAGGTCTTTCCTGAGCAAAGAACCTGAGCTTCGCTCGCTGTTTTCGAGCCCCTGCCGTCATGGTGGGGGCTCTACTTTATGGGGGAAAATATGAAGAACAGACTCAAGGACTTAAACGACCACCTTTTCGCACAGTTGGAGCGGCTGAACGACGAGAGCTTGAAGCAAGACCGGATTGATGCGGAGATCAGACGCGCAAGGGCGGTGGTCCTGGTAGCGAAAGAGATCACGGCGGTTGCCGCCCTGCTGCTCAAGGGCAAGGTTGCGCAAGGGGAAAGTATCACCGGCATGGCCCGGCTCCCCGATGCCTTTGAGTAGCCCCGGCCCTCAGGGGGGTGCGCACTCGGTCCCGTTGATTTTTTTGTCCCACTGTCCCACCCCCTAGGCTCAGGACTCATTAATTGCAAAAAGTAGAAAAGTTGGTTAGTTGTGCTCATGGAGGGCGCAATGAGCCAACTTTTCTATCTTTCTGTCGAGCAACTTGAGCGTATCAAGCCTTTCTTTCCACTTTCACACGGCAT
>JAVBMX010000042.1:0-19741 GCA_031551885.1 Desulfovibrio sp.
GCCGGACCCGAACGACCCGACCACCGTCATCCCGGATCCGAGCCGGGGCACGGCCGACGGCGCGGCGATCACCCTGCACGAGGACGGTCTGTCCACGGGCACGGGCGCGGCCGCCGGCCCGCACGGCACCGAAGGCGCGGCCGCCGGCCCGCACGGCACCGAAGGCGCGGGCCTGTTCCGAATCGACACCCAGAAGGAAGGCCTGAGCGACCTCACCGTCGGGGGCAAAAGCATCGCCCTGGACGGCTCGAACACGCCGGTGACGGTCTCCGGACCCGACGACGTGTACACGGTGACGATCACGGGCGTGAGCAGGGACGCCGACGGCAAGTATACGATCACCTATGATTACAAGCTGAACGACGCCTACACCCATGACGCCGGGGACGACTCGGCGACCATCGACCTGCCGATCCGCGCCGTGGACGCGAGCGGCGACATCCTGGACGGCTCCCTCAAGGTGACCATTCTGGACGACGCGCCCGTGGCGAACCATGATCTGGGCAATCTGCAGTTGCAAGGCCCGGCCGACGCACAACAGTGGGTCGCGGACGGTAACGTGCTGACTTCGGCGGGTAGCTACGCGACCGCCCCCGGCGGGAGCGCCCCGGCTTGGGTGGAGGTGGACACGGGGGTGACTTATAAGGATGCTCCCGGCGCGGACGGCGCCACTGTGAGCCGTTTCAGTTATACAAATGAGAGTGGGCAAATCGTGTGGAAAGAGATTCCTCAGCCCACGACGGGTAGCCCCAATCCTTCGGTGACCGTGACCGACCTTAAGGGCGGCGGCAGCCTGACCATGTACAGCGACGGCACGTACCACTTTGAGGCCCCCTACCGCGAACCGACCCTGGGCCCTGTGGAAAATTCCGTGGCGGTGCGGTTCGGCAATGAGTTGGAGACCAAGGGCTTCAAGTTCTCCGGTTTCGGCAACATCGCGACCACCGGCGCCGACGGCAGCCTGACCCTGGCGCAGGTCCTTGCCGCGAAAAAGGCGGACATGACGTATTCCGCCAGAGAGAACGGAGCCATAGGCGTTTACTCCGGCGGTGCGGACTCCCATACGATTGGCGGCAACGCCGATGCCGGCGAGGGGGTGCTGATCAGCACGGCCGATGTTTGGGCGCAGGGTTTGTTGTCCATGACCATCGGCCTGGATGGATATGACGGCGCCGCAGCCGTGCGTGTGGCGGTTTTCGGCATCGACGGGCATGCGTTGGATGCGGGCGACTACACGGTGGACGTTACCGGAGGAGTCGTCACCATCACCGTGACGGATCAGGCCGGAGCGAACCATACCATCGGGCATGTTCTGCTGGTGGCCGACAATACCGCCGGTGGGACTACGAACCTCTCCATCACCAAAGTGGAAGGTTCCTATACCGAGCAACGGGTCACGGACGGCAACACGCCGCTGCACGACATCACCTATGAGATCAAAGACGGTGACGGCGACACTTCGACGGCGACGTTGCACCTGGAGAATACCCGGCCCAGCCTGATTGTGGGCGGCAACGGGGATGACCTGCCCGGCTCACGAACTCCCTTTACGGTGAACGACAGCCCGAACTCGCCGGATCACGGCGCGATTCTCGGTGGCGCGGGCGACGATATTCTGGTGGGCGACGGAACCGGCGTCAAACTCTCGCAGCATACCGTTGAGAATTACAACATCTGCATCGTGATGGATCTCTCCGCGAGCATGAGCGAGTCCTATGGCGACAACGGCGAGACGCGCGTGGAGATTATGAAGCAGTCTGTCGAAAAGCTGCTGCGTGAGTTGCGGGACCATGAGGGGAAAGTGAATATCAAGGTGGTGTATTTCGGCACCGGGGGCCGCAGTGATCCCACGGCCATAGACGGATCCGCCGACTACTTCACGAAGGTCCAGTCGTTGATAGACAATCTTCTCAACATCACAATTCAGAACTCAAGCACCAACTATGAAGTGGCCTTTCAAAAGGCTTACGAGTGGTTCTCGGATACAAGCGTCAACGGCGCGGGCAATGCCGCTTACAAAGACTATGTGAACAAAGTGCTCTTCCTCACGGACGGCATGCCCACCTATTCCACCACAGGGAAATCGAGGCCTACGGATTCGAGCGGCAATATGAGCGACCCAGGATACAACGGCACCCCGCAAATGGAGCCGAACGACCTGTTGGATGCTTACGCGGCGTTTCAAAAATTGATGGGCCTCGGTATGGGTATTCAGGTTGCCGGCATCGGCATGGGAACGGACATCAGAGACGACATCCTGCGCTTTTTTGACAACACCACCAGCAACGGGTTCGTCTCGGAAGCCCACAACGAGTGGATCGATCCCTCTCATCCGGAATTCGGGTACAAGCCGGTTTCCGTTGACCGCTGGTTGTACGGTCAGGTCGACATCGTGACCGATCCCAACGATCTCGATGCGGCCATCGCCAACGGCCTGAATGTTCACCACTTGAACATGTCCAGCGATATGATCGTCGGCGGTGCCGGGAACGATCTCATTCTGGGGGATATCCTGAATACGGACACCCTGGCGAAGACCATGGGGATCAACCTCCCCAGCGGTTCCGGCTGGGCCGTGTTCGCCGAGTTGGAGTCGGACGCCAAGTACAATTGGACCCGAGACGACACCAAGGCCTATATCGGAGCGCATCAGGAAGAACTCGGCGCGGCCGCGAACGGGGCCAGAGGCGGCGATGACATCCTCATCGGCGGCACGGGCAACGACACCATATATGGCCAGAACGGCGACGATCTGCTCTTCGGCGGTGAGGTTCATTATAAGGGGCTGCATGGTGGCGCCGCCCTCAGCGCCCTGGTGGACGACGCCGGCGGCGGCACGGCGGCGATGATCGATTACCTGAAGCACCATACGGACGAAATCGGCCGGGGCTTCGCCTCCGACGGGAACAACCATTTGGACGGCGGTATCGGCGACGACTTCATCATCGGCGGAGGCGGCGACGATCTGATCTATGGCGGCAGGGGCGACGACATCATGTTCGGCGGCGCCGGGCACGACATCTTCGCCTGGCTAGCCGGCGACTACGACGGCGGCCAAGATACGATTCTGGACTTCAACCTGCACGAGGACAAGCTCAGTTTCGCTTCCATCTTCGGCAGTGGCCCGCAGGGTGAGATTTCTGAAGCGGACATCCTGGCGACCATCCAGAGCGGCAAGATCGACCTGACGGCGGGCGACGCCACGCACCTCAGCATCAGCGTGAACACCGGCTCAGGAGCACAGTGGGTGAATGTCAACCTGGAAGGGAGCGCTCTGAACTCCGGCCAGTTGGACGCCTTCCAGCAGAGCCACTTGGCGAGCGTGGACGGAGATGCGGAAAAGGCCGCCTTGCTGCATCAGATTCTGACGAACCTGGGTGGATGAACCTGGCCGGCTTTTTCATGAGGCTCGAGCCTAGAGCGGATGAACATTGAAAATGTTCATCCGCTCTGGTGGACGCGTAAGCGTGCCGCCCGGCCGATTGGAGCGTAGCGTGTCTTTCATCGAAAGCATAGCAACAAACAACTTACGTGTCCCTGTTTCCCGCTTGCTGACTCGTTCGGAAGCCTGTCGGCAATATGGTTCCAGAGACAACATCAAAGTGAAATTGCTCCAAGGCGGACTGAAGCGGAAGCCGCCGCCGGAATGCAGGCCGCCCGAAGACGTGTTCGACGCGTCTCCGGGCGGCCTTTTTTATGTTTTCACCTTGTTCCCATAAAACCGTCGCCGCGAAGAATCTTTTTCGCGGACGAAGCTGGGCGACGAGCCAGGCAAAAAGCCCTTCCGATGCGTATCGAAAGGGCTTTCAATTCCTTTGGTCATAAGGCACCTCCCTTGACCGTGCCGGCATGCGCCCGGTGACGGGTCGGGAAAGATGCCGGCAAGCCTTGGAAGTCCGTGCGGCAGCATATTTTCTGCCGGTATGTAGAGGTACCTCGTGGGGCCGCGTGGAACCGTCAAAATCGATAAAAGCAAAACTCCATGAGGCTTTCAGACCTTATGGAGTTTTGCTGAACCAAATATGGTGGGTCGTGAGTGATTCGAACACTCGACTCTCTCCTTAAAAGGGAGATACTCTACCGGCTGAGTTAACGACCCAAGGGAGAGGCTTCTTTACCCCAATCCGAGGCGGTGGTCAATGGCGTAAAGGGGGAAATAATCGAGTTCGTTTGCAAATGCGCCCAATGCGCCGGCATGGAATCTGCTTAACAACGGCAGGCTGCAAAGTCTGCCGAGAATCTTCGGCGGCCGGAAGCGACGGTGAAAGACCGTCGACACGCCGGGAACAGGCCATAAACGGCATCCGGCCGGACGCTTCGAGCGAACACGACCGGGCGCGGAACATGATCAACGGGCGGCAATTCCTGCCCATTCGGCCCGCGCGGAAGGAGTCGATCATTATGATGAGTTCATTGTACATCGGGGCCACCGGTCTGCGGGCTCACAGCGAAGGCATGGGGGTTGTCGCCAACAACCTTTCCAACGTCAACACGCTGGGTTTCAAGCAGACCATGACCATGTACCAGGACCTGATCAGCCGGGTGGAGATGTCGCGTTCCAACTTCGTCACCAACCTGTCGCAGTCGGGCCTGGGAGCCTGCGTGGGCGAAACCCGCAAAATTTTTACCGACGGCGGGTTTGAAAACGGCAGTGAGCCCACGGATATCGCCATCGGCGGCATCGGTTTTTACGGCGTGACCCACAACGGCGAAACCCAGTACACCAGGGCGGGCAACTTCCGCTTCACCAAAGAAGGTGAACTGGTCGATCCGGGCGGATGGAACGTGCTGGGCCGGATGTTTAAAAACGGCGTGGAAAGCACGAACCCCGAGCCCATAGCCCTGGATTTTTCCAACGGCCCCGGCGGGATCGGGCGCATCGACGGCAAGGCCACGCAGAATCTTTCCGTGTATACCCAACTCGGCGGACTGGAAGACAAGCACAGCGATCCGGCCAATCCGTATTTTGCCATGGCGGCCGCCTGGGACGGCACGCAGACACCTCCCTTGGCGGCCTACGGGTACCGTGAGCCCATCACAATCTACGACAACAACGGCAACGCCCGCCAGGCGAGCATCTATTACGACTATGTCGACAAGCAGGGCGGCGTGCAGGTCATGGAATACGTGGTGGCCGTCGACCCGGCCGACGACGCCGCCAACGCGGGGAGCAAAGGCGCGGGCCTATTGATGGCCGGCACCATGAGCTTCAGCTCCACCAATCAGCTGGTCAACGTTACGGGATTCAACTTCAGCGGTTCCGATCCCACCAATCTCTCCTCGTACGCGGCCGCGCCTCTGGTCAACGGAGTTCCGGCCTTTACCGCGAACCTGACCGGTTCGGGCGCGCAGACCGTGGCCCTGGATATGGGGCTGAGCCTGAGCGGCTCCGACGCCGGCGGAGGTTACGCTTCGGCCGCCGCAGCGACTTCTTCGCCCGGCGATCTGTACGACCCGGCCTCCGGCGCGACCCGCGCGAACCGGGCCTCCACGGCTTACGGAACGAAGCCGGCGGAACTGTTCCTGAACAACGACGGGTATGCCGAAGGCTATCTGCGCGGCCTGACCGTCGGCCAGGACGGCGTAATGACCGGCAGCTACAGCAACGGGCAAACCCTGGACTTGGCCCGGATCACCCTGTACCGCTTCACGTCGCAGGACGGCCTGCACCGTGAGGGCTCCAACCGTTTTTCGGCCACCCAGGATTCCGGCGAGGCCCAGGAAGGCATCCCCGGCACCGAAAATTTCGGCAAGCTTGCGGAATATAGCCTGGAGCAGTCCAACGTGGATTACGCCCGCGAGTTCGCGACCATGATCGTCACCCAGCGCGGCTTTCAGATGAACGGCAAGGTGATCACAACCTCGGATCAAATGCTGCAAAAGGCCCTGGAACTGAAGCGGTAAGCATTTTTGATGCCCCGGCGGGGGACCGAGTCTCGCGGCGCATTGTGCGTCTCGCCTTTCAAGCGTCGTCGGAAGACTCCCGGCATTCATTCGGCGTTCTGCCGAAAATGAGCCCCTGCACCTCCTATGTTATGCCGACGCCCTCACGCTTTGCGCGGGGGCGTCGACCATCTTTTAGGGATTTTCTCGGCAGTTCGTTGAAAGCGGCCTTCCTGGGGTTGTTCGTCCGTCCTTTTTCATCCTCCACTCTCCCCCAGCCTCAGGCCTCATTAATGGTTTTTGGGAGGGGCGCAGACAGGACCGCATGAGTGAACCTGCCGCCGGGTACTCTCACGATGTGAGTACCGTCATCTTGCAACAACGCGGGCGGACCTCCAAGCCTCCCTGCAAGGGGATTGATTGACTCGGCGCGTCCTGCGCCTCGCCCTTCGGGCACCGTCGGAAGACCTCCGGCGTCCATCCGGCTTCCCGCCGGATGAGCCCCTACATGGGCTTGGTGCCGCCCGGTATGAAAGGGCACCGGGCTTATCACATCGCGAGATTTAAAAGGGGATGCCCTCTGCAGCCCTGTTTGAGCCCCAATGTAAGTTAATAGGGCCTGAGTCTCAAAAAGCTTGATGGGTATTTTTCTTCCGGCTGCGTGCAGGTCGCCTTGCAATCCGTCGGGTTTTTTACTTGGCCAACGCCAAGAGGTTCTCGGAGATGATCCTTTGCCGGATGTCGGCCGAGCCGTGTTGGAGCGGCTTGTGCCAAGAGGTCGGGGAGAGCCCAAGGCCCCCCCACGGGAACCGATGGAAAAACCGTCGGGAGCATAGGCTTCCGGCGGCTTGCGACATTAAGCGGATAGAACGGTCGGGGGAGTGCAGATAAAATATTTCGCGCCAAGGGTACGAAAAACGGCCCTTGCAAAAAGGGCCGTTCGGCGCCGTCGTTTGACGGAAGATTTTTGGGAAACAGCCCTAGGGCAGGGCAGACGCTCCCGGCGCATCGGTCCAGCTGAAGCGGCTGGGAAAGGCGCCCGGCGTATTATTGCCGCCTCCGGAATGGGAACCGCCCGGAGTACGCACGGCGGCGACGCCGTCGCGGCTTGAGTCGCGCCCTTCGCGCTTGGCGGCGTTGCGTCCGGCCTGAAGCTCCACCTGCGGGGTGGGACAGAGGCGGGCGCCGGGAACGATTTCACAGGCGTGGACGAGGTAGGGCGTGGGATCGACCGGAACATCGTTCTCGCGCAGTTCAAAGTGCAGGTGATACCCAGTGGCCCGGCCGGTGCGGCCGACGGTGCCGATTTCCTGCCCGGCCTTCACGAAGTCGCCTTCGGTGACGCCGGCTTTTTGCAGGTGCCCGTAGAAGGCTTCCTTGCCGTCGCTCTGGCGGATGCGAACCAGGGTGCCGTAGGCATAGTAGCGCCCGGCATGGAGCACTTCGCCGCCCTTGAAGGCCAGAACCGGCGAACCGGGTTCGGCGGGAATGTCGATGCCTTTGTGCACATGGGTGCGGCGCTGTTTGGCGAACCCGGAGGAAATGCCTTTGGCCGCGAGTTCGGCTTTGGCGCCGGGGGTACGGGCGTCATCATAGTTGGAGGCGCGATTGCTGAGGGGAGCGACGTCGTTGGCGTCGATGTCCCGGTCGGGGGCGCGCAGGGCAAGGTTTTTTTCCGGGGTCGAACGGCCGAGGGCGGCTTTATCCCGATTGGGGGCGTTGGTGTCGTCTTTCATGCCGGCCGTGCGCGGATCGCCCGCCGCTTTGGCCTGCGCGTTCGCCCGCGAACCCGCGGGAGCGGCCGCCGAAGCGAGCGTCAGGCGCGAGTCGGCGGAATTTTTGGACTGCGCGGCCACGCGGGAGACGGAAGCCATGTTCCGATCGGCCGCGAGCGCCACATTCTGGGTGACCGCCCGCGTATCTGCGGGAGCGGTGCCCACGCGCATGGTGGTGATGCGTTGCCGCACCGAGTTCGGCATGGAACCTGTGGGCGTGACGGAGGTGGAAATATATCGGGCCGCGACATTCACGGCGGAAGCTTTGTCCTGGGGTCTGAAGGCGTTGGAGACGATCTGCCGGGGAGAGGCGTCGGCAACCATGGGTTGCGTGGTAAATCCGAGGGAGAGAGCGCAGATCGCCGCGACGCGCGCGCATTTACGCACGGGCAACGACAGACCGAAGTAAGTGATCGTGGCTATACCCACTATAACAGCTCCGGGTGAAAGGTTGAACGTCCAGGAAAGGGCCAACCCGGCCAGACAAAATGCCAGGGACGCGATGCAGGCGCCGAACATGGTGCCGTAGAATGTTTTGCATACCCGCCGGGCAACGAGGGGCGGGATGGTCAGCAGGGCCAGCACCAGGATAAGGCCGGCCACCCGGATCAACAGAACCACGGCAACGGCCGTGAGCCCGATGATCAAGAGCGTCAAAGCATGAGCCGGAATACCCCGGGAGCGGGCGAAATCCGGATCCGCCGAGACAAGAAACAACCCCTGTCCGCAGACGAACAGAACGCCCAGCAGCAGCACATCGAACCCGGCCATGACCCATAAATCCGAGGCCGGAACGGAAAGCAGACTGCCGAACAAAAAAGCCGTCAACTCGCCGGCGTAGCCGGGCGTAAGTTGAATGAGAATAATTCCGAAGGCCATGCCGGCCGCCCACAACACGCCGACGGCGGCATCGGTGGAAGAGTCGGGTTTGCCTTTTTCCTCCCGCTTGAGGGAGACGGACCCCATGCCGAGCGAGGCGGCCAGGGTAAACAATACCGTACAAGGAAGAACCGGAAGGCCGAAGTGAAAGGCCAGCCCGATGCCGCCGTAAGCGGCATGGGCCGCGCCGCCCGCCAAAAAAGTCAGGCGGTTGCACACGACCAGCGTTCCAACAATGCCGCAGGCCACAGACGCAAGCACAATCGCCAGGAGGGCGCTTTGCATGAAACTGTACGCCAGGAGCTCCGCCGCAAACTCCATCAGTTCTCCCCGACTCTCGGTTCAAGACCGGCATCGCCGCCCAGACAAGCTTCGTGCGAGCAGCCCGTCTGATGGTGCAGACCCGCCGAATGCTGCAAATCACCTACCGGGCAGGAGTGCAGGTGCGGGCCGAAAAGCGCCGTAAGCGCTTCCAGCGTGGGTTCTTCCCCGGACAAAAGCGTCACGGCGCGATTGACCGCGACCATGCGGGAGAAGAAAGGCGGGGCGGGCAAAAGGTCATGGCTCACCACAACGATGGTTGCCCGGCCTCGGAGTCCGTTGACAAGTTCATAAAAACAAAATTTTCCTTTAGGGTCAATACTTGCCGTCGGCTCATCCAGAAGGAGCAGGAAATCTCCATTATTTTCCGGACGTCCCATCAGGGCGCGGGCGACAAGCAACCTTTGCCGCTCACCGCCTGAAAGCGATCCGGGATGTTTTCCCGCCAGGGCAAGTAGTCCCATTTCTTCCAACAGCGAGTCCGCGAGCCGGCGGGACTGCTTGTCGCGGGGCAGGCGGGCGCCGAAAAAACCGCGTTCGGCCGCGCCGGTCATGACGATGTCGCGCACGGTGGCGGGTACATCTTCGCGCAGGGTGGAAAATTGGGGCACGTAGCCGATCCGCCGGCGCATCTGGGTCGGTTCGCCGCCAAATACCCGGACTGAGCCGGAACGGGGCTGAATCAGGCCCAACATAAGACGCAGCAGGGTGGTTTTGCCGCCGCCGTTGGGGCCGATAACCGCCAGAAGTTCGCCGCGCTCAATATGCAGCGTGGCGTCTTCCAGGACAAGCTCGTTGTCGCGGAAAACCGAGGCGTTTTCTATGTCGACGGCGTGGTCCACAAAGGTTCCTTATACCGGGTACCGGTTCGGTTTGGCGTGATGCTGCGTCAGACTCATTTTGCGCCGAGTCGGTACTATTTGCCGCTTTATTATAGTAAAAGCAATAACCGGGCCGGCTGGACCCCGGCGAGTGTCAATTCGCAGGTCGGCAGATCGTTACCCTTGCCTCAGCCCACAAATGAAAGTTTTTGGGGGAAGGGGAGGGGAGCTCGGGGGGAGGGGAAACAACTTTTTTCAAAAAAGGGTTTCCCCTCCCCCCGTCCATCCTTCTTTCCCTTTCTCTCTTACTTCCCTTCAAACGACGCGGCCAGGGCGGCGGCGGTGGCGCGCCACATCTCCGGCAGGTTTTCGGCCAGGGGATCGATGGTGACGACATTGGCCCCGATGTTCGCGGCCACGGCTTCGGCGGCGGCTTTGGGGAACTGCGGCTCAACGAACACGGTGCGCAGCCCGAGCTTGCGGGCCAGGTCCACGATATTTTTCATATCGGCCGGGCCGGGCTCTTTGCCGTCGGTTTCGACGGAAAGCTCCACCAGATCGTAATTATGGGCGAAATAAGCCCAGGCCGGGTGCATGGTCAGGAAGACCCGCTTTTCTTTGGGGAAGGGCGCGAAGACCCCGGCCAACTCGGCATCCAGGGCTTGCAGCTCGTCATCCAGGGTTTTGGCGGCCGCCCGGAAGCGGGCCGCGGCGTCGGGCCGTTCGGCGGCCAGGGCTTTGACGATATTGGGGATCATGGCCCGAACCAGCATGGGCGAAAGCCACACATGCGGGTCTTCGCCGTGATCATGATCGTGCCCGTCGTGAGCCTCCACGTGGGGCCGCAGACCGAGCTCGGCCGCGCGTTCGGCGTCTTCATCCGAAGACAGCCGCTTGATCCCGGCGGTCATGTCCACGACCTTGAGGTTGGGGGCGGACCCGGCCAGACGCGGCAGCCAGGCCTTCTCAAAGGGCAGGCCGATGGTGAAATAGAAACGTGCTTCGGCCACGGCCCTCATTTGGGCCGGGGTGGGCTCAAAGGAATGCGGGTCCGCGCCTTTTTGCAGGAGCGTGGTCACGCTCGCGGCGTCGCCGGCGATGCGCTCCACCAGGTATTTTTGCGCGGGCAGGGAAACGACGACGGTCACCGGCTTGCCGTCGCCGGCCGAGGCTTCGGCCGCATGCGCGGGGCCGTAAAGGGACATGAGCAGAAAAAGGCAGAGGGCGATGAGACTGCGGAACATGGCGAAACTCCGGAAAAAGGAACAGCGGACGATACACCGGGTAAACAGGTCGGCGTGGACTTTGGAAGGACACAGGCAGAGTCGTTGGGAACGGCTTGCCGGGGACCTTCCCGCGATGCGGAAGTGCCTTGCATCGAGAGGAGGCCCTTCTCTTCAAGGCGCGCAATGCGCCGAGTAAATCATTCCCCTCAGAAAAACTGCGCAACGTCGCCGCGCGGGACCGTTCATGATAACGTTTTTCAATAAAAAGGGAAATTCCATGTGTCGCCGGGAAAAGAGAAGGAGCGTCGCGGGGTTGTAGGTCCGCGACGCTCCCTTGGAGGCCTTTGGGCGAACTCGCCCCGTTATTTTTTTTCCAGAACGCGTTTGACCTCAACCGGGTCGTAGGCATAGATGCAGCCGCCGTTAGGGGCGATCTGCATGGCGATGAACCCGTCTTCGGTCACGCCCGTGCAGGGAACCGGCCAATCCGCCTTGGGGATGATGCCCCCCAGGAACGGAGAGGACGTGCTCGGCATCATGTGCATGGGCGCGTCGTCGGCGTTGGTGTTCATGTACTTGTAGCCGTCGGGCAGGGGCAGAAGCCTTATCGCATCCTGATCGGCCGTCAGGGCCTCGGGCACAAAGCCGCTCTTCACCGGCACCGTGGGAACCCTGCCCATGATCTTGCCCAGGCCGGCGGGATCCAGGCCCGCCTCGAGGACGGCCTTTTCGGGGGTGCCGATCACAAAGGTGGGGAAGGCGAACCGATCGGTGGACACGGCGAGGGTCTTGTTGATCAGCAGCATAAAGAAACCCTTGATGACGTACTGATCGATCTTCGCGGCTTTCTTGGGATCTTTGTCCGCCGGCAGGGTCTGCGACATGAAAGCGTCTTTGAGGGCCTCGGGGGTGCGCTCTTCATACAGCGAGTTGTAGGTGCCCTCGCCTTGGCCGTCGACGAAAATCCAGCGGATCTGGACGTCCTTGGTGTACTTGCGGGTCAGCGTGTAAAATTGCTTGGTGGCGGAGCAGCCGGCGTCGGCGAACACGTAGATGTACTTGCCGGTATCTTCGCCGTCCGCGACCCACGGCATATTTTCGACAAAGTCCATGAGGCGCTTGGCTTCAACGCCCTGCACCGTGTTGACGTCTTTGTCGGAGTTCCATTCGGCCCGGGCCGGAACGGAGAAAAGCAACAGAGTGAGAAGTGATGTCAAAAGCGCGTTTTTCATGGACCCCCCTGAGAGCATGTCACGTGTGAGCGTGTTGATGAAAAATATGCCGAAGAATGCTCACCGACCCTCGGGCATTTGTCCCCCCTGCGCCGCCGTCGGCGCAAAGCGATTTTGTCGAAAATAAAATTCCTTTTGAACAAACGACCCGCCGCAGGGAACCTGCGGCGGGTCATCGTCTTGGAGGGGCGCTACCCCTCCAAACCTCCCCGCAAGGGGATTGATTGACTCGGCGCATCGTGCGCCTCGCCCTTCGGGAACCGTCGGAAGACCTTCGGCGTCCATCCGGCTTCCTGCCGGATGAGCCCCTTGACCCACTTTGTTTTGGGAGCCTGCCCGCACAGCGGGCAGGCTCCCAAAACATTGAGGGGTGCAGGAGAAATCATTTCCCCTGCCGGGGTTTGGTGCCGCTTGGTTTGAGGGGACACTGATTTTATCATATCGCAAACTCTGAAAGGGAATGCCCTTTGCAGCCCTGTCTGAGCCCCAATGTAATAACCTTCAAGCGCTAAGCCAAGTCGACCAACAGGGGGTCTTCTTCCATTTCTTCCAGGAACTTGTTGGGCCGTTCTTTTTGATCGGGCACCAGGATGTCCGAGTGGACGTATTCGCGGTACCCCGTTCCGGCCGGGATGAGTCGGCCGACGATGACGTTTTCCTTCAGGCCGCGCAGAGCGTCGGA
Organism: Desulfovibrio sp.; assembly: GCA_031551885.1. Lineage (GTDB taxonomy): Bacteria > Desulfobacterota > Desulfovibrionia > Desulfovibrionales > Desulfovibrionaceae > Frigididesulfovibrio. The sequence goes on from JAVBMX010000042.1 coordinate 12,820, forward strand.
CTTGCCGCGCAGCGAGGCTTCCGTCAGCACCTTGGTGGTTTCCTGGAAGGAGGCCGCCGAGATGAACGAAGAAGTCGTCAGCGAGGCCTGGGTGATGCCCAGCACCAGCGGCTCGGCCGTGGCCGGGACAAGCCCTTCGGTCAGGGCCTTCTCGTTTTCGACCTTGAACTCCTGCTTGTCCACCTGCTCGCCCACAAGGAAGGAGGTCCCGCCCGGATCGAGCACCTGCACCTTGCGGAGCATCTGGCGCACAATGACTTCAATGTGCTTGTCGTCGATGCCCACGCCCTGGAAGCGGTACACGTCCTGGATTTCTTCCACCAGATAGGCGGCCAGGTACTTTTCGCCCTTGGTGCGCAGGATGTCGTGCAGTTCCGGATGGCCTTCGGTCAAGAGTTCGCCGGCTTCGACAAAGTCGCCGTCGCCCACGGTGATGTGCTTGCCCTTGGGCACCAGGTATTCTTTGGCCTCGCCGGCTTCCGGGGTGACGATCAGCTTGCGCTTGCCTTTGGATTCACCGGCAAAGGCCACGGTGCCGTCGATTTCCGAAACCACGGCCATGTCTTTGGGCTTGCGCACTTCAAAGAGCTCGGCCACGCGCGGCAGACCGCCCACGATGTCTTTGGTTTTGGAGGTTTCCCGCGGCTTTCTGGCCAGGATGTCGCCGGCCTGAATCTCCTGCCCGTCCTTGACCATGAGCAGGGCACCCACGGGCAGGGGGTAGGTGGCGGCCAGGGTGGAACCGGGCCGCTGCTTGACCGCGCCGTTTTCGTCGCACACCGAGACCGAAGGACGGTAGTTGGTGGTGCGGTATTCAATGATGCTCTGGGTGGACATGTGCGTGGCTTCGTCCACTTTTTCCTGGTAGGTTTTGCCTTCCAGAATGTCGGTGAACTTGATCGTGCCGTTGATTTCCGAAACGAAGGGTTCGTTGAACGGATCCCACTCGGCGATCAGGTCGCCTTTTTTGACTTCCTGGTTTTCTTTGACCACCAGCTTGGAGCCGTTGGGCAGGATGTATTTTTCCCGCTCGCGGCCTTGTTCGTCCACAATGCTCACCTGACCGCTCTTGCCGAGCACCATGTGCTGGCCTTCGCGGTTTTCCACGGCTTTGACCCGGGAGAAGATCACCCGGCCGTTGTGCTGGGCCGTGATGCTCGAACGCTCGATTTCCCGCGAGGCCGTGCCGCCGATGTGGAAGGTCCGCATGGTCAGCTGGGTGCCCGGTTCGCCGATGGACTGGGCCGCGATGATGCCCACGGTCTCGCCGATGTTCACCATGTGCCCGCGGGCCAGGTCGCGCCCGTAGCACAGGGAGCAAACCCCCCGCTCGGAGCGGCAGGTCAGGGCGGAACGCAGGGTCAGGGAGTTGATGCCCGCGTCGTCCAGGGCGACGGCGACGTTTTCATCCACCAGGGTGTTGGCCGGGTAGAGCAGTTCGCCGCTTTCCGGGTGGAACACCGGGTAAAGGATCACTCGGCCCAGAGCCCGTTCGGCCAGGCGCATCTTGATGTCGCCGCCCTTGACCAGGTGGGTCAGCTCCACGCCGTCCACGGTGCCGCAGTCGGTCTCGGTGATGATCACGTCTTGAACGACGTCGACCAGGCGGCGGGTCAGGTAACCGGAGTTGGCCGTTTTCAGGGCCGTGTCCGCCAGACCTTTCCGCGCGCCGTGCGTGGAGTTGAAGTACTGCGAAACGTCCAGGCCTTCGCGGAAACACGAGGTGATCGGGGTTTCGATGATTTCACCGGAAGGTTTGGCCATCAGACCGCGCATGCCGGCCAGCTGGCGCATCTGGTCCTGGTTGCCTCGGGCGCCCGAGGTGGACATCATGAAGATCGGGTTGAAGCTCTGGTTGAGTTTCTTTTCGCCGGTCTTCTTGTTGACCACTTCCTCGTGCGAAACCACCTTGATCATTTCGGCGGAAACGTCCTGGGTGGCTTTGGTCCAAACGTCCACGACCTTGTTGTATTTTTCGGTGCGGGTGATGATGCCGTCCCGGTATTGGCGTTCGATGTCTTCGACCTCGGCCTTGGCGTCGCCGATGATCGTTTTCTTGGCGGGCGGAATGGTCAGGTCTTTCACCCCGATGGTCACGCCGGCCCGGGTGGCGTATTCGTAGCCCAGGTCCTTCAGGCGGTCGCAGAGCAGAACCGTGGCCTTGGTGCCGGCGTCGCGGTAAGCGCTGCCCACCAAACGGGCGATGTTCTTTTTGGTCAGCACGCAGTTGACCTGATCAAAGGGGATGCCGTCGGGCAGAATGTCGCGTACCAGGATCCGGCCGGGGGTGGTGTCGATCAGCTTGCCGTCTTCCATGCGCACCTTGATCTTGGCGTGCAGGGCGACCTGGCCGCCGTCATAGGCGCTGACCACTTCCCAGGGGGCGCAGAAAATCCGGCCTTCGCCGTCTTCAAAGTCGCGGTCCACGGTCATGTAATACAGGCCGAGCACGATATCCTGGCTGGGCACGATGACCGGCGTTCCGTTGGCCGGGGAAAGAATGTTGTTGGTGCTCATCATCAGCACCCGGCATTCGATCTGGGCTTCCACGGAAAGGGGCAGGTGCACGGCCATCTGGTCGCCGTCAAAGTCGGCGTTGTAGGCCGAGCAGACGAGCGGGTGCAGCTGGATGGCCTTGCCTTCGACCAGCAGGGGTTCAAAGGCCTGAATGCCCAAGCGGTGCAGGGTCGGGGCGCGGTTGAGCATGATCGGGTACTCGCGCACGACTTCTTCCAGAATATCCCAAACCACCAGTTCTTCGCGCTCGACCATTTTCTTGGCGCTCTTGATGGTCGAGGCCAGGCCCCGCTCTTCGAGCTTGGAGTAGATGAAAGGCTTGAACAGCTCCAGGGCCATTTTCTTGGGCAGACCGCACTGGTGCAGCTTCAACTTGGGGCCGACCACGATAACCGAACGGCCGGAGTAGTCCACCCGTTTGCCGAGCAGGTTCTGGCGGAAGCGGCCCTGCTTGCCCTTGATCATGTCGGACAGCGACTTGAGCGGACGGCCGTTGGTGCCGGTGATGGCCCGGCCGCGCCGGCCGTTGTCGAAGAGCGCGTCCACGGCTTCCTGGAGCATGCGCTTTTCGTTGCGGATGATGATGTCCGGCGCGCCCAGTTCCATGAGGCGTTTCAGGCGGTTGTTCCGGTTGATCACCCGGCGGTACAGGTCGTTCAGGTCCGAGGTGGCGAAACGGCCGCCGTCGAGGGGCACCAGGGGGCGCAGTTCCGGCGGAATGACCGGAATGACTTCCAGAACCATCCATTCGGGCTTGTTGTTCGACTCGAGGAAGGCCTCGACGATTTTCAGCCGTTTGGTGATTTTCTTTTTCTTGGTCTGCGAGCGGGTCGACTGCGACTCTTCACGCAGCTCGGCGCGCAGCTTTTCCAGGTCCAGCTCTTCGAGCAGGCCGCGCACGGCTTCCGCGCCCATGCCCACGGTGATGGTGTCTTCGCCGTAGTGGTCGAGCACCTGGAGGTATTGGTCTTCGGAAATGACCTGGAGCTTTTGCAGGTTGGTCGAACCCGGATCAAGCACGAGGTACGAGTCGAAATAGAGCACCTTTTCCAGATCGGCCATGGTCATGTCGAGCAGGGTGCCGATCTTCGAGGGCAGGGTCTTCAGGAACCAGATATGGGCCACGGGCGCGGCCAACTCGATGTGGCCCATGCGCTCGCGCCGTACCTTGGAGGCGATGACTTCCACGCCGCACTTTTCGCAGACGATGCCGCGGTGCTTCATGCGCTTGTATTTGCCGCAGTTGCACTCGTAATCTTTGACCGGGCCGAAGATTTTGGCGCAGAACAGGCCGTCGCGTTCCGGCTTGAAGGTGCGGTAGTTGATGGTTTCCGGTTTTTTCACTTCGCCGAAGGACCATTCGCGGATGGACTCGGGCGAGGCGATGGACACCTGAATGGATTTCAGGTGTTTGATGTTGGAAACCGTGGTGGAGGAGCCTCTGACGGTGAAAAGGTCGTCCAGAGTCATATCGGGTAACCTGCCGTTTTCTAGCGTGATATATGCGGCGCCGCGCACGGCGCGCCTCAGGGCCGCGTTCGGCCCGCCCCGGCGTGGGAGCGGGCCGTCGGCCTCCTACATGTCGGTATTGTCGCCTGCCGGCGCAAAGTCCGGCTCGTCGTCGCGCTCCGCGGCCCGGTCGGCCAGGGGATCGCGCGTGGCTTCCTCATGGATGTACAGGCCGCCGCGCTTGGGCCGCTTTTTGCCTTCTTCCTGGTGCAGGGTCACGTCCAGGCCAAGGCTCATGAGTTCTTTGACCAAAACGTTGAACGACTCGGGCAGACCGGCTTCCAGGAAGTTGTCGCCTTTGACGATCTTCTCGTACATCTTGACCCGGCCGGTCACGTCGTCGGACTTGACCGTCAGGAACTCCTGCAACAGATAGGCGGCGCCGTAAGCTTCCAGGGCCCAGACTTCCATTTCCCCGAGTCGCTGGCCGCCGAACTGGGCCTTACCGCCCAGAGGCTGCTGCGTGACCAGGGAGTAGGGACCGGTGGAGCGGGCGTGGATTTTTTCGTCGACCAGGTGGTGCAGCTTGAGCATGTACATCACGCCCGTGGTCACCCGGTTCTTGAAGGCTTCGCCGGTGCGGCCGTCGTAGAGCACGGTCTTGCCGTCGTCGGGCAGACCGGCTTTTTGCAGCCAGCCCCAGATTTCCTCTTCGGTCGCGCCGTCGAAGACCGGGGTCTTGGTCACGATGCCTTCGCGCAGATTACGCACGGAAGCAACGAATTCCTCGTCGTCCATCTCGTCGATCAGCTTGGCCACGGTCGAGGTGGCGAACACGTCTTTGACCCGCTCGCGCAGATCTTTCAGAGCGACCTTGGAAACCATTTCGGTCAATTGTTCGCCCAGTTCCTTGGCGGCCCACCCGAGGTGGGTTTCCATGATCTGGCCGATGTTCATCCGTGAAGGCACGCCCAAGGGGTTGAGCACGATGTCCACGGGGCGGCCGTCGGCGAAGAAGGGCATATCTTCCGCCGGCAGGATGCAGGACACGACGCCCTTGTTCCCGTGGCGGCCGGCCATTTTGTCGCCCACGTTGAGTTTCCGTTTTACGGCCACGTAGACCTTGACCATCTTGATCACGCCCGGGGGCAGGTCGTCGCCTTCGGTCACCTTGCCGCGCTTGGATTCGTAAATACCCTTCAGGTACTCGATCTGGCGATCGTAGTCGGCCAGCATGGCGGCCACGGCCTCGTTCACTTCCTTGCTCTTGAACAGGCCGGCGAACTTTTTCACCGGCAGGTCTTCCAGCAGGTCGGGCGTGGGCACGTGCCCGGCTTCGGCCAGGATTTCGCCTTTCTTTTTGCCCGCCAGGTTCACGGCAAGCTGCTTGCCGGCCGTGAGCTCGATGAGTTTTTCGCGCACCGTGTCCGACAGGGCGCGGGCGTGGTCGCCTTCTTTGGCGTCCAGGGCGGCCAGTTCGGAGTTTTCGATGTCGCGGGTGCGCTCGTCCTTTTCGCCCGAGCGGCGGTTGAAGACCTTGACCTCAATGATCGTGCCCTCGATGCCCGGCGGCACCTTGAGCGAGGTGTTCTTCACGTCGCGGGCCTTGTCGCCGAAGATGGCCCGCAGGAGTTTTTCTTCCGGGGTGAGCTGGGTTTCGCCCTTGGGGGTGATTTTGCCCACCAGAATGTCGTCGGGCTTGACCGCCGCGCCGATGCGGATGATCCCGCTGGCGTCGAGGTTGCGCAGCATATCTTCGCCCACGTTGGGAATGTCGCGGGTGATTTCTTCGGGTCCCAGCTTGGTGTCGCGGGCCACGACCTCGAACTCTTCAATATGCACCGAGGTGAAGGTGTCTTCCTTCACGCAGCGTTCGGAAATCAGAATCGAGTCTTCGAAGTTGAAGCCGCACCAAGGCATGAAGGCCACGGTCAGGTTCTTGCCGAGAGCAAGCTCGCCGCCTTCGATGCCGGGGCCGTCGGCCAGCACGTCGCCTTTTTTCACCCGCAGGCCGGGCCGGCACGAAGGCTTTTGCCCGAAGCAGGAGTTCTGGTTCGACTTGTGGAACTTTTGCAGGAAGTAGGTGCGCACTCCGCCGGTTTCCGGGTAGAGGGCGCCCTCATAGGACACGATGACCCGTTCGGCGTCGGCGTAGCGCACGATGCCGTCGGCTTCCGCGATGATGCACGCACCGGAGTCCTGGGCCACATCGCGTTCCATGCCCGTACCCACCAGGGGGCGGGCGCTGCGCAGAAGCGGCACGGCCTGACGCTGCATGTTCGAGCCCATGAGCGCCCGGTTGGCGTCGTCATGCTCCAGGAAGGGAATGAGCGCGGCCGAGATGGAAACCATCTGGCTCGGGGAAATGTCCATGAGGGTCACGTCCTCTTTGGGAGTCATTTCCACGTCGCCGTGCACCCGGCTGGTGACCAGGTCGTCCAGAAGGTTGCCCTTGTCGTCCATAACGGCGTTGGCCTGGGCGATGACCTCGGTGTGCTCGCGCGAGGCGTCCAGGTATTCGATTTCCTTGGTGACCTTGTTGCCTTTGACCACCCGGTAGGGCGTTTCGATAAAGCCGTAGTCGTTGACCCTGGCGTAGGTGGTCAGGGACACGATCAGGCCGATGTTCGGGCCTTCCGGCGTTTCGATGGGGCAGATCCGGCCGTAGTGCGAGGTGTGCACGTCGCGCACCTCAAAGCCCGCGCGTTCGCGGGTCAGGCCGCCGGGGCCCAGGGCCGAAAGACGGCGCTTGTGGGTCACTTCGGACAGGGAGTTGGTTTGGTCCATGAACTGCGAGAGCTGCGAGGTGCCGAAGAACTCCTTGAGCACGGCCGTGACCGGCTTGGGGTTGATCAGGTCGTGGGGCATCAGGGTGCCCACTTCCTGCAGGCTCATGCGTTCCTTGATGGCCCGCTCCATGCGCACCAGGCCGATGCGGTACTGGTTTTCCACCAGT
>JAVBMX010000116.1:0-23236 GCA_031551885.1 Desulfovibrio sp.
TCGGTTCGGACCTCACATTGGGGGGGGGGGGGGGGCGGGCCCGCCCCCCCCCCCCCCCACGAGCCGAGATAAGACGACAGACACTGGCCAGAGAAGACGCGAGCCCCCCCGGCGCGGCGGGCCGCGCGGGCGAGGGGTGGCGGCTCACACCCGGCCCCCGGCGGGGGGTGGGGGGGCGCCCCCCCCTAAAGCTTTTTGACCACCTCGGCGGCCATGGCCGGAATGGTAAACTCTTCCGGCTGGATATGGCAGGCCAGCCCGGCGTCTTCCAGGGTTTTGGCCGTAATCGGGCCGATGCAGGCGAAGCGCAGACCGGGGAACTGTTTGAGCTCCTCGGCCGGGATAAGGGCCAGCAGGTTTTCCACCGTGGAGGAAGACCCGAAGATGATACAGTCGATCTCTCCGGCCTTCAGGCGTTCCAGCACTTCTCCGCGGCGGGCGGCGGAAGGCGTGGTCTCGTACACCGGCAACACCTCCAACTTGGCCCCGGCCCGACTCAGGGCTTCGGGCAGCACGTCGCGGGCCTTGGCCGCGCGGGGCAGGAGCAGGCGCATGCCGGCCAGATTCTTGCCGCAACGGTTGGTCAGACCGTCGACAATGCCTTCGGCCACGAATTTTTCCGGGATGAAGTCCGGCTCAATGCCTTTGGCCCGCAGGGCGTCCGCCGTGGCCGGGCCGATGGCGGCCACGCCGCAGGCCCCAAGGGCGCGGGTGTCCAGCTTGGCGGCGGCCAGGCGCTTCCAAAAATGGCGCACCCCGTTGACCGAGGTGAAAATTACCCAGTCGTACGAAGCCAGGGTGCGGATGGCGGCATCCACAGGGGCGTAATCCTGCAGCGGCCGGATGTCGATGGTCGGGAACTGGATGACCTCGGCCCCGAGTTCGCGCAGCAGGGCGGCGCTTTCTCCGGCCTGCTCGCGGGCTCGGGTGACCACCACGGTCTTGCCCAAAAGCGGCCTGTGCTCGAACCAGTTGAGCTTGTCGTGCAGGGAAACCACGCCCCCGACCACAATCAGGCTGGGCGAAGAGAATCCTTTGTTGACGGCGGCTTCCGGCAGGGTGGCCAGGGTCGCGGTCAAGCTGCGGTGCCGGGGCGTGGTGCCCCAGCGCACCAGGGCGGCCGGCGTGGCCGGATCCATGCCCGCTTCGATAAGCCTACGCGAAATTTCCGGCAGATTCTTCATGCCCATGTAAAAGACCAGGGTGTTGGCGCTGTGGGCCAAGGCATGCCAGTTGTGGGCGGTATCCGGCTTGGTGGGGTCTTCGTGCCCGGTGATGAAGGTCACCGACGAGGAATGCGCCCGGTGGGTCAGGGGAATGCCCGCGTAAGCCGGGCCCGCGATGCCGCTGGTTACGCCGGGAATTTCCTCAAAGGTTACGCCGGCGGCGAGCAGTTCTTCGGCCTCTTCGCCGCCGCGCCCGAACATGTACGGGTCGCCGCCTTTCAGCCGGGCCACGGTCTTGCCTTCTTTGGCTTTGGCCACGATGAGGGCGTTGATCCCATCCTGGGAAAGGGTGTGATCGCCGCCCTTCTTGCCCACGTAAATGAGTTCCGCATCCTTACGGGCGTGCTCCAAAAGGGATTTGTCCGCCAGGTGGTCGTAAACCACCACGTCGGATTTGCCCATGACTTCTTTGCCCTTGAGGGTGAACAAGCCCGGATCGCCGGGGCCCGCGCCGATGAGGTAAACTTTCATGCTGCGACTCGCTTGTGGGGTGGAGTAAGCCCCGATCCGGCCTTTTCACGGCCGAATACGCGGGCCGGGGCAGTATAGGCCGGAATGCTCGAGCGCGCAACTTGCGGGGCGGGGATTGGAAATTGGGTTTTCACCCCAAACCCCACCGGAGGGGCTGAGCCCCCCCGGACCCCCGCATATGTCGCCCGTGCGGATGTGGGGTGACCGCTTCATATTGCAGGCTTCATCGCGGGATCACCTCCGCAGTCCCGGCTGAATCCCCTGCCGGGGGTGATGGGTGCCGCTCGTGGTGATCCTGAATAAGCATGTCACATCATAAGCGTGATGGAGGTATAATTCAGGCGGCCCTGTTTACGTCCCCATCATTCACTTCGCTTCCGGCGTGTAGATATCGTTGAGGGTCAGGGGCAGAGTGGGGTCGACGCCTTTGCCGAGCACGATTTGGTGCACTTCCAGGACCCCCGCCCGCAGGCAGGCGGCGGCCATGCGCAGGTAGAGGCTCCACATGCGGATGAATCCGTCGCCGAACATCTCGCGCACTTTGGCCAGGGTTTTCGGCGCGGAGAAGTTCGCGTGCCAGGCCTCAAGGGTTTTGGCATAGTGCGGACGCAGGTTTTCCACATGCAGGATATGGAACCCATATTCCGGAGGCAGGGCGATGATCTCCCGCAGAGACGGGATGCGCCCGCCGGGGAAGATGTACTTTTCGGTCCAGGCGTTGGTTTCACCTTCCAGGGGCTTGGTCAGGGTATGGAGCAGGCACAGCCCGCCCGGCTTGAGCAGGCGGGCGGCGGTTGCAAACCAGCTCGGCATGTTCGCCCGGCCCACATGCTCGAACATGCCCACGCTGACCACGCGATCGAATTGCTCCTTGCCTTCGAGGTCCAGGTAATTACGCAGGCGAATGTCCACCATGCCGGGCGCGGCCAGGGCGGCGCGTCGGGACCCTTCTGCGCACTGCTCGTCGCTCAGGGTGACGCCGAGCACCTTGCAGTCGTATTCCTTCGCGGCACGAACGGCCAGAGCGCCCCAGCCGCAGCCGATGTCCAGAAGGCGCATGCCGGGGGCAAGGCGCAACTTGCGCAGGATAAGTTCGATCTTCTGGCGCTGGGCCTGTTCAAGGGAGTCATCCTGCTTGATGAAATAGGCGCAGGAGTAGTTCATTTCCGAGTCGAGCCACAGAGAGTAAAAGTCGTTGCCGAGATCGTAGTGGGCTTTGATGTCGCGCCGTTGCTTGGCTTTGCCGGCCGACAGGGCGCGCGAGCACCGACCGATGAGCCGGCGCAGCCGGGCGTGCAGGGTGCGGGTTTCAAGCTGCCCGTTCAAAAGCCGCGCGGCGGCGTCGATGTCGCCTTCCAGCTCCAGCTCACCGCGCATATAGGCTTCTCCCAGCGAGAGAATGGGGTCGGCGACGTTCAGGTTGGGCATTGTTTTGAACACAAGGGAAAAAGCGGGGCGACCCTTGCCGAGAACTTCCGTCTCGCCGTTGGGCAGGCGAACGTCAAAGGCCGTGTCGGCAAGCATGTTGCCGCAAATCTGGAAAAAGAAATCGTTGCGCATGGCTTCCTCCTTTGTCGTTACGCAAAGGCCGTCCATATCGCCGGGTGTTCGGATTATACAAAGCGGTAGGCGCAGTCTGTTGCGGTGCATGCGTTACATTGAGCGTATGCCTTGAAGTCCAGCCCTGCAATTATACAATGATGAGTCGGCTCGATGCATGCGCGCGCGTCGTTTTGGCCGCGTTGTTCGCGCATCAAAAACCGCCGAAAGGCGGTTTCCTGATCGCGCGACGCGTAAGCGGACACCCGCTTGCGGGCTCGTTCGGGAGCCTGTCGGCGATATGGTTCCAGAGACAATTTCAAAGTGAAATTGCTTTAAAGAAACGAAGGTCGCTATTCCCCCGGCTTGACCCGCACGATGACCACATCCTTGTCCAGCAGGATGAGGCTGTCCGCATCAATGATTTCCACCTGCAGGGGTTTTCCCTCCGCCGTCAGCACGACGGTGGAGCCCTTCATTTCGACGCTTTGCAGGGGAATGTCCACCAGGGATTTGGTTTTTTTCGCGTCCTGCCAGACCCGGTAATGCTTGCCGGTGATGTCGAACTCCAGGCGGATGTTCGGATCTTTGGCCGGACCGGTCGCGGCGTCGTCACCGAAGAGGTCGGCGGTGCGTTTGACGTCGGCCCGCCACATGCCGTTGAGGGTCGACTGGCTGAGGAACGAGCGGTCCATCGGCCGGGGCGCGGGGCGGGCCGCGCCCGATCGGGGCGGCAAGGGAACTTTGCCTGCTTTGAGGGGCGGTCTGGGCTGCTCGGCGGCCGGTTGGGCGGCGGGAGTCTTTTCGGCGGCTTGGGCTGGCAGAGAGAGGGAAAGAGTCAGCAAAAGCGGAAGCGAGAGGCGTTTGAACATGGTGAGTCCTTAGTTGTTCGAATGGATTCAAAATCGGCGTTTAAGCGCACGAGGACGGCATTGAGCTCGTGGTTCGATAATCGGCGGGACCGGCCGAGGCTCTCGGCTAATGCCCGCCTGTGGCCTTTTGGCGGACGAAAACGGCGCGGGTTCTTCCTTCCTGCACAATCAGGGCGTCGGCATCAATGATTCGCAGTTGCACCGTGGAACCATCGGTACCGTGAAGCAACAGCAAATCTTTTATGACCTCGGCGGCGAAAACGGGTTTTTTGCTGTATGCGCCGCTGCTCAAGCTGAGGGCGACATAGCCTCCGGGAATGTTGATTTCCATCAACCCCGTTCCGGTGCTTCCCGGCGGTACGGCCCCATAGCCGAACAGTTCTCGGGTACGCCCCGGATCGAATTTCCACAGGCCGTGAAAGTCCGCCGGGGTGAGTTCGGCGGCCGAGGCCGCGCTCAGCGCGAGACACGTCGCGAACAGCACCGGGAGAAGAGTCCGAAAGAGAAGCGCGCGTCTCATTTCGTCGCCGCCTTGACCCGGGAAACAATCGCGATACCGTTCAAATCCAGGGTATCTTCGTCCACAATCCGGATTTCGGTCGGCGCGCCTCCCGCGAATTGCACTTTGATCCGGTTGTTTTCCACCCCAAGAACCGCAAAGGGAAAATCGCCCAACTGCTCTTTTTTCGAAACGTCTTGCCAGACCCGGGAGCACTTGGCTTTCAGGTCGAACTCGAGGCACACGTCGGGAACTTTGGCCTGTTCCGCGGCCCGCTCTTCGCCGAGAAGGCGCCTGGTACCTTCGACGTCGGCCCGCCACAGGCCGTTGAGCGTTTCCGGCCCGTAGACGCGTTCTTGCTGGGCTTCGGCCGAGGAAGGCGTTTCGGCCGCTCCGGCGGCCGGACAGGCGAGGCAGAGAGCGAACAGAGCCGAAGCGAGGGCGCGTAAGGCCAGGGTGCGTCTCATTTGCCTGCCGCCTTGACGCGACGGATAATCGCGAAACCTTGCAGGTTCAAGGTGTCTTTGTCCAAGATCAGGATTTCGGTCGGTCGGCCTCCCTCGAAGCGCAGCTTGACCGCATTGCCTTCCATGCCGAGCAGTTCAAAGGGAAAATCACCCAACTGCTCTTTTTTCGAAACGTCTTTCCAGACCCGGTAACACTTGGCTTTCAGGTCGAACTCGAGACACACGTCGGGATCTTTGGCCTGATCCGCGGCCTGTTCTTCGCCGAGAAGGCGCTTGGTGCCTTCGACGTCGGCCCGCCACAGGCCGTTGAGCGTTTCCGCCCGGTAGGCCTGCCCGGCGGGAGAGCCGCTCGGGGCGGGTTCGGCGGCGGCGGAAAACGCCAGGCAAAGCACGAACAGCGTCGGAAGAAGCAGTCGCACGATGAATATGTCTTTCACTCTTCCCCCGTTTTAATCCGGCTGAAGACGCCTCGACCCCGCAGAATCAAGGTGTCGTTGTCCACAATTTCGATTTCAAGCACCCTTCGGCCTTCGACCCGCAAGGTAACCGTATCGTTTTCCATGCCGACCACCTCAAGGGGGTGGGTCAGCAGCAATTCTTTTTTTGACGCATCCGTCCAGGCTCGACAACGTCCGTCCGCGAGGTTGAACGCAAGGCACGCGCCCGCATGTGGGGCCAGGGCCTTGGCTTGTTCCGCGCCGAGCAGACTCCTGGTGCGCTCGATATCCGCCGTCCACAGGCCGTCAAGGGTTTCCGGCCCGAGAACCCGCGCTTCAACGGGAGCCGTGGGGGAACGTTCGGCGGCTGAAGCCGTCGCAGCCGGGCAGCCTGCCAGAACTGTGATGAAGAGAAGGTATTTGATCATACGCGTAAACGCCTTGTGTTTTCCCCGGCGTCATCGGCATCCCTCGACCACAGATACACGCGCTCGGCAACCGCCCCCCGGCGGCGTAGAGGCAAACCTCATTAATTGTCTCTGGAGGGGCGTCGCCCCTCCAGTCCTCCCCACAAGGGGATTGAATCCCCTTGACCCCCTTTGGTTTGGGAACCTGCCCGCATAGCGGGTAGGTTCCCAAACCATCGAGGGGTGCAGGGGAAATCATTTCCCCTGCCGGGGCTTGGTGCCGCTCGGCATGAAAGGGCACTGGGCTTATCACATCGCGAGATCTGAAAGGGGATGCCCTCTGCAGCCCTGTTTGAGCCCCAATGTAATTTAATAGGGCCTCTCCTCCCCCGTGAATTTACCCCTTCAACCCTTCGGCAAAACGCTCTTTCAGGGCCGCGAGCTTAAGCTTGGCGTCGGCCAGCTCGAGCACCCGGGCCTTGTCGCGCTCAACCACTTCGGCCGGAGCGCGGGAGACGTAATTTTCGTTGCCCAACTTGCCGGTCAGCATGGCATGCTCTTTGTCGAGCTTGGCCAGTTCTTTTTCCAGGCGGGCGGTCTCGGCCGCGAAATCCACGGCTCCGGAAAGCGGAATGATGATTTCGTTGCCGCAGGCCACCTGCGAGGCCGCCACCCGGGGGGCTTCCGCCGCCGCGTCGATGGTCAGTTTGTCCAGGCGGGCCAGAACCAGGAGCATCTCCCGGTGGGCTTCCAAAACTCCGGCCGCATCGGCGTCCACGGGCCGGACGATGGCGGTCAGCTTGAGGGACGGCGCGATGTTCAGCTCGGCCCGGATGGTCCGCACGGCCGAGATGGCCTCCTGAATCATTTCCATGCGCGCGGCGTCGTCGGGGCGCAGGCAGCCGGGACGCATGACCGGGAAGGCTTCGCGGGCGATGTCCGGACTGCCTGCGTGGCCGGGCATGGCCTGCCAGACCTCGGCGCTGATGAAGGGCACCAAGGGGTGGAGCAGGAGCAGGGTTTCGCGCAGGGTGGTCCAGAGCACGAAGCGGGCGGCTTTTTGCCGTTCGCCGCCGGCCTGCATGTCCGGCTTGATCAGCTCCAGGTACCAGTCGCAGAACTGGTTCCAGACAAACTTGTACAAGCTCTGGGCCGCGTCGTTGAAGCGGTATTCGGCCAGGGCGCTTTTCTGCTCGGCCTTAAGTTCTTCCAGGCGGTGCAGAATCCAGCGGTGGTGCAGGCCTTCCACCTTGTCGAGGTCCACGGCCTCGGGCGCGCCTTCCAGGTTCATCAGGGCGAAGCGCGAGGCGTTCCAGATCTTGTTCATGAAGTGGCGGTAGCCTTCAATGCGATCTTCCGCGAGCTTGATGTCCCGGCCCATGGCCGCGAAGGCCGTAAGGGTGAAGCGCAAAGAATCCGTGCCGTATGTGTCGATCATCGCCAAGGGGTCGATGACGTTGCCCGTGGACTTGGACATCTTCTTGCCCGAAGCGTCGCGCACCAAGGCGTGGATGTACACGTGCTTGAAGGGAATCTCGCCCATGAAGTGCAGGCCCATCATCATCATCCGGGCCACCCAGAAAAACAGGATGTCGAAGCCCGTGACCAGCACGGCCGTGGGATAGTATCGTTTGAGTTCCGGGGTTTCATCCGGCCAGCCCAGGGTGGAGAAGGGCCAAAGCGCGGACGAGAACCAGGTGTCGAGCACATCCTCGTCCTGGGAAAGCCGCTCGGAGCCGCATTTTTCGCAGCGGTCCGGGGCTTCCTCGGCCACAACCAGGTTGGCGCAGGAGTCGCAGGTCCAGGCCGGAATGCGGTGGCCCCACCAGATCTGCCGGCTGATGCACCAGTCGCGGATGTTGTCCATCCAGTTGTAGTACGTCTTGAGCCAGGATTCCGGGTAAATTTGGGTTTTTTCCGGCATGGCCGCGCGGGCCTTTTCGGCGAGGGTCTTCACGGCCACAAACCACTGCACGGAAACATGCGGATCGATGATTTCCTTACAGCGGTAGCAATGCCCCACGCTGTTCTCGTAATCTTCGACCTTGACCAGAAAGCCTTGGGCTTCCAGTTCGGCGGCCACGGCTTTGCGGGCTTCGTCGCGGCTCAGGCCGGCGAATTTTCCGGCAAGCTCGTTCATCCGGCCCTCGTCGTCCATGACGCTGAGGAACTCGAGGTTGTGCTTGTGCCCCAGGTGCCAGTCGTTGTGGTCGTGGGACGGCGTGACCTTGAGCGCCCCGGTGCCGAACTCGCGGTCCACGTAGTTGTCCGCGATGATCGGAATGAGCCGGTCCGTCAGGGGCAAGCGGGCTTTTTTGCCCACAAAGGCGGTGTAGCGTTCGTCTTCGGGATGCACGCACACGGCCGTGTCGCCGAGCATGGTTTCCGGCCGGGTGGTGGCGATGACCAGTTCGCCCGAGCCGTCTTCCAGGGGATAGCGAATGTGCCAGAGGTGGGTCTTTTGCGGGGCGTGCTCGACTTCGTCGTCGGCCAGGGCCGTGTGACAGCGGGTACACCAGTTGACGATATACCGGCCTTTGTAAATCAGCCCTTCATTATAAAGTTGCACGAACACCCGGCGCACGGCCCGGGAAAGGCCTTCATCCAAGGTGAAGCGTTCACGGCTCCAGTCCACCGAAGCGCCCATGGCCTTGATTTGCCGACGGATGTTGTCGCCGTATTCTTCTTTCCACTGCCAGACGCGTTCCACAAAAGCTTCGCGCCCCAGATCGTGTCGGCCTTTGCCCTCGGTCTTCAAGCGGCGTTCCACCACGTTTTGGGTCGCGATGCCCGCGTGGTCTTCGCCGGGAACCCAGAGCACGTTCTTGCCGAGTTGCCGGGCGTGCCGGCAGAGCACGTCCTGCAGGGTCAGGTTCAGCGCGTGGCCGATGTGCAGGTTGCCCGTGACGTTGGGCGGCGGAATGACGATGGCGTAGGCCTCGCCCGGAGCCTCCGGGCTCGGGGTAAAGGTCTTGTCCGCTTCCCAAAAGGCCCGGCGGGCCTCTTCCACGTCTTTGGGCTCATAGCCCTTGGGCAATTCTTTCACACCCGTGTCGCTCATAACCTGTCTCCTCGACGGGTGAGGGGGTTCCACCCCCTCAAACTCCCCCGGCAGGGGATTGAATCCCCTGCACCCCCATTGTCGGCAATCTTCGCTTTGCGAAGACTGCCGACACATGAGGGGGTCCGGGGTGCCGCCCGCGATGTAACGAGACGACCTCGTCATATCGTGGGAGTATAAATGAGCGGCCGACTTCGGCAGCTCTGTTTTCATTCCCCCCGGCGGGGTTTGGGGCGGAGCCCCGCTCTATCAACAATTTTGGCCGCCTGTCGGGCGGCCCGTAATTGTATAGACGGACGCCGGAAAGTCAATTGCGGAGTGAGCGGCCGTCGGGGGAATCAGGCGGGCCAAGTCCACTTTTTAGATGACGTGGCGGGCGCTGTTGCGTTAATGCATAGAAGCCCGTCCTTACGGCAACGGGGGGAGGAGTGAATGGCTTTTTTATGTGCGATAATCGGCGGCATACTTGGTTTTATGCTCACCGATCTGGAACCCTCCGGGGGTGTTGTCGGCTTGATTGTGGGGTTGTGCATCGGCCTGGTGATCAAAGAACGCCGGCAGGAAGCCGAGCGGACGAAGAAAAACGAGTCCGAACGGCACGCCCATGACGCGGCCGGCGGCTCGGCCCCCAAGGCATCGGCGCGAAAAAATGTGTCCCGGCCGAAGGTGGACACCGCCCACTGGAGCGAAGCCGACAAACTGCGCTGGGATCTGACTGAACTGCAGGCCGAAGTGGCCGATCTGCGCGACGAGGTGGAGCGCCTTTCCCTTATTGTGGCGGAGGGCGAAACCCTGCCCGAGCGCCCCGTTTCCGAACGCGTCGTTGCCGACAGAACGGTGGAATTTGCCGCTTCCGCTTCAACTGTGGCCCAAGAGGCGGTTCCGGATTCTTCAGCTGAAACCGGACCGGCCCCCGCCGTCGGGACTCCGGCCGATGCGACGCCTGCCGACTCGACCCTGAGTGTCGGCGAAACCCCGTCCGCGTCGTCCGCCGAGCCGGCTCCCTTTGAGTCTTTGGAGCGGGCGGCCGCGTATGAGGTCTTTGAACCCACGCGGGCCGTGGATGTCCCGACGATGCGGGACGCCGCCGCCGAATCCGGGCAAACCGAAGAGCCTCAGGCGGGCCTTGCTCCCGAAGATGTTTCCGCACAACCGGAAAGCGCCGCAGGGGACACCGCAGCGGCCCCAACCCGGAAGCCCGAAGCCCTTGCGCCCGCCGCCCCGGCTCCAAAGCCGGCCGCCGAGTCGTCGTTCGCCGCCAAGGTCATTGCCTGGTTCACCCAAGGCAACACCATGGTCCGGGTCGGCGTGGTGGTGCTGTTCTTTGGCCTGGCTTTCCTGCTCAAATACGCGGCCGATCAGGATCTCATTCCCATTGAGCTTCGCCTGATCACGGCCGGACTCTTCGGGCTCGCTCTGCTCGGCCTGGGCTGGCGGCTGCGCCGCAGGCGCCCGGATTTCGCGCTGCCGGTGCAGGGCGGCGGCGTGGCGATTTTCTACCTGACCTCTTTGGCGGCCGCCAAGCTCATGGCCGCCGACGGCGCGTCCACCGTGCTGCCGGTGAGTGCGGCCTTTGTTTTCATGGCCGGCATCTGCATCCTCTCGACCATGCTGGCCGTGTTCCAACGCGACCAGATCATGGCCCTGCTCAGTTTCGCCGGCGGCCGGCTGGCCCCGATTCTGCTTTCCACGGGCGAGGGCAACCATATCGTCCTGTTCAGCTTTTACGCCCTGCTGACCTTGGGGGAAATCGGCATCCTGCGGTTTCTCCCTTGGCGGCTGCTCCCCCTGGTGAGCTTCGCCTTTACGGCCGGCGTGGGAACCATCTGGGGCGTGCGCTCGTATGTGCCGGAGTTTTTCCCCGAAGCCGAAGGCTTTCTGCTCCTGTTCTTCTTCCTCTATGCGGGCATTTCCGTGTACCAGGCCCTGAAGGGCGCCAAAGACCGGCTGCGCTTCTGCGACGTGCTTTTGGTTTTTGCCGTGCCCCTGGCGGCCGGAACCATGCAGTGGCACCTGCTGCGCGATACGGAATTCGGCATGGCCTTCTCCTGCCTTGGCCTGGGCGCCGTCTACCTTGGTATTGCCTCTTTCCTGCGCAACAAGACCTCCCAGGCGCGAGGCTTCCTCTTTGACTCGGCCTTGGCGCTCGGCGTCGCCGCCCTGACCCTGGCCGTGCCCTTCGCCTTGTCGCGCGACCTTACGGCCGCGGCCTGGTGCGTGGAAGGCGCGGCCCTGGTCTGGATTTGCGCGCGCATGAAACGGCCCGAAGGCGTCACCGTGGGCCTGCTCCTGCAGATCATCGCCGGCGGACTGTACATCGTGATGGTCGGCGAAGCGGGGCTCGCCGTTTCCCGGGCGACGCTCGACCCGCTCATGCCCATGTTTGCGGAAGCCCCGGTCCTGATTATTTTCTGCAACAAGCTTTTTATCGGCGGCGTACTTCTGACCCTGGCCGGACTGGTGTCCGCCTGGGCCATGAGCCGAATCGGGGAAATGCCCGACGCGACCGACGTCTCCTTCCTGGAGCGCCTCCGGGCGGGCCTGCGGGGCATCGCCTCGGCCCACGCCCTGCCGGCTTGGTGGGCTTTGTTCTGGTGGTGCTTCGCCGGTGTTTCGGAGCTGTTCCGACACCTGGACGAACCCAGGAACACCGCGCTGCTGGGCTTCTGCATCCTGACCACGATTGGTGTACTTGGCTGGTCGCGCCTGCCGCGCATGGAAAAAAGCCGCGCCGTGGCCGCCGCGATTGTGCCCGCGCTGCTGCTCATGGCCTTTGCCCACGCCGTGCATCTGGCCGAGTGGTTCCCGGATACGGGGCGCCCCTGGTATGAACTCGTCGCCTGGCTCCCGGCCCTGGCTTTCGCCCTGTTCACTCTGCGCCGGGTGGAAGCGGCCGCGCCGCCTCGGGCCGTTTTGGCCGGGCTGCATGTGGGCCTGATCTGGACCTTCTGCCTGGTGGCCGGTTCGGAGTTCGTCGCCTTCGTGGCCCGCGAGGTGCCTGAAGGCGTTTGGCAGGTCTGCGCGGGCGGCGTTGTTCCGGCAATCATCCTGCTCGTTTTGTCCCGCATCGCCCCGCGTCCGGCCTGGCCGTTGGGGGCCTTTGAGCGGGCTTACCTGGGCATCGCGCCCCTGCCCCTGGCGGGTTTTCTGGCCCTGTGGCTCTTCCTGTGCCTCTGGGGGCGCGGCGATCCTTCGCCCCTGCCCTACATTCCGGTATTGAACCCCCTGGATCTGACCCTGGCCTTGGGTGTGACCGCCCTAATCGTTTGGGTGCGCGCCCTGCGGGCCCGGCAGGTGGCCCCCGTTCCCATGCCTCGGCCCGTGGTCATGCTGGTGGCCGTTTTGCTGGCCCTGTTCCTCTGGTGGAACGTGGCCCTGTTGCGCGGTCTGCATCACCTGGGCGGATATGGTTTCTCGCTGGACGATTTCCTGTGGGATCGAACCCTGCAAAAGTGCCTCGCGGCCGGGTGGATCGTCTTCACGGCCGGGTTGCTGGGCTTCCTGCGCAGCGGCGAGCGCCGTCGCGCCGCCTTGATCGCCTGCGTGCCCGTTCTGGCCCTGACCTTCTTCTGGGCTCTGGTCACCAACTGGAGTGACGGCGGCGGAACCCTTGGGGCCGTACCCTTCCTGAACGCCCTGGACATGATCCAGATTGCCGCTTTCGCCTTGGCTGTTCACGTCTGGGCGGGCCTGTTCCGCGAATGCCTTGGCCGCTCTCCCGTGAAAAACGAGAAGGTCGTCTTCGGCGCGGTCGCGGCCGGGATGGTCGTGTTCTGGCTGCATGCGGTGCTCTTGCGCACCCTGCACCATTGGCTGGGCATTCCCTTTGAGCTGGGCGAGCTGCTGCGCTCCGACAAGGTGCAGGCGGCCATCTCGGTGTTCTGGACCCTCCTGGCCGTGGGACCGATTCTCTACAGCAAGTGGAAGAAGGTCCGCCCGGCCTGGATTCTGGGCGCGGGCATCCTGGGCCTGACCGTGTGCAAGCTGTTTCTGGTGGATCTCTCCAAGCTCTCGGGTCTGGAGCGGGTCATCTCCTTCATCGTGGCCGGGGTCATCCTGCTGATCATCGGCTACCTCTGCCCCCTGCCGCCCAAAGCGGCGGAGGGCAAAGAAAAGGCGAAAGAGGAATAGGGGGAAGGGAAACCGCTTTTTTGAAAAAAAGCGGTTTCCCGTCCCCCGAGCCCCCATCCCTTCCGCAAAAAACTTTGATTGTGAAAAAGAGATGAGCAATGAACCCGATGCGATGTTCCACAGCGGGCCGATATCCCGGCCGGCGGGCATGGAGGTAATGTGATGCCGTCAAGTTTTTCGCGCCGTTGCGCGCTGTTTTCCGTCGCCGCCCTGGTCGGCCTGCTGCCGCTTTCGGCTCAAGGCGCGGCGAAAAAAGAAACCCCGCCCGAGCCGAAGGTCGTGCGCTTTACGATAAACGTCGACAAGCCGGCTTCGCACTATATTCTGCCCCTGACGCCGGAAGTCTACGCCGCCGTGAACACGCCGAATCTCAGTGACCTTTGCGTGCGCAACGCCGCCGGCGAAGACCTGCCCTTCGGTTTCAGCCGGCCCACCGCGCCCGACCATCGGAAAGAACGCGCCCTGCCCGCCGCCGATCTGCCGTGGTTCCCCATGCCCGTGCATGCCGCCGACGCCGGCGACCCGGCCGCGCCCCTGGGCGTGACCATCGCCCCGGACGGCAGCCTGCGCGCCGCCCCCGGCTCCCGCCCGGTTTCCGAGAAACGCCCCGGCGAGGTCATTTCCCTTGTTCCCTTGTGGTCCGGCATAGACCCGCGCGAGGCGCGCAACACCCGGCTGACCCTGACCATCGACATTGCCGAGCCGGAATACCGTGGCGGCCTGCGTCTGCTGGAAAGCGACGACCTGGACCATGTACGCTCCGTCGGCAGCGGGCAGTTGCTTTTCCTGCGCAACGACAAGGAAACCCTGGTCGCCAACCGGATTGAGCTGAGCGGGGTGCGGGGCAAGTACCTGCTCTTATACTGGGACCAGACGCCCCCGACCGTGACCGGAATTCGCGCCGAGCTGGTGTTGGAGGAAGAAGTGGTTGCGCCGCCTCCCGTCTTTCCGGCAAGCGCCGAAGACTTCCACGCCGCGAACGCCGATCCGGCCGGACGCCAATTTTTGCAGGTGCCGGGCGAAAAAGACGCGGACGGGAACATTGTCTTTCATCTGAACGCCCACCCGCCCGTGGACTATGTGCAGCTGGATTTGCCCCGGCCGAACACCCTGGCCCCCGGCGTGTTTCACAGCGGGTTCCGGGCCGGCGTATTCCAGGGCCGCGCCTCGGATTCGACCCAGTTCTTCCGGCTTACCTCCCGGAACGGCACGGAGACACGCAACCGGCCCTTGCGGATGGAGGTGAACCGTGACGCCGAGTGGCAATTCCGGCCCGAGTCAAAGAGCTTCGCTTCCGGAGAGCCGCCGCGCCTGGCCGTTTCCTGGGAGCCGGACATGCTGACCTTTGTGGCCGGGGGCGAGGGACCCTACATCCTGATGACCGGGTGCTCGGGCTCCAATCCTCCCCAGAGCGTGAAGGCCCTGTACCCCGAAGGACTGAAACAGGATGCCGCGCCGGCGTCGTTGAGCGCGGGGGAAAAAGGTGTTGCGGACACCGTGCCCGCGCCCACAGATACCCGCAAAATGATTCTCTGGGGTGTGTTGGGTCTGGGTCTCGCTCTCCTGGGCTTCATGGCCTACAAGCTGGCCCGTGGTACCCGGTAGGGAAGCGGTCAAGTTTGGCGTGATGCGGCGTCTGGCTCGCTTTGTGCTCCGAAAACAGGGCTGCTAGGCGATACCTGTCACCGGCGCTTCCGACGGAATAAGTGCTTGTTCCACACCGGCTCGGGCCGCGGGGACCGAAGAGTTGACTCGCCGAGTCCTACGGCCGGCCCGTCGGGTAAAGTACTCCCGCGTCTCATTCCGCTTTCCTGCGGAATGGCCGGCTCCATCGCCCAACGTTTCACCCTCCTTGCCCTTTTCGGAGCGGACGCCAAACGTGACCGCTTCCCTGAAGAAACGCCAAGTCCGCCGGAAGAGTGATTTTCTTGGGACCAGGATGTGAAACAACCGCGCACAGCGCGGTTGTTTCACATTGAGGGGGTCGGGGGGGGAATCATTCCCCCCCGACGGGGTCCGGTGCCGCTCGGCCCGATAAAGTACAAGGCTTTGTCACACCGTAAGCGTTGAAAAGGAGTTCCCTATGCAGCCCTGTTTGAGCCCCGGCTACCCGGCCGACAATTCAGCCAGCTTGGCAAAGGAGTCGTCGAGGGGGGATTGCTCGGTGATGTTCTGGCGCAGGAATTCTTTGATTTGGGGCAGGGATTCGATGGCCTTGTCGATTTCCGGGTTGGAACCGGGGGCATACGCGCCGATGTTGATCATGTCTTCGACGCGGTTGTAGGCGGCGAGGCGGGAAAGAATCACCCGCCCGGCGTCGACCTGTTCGCTCGGGCAGATGTCATTGCGCAGACGGCTGATGGACTTGAGCACGTCGATGGCCGGAAAGTGCCCCTGGTCGGCCAAGTCGCGGGTCAGGACGATGTGCCCGTCGAGGATGGAGCGCACGGCGTCGGCGATGGGCTCGTTGAAGTCGTCGCCGTCCACGAGCACGGTGTAGATGCCGGTCATCGTGCCTTTGGCGCCGGTGCCGGTGCGTTCCAGCAGCTTGGGCAACTGGGCGAAGACTGAGGGGGTATACCCCTTGGTGGTGGGCGGCTCACCCACGGCCAGGCCGACTTCACGGGCCGCCATGGCAAAGCGGGTGACTGAGTCCATCATGAAAAGCACGTCTTTGCCGAGGTCGCGGAAGTATTCGGCCACGGCGGTGGCCGCGTAAGCCGCGCGCATCCGGACCAGGGGGGATTGGTCCGAGGTGGCGATGATCAGCACGGACCGGGCCAGACCTTCCGGGCCCAGGTCTTTTTCCATGAACTCCACGACTTCACGGCCGCGCTCGCCCACCAGGGCGATGACGTTGACGTCGGCCTGGGTGTAGCGGGCCATCATGCCCATGAGGGTGGACTTGCCCACGCCCGAGCCGGCCATGATTCCCACACGTTGGCCCTTGCCGAGGGTGAGCAGGGAATTGACCGCGCGCACGCCCACGTCGAGAGGAGTGTCGATGCGCGGCCGGCTTAGGGGGGAGGGCGGGTCGGCATAGAGCGGAACGGTTCCCGGCAGATTCGGCCGGTCATCCTCATGCAGAGGGTTGCCGAAAGCGTCAAAGGCCCGGCCGAGCAGGTCCGGCCCGACGGGGAAAACCGGCGGTAGAGCGGAGTTGCGCACCAAGCTGCCCGGCTGCACGCCGCGCAGGTCGCCGTACGGCATGAACAACAGGTTGCCGTCGCGGAAGCCCACGACTTCGACCGGTACGCCTTCGTCGTCGTCCGGACGACCGACCCGGTGTTCGGGCATGATATGGCATAAGGCCCCGACCGGAGCTTTCAGGCCGCTGCCTTCGGCCACAAGGCCGACGATGCGGTTGACCTTGCCGTAGGATACGACCGGGGAGATGCCGGAAAGCAGGGAAAGGGACGTTCTGGGGTCGGACATAACAAATGCCGGTCGGGTAAGGTTAAAAATACGGTCACGTGTCGATGCCGGGAATGGCCAGCATAAAAAGTCGGCAGCCGGTTCGGGAGCTTTTGGAAGCATTCCGGCCCGGTGCAGAGAGGCTTTGCGAACCCGACCGGGCCGGAATGCGGCGGAGGGGGATAAGCGACTCAACCCACTCCACGTTGCCAAGACAATAAAAAATTCTTTTTTATCTTATCCATCACCGCGGCACCGGATACGTTTTCGAGGCACTATGTTTTGCCGCCAATGAGGGGGTGCGGGGTGCCGCCCGCGTTGCAGCGAGGCAACCTTGTCATACCTGGAAACGTCAGTGACCGGCCGACCTCGGCGGGCCTGTTTTCATTCCCCCCGTCGCGGGCCAGGGGGTGGAACCCCCGGCTTTGCCCGCCGGAGGCATACCCCATCCTCTCCTCAAAATCTTTCTTCTCTCCGCTACGGCCCGGCAGGCAGACTCAGCCGGCGCACAATTTCTTCAATGACGGCCATGCGGCTTTCCACCCGGCCGTCGGCCAGGGATGTTTCGCTTTCGACCACAAGTCCGCCGGGAGTGATGGAGGCGTCGCCCCGTACCCGCCATGAGGCCACGTCGGGGTAGCGGTCTTTGGTCACGCCGACGATATCGGCAATGACCGGCTCGTCGTCCGGGTGCACGCGAATGACCAGCTCGCGGCGTTTCTCCAACTGGGCCACGGCTTCGGGCAGAAGCCCCTCAAGGGTGGCGGCCCGTTCTTCGGAAAGCTCGCGGGCGAGGCCTTTTTCAACGGCCATGCGGACAAGGGCCACGAGATCGCCGCGCCATTCGGCAAAGATTGCCGAGCACTGGCCTTCGATGGCCGAGAGCACGCCGGAGACGGAGTCGGCCATGCCGGACCGAAAAGACTCCAGTTCGGCCTCGGCCTCTTCCAGACCTTTGGCGTAGCCTTCCTGCCGAGCCTGCTCGCGGAGGGTCCCGGCTTCGGCGGCGGCGCGTTCGAGCATCTCTTTGGCCATGCCGGCGGCTTTTTCTTTGACTCGGGCGAGGTAGGCCGCCTCGTCGCCTTCGCTCCAGGTCGTGGAGCGGGCGCGTTCGATGGAGAGCAGGGAGCACTCGCCGCCCGGGGCGTAGATGGTTCCCCAGTCGGCGGAACCCGCGCCTTGTCCGGGGTTAGACAAAGACATCGCCGCCTCCTCTGCTGATTACGATACGGCCTTCGCCTTCGAGCCGGCGCACGATTTTGACGATGTTCTGCTGGGCGATTTCGACGTCGGACAGGCGGGTGGGTCCCATGATCTCCAGGTCTTCCTTGATCATGCCGGCCGCGCGTTCGGACATGTTCTTGAAGAACAGGGTTCGCAGGTCTTCGCCAGCGCCGCGCAGGGCCATGGTAAGATCCTCGTTGCTGATTTCCTTGAGCAGCTCACGGATGGAGCGGTCTTCCAGATCTTTGACGTCGTCGAACACGAACATGAGGTTGCGGATTTCTTCGGCCATGGAGGCGGCTTCTTCCTCGATTTCGGCCAGCACTTCTTCTTCGGTGGCGCGGTCCACGGCGTTGAGGATTTCGGCCACGGCCTGGATGCCGCCGACCTTTTTGCCTTCTTTGCCGCCCATGGCGATAAGCTGGCTTTGCAGCACCTTGTCCACGGCCATGAGCATGTCTTCGGGCACGGCTTCGAGGTTGGCCAGGCGCATGAGCACTTCGGTGCGTACGCCGGCGGGCAGGTTGGTCAAGAGCGACGCGGCATGATCGCCGTCCATGTTGCCGAGAATCAGCGCCAGGGTCTGCGGATGTTCATTGCGCAAAATCTGAGCCAGCAGTTTGGGGCTGACTTTGCTGATTTCCTTGAACGGCGCGGGGCCGGTATCCAGATTGAGGAAGTCGGAAACGTACTTGGCGGTGTCGCTGTCCACATTGGGCAGGAGCAGCTTGCGCACGGCGTCGTGGCCGCCCCTGACCATCTCGCGCCCGGTGACCAGGGAATGGTAATACTCCCGCAGCACTTCTTCCACCATTTCTTTGGGAACGGTGTCCAGTTCCGCCATGGCCTTGGAAACGGCGGCCAGCTCCTGGCGTTCCATGCGCTTGAAGACCTCGGAGGCGAACTGCTCGCCAAGGGTGAGCAACAGCACGGCCGTTTTCTGCGCGCCGTCGAGGGTTTTGTCGCTTTGAGACATAGCTGTTCCTTACAGAGATGAGGAGGTTCTCGGTATCTGGAGGCCTACGCCGCCTTGGCCGGAACCCTGGACCCGCCTTCGGCCGGGGAATTCTTGAGCCAACTTTTGATGATGCCCATGGCCTGATCCATGTTCTGCTCGGAGAGCTGCAAGGAATGCGCCTTGATGTCTTCGATTTTTTCGAGCATGGCCACGGCGGCCACCTCGTCGTCGTCCGGCTCCACCAGGGCCAGGCGTTCGTCGGTTTGGGGCAGGCCTTCCAGGCCTTCGACCAGCGCGCCTTCCACCTTGGGCCGGATCAGGGCCAGAATGACGGGCCGTACGACCAGAACCAGGAAGAGGAAGATGAGCAGGGCGTTCAGCAAGGGCTTGCCGAAGCGCAGGGCGTAATCGGCGATGATCGCGCCCACGGGCAGACTTTCTTCCTGCTCGATGCCGCCGAAGGCGATGTTGGACACTTCAATGGTATCGCCGCGCGCGGAGTCGAAGCCCACGGCATTGGCCACCAACTGACGGATGCGCTTGATCTCTTCGGGGTCGCGCGCCACGAAGACCTGCTTGCCGTTTTCGTCGGTCGTGTAGGTGCCGTCCACGATGACGGCCACGGAAAGGCGGTTGACCTCACCCACGTTGGAGACGATGTTCTGCTCTTCCTTGTTGATCTCGTAGTTGGTGGTGCGGGTTTCGCTGTTGGAGTTCTGGTCGCTGGTGGTGCCGTTGGGGCCGTCGCCGCGGAAGTTGGGGTCCGGCACGCCGCCTTCGATGGCGGCCCGGCCTTGGGTGCTGCTTTCCGAACGCTGCTCGGAGCGCACCACGGTCTTTTCCGGGTCGTAGAGTTCCTTGCGGATGGTCTTTTGGCTGAAATCGAGGTCGGCGTTGACCTTGGCGATAACCCGGCCCGCGCCCACCACGGGCATGAGCATTTCTTCAATCCGGCGCTCAAGGTTGCCCTGGAGCAGCAGCTTGTGGTCAAGCTGGGTCTGGGTCAGGCCGTTCAGCGAGCCTTCCTCTTCCGGCTGGAACAACACTTTTCCGGTCGAGTCGGCCACGGAAACCCGCTTCTTGTCCAATCCTTCCACAGCCATGGTCACCAAGTTGACGATGGCCTGCACGTCTTTTTGTTCGATCTTCTTGCCGCCGCCGACGCGGAGCAGAACCGAGGCCGAAGGCTGCTGCTGTTCTTCGATGAACAGGCTGCGGTTGGGAATGACCAGGTGCACCCGGGCCCCGTCCACGCCGGGGAACTCGCTGATGGTGCGGGCCAGTTCGCCTTCAAGGGCGCGGCGGTAATTGAGTTTTTGCACGAAGTCGGTCTGGCCGAACTTCACGTCGTTGAAGATCTCAAAGCCGATGCCCTGGCCGGTCAGAATGTTGTCGCCGGCGATGCCGATGCGCAGGGCGTGCACCCGGTCGGCCGGAACCATAATGACCGTGCCGTTTTCTTCCAGCCGGAAGGGAACGTTCTGGGCCTCAAGGCTTTTGACCACGCGGTTGGCGTCTTCGGGGCCGAGGTTGGTGTAGAGCGGCGACATTTCCGGTCTGCCCATCCAAATCATCAGGCCCACGAACACCGCGATCATGACCAGGGAAAGACCGGAGATGAACATGCGCTGAGAAAAAGAGATGCCGGCCCAGTAGCCTTTGATGCGCTCCAACGCGGCGGAAAATTGACCTGCCATGAGGCTCCTCCCAAAAGTGTCTCGTTAGTCTTGGGGGACGCTGTCCCCCAATCCCCCTGGCAGGGGATTGAATCCCCTGCACCCCCATTGTCGGCAAATCCGCGCTTTGCGCGGTTTGCCGGCAGATGAGGGGGTCTGGGGGGAATCATTCCCCCCAGGTGGATTTTTGGGGCGGCAGCCCCAATCAATACGGCCCAACTCTAAAACTGCAGGCGAGAAAGTTCTTTGTAGGCTTCAAGGACCTTGTTGCGCACGGCCGCGGTCATATTCATGGCCAACCCGGCTTTTTGCAGCGAGATCATCAGCTCATGCACGTTCTGGGTTTCACCGGAGGCGAACGAGGTGATCATGGCCGATTTTTCCTGCTGCAACTGGTTGACCTTGCCCAGGGACGAGTTGAGCACTTCGGAAAAGTTGTTTTCCGGCAGCTTGCCCGGGGCGATGGTCCCGGCTTTGGCTTTTTGTTCCGCCTTGGCGAAATTGCTCAAAGCATTGGTGTAAGCCTTGAGTCCGACGGCCTGAATGCTCATGGCGCGCTCCCTTGTCTCTCTAGGTCATTTTCACTTTGAAAATGTTCATCTGCTCTAGCGGTTGATTTCCAGCGCTTTCGTGTACATGGACTTGATGGTGTCCACGGTGGTGACGTTGGCTTCGTAACCGCGCTGCACAGTCATCAGGGCGGCCATTTCTTCGACCACGTTGATGTCCGGGTAGGCCACAAAACCGTCTTCATTCGCGTCCGGGTGGCCGGGTTCGTAGATCATCTTTGGGGGACGCTGGTCCACGGCGATGGATTCCACCCGCACGCCGCGCAGGTCTTTGTCCATGGCGGTTTTCATCTGCTTGGAAAACGGCAGATCCACGGGCAGGGCTTCCATGACCACGCTGCGCCGGCGGTATGCGCCGCCTTCGGTGGTGCGGGTGGTCTTGGCGTTGGCCAGGTTCATGGAAATGATGTTCATGTGGGTGCGTTCGGCTGAAAGGGCCGACGCGCCGATATCGAGAGCGGTCATGAAGTCCATGGAGGCAACTTCCTTTTATAGAGAGTGTTGAGGGGCAAAAGGGCGTTTCCTTGCGGGAATGCGCTATTTTTGCCCTTCGGTGATGATTTGCTTCAAGCCGTCGTAGCCGCTGCGCACGATCGAGGTCAGCGCGGAGTAATTCAGGCTGGTCTTGGCCATGACGGACATTTCTTTATCCAGATCCACCCGATCTTCGCCGTGCACGATGCGTGGCTTGAAGGCCTGTTCCCATTCCGGGCCGAACTTGCGCGCGTCAAAGGCCATGGGCATGTGCTTTTCGTCGGTCAGGCTCATTTTCCCCTTGGCGTCCGTGCCGAGGGCGGCTTGAAGCTGATCTTCGAACTCCAGCTTGCGGGCTTTGTAGCCGGGGGTTTTGATGTTGGCCAAGTTGCCGGCGACAAGATTCTGACGCTGCAACTGCATGTCCATCACCTTGCCCGTCAACAGCAGGTGCGGCTCAAACAGGCTTTTCATACGGGTTTCTCCTTTCAAACGGCTGAGGCGGCATTTTTTGCCCACCGTCTGCGCATTCGAATAAGCAAAGGTTGTTCCAAAGTTATAATTATATGAAATAATAGTATTTTATTTCTCGACTCATATTCGTGGCGTCGGATTTTTGGATGCCGAATATTTTGGCACGGGACTTGCTTTGTGGCCTGTACAGTCTGCTCGCGCCAAAAAACAATCGCAGACGGAACACGCCGCGCCCCATCGCGCGGATGAAAACGCACCGGAGGGGTCTATGAATGTAGAATACGAAATCAACAAAGAACTGGGCGAGTGCTACCTGTTCATGGGTGAGTACGACAAGGCGGCCGACTATTACAAAAAGGCCCAGGTCGCCGCGCCCGAAATCGCCGAGCCTTATATGGGACTGGCCGCCGTGGCCCTGTTCGCCGGCGACATCACCGGGGCGCATACCTTGTATGCCAAAGCCCAGCAGGTGGAGCCGAACGACAAGAGTCTGGCCGGCATGGCCATGGTGGAAGTCGAACTCGGTCGGCACGACGAGGCCTTCGGACATTATGGCGAGTCGCTGCAATTGAACCCCGGCAACATGGTGGCCGTGAACGGCATGCTGCAACTGGCCCACCATCTGAGCCGGCTGGCCGACGCGGTGCCGCACCTGGAAGCGGCCGTCGCCGCCGAAGCCGGAGATTTGGAAGCGGTGCGCTACGCGTTGGCCGCCTGCCTCACTCACCTGGGCCGCGAGGAAGAAGCCAAAGCCCACCTGGAAGCTCTTTTGGGCGCCAACCCGGAAAACGGGGAAGCCCAACAACTTTACGCCCGATTCGCGGCGTAAAACCCGCAGGGGGTACCCCTGCTATGATCCCCCCCGTACGATTTCCCGGCCTCAAGCCGGCGCGAGAGGCCGGGAGATCACACAACAAGGGGGATACGGCGAGGCCGCCGGCGAAAAGGATGTCGCCGTGCCTTGACCGAGGGCTCTCCGGCCGCGACGGCGGCGGATGAAAAATTGCTTCGCATACGCGAAATTCAAGACCGCAGGCTCATGGAAGGGCTCGCGGTTTTTGGTTTTGCGCCGCCGGGAGAGGGGCAGGGCAAATCGACTTTTCAAAGTTGATTTGCTCCGGCAGCCGCGCAAGCGGATGCCCGCTTGCGCGGCTCGTTCGAAAGTCCGTCGGGAATATGTCTTCACAAATATTTTCAAGGCTCTAGACCATCAGGTCTTTGTTTTTTGCCACCAAGAGCTTGAGGCCGTCGAGAAGCTGGGGTAGCGCTTGGTTGTAGCGCCATTCGCACTCTTTGAGGTGGAGTTCGAAACTCCGCTTTACGCCATTAAACTTTGC
>JAVBMX010000119.1:0-23015 GCA_031551885.1 Desulfovibrio sp.
TTTCTTTCACCAACCGAAACCCGGCGTCTGGCATTTTACTCTCCCACCTTTTCCTGGGCCCTTTTGGGGGTGGGTTTTCCCTTGGCCACGACCCCCGACAAACGAGGGGGTTTGGGGGAAATCATTTCCCCCAAATATCCCAACCAAAGACCACACCTCATGCGCATCACCATCCAGAACCTTTCCAAGTCTTACGGCGGGCGGGATATCCTTTCGGACTTCTCGCTCGAAATCCAATCCGGCACGCGGCTGTGCGTTTGCGGCCCCAACGGCAGCGGCAAGTCGACCCTGCTCAAGATCCTGGCGGGAAAAGAAGCGCCCGACGCGGGCGCGGTGGTCCTGCCCAAAGGTTGCCGCCTGGGCTACGTGGAACAGGAACTGGACGCCTCCAAGCTCTCCACCCCGCTGCTGTCCTTTGTGCTGGATGTGCTCCCGGACTGGAGCGACTTCTGGGCCGAGTGGGAAAAAGCGGGCGACGACGAAATCGCCCTCAAACGCCTGACGGCCAAACAGCACGACCTGGAACAACGCTACGGCTACAACCCGGAACACCGGGCCAAGGCCGTGCTTTCCGGCCTGGGTTTTGCCGAGCACAAGTGGCACAAAACGCTGGGGGAACTCTCCGGCGGCTGGCGCGAACGGGCCAAGCTGGCTCGGGTGCTCACGGCCGGGTCCGACGTCCTGCTTTTGGACGAACCCACCAACCACCTGGACCTGGAAGCCGTCGAATGGCTTGAATCCTTTCTGCTGGAATACGAGGGCGCTCTCGTATTCGTGGCCCACGACCGGGTCTTCATGGACCGGATCGGCACGCATCTGCTCTATTGCGGCGGCAACGGCAAGCCCGTGTTCCGCAAAGGTTCCTTCACCCGTTTCGTGGCCATGCAGGAAGAGATGGAGGAGCAGCGCGCCCGTGAGGCCTCCCGTGTGCAGGAGGAAATCGAACGCAAGATGGATTTCGTGCGCCGCTTCAAAGCCAAGGCCACCAAGGCCCGGCAGGCCGCCTCGCGCCAAAAGATGGCCAAGAAGCTGGAGCGCGAGTTGGAAGGCCTGCAGCCCGAGGCCAAGCGCAAAGAACTGGCCTTTGCCTGGCCCGAGCCGCCCCAGTCGGAGCGCACGGTTCTGGCCGTATCCGATTTGCGTTTCGCCTTCCCGGACGGCTCACGGATGTGGGATTCCCTTTCTTTCACCCTGTACCGGGGCCAGAAGATCGCCCTGGTCGGCCCCAACGGCTGCGGCAAATCGACCCTGCTCAAGCTCTTGGTCAACCGTTTGGAAAAAACCGGCGGCCAGGTGCAGCTCGGCCGTTTGACGCGTCTGGGCTATTTCAGCCAGCACCAAATGGATACCCTGAACCCGTCCGGCACCGTGCTGGGGGAAATCCGCCGTCTCTCCGACCCGCGTACCACCGAAGAAGAACTTATGAGCGTGCTCGGGCTGTTCCTCTTGGGGCAGAACTACTTCGAGCGCCCGGTCGTGGGGCTTTCCGGGGGCGAAAAAAGCCGGTTGATCCTGGCCTCGCTGTTCCTGGCCCGCTCCAACTTCCTGATTCTCGACGAACCCACCAACCACCTGGACCTGGAAAGCCGCGAAGCCCTGGTCGAGGCTCTGTCGTCCTTCCCCGGCACCCTGCTCATGGTGGCCCACGACCGGCACCTGCTGAGCACGGCCGCCGACCAAATCTGGGAACTGACCCCCACGGGCTTCATCGTCAACGAGTACGGGTTTGAGGAGTACGCCGAAGCCCGCCGTTCCCGCAAAGCCGGAGAAGACGCCGCCCAGGCCGAACGGCGCAGGCAGGAGTCGGGCCGGACCACCGGCCTTTCCCGCGAGGATCAAAAGCGCTTGAAGCGCGAACGGGCCGAGGCCCGCAACAAGCTCTCCCGCGAGATGCGCCCTGTGAAGGAACGCTACGAGGCCTTGGAGGCGGAATTGGGCGGGATTCTGGCCAAACAGGGCGAAGTCGAAGCCCTGCTGGCCGATCCGGATGTCTACGCCGACGGCGCGCGGGCCACGGAGCTGCTCAAAGAATTTCATGCCTTGCAGGCCAAGGGAGATTCTTTGTTCGAAAAGTTGGCCGGGGCGGAAGCCGAGTTGGCCGTTTACGAGGAACGCAAGGCGGCCTTGGGAGAAGAGGAATAGGAAACTCGGCGCCCGGCGCCCTTCCTCCTCATCGCCCTCCCCTTGACGCCCAAGGGATTTCCTGCCACGATCATCCCTCGTACTTTGGAAGGAATACCCATGCGCGCGATTCGGAATACTCCCCTCATTTCCACCCCTTCGGGGGTCGCCGCGCTTGTGCCCGGAGGCGTTCGCTCCGGCATGACCTGACGTTGCCGCACTGTGGAGCAGGTTGTTCCGCGCGGTTTTGGCGATGTCGGCCCCCTTCCCGCATACTCCTTCCCGACCCGCCTTTAACCCCTCTCGAACCTCCCGCTTCGCAGCGCCGACCGCCCGACCTGGGCGGTTTTTTGTTCCTGTCGCAGGCGCAATGTCGCTTGTGTCGTCCGAAATTGCCCGGGCAAACCCACGGTGAAAAGTCGGTTTGCCCTGAATGAAATTGCTCGAGGAGAAACCATGCTGTTCGCGGGAGTGGATGTCGGCTCTGTAGCCGCCAAGTCCGTCATTTTTGATGCCGAACGCCGAAGCGTCGTCGGCCAAGCCGTTTTGCCCACGGGCTGGAACCCCAAGGAAGCCGGCTCCGCCGCCCTGGACGCCGCCCTGCGCGAAGCCGGGGCCTCCCGCTCCGATCCGGCCCGAATCGTGGGCACCGGCTACGGGCGCGTGTCCCTGCCCTTTGCCCATAAGACCGTTACCGAAATCACCTGCCACGCCAAAGGGGCCGCGCATCTCTTCCCCGAGGCCCGCGTTGTTCTGGATATCGGCGGACAAGACAGCAAGGTCACCCGCCTGAACCCCGACGGTTCCGTGGCCGACTTCGTCATGAACGACAAATGCGCGGCCGGTACGGGGCGGTTTCTCCAGGTTCTGGCCGGAATTCTTGATCTTTCCCTGCCCGAGCTGAGCGAAGCCGCCGCCCGGGGCAAGCCCGCGCCCATCTCGAGTATGTGCGCCGTGTTCGCGGAAACGGAAATCGTCGGTCTTCTGGCCGGGGGAACCCCGCCGGAAGACATCGCGGCCGGGGTGTTCCTGTCCGTGGCCCGGCGCATGCGCGCCCTGGCCCGGCGGATTCCTTTTTCCGGACTGTGCGTGTTCTCCGGCGGCACGGCCGTCAGCCCGGTGTTCACCCGGATGCTCGAAGCCGAACTCGAAACTCCGGTCCAAATTCCCGAACACCCCCAAACCCTCGGCGCCCTCGGCGCGGCCCTGTGCGCCGAAGAGTTGGCGAAGAAATGAATGAATAAAAATTTACATTTGCCTCCGGCGGGCAGGGGGATTGAATCCCCCTGCGCCCCCCAACTCTCCAACCCACGCTCTTTCCCGGTTGAAGTCACCGGAAACACGTCAGACACAAAAAGAGCCAACGCCCCCCAAAAAGGAACCCTCCATGAAGTGTGAAAGTTTTTCCAAAATCACCACGGCCTTTGAGCACAACGTCCCCAACCTTATGGCCGCCAAAGAGGCGGGCAAAAAAGTCGTCGGCCAGTACTGTCTGTACACGCCATCGGAAATCGCCCTCGCCGCCGGGGCCATCCCCGTGTCGCTGTGCGGCACCCGCAACGACTCCATCGCCCCGGCCGAGGAAGTTCTGCCCCGCGCCATCTGCCCCCTGATCAAAAGCAGCTACGGCTTTGCCCTCAAAGACTCCTGCCCCTACCTCGTGGCCTCGGACATCGTCGTGGCCGACACCACCTGCGACGGCAAGAAAAAGATGTTCGAGCTCCTGGCCGACTACCGGCCGGTCATGCTCCTGCAACTGCCGCAAATCCAGAACGGCGATGCCCTGGCCTACTGGCGCAAACAGTGTGAACTGCTGATCGCCCGCCTGGAAAACGAGTTCGGGGTCACCATCACCGACGACAAGCTGCGCGCGGCCGTCAACCTAATGAACCGCGAACGCCTGGCCCTGAAAACCCTGATGGATCTGGCCAAGCGCAAGCCGTCGCCGATCACCGGCATGGAACTGGTGGAACTCGCCTTTAAGACCAGCTTCTTTCCGGACAAAGAAGTCGGCATCCAGATGCTTCTGGAGGTCGCCGAAGAGATGGGTCGCCTCGCCGATGCCGGGAAGTCCCCGGTTTCCCCGTCGGCGCCGCGCATCCTGCTCACCGGCGTGCCCGTAGGCATGGGCTCGCACAAAGTCGTCCGCCTGATCGAAGATGCGGGCGGCTCCGTGGTGTGCCTGGACAACTGTTCCGGCTACAAACGCACCCGGGTTGCCGTCGACGAGACCGGCGACCCGCTGACGGCCATCGCCAAGGGCTATCTGGATATTCCCTGCGCGGTCATGTCGCCCAACCCGCGCCGTTACGAAGCCCTCACCGAAATGGCCCGCGACTTTTCGGTGGACGCCGTGGTCGACCTGACCTGGCAGGGCTGCCAGACCTATGCCGTGGAGTCCCACTCCCTGAAAAAACACGTCGTGGGCAACCTGAAAAAGCCGTTCCTGCAACTGGAAACCGACTACTCCGAAAGCGACGCCGAACAACTCAAGGTTCGCATCGAAGCGTTCTTGGAAATGCTCTAGGCGTGATCGAACAAAAAGGACCCGGCAAGCCGTTTGGTTTTGCCGGGTTCTTTTTTCCTGAAGCACCGCGAACCAAGCGAAGGAGTCCCCGCGCATACGCGGGCGTACCGTTATTCCGCGACGACCGTGAACCGGGCGTTCATGTGTTTGCCGTTTTCCGCCTCGTCAATCATGGCTACGGCATAGTCGGCGTAGCTGATTTGACTTTCGCCTTTGCTGTTGCGCATAATTTCCTCGCCGCCGGCGGTGTACGCGCCGGTGCGGGGGCCGGCAGCCACAAAATTACCGGCCGGGCTGAGGTAGGTCCAGCGTATGTCTTTGCGCACTTTCAGGGAATCAAAAGCCTTGGCCATACTGGAAGCCAAGGGTTTGAACATCTCAGGAAAGTCGGGCGCATCCATGACTCGAAGGCTGTGCGCCGGATCGACATATAAACTCCCCGCGCCGCCGACAACAAGCAGACGGTTGGGCCTGCCGCTCAACATATCCGCAAGGTGCTTGAGCGAAGTTTGGTGCTGGTCGAGCACTTCGGGAGCCCACACGCCAAAGGCGTTTATGATTACATCGTTCTCTTCGACGTCTTCATAGGTAAGCGCGAACAGATCCTTGCGAAGAACTTTGGCTCCGAACTCGGAAGAAGCGCCGGCGCCCCGCACCACGGCCGTCACCTCATGCCCCCGCGAGACGGCTTCCTTGACGATCAGCCGACCGGCCTTGCCGGTGGCCCCGATTACTGCGATTTTCATAAGAGTTTCCTCCAGGTTGGTTGTAAAGCTTGACGTTTCCCGTCTTGTGACCATAGTAATCCGAAGGTATCTTTTGTAAAGTAAGCACTAAAAAGTGCTTAAGCATGCTTTTTGAAACAATTATATAAATACGGTGAGATAGAATGAGAATGAAGTCGCAACTGCCCGCCTGCCCCGTGGAAACAACTCTGGTGCTCATGGGCGACAGGTGGAAGCTTTTAATTGTGCGGGATTTGTTGACGGGCACGAAGCGCTTCGGTGAACTGAAGAAATCGTTGGCGGGCATCTCGCAAAAAGTGCTGACCCAGCATCTTCGCATCATGGAGGAAAACGGGCTTGTCCATCGAGAAGTCTACGCCGAAGTGCCGCCAAAGGTGGAATACTCGTTGACCGAGTTGGGACGCAGCCTGCAATCCATCCATGACGCCATGTGGCGCTGGGGAGAGGCCTACAAGGCGGCCAGGGAAAAAAGCCCGACCTAAAAAAATACAGGGGCACAAAAGCTTCCGCTCTTGTGCCCCTGCCCCTGCTTCGCTTCCCCGTTCTACTTCAGTCCATCCATGACGCGACGCAGGTCCTGGGCCATGTGGGCGAGTTCCTGCACGGCCGAAGACGAGTGCATCATGCCGTTGGTGGTTTCTTCCACAACATGACTGATCTCTTCAATGGCGCGGTTGATCTCCTCGGAAGTGGCGCTTTGCTCTTCCGCCGCCGTGGCGATGGAGGCCACCACGGAAGAGTTGGCGGCCGCCAGGTCGACGATCTCGCCCAAAGCCGCGCCGGATGAACCCGCCAACTCGTTGGCTTCATTGATGCTTTTCACCGCACTACCGACTTCCGCGATATTCTGACGGGCGGAGTTTTGAATGGAGCGGATGCTGTCGCCCACTTCTTTGGTGGCTTCCATGGTTTTCTCGGCCAGCTTGCGGACCTCGTCGGCCACCACGGCAAACCCGCGCCCGGCTTCACCCGCGCGAGCGGCTTCAATGGCCGCGTTCAGAGCCAGCAGGTTGGTCTGATCGGCAATGTCGGAAATCACGTTCATGACCCCGCCGATGCTTTCGGCCTGCCTGCCCAGATCCTGCATGTTGTTCTGGAGCCCGGCCGCGACGCCGTGCACGGAATTGATGGCCCGCACCACCTGATTGACCAGGCCGGCGCCCTGCTCGGCTTTGTCCCGGGTGCCTTCGCTTTGATCGGAAGCTTGCCCCGCGCTCCGGGCCACTTCCAGAACCGTGGCGTTCATTTCCGTCATGGCTCCGGCCGTGGAGTGGATACGATCCCGCTGCATTTCCGCGCCGCGCGAAATCTGCTCGACCTGGGCGGCCAGCTTGTCGGCAGCCAAGGCGACGCGATCGGAGATCTCCGAGGCATCTTTGGCCACCTGGATCATCACGCGTTGCCTGGACTTGATGTCCGTAAGGTCGGTAATGATTTCCATGAAACCTACCACATTCTGCGAGCGGTCAAAGAGCGGCAGGGCCGACACGGCTATATCCATAGCCTTGCCTTGAGGATGGATGGTTGTTTCGCCGCTGCAGGGGGCCTTGCGCCTCATGGCCTGAATACCGAAGCAACCGTCGGTGCCGCACTCGCCGGCCTTCAACTGCCCGGCGCAGCCGGCGTTGGTCAGGTTGCCGCCGATGGCCTTCTGGGCAATGCCGTTCAGGAAGACGATCTTATTGTCTTTATCGCAACTCATGATCGGAACGGGCAATTCGTCCATGACCTTGGTGTAGGCGTCGCTGACGGTGTTGACGGCCAAGGCCAGCTCACCGAAGGCTCCGGCATAGGAGGCGGCGTCAAGGCGTTCACGGAATCTGCCGCAGGAAATGCCATCGGCCAGAGCCCGTCCCCCGTCGATGACCTTGCCGAGGACTATGGGAATTTGCCGCATGTCTTCGGCCACGGTGCCGATTTCGCCCTTTTCGCGGATATCCAACTTTCGAGAGAAATCCCCGTGGGCGATGGCCCCGGCGAATGTGGAAAGATTACGCAGCACTTTGACCAGGCTCAAGATGATCAGAGCGGCGAAAACAAACCCGATGAATACACCGAGAAGACCGGCCACAGTAGCTTGCGTCTGCCCCGATTGGTTGGAGGCCAAAAGTTTCGCGCCATAGTCGAGCATCTGCTCGTTGATCGACTCGTTGAGGGGACCGGTCATGGCGAACACCGTCTTCAGATGGCCGTCCATGGCTTCGGTCGCGTGCGTTACTTCCTCGCCCGCGCTCAGCATTCCCTCAGTGGCCGCCGCATACTCTTCCGTGGCGGTGCTGAGGGTGGCGTAAAGTTGCCGGCCTTCATCGGTATGCAGAAGGGGGCGGATGGCCGCGACGGCAGTCTGGAATTCTCCAAGAATTTTTTGCCCTTCCTTGCCCAGGGTCGGGTCCAAAGATTCGGTAAATCGCGCCAAAGCCGCGCGCGTCAGGACCATTTTGTGCCAGGCTTCAGAAATGGCCGCCATGGCTTCACCGTTATTTACGGCACTCGCCTGTGAAGCCATGGCGGTCAAGGCGTCGATCATTATCGCCGCGTCTTTTCTCGTCGTGGCAATCAACGCAACGGCCTTATCCATCCCGTTGCCGATCCTGGTGATGTCCGCTTTGAATTCCACAACGGAGGAGGTGATCTTCTTCAGAGTTTGCTTGCGGTCATCTTTTACAACAACGTCCTCACCGGCGGCGATGTGGTCCTTGGCTTTTTCCAGAACCGCAGCTGCCGCTTTCAGGTCTTCCCGGTTCCGGTAATCCAAAAATTTATACACATAGTAAGCGGAATCATAAAGGCTCGTTTCCAGGTCGCTCATAGCCAGATTGAGGCGGGCCAGCCTGCGGTATTCCTCGAAGCCGGTGCTCGATTGCCCCAGCCGGAAAAAACTCAGGACGGCCACCCCGGCCAACAATAGAATCATGGCGAAAAAGCCTGCGATCACTTTATACTTGGTGGTCATGCCATCCTCCGAAAAAAGCGCTTCTTGTTTTTCCCACACCGAACCAAACGATGTTTGAAGCCGGAACTGGGTTTATCAAACATACCCTGCCAAAGGGATCGAAGCAAGGGGGAAACGCAAAAAAGACCGGTCTGTTGAGCAGCCGGCGCGTTCTCTCGAACATCGACCGTACCTGATGCCTGTTATCGG
The DNA here is from genome assembly GCA_031551885.1 of Desulfovibrio sp. Classification (GTDB taxonomy): domain Bacteria; phylum Desulfobacterota; class Desulfovibrionia; order Desulfovibrionales; family Desulfovibrionaceae; genus Frigididesulfovibrio. The sequence goes on from JAVBMX010000119.1 coordinate 8,537, forward strand.
TCAAAGCGAGGTTTACTTGAGGTGTCAGATAAAAAATTATGATGATTAAACGCCGAATATAATATAATTTATGCTATATTTTCAACAAAGCATGCACAAAACAATAGCACAACACTCCTATATTCATGGAATGTTCCTGGGAAAGAGGACGTATCGACTGGGATATATAGCCTCGGAGTGGGGGAAAGAAGTAAGCCGTCCCTCTTGGGGGGAGGAAGAAAGAGGATCAGTTACATGGCGTTATTTCAGAGGCGTCCATCCAGGTTTCTCCCCGGGCGATGCGGTCCACCCGGCCTGAAACCCAAGCCGCTTCACCGGCAAGGTCAATATCCAAAATCTCGCCGCTGGGCTGCAAAACGGAAGAGGAACCCCCGCGGGCCAGAGCAAGCGCGAGGGAAGCCGACCCGCAGGCCGTTTCCAGGTGGGTGGATTCGGTGGCCGCCACCCAAACCACAGGAGAGATCGCCGGGCCGTCACACCAGATCACTCCGGCGGCGGGTTCCGCGTCCAAGTGCAAACGGGCTCGCTCAAGGCTTGCGGCGGCGAAAAGGTCGCCGGGCAGAGGATGGACGGCGGCATCCAACAGCACATGGCAGATGCCGGGCAGGCGGACCAGGGTTTTCCCCGGCTCAAGGCGCTCTATGCGGGCGTCTCCCACCGGGATGCGCGCGGCGCAAAAAAGCGAAGATTCCGAAAAGGCGGCCGCGGGGCCATCAAGCGGAGCACCGGCGTCCACCGCCTCACGGCAGGCGCGCAGCTCCTTTTGGGTCGGCGCGACCGCGACCGGTATGGGCTCCCGCAAGCCGGAAACCGAAGCCATCCCGGCGACGGCAGTTTCTCCCACGCGGGCGAACAACCCGCGCTCGGCCCACTCAAACGCGGCGGCGCGGCTCGCGTTGACGCAAAACTCGCCGCCCATCATCTCCAGGTGCGGCATGCCGTCTTTCACAAACAACGCGCCCACCTGCTCGGCCCCCACATGCAGGGGGTGCATCAAGCGGGCTGCGAAAGCGGGCAGCAAACCCTCCGGCACATCTTCGCCCGGAATCAAAATGGTGGGGTTGCCCCCCGGCAGCAGTTTGGAAAACGTCAGACGCATGTGTGAAGTTTGGTTAACGTTTTTGGGGCTGTCACCTCAAACCCCACCTAGGGGAATCATTCCCCCAGACCCCCTCATATGCCGCCCCCCCGCGCCTTGCGCGAGGGGCCGGCATATGAGGGGGTCTGGGGACTCAGTTCCCTGCCAGGGGGATTGGGGGACAGAGTCCCCCACAAACTCAATGTTGCTTACTTCGCGTATCCGACGGCGCGGCGCTCGCGGATGACGGTGACGCGGATCTGGCCGGGGTAGGTCAGGTTGCGTTCGATCTTCTCGGCCACGTCCTTGCAGAGCAGATAGGTGGCGTCGTCGTTGAGCTCTTCGGAATTGACCATAACCCGCACTTCGCGACCGGCCTGAATGGCGAACGCCTTGGAAACGCCTTCAAAGCTGGTGGCGATGTTCTCCAGGTCCTCCAGGCGCTTGGTGTAGTTTTCCAGCAATTCCTTGCGGGCGCCCGGGCGGGCTCCGGAGAGACAGTCAGCCGCCTGAACCAGGACGGCCAGGGCCGACTTGGGCGGCACGTCTTCGTGGTGAGCGGCGATGGCATGAATGATGTCTTTGTTCTCACCGTATTTTCTGGCCACATCCGCGCCGATGGTGGCGTGCGAACCCTCCACTTCGTGGTCGAGGGCCTTGCCCAAGTCATGCAGCAACCCGGCCCGCTTGGCTTTTTTCACGTCCAAGTCCAGCTCGCCGGCCATAACCCCGCACAAGGAGGCCACTTCCAGAGAGTGCTGGAGCACGTTTTGGGAAAAACTGGTGCGGAACTTCAGCAACCCGAGCAGGCGCACGACTTCGGGGTGGATGCCGTGGACCCCGGCGTCGAAAGTGGCCTGTTCGCCCACTTCGCGCACGTGAACTTCCAACTCCTGCTCCACTTTTTTGACGATGTCCTCGATGCGCGCGGGGTGGATGCGTCCGTCTTGAATCAGACGCTCCAGCGACATCTTGGCCACCTGCCGGCGCAACGGGCTGTAAGCGGAAAGAATGACCGTTTCCGGGGTGTCGTCGATGATCAGGTCCACGCCGGTGGCCGCTTCGAGAGCGCGGATGTTGCGGCCTTCACGGCCGATGATCCGACCTTTCATATCCTCGCTCGGCAGGGTGACGGCGGTGACGGTCTGCTCGGCGACATAGTCGCCGGCGTAGCGCTGGATGGCCGAAGCAAGAATCTCTTTGGCCTTGCGAGAGGCGGTTTCTTTGGCTTCGGTTTCAATCAGACGCATCATCCGGGCGGCTTCATGGCGGGTTTTGGCCTCCACATCTTCAAAAAGCCGCGCCCTGGCCTCTTCGGCGGTCAGGCCGGAGATCTCCTGCAGGCGGTGTTCTTGCTCTTTCTGCTTTTCACCGATCTGCGATTCGGCGTCTTCCAGTTTTTTTTCGCGCCGGGCAAATTCTTTTTCGGTCAGGATGTTTTCCTGCTCCTGCCTGCGGGCATTTTCCAGCTTTTCTTCAAGTTTGTCGCTTTGTTCCTGGAGTTTTTTATCTTTGGCTTTGATCTCGCGCTCAAGCTCTTTGATTTCTTGCTCCATAACCCGTTTGGCTTCCAGCACTTCGTCCTTGCCTTGCAGGACGATTTCTTTTTTCTGGGCTTGGGCTTCCTTACGGGCTTCTTCAACAATGCGTTTGGCCAATTCTCCCGCGGCGGTCATGCGTCTGGCCGCGATAAGCTTTGCCAGGAATACGCCCACGGGGATGCCCACGATGAGGGCCGCCGCGGCGACAAGAAGGGTGACGGATTCCATGAAGACCTCATCTATGTATATCCCTTGCGGGAGTAACCCGACGGCGGGCGCCGTCGTTGTCTTGCGTAGAGAAATGGAGAGAGCATCTCATGTATGAAATGCCTGTAAGAATTTGTCTCAAATCCTTGCCGCCAAAGAGGCCCAGGCGAAGCTTTACTCACCGTGAGCGACCATTTGAAGCGTCAATTTTGCAAAAGGCGCACGGGCGCAAAAAAGCCCCGCCGCCCCGAAAAGCCGATGGATTTCGGGCACAAAGCAGGGGCTTGCAGCAAGCTCGCCAAAGTGATGAAAACCCCGGGAGTGCCGTGGGTCACCCTCACGCAGGACCTGATGGCTACCTACGTTGGGATGATTGGAGTACCTTTCAGGCTTCCCGAACAAGTCGGGCATGCACACCGAGTACCGGCAAATCCCTTTTCATTAAGCTTGTGAGGCCGGCGACGGCGACGTCACCTGCACCCCAGGGTTCTCAACGTTCTCAGACGTCGTCTTTTGTTGCTTCTTCTATCCCTACGAGAAGATTGAGCACTCGCTCCTCCGTCTCCACCCACTCGTCTTTCATGTTGACGAGGTCGTCGGCCAAAGCCAGAGCAAGAAAGGTCAACAGTTTCTCTTTGCTTAAATGCCCGCCGTTCCGCGCCAGCAGCTCGTACCGTTCTTCAAGCAGCGCGCGTGCACGCTCAACCCTCCCGGGGTCCGTTTCCGCCTTAAAGGAGACTTCCTGCCCCAGGACTGTTAACGTGTGTCGACGCATGCTTTACTCGGGCGTCCGCTCCTTGATCCTATCGACCAGGGTTTCGACGCGCATCAGAGCGGTTGTATTTTTTTGGCGTTCTTCTTCCAACGCGATGCCGAGGCGATGAATTTCCGCTTCTTGGGCGGCGGAGGTCACTTCCAGGGCTTTACGCAGTTCCACATTCTCACGCGACAAGTTGTCCAAGCGTGTCAAAAGCGACGTCACGCGCCGTTCGAGTTGATCGAGCAATTCCATGCCTCCAAGGTAATCTGATTTTGTGTTAAACGCAAGAGGTTGTGTCGAATAACGCGAGAAGCTTTCAGCGTTTTCGCGCCATGTTCACCTGCCGGCCTCGGGCGAGACCCAGGTGCCCCTCCGGCACATCCTCTGTAATGACTGAACCCGCCCCCACCAAGGCATTTCTGCCTATTGTAACCGGCGCAACCAAGGCCGTGTTCGAGCCTATGAAAGCGCCTTCTTCAATTCGCGTCCGGTGCTTGTGCACCCCATCGTAATTACAGGTGATGGTCCCCGCGCCCACATTGACCCCGGGGCCGAGTTCCGCATCGCCGATGTAGGTCAGATGGTTGACCTTCGCGCCCTTGCCGATGTGGGATTTTTTTATTTCCACAAAGTTGCCGGCCCGAGATTTTTCTTCCAATACCGCATCGGGACGCAAGCGCGCGTAAGGGCCGATCGTACAGTCCGACCCGATGCGGGCGTCTTCCGTGTGGCAAAAGGAGTGGATCGTCGCCCCCTCGCCGACGTCGGTGTTTTCCAGCCTGCAATGAGAGGCGATGCGGGCCCCGGCGGCCACCCGGCATGCGCCGTAAATTTCGCACGGACCGGTGATCTCCGCCCCCGGGGCGATCTCGGCCGTAAAACCGACGCGTACGGCCGTGGGGTTGTGAAGCAGCACCCCGCGCCGCAAAAGTTCTTCCACCCGCCGCGCCCGCAGGCGCTCTTCCCCGGCGGCCAGCTCATACGGGCTGTTGATCCCGAGCAGGTCCGCCTCGTCGCCGAAGTTCACCCCTTCAACAACCAGGTTGCGGGCCACGGCCAGACCGATGAGGTCGGTAATGTAGAACTCGCCGGATTTATTGTCGTCCGTCAGCAGGGGCAGCAGGGGCGCGATGCTTTGCACGCGAAAATAGTAGATGCCCGCGTTGATTTCACCCGCGTCGTAACCATGGATTGTGGGCTCGTAATCTTTCGCTTCCACAACGGCCCGCACGGATCCGCCGGCGCGCACCACCCGCCCGAAAGACCCCAGGTCGGCGGGCGTCAGCGAGATGAAACCGAGGTCGCAGTCTTTTTCCCGGCAGCAGGAGAGAAAATAGGAAATTTGTTCGGTCTGCAGCAGCGGCGTGTCACCGTTGATCACCAGCAGGTGCGAAACCCCTTCGGAAACGGGCCGCTCCCAGGCGGTCCGCAGGGCGTGCCCCGTGCCCCGCTGCTCGGCCTGGAGGATCATTCGTTCCGCCTGCTCGGGAAAGGCGGCCCGCACGTCGTCCGCGCCGTGTCCCACCACGGTCCAGGTGCGTTCCCCGGTCAAAGGAGCGACGGCCGCATAGACGTAGCTCAGCATGGGAGCTTCCAGCAGACGCTGCAGCACCTTGGGGCGGGGGCTGTGCATCCGCGTCCCTTTTCCTGCGGCCAAAATCACGGTTCCCAAAATGGGCATTGAGCGGCACCTCACGACATAATATTTGGCATCTTTACTCCGGCTTCCCCATATCTGTAAAGATGCCTTGCATGGTGTTGCGGAAGAACATTCCCAGAATGTCTTGGCAAAGCCGTCTTTCGCCGGTTATACGGATCTTATGGACGATGCGTCGATGCAAACACTGCGGATCACCCTGCCCGCCGAAGCGGCCGGCAAACGCCTGGACGCGGCCTTGTCCCCGTTTTTCCCCGAACTTGGACTTCGCGGCAGACGCAGATTATGGCTGCACGGCCGAATTGTGGTCGACGGGCATGAACGCGGCCCGGCCTATAAAGTTTCCGGGGGAGAAAACGTCGCCCTCGTTTCGTTGGGGAGCGACGAACGCACGCAACGCACCCACGACATCCGCCTGGTGGGCCGTTCGGCCGAGTACGCGGCTCTGTTCAAGCCCGCCGGGTTGCACACCGCCGCCCTGGCCGGCGACCCCACCCCCTCGTTGGAAGGTCTGTTGCCGCAACTTTGGGAAAACTTTTATCGCCTCGACCCCACCCTGCCCCCAACCGCGCCTGTGCCGCTCTCCCGCCTGGATGCCCCCACTTCCGGCCTGATTGTCGCCGCCTTCGGCCCGCGCGCCGCCGAAGCATTCCGCAAGCTGGAAGCCGCCGGTATGGTGCACAAGCGATATCTGGCCCTGGTTCACGGCCGTCTCGACGCCCCCCTCGCCCTGACCCGCGCCCTGGATACGGCCGATCGAAAAAAAATCCGCGTTTTGCCGGAAAACACTTCGGACGCCACTCGGCACACCTTGGTGGAGCCGCTCCGCCCTATGGGCGACCCCGCCGGCGAAGCCACCCTTGTTCGGTCGACCATTCAACGCGGCGCGCGCCACCAGATTCGCGCCCACTTGGCCGCCGCCGGGCACCCTTTGGTGGGCGACGCCCTGTACGGCGGCCCCGGCCTGCCGGAACATTTTTTTCTGCGCCACTACAGGCTGGAACTGCCGGACTGCGCCTTTGAGCTGGAAGAAAACGGCCCTGCATGACTGTGCCTGCGCCCGGGGCCGATCCTTTATGGTCGGGGTTCCGGAGACATAGGTCGGCGACTTCCTTAACGCCAAGGGCGGCATCAAACTCCGCCGGGGATGTTCCTCGTGTCTCCTCAATGTGGAACACCCCGCGTACGCGGGGTGTTCCACAATCGGGGGGTGCAGACGCCGCCCGCGTTGTTGTAAGGCAACCTTTTCACGTCACGGAAGCGGCGAAGGCCGGTTGACTTTGGGTAGTCCTGGCTCAATCCCCTGCCGGGGGTTTGGGTGCCGCTCGCGGACCCAAAGAAAACATTTTTCACATCGCGGGAGGACCAACCGGCCGACCTTGGCAGCCCTGTTTGCGCCCTCAACAGCTATGCTTCCAGCAGCAGCGGAGCCAGGTCCATTTCCTCTCCGGCGTGCAGGAGGCTTTGGATGGCGGGCAGGTATTTAACAAACAGGTCGAACAGTTCCGGCTGGAACTTGGTGCCGCGTCCGCGCCCGAGGATGTCGAGCACAGCGTCCTCATCCAGGCCGCGCCGGTAGACGCGATCGGAACGCAAGGCGTCGTAGACGTCGACCAGGGCGACGATGCGCGCTTCCATGGGGATGTCTTCACCGGCCAGCCGGTGGGGATACCCCGAACCGTCCCAGTTTTCATGATGCCAGAGGGCGATGCGCTCGGCCATCTGGATAAGCAGGCTCTTCGAATTGGAAAGAATCTTGCCGCCGATGCTGGTGTGCTGCTGAATGATCAGCCGTTCGTCGGCGGTCAGCGGACCGGGCTTGAGCAATATGGCGTCGGAGATGCCGATCTTGCCCACGTCGTGCAGAGGCGCGGCCGCCCGGATGATGTCCACCTGATTGGTGTTCCAGCCGAGCTTCTCGGCCAGGAACGCGCTCATGATCCCAATGCGGCGCACATGGCTGCCGGTTTCGGCGTGGCGCGACAACAGCGCATTGAAAAGGCGGGATATGATTTCCGCCTGGGTGTCGCGAATCGCCTGAGTCTGGGAACGCACAATGCGTTCCAGGCCTTGGGTGTATTCGCGCAAAGACCGTTCCGCCTCAATAACGCGGATGCCTACCTGGATGCGCAGCTTCAACTCGTCAAGCTCAAAGGGCTTGACCACGTAGTCGTCAACGCCGCCTTCGGCAAACCCGTGCAGCCGGTCGGAAAAATCGCCTTTACCCGTCAGCAGAATGATATACAGATACTGCGCTTCACGCAGAGCTCTGGCTCGTTTGGCCAGGTCTACGCCGTTCATGATCGGCATGTCCCAGTCGGTGATCAACATGCCTATTTCTTCGGTGTCGGGAGCGAACAGGTTGACGGTGAGGCTGTTCAACGCCTCCTGCCCGTTGGCCGCTTCCGTGACCGTATGGCCCATGGCCCGCAGATGCGAGGCAAGGAAGTAACGGGCTGTTTCCTGATCTTCCGCGAACAAAATGTGCATATGCTCCCCACTCCGGTGGAACCGCCGGCCTTGCGGCCGGCGGAAACCCCCTCGTGATACCTTGAAAATCGCGCCTTCACAGTATAGCCGGAGGCAGCGGCCATAGGAATATATGCCGTCCGCCTCCGGCTTTCAACCGGTCAGCGTGAATTTTTGTCTAAAAACTATTTTTCTTCATATACTCCCGCATTTCCGTAAACAGGCAGTCCACGCCGACGCTCAGAGCCCCAAGCAGCACATCCGCGGCGGCTTGATTTTCTCTGGTCAGCCCGCTTCGGCCGAGTTCCTCCAGAGCAAGGGCCGATTCGTAGACCCCGGACTTGGTGAAGTAGCCGGTAATACCCTTGAGGGCATGCGCGGCCACGGCCAAGCCGGCGCCGTCCTTGCGTTCCACGGCTTCCGCCACTTCACGCATCAGGTTCGGGGCGTCGCGCAGGTACAGCCGGATGCTTTCCCGGATGAAGTCCTCATTGCCCGCGAAGCTTCGGTCGAGTATTTCGCGGTCGATCGCCGAGGATTCCTCGTAGCAGACCGCTCCCTCTACAACTTCGGGCGCCGACAAAGGCTCGAGCTGCGGGGCGACTTCGGCCGCGGTGCCGACGGGCGCGTCGAACGGTGCGTAGGCTTCTTCAGGCATCCGGGGCTCAACCGCGGGAGCGGCGACCGGAGCCGGCGCGGAAGGCGCAAGGGCCACATCAAGTGCCGGCGGGGCGGCATCAACGGCGGCCGGGGTGGCCTCCACCGCCGGCATCACCTCGGCGATGACGGCCCGCAACGCGCCCAGAATGATCGGCTTGGCGATGTAACCGTCCATTCCCTCGGACAGGTATTTTTCCCTGTCGCCCTTCAGCGCGTTCGCCGTCATGGCGATAATCGGGATTTTCCTTTCGAGAACGCCCTGGCTTTCCAGATCCCGAATGGCCCGCACGGCCTGCACGCCGTCCATGACGGGCATTTGAATATCCATGAAGACCAGATCGTAGGCCTGGGTCCGCACGGCGTTCAAAGCCAGCTCGCCGTTGGACACCACCGTGACCTCGTGCCCCAGCTCCTTGAGCATGCGCGTGGCCACCAGCTGGTTCATTTCCATGTCTTCGGCCAAGAGCACCTTCATCCCCTGCGCGCCGGCGTTCTTTTCTTCCTGCTCGGCGGCGCGTTCGATCTCTTGGGCGTCGTAGCTTTCCCAGATGTTCAGGGCTGCGGCGACGGCCCGCATGAGGACTTCCGGCCGTACGGGCTTGTCGAGCACGGCCGAGAAGAATCCGGGCTTGCCGCTTTCACCCATGAGTTCGGTGGGCAGGTTGCCGGAACTGAGCAGAATGACCGGCAGATGGGCGAGTTTCATATCGCCCCGCACGGCCCGCAGCAGATCGACGCCGTCTTTGTCCGGCATTTGCAGGTCGGTCAGAATGAGCGAGAACGGCCGTGAAGAGCCCGCCGCGACCCGGGCCAAAGCCAGGGCCTCGTCCACGGACATGCTCCGGTGGGCGTCGATACCCCAACTGCCCAGCGTTTCGTCGAGAATACGCAGGTTGGTTTCGTTGTCGTCCACGATCAGCACGTGGCGGCCCTTGATGGCCTCGACGCTGACCAGCGGCTTCAACGGCGGCGCGCCGGTGTCGATGGGGAACTCGAGTTCGAACCAGAAGCTCGACCCCATGCCTTCGTGGCTTTCCAGTTCCAGCCTGGAATGCATCATCCGCAGCAGCCGCGTGCAGATGGCCAGACCCAGGCCCGTGCCGCCGTAACGGCGGGTGGTCGAGGTGTCGGCCTGCTCAAAGGCGTTGAAAATGCGGGCCTGCTTGTCCTGCGGAATGCCGATGCCCGTGTCCGTCACCGAGAAGCGCACCCGCACGAACGAATCGCTGCGGGAAATGGGCAGAACAGTCAGCACCACTTCGCCGCGTTCGGTGAACTTCAGGGCGTTGCTGGCCAGGTTCATGACGATTTGGCGCAGACGCATGGAGTCGCCCACCACCTGGCTCGGCACCTGGGGCGAGACGTGCAGGATCAGTTCGAGGTTCTTTTGGTTGGCGATGGGCGTCAGGCCCTTGATGGCGTCAAAGAGCACATCGCGCAGCAGGAACGGCGTGGATTCGAGGGCGAGCTTGCCGGCCTCGATCTTGGAGATGTCCAACACGTCGTTGAGCACCGCCAGCAGGCTGTCGCCACCGGTCTTGATGGCCGCGGCCATGGAGGCCTGGTCCTGGGTCAGGCGGGTGCGCAGCAGCAGATCCGCCATGCCGATGACTCCGTTCAGCGGAGTCCGGATTTCATGGCTCATGTTGGCCAGGAAGTCGCTCTTGGCGCGGCTGGCCTGCTCGGCCGCATCTTTGGCCTCGCGCAGAACGCGTTCAACCTGATCGCGGTCGGTCATGTCGACAACGATGCCGCCGACGCCCACCAGCCTGTCGCCTTCCGGAACGGGGAAGCTGAAGCAGCTGTAAGCGGCTCCGCCCACGCCGGTAAAGGCGTGTTTCAGTTCCAGGCCCTTGCTTTCCGCCAGCACCAGCTGCTCATGGGCATGCAGGTTCGTACGGGTGGTTTCGTCGAGCAATTCGTAGTCGCTCCGCCCCACCACCTGATCCGGCGTCTTGCCGAGCATTCCGGCAAAGTCCGCGTTCACGGTGACGTAGGCCCCGTCCTCGTCTTTCAGGAAGATGCCCAGGCCGGCGTTCTCCACGATGGCCTGAAGTTCGCCCTTGCGCCGGTTGAGCGACTCGGTGCGCTGGCGCACGCGGTCTTCCAACTCGGAGGTCAGTTTGCGCAACGAGCCTTCGGCTTCGTCACGCTCCCGCAGACCGCCGGCGAGCCGCTTCATGGCGAAGGTCATACCGAACAGGCCCAGCAGCCAAATACCAAGGTGCGAGCCGAAAAGGGTGCGGGTGGAAGCAGCCGCCGTAATCCGGAACGGTTCCATGGGCACGGAAACGCTGATGCCGCCGCGAACCTCGCCCACCGTATAGTTGGGGTGGCAGGGAACACAGCTCGGCTCGGTATCCAGGCCCTTGATGAAACGCATGAATTCTTTGTCGCCGATGTTCTGCAGCGCCGACACTTCGGTCGATTCACGCCGCTCGATCTGCGACAGGGCGGTGCGCTCCCAGTTGTCCGGCTCGTTGCCGGGGCGGATGGGGTTTGTGCTGGTGATGTGGCCGAGCACGCCCGACTGCGAAGCGCCCAGTTCGTGGACCAATCTGGTCATAAAGGCCGGATTGATTTTGGTCAGCATCCGGCCGTCGGGGAGAGAAAGATCGCGCCCGGGATTTTTCAGGTAGGGGTTGGGCCGCGTGCTGTCTGAGACAAAAACGAAGACGCCGCCCATCCGGGAATTCCAACGGCGGTACATGACGTCTTTTTCAAACGCGGTTCTGGCCTGGATGCGGGCGGAATCCAGAGCATGCTCCTCCACCTGGCGCAGGTTGTACCAGAGCGAGGCAAAGAGGACCAACGTCCAAGCAAGACTAAGGAAAATAAAGAAAATTTTGAGCGGCACGGTGCTTCGCACCGGTATCTCGCCTATGGGCTGGGAACTCTCAGTGTTTGCCATACGACTTCGGCCTTCTGTAGTTTGGTTGCCGCGTTTTTCGACGGTGGAGGGCCCCTCTGGAACGGTGGAAATCTCCCCCCGGAGATCTCGGCAGACAAGGGCGACAAAAAACGCGTGGAGCGTTCTCGCCGGCCGGGAATTCGGCGCGTTGCGCCCGCCAGGCTCCAGAACCGCAAGCACGGTTAGTTGCAGATATAATATCGACTCTTTGAATACCGCACATCGACAAAATGTCAAGGCTCCCCAATTTACTCAACTTTAGAGGAAAACATACCGGAATGAAAAAAAAAGAGGCCGCCGAGGATACCCCCCGGCGGCCAGACCAAGAATCGCATGTGAAAAAAATCTTTATCCCGCAATGCGCCGGCGCAAAGCCGCAAAAGCGTCTTCCACCCCTTTGGGTTCCGTGCCGCCGGCCTGGGCCAGATCCGGCCGGCCGCCGCCGGAGCCGCCCACGGGCGCGGCCGCGATCTTGATCAAATCCGGAGCTGTGAACCGGCCGTGCAGGTCTTTGGAAACAGCCACGATCATATGCACTTTGCCGTCCTCTTCGGCCGTCAGGCACAAGACGCCGGAGGCCAGACGCGAGCGCACGTCGTCGGCCAAGTCGCGCAGGGCCTTCATGTTCGGCGCTCCGGTTTTGGCGCAGACCACCGAGACGCCGGCAACACTTTCCGCCTTGGCGGCCAGATCCGCCCCGGTCTCGCCCGAGGCCGCGACGGCCGCGCGGTTCAGCTCTTTGCGCAGTGAACGCGTTTCTTCCTGCAGGGCGGCAACCCGCTCGCCCAGCTCGCCGGGCCGGCTCTTGGTCAGGCCGTACAGTTCGGCCAATTCGCGCCGCTGCGCATTGAACAACCCCAAAGCGTTCCAGCCGGTCACGGCCTCGATGCGCCGAATCCCGGCGGCCACGCCGGATTCGGACACAATCGCGAAGGCCCCGGCCTGCCCGGTGCGCTCAAGATGCGTGCCGCCGCAAAGCTCCGTGGATTCTTCCTCAATACGCACCACCCGCACGGTGTCCGCATATTTTTCCCCGAACAGGGCCATGGCCCCGCCGGCGACGGCTTCGTCGTAGCCCATGTGCGCCACCGACAAGGGCCGGTCGGCCATAATCGCGGCGTTGACCCGGCGTTCGACCTCGGCCAGTTCCTCCGGGGTCATGGCCGTAAAGTGGTGGAAGTCGAAGCGCAGCCTGTCCGGGGCCACCAGGGAACCCGCCTGGCGGGCGTGTTCGCCGAGCACGGCCTGCAAAGCCGCATGCAGCAGGTGGGTAGAGGTGTGGTTGCGGGCCGAAGACAGGCGGGTGCCCTCCTCCACGGTCAGCTCCACTTCGGAATCAAGCAGAATTTCGCCGCTCTGGACCTCAATCTGATGCACGGTCAGCTCGGCCGAGGGCTTGAGGGTATCAACGACCGACGCATCCCCCAGAGGAGCGTGAATTCGGCCGGTGTCGCCCACCTGACCGCCCGAGGCGCCGTAGAACGGCGTCGCCCCTGTTACGGCAAAGCCTTTGGCCCCCTTGGGCAACGAGGCCACGGCTCCACCTTCGGCGTCCAACAGGGCGATGATCCGCGACGAGGCCGAAAGGTTGTCGTACCCGGTAAACGTCGAGCGCAGGCCGTCTTCCAGCAAGGCCGCGAACCGGGTGGCCAAATCGGTCTCGCCCGAGCCTTTCCAGGCCGCCTTGGCCCGCTTTTTCTGCTCGCCCATATGCGCGTTGAAGCCTTCCTCATCCACGCCGATCCCGCGTTTTTCGGCCACGTCGTTGATGATGTCCCGGGGGAAGCCGTAGGTATCGTACAGCTGGAAGGCCACGGCCCCAAGCAGTTGGTTTTTCCCGGCCTTCTCCAGACCGACGATTTCCTCTTCCAGAAGGGAAAGACCCTTGTCGAGGGTTTTGTCGAAGCGCTCCTCTTCTTCCCGGATCACCCGGATCATGAAGTCCCGGCCCGCAAACAGCTCGGGAAAGTCTTCGCCCATCTGGTCGACCACGTTGTCGGCCGTCTGGCACAAAAAGACTTTGGGCATGCCGATGAGCCGGCCGAAGCGATAGGCCCGGCGGATCAAACGGCGCAGCACGTAGCCGCGCCCTTCGTTGGAGGGCATGATCCCGTCCGCGATCATGAAGGCGATGGACCGGCTGTGGTCGGCAACGACCCGCAGGGCCGTGTCCACGTCGTTGGTGTCCGGCGCGCTGTGGCTGTATGTCACTCCGGCCAGATCCGCCGCGTGGGAGATGATCTGCTTGAACAGGTCGCAGTCAAAGTTCGAATACACCCCCTGGCACACGGCCGAAACCCGCTCCAGGCCCATGCCCGTGTCGATGCTCGGCTTGGGCAGGGGCTCGCGCTTGCCCGGCGCGGTCTCGTTGAACTGCATGAACACAAGGTTCCAGATTTCCAGGAAGCGGTCGCAATCGCATTTGCCGATGCCGCAGTTGGATCCGCAGGTCATGTGCTCGCCCTGGTCGATCAGGATCTCCGAGCAGGGGCCGCAAGGGCCGGTGTCGCCCATGCGCCAAAAGTTGTCCTTCTCGCCCATGCGGATGATCCGCTCTTTGGGAATGGAGGTATGGGCCAGCCAGAGTTTTTCGGCCTCATCGTCGTCCAGAAAGATGGTGGCGTAGAGTTTGTCTTCGGGCAGCTTCAACTCTTTGGTCAGAAAGTGCCAGGCGAACTTGATGGCGTCTTCCTTAAAGTAGTCGCCGAACGAAAAGTTGCCGAGCATTTCGAAAAAGGTGTGGTGCCGCGCGGTGCGGCCCACATTTTCCAGGTCGTTGTGCTTGCCGCCCACGCGCAGGCATTTCTGGGCCGTAGTGGCTCGGCTGTAGGCCCGCTTTTCCAGGCCCTGAAAAATTTTCTTGAACTGCACCATGCCGGAGTTGGTGAACAACAGCGAGGGGTCGTCCTTGGGCACCAGAGACGACGAACGCACGACTTCGTGACCGTTTTCTTTGAAGTACGCCAAAAAACGCCGGCGAATTTCATTGGTGGTCAGCACGGGAGAGCTCCTTTGGCATGATGAGGGTGAATACGGGGCGCGTCTTGAGGGGTTCCCCCCTCAAACTCCCCCAGCGGGGGATTGAATCCCCCTGCCCCCCACTGGCGGGGGGCGCCCCCAGGCCCCCGGGCGTGGGGGCGGGGGGGGGGGGCGGCGCGCGGGAGACACACCCCCCGCGGGGAGGTGGGGCGCCGCG
>JAVBMX010000058.1:0-20300 GCA_031551885.1 Desulfovibrio sp.
TCTGGCCCATTTCCCCTGCCGGTGGTTGGTGTCGCTCGGCATGAAAGGGTACCAAGCTTACCACATCGCGAGGTCTGAAAGGGGATGCCCTTTGCAGTCTTATTTGAGCCCCAATTTAAATTAATGGGGGCTGACCCTAGGTGGTGGACCGTGCGTGTTGTCTTTTGTTTGATGCTTTTGGGGCTTGTCACGGGAACAACTCGGGACGCTTCCGCGGAATTTCCGCTGGGTATCGAAGGGCGCCTCTCGGCCGTGGCGGCGTTTCGCGAGGAAGGGCTGCTGGCTCTGGCGAATGGAAAAGATCTCGCCGTTTACGATGTGAACGCCGAAATTCCCCTTCTGTTGTACCGGGTACCGGCGGCGAATGCGGACATGGTGTATGCGCTGCGCGGCGGAAAGGAACCACTTCTGTGCGTGCGGCAGGGCTTGGCATTTAGCTTGTATGCCGCTCGGACCGGTGCTTCGCGCGGGAATTTCCGGTTTTCCCCAGAGGACGGCTCGGGCCTCTCGACCATAGTGCTTGATGCCGACAAGGACGGGAACGACGACGTGTTCGTTCTCGCCGGAACGCGCCTTTCATGGGTGCGCATCGCGGACGGGAAAATACGTCGGACCGAGTATGGGTTGCAATACGACGAAAACCCGTCTATCCCGCTTCCGGCCGCGCATCCCGTCAAGATGGAGGCGGGGTGTTCCTCCGGCATCGCGGTGCATACGGCGGGCAATGAACATTTTCTTGATGTCCAAGTGGAAGCGGACTCCAACGGCCCGCTGCTTATCGTGCAAACCCGAACGAACGGCAAAACGGATGCGCGGGTGTTTCGACTGGGAAGCGGCGGAGCTTTGGAACCGTGGGCGTATTCTCTGCCCAAAGGCAATACCGGCGCGGCGTCTTCTTTCAGGCTGCATCTTCAGCCCGGCGCGTCGCCCCGGCTGTTCGCGGCGGAAATGGTTCCGCCCATGCGGGCCGGCCGGTTGCTGCCCCGCGTCTCCATGCGGCTGGTCGATCTTGAGCCCGGCGGAGGGGTGCCGGCGTCGTGGTCTTCGGTGTATTGTCCGACTCTGTCCGGATACGACACGGCCTTGCCTGTGCCGTTGAGGTTTCCGGTGCTTGAGTCGACTCTCGTCCCCGGCGCGAAAGAGCCGTTTTTGAATTTTGTCGCTCGGGAGGAGCTGGAGTTCCGCCTGCGTTTTTTCCGCCCCGGACAGGGCGGGGGGGCGCAGTATGCGGTATTGCCGCATCGCATTCTGATCCAGGGATTTTTGAGCGCGACGGTGGTGCCCGATTTTTTTCTGCATGCCGGAAAGACCGAGGCTGGAGCTTGGTTGGTGTATCGGCAAAGTCCCCAAGCGTGTGAGGTGGTGGAGATTATAATCGGACCGGATGCGCTCGGCGTCGGCAGAGTCCAGACCGTCCCGATTCCCTCAAGTGCGGAATACCTCGGCCCGGTGGGCGACAAGCTGTTTTGGCTCACCCGCGAGGGCACGCTGTACGGTACGACGGGGGGGCTGCGATGAAAAGTCCGAGCCTGTTTTTTTGCGGCGTCCTTTTGCCGATTTTTATCGCGTCCTACGCGGACGGAGCCTCCCTGGAGGATTTGTCCGAGTATCGCACGACGACGGCCGGGCGTTCCGGCGGCGTCTGGGAGGATATGAGCTTTGCCCATGTTCCGGCCGAGCGGGAAAGGCTCTACAGAGCGGAAGGCGGCGGATTTCATCTGCAGCGTGTTTCCGCAACGGGCCTGCGCCACGAGATTGTTGAAATGGATTTCAACCGGGACGGCCTGCCTGATATCGTGCGGTATGAGGCGGATGCTCCGAAGGGACCTCGCCATCTCGTCTTTCCGGGAACCGGTCCGGGCGTATTCGCCGATTCGCCGGGAATGATGTTCTCCGCTCCCGGTGGAGGCCTGGGCATGGGAAGATACGCCGATATGAACGGGGATGGCTTTTTGGACCATATTCAGGTGGAAACTTCCGAATTCGGACTACTCAACACCAAGGCCTTGAGCACCCTCTCGGTTTATCCATTTGACCCGGAAAAGGGGGAGTTTCCTTCGGAACCGGCTTTTCGGGTAAAGCGCAAAGGGTGGTTTTTTGATCGGTTGAATGGGCTCGATCTGGATGGCGACGGTCGAACGGATCTTGTGCTGTGCGATGTTTCCCACGGCGCGGTTACAACAGAGCAACTGGCATCCGCTCTTTTTGACGGCAAAATATCCTTGCGATTATATGTGTACCTTTCTTCCGATTCCCGAATCGGCTTTGCCGAAACCCCCTCGTTTCAGCAGGTGATGAAGGTCGGCATTGCAAAAACGCCGTTGTTGCGGATTGTTCGCATGGGCAGGTATTGCACGCCCGTGCTGTGCAGTGATGAAGGGGAGGCGAAGGAATATTTTGCCTATGATATCGCCACGCGGAAATTCGTGCAAATTCCTCGTCCACCTTTGTAGTTCAAGGCAGTCGGGGAAGCTCAAAATCATAGAGGGAAAACAGAACCACGGCAAATGCCATGGTTCCGTTCATTTTGTATGTAGAAAACCTCCCGCCTAGCGGGAGGTTTTCTACATACAAGAAATACCCCCGGCTATGCCGGGGGATTTTTATTTTGCTGTGTGCCGCCGCTGTGATGACGAATCAAACCGCCTTCAAAGGAATATAGATCTCGGTCAGGAGATCTTCGGGCGCGGTTGTCTCGGGGCAGTTGAGGTAGGCTTCAAAGCCGGGGGATTGATCCGGTTCGCGGCCGCTTTGCGGCAGCCATTCACCGTACAGCGAACGATAGGCCGGGTGCAGCAGTTCATAGGGGCCTTTGATTAAAACGGCGGCATAGTCTTCATCGCCGCCCAAGGTGCGCAGGTACACTTCCGTGCCGCCGACAAGCTTTGCAATCTCCGGCGACTCGGCGGTCAGGCCGGCGGGCAGGGGAACGCAGAGCTCCATGCGGCACTTGTGGGGCGGAGTGACGTCCGGGTCGTCGTGGCAAATGCTGTAGGCGCTCCGGAATTGAGCGGGGTCGATGCCGCCGGCCGCCAGCGTTTCCATAAACCTCTCCCAGCTCGGGCCGCAGTCCGCGTAAGGACCGGTGTGGCGCATGGCCGCGACGGTTATGGGGGAAAACTTCTTGATCTGCACGTTCACGTGGGCAACCTCCGGGTTACGGTGATAGAATATTTCCGTTCCGCCGCTTCGAATACGGGCTTCGAGCGCGGAACCGCCCGCCTTCCGGTAGTCGGAAGGCGACGCCCCGAAGCAGGAACGAAACGCCCGGGTAAAAGCGTCCACACTGTCGTAGCCGGCGGCCAGAGCGATGTCGGTCACCGATTGCCGCGAGTACGAGAGCCGCTGGGCCGCCCGCTCCAGTTGCAGGCGTCTGACATAGGCCGCGACGCTTTCCCCCGTCATCGCCCTGAAAATGCGATGAAAATGGAAGGGGGAAAAGTAGGCGATGCGGGCCAGTTCTTCCAGGCCGGGCGGGTCGTCCATGCGGCTTTCAATGTGGAGCAACACTCGGGTGATGCGTTCCTGATAGGACGAAGAGGGCGTGTTCATGGAGGCAGCCTGAAGCTTTTAAGGAAAATCCGCTCGACTTTTTTTGCGCAGTTTGTGAATCCGTCGAAAATTTCGGAGCGCCAAAAGCCGACGGTCGGAATACCGGCATAACCGATATTCCGACCGTCTTTATTTGGATGACGAAACGTTCAGTCGTTTATCTTCTGCCTCTGTCGCGGCCACGGTCGCCGCGATCCCCACGATCACCCCGGTCGCTGCGTTCGCGGCGGGGCGGGCGGGCGGTGTCTTCCGGATTCCAGGCGATGCCTTCGGCTTCCTGAAGCACGACCTTGCGCGAGGCCCGCACCCGGTCGCCGTTGATTTCAATGACTTTGACGGTCATCTTGTCGCCGAGCTTGCAGAAGTCGGCCACGTTTTCCACCCGGCTGGTGTCGAGCTGCGAGACGTGAACCAGGGCTTCCAGGTTCGGGCACAGTTCGACGATGCAGCCGATTTCCAGCACCTTGACGACCTTGGCGTCTTCGTAGTTCTTGCCCAGTTCGGCCCGCTGGTCAAAGGCCAGGACCAGTTCCTTGGCTTTTTCCATGGCTTCGAGGGTGGGGGCGAAGATGGCCACCTTGCCGGAGTCGTCGATGTCGACGGAGGCGCCGGTCTCGGCCGTGATGGCTTTGATGTTCTTGCCGCCGGGGCCGATGATCAGACGAATCACGTCGGGGTTCACTTCGACTTCGGTGTGCTGCGGGGCGTACTTGGAAAGCTCGGCGCGCGGCGCGGGCAGGGCCTTGGCCATTTCGCCGAGAATATGCAGGCGGGCTTCCTTGGCTTGAGCCAGAGCGCGGGACATGATTTCCGTGGAAATGCCCGCGACCTTGATGTCCATCTGGACGGCGGTCAGGCCTTCGGCCGTTCCGGCAATCTTGAAGTCCATGTCGCCGAGGGCGTCTTCATCGCCGAGGATGTCAGTGAGCACGATGAAGTCGTCGCCTTCTTTAATCAGACCCATGGCGATGCCCGCCACCGGGGCCGAAATGGGCACGCCCGCGTCCATCATCGAAAGGCAACCGCCGCAGACCGCGGCCATGCTCGAAGAACCATTGGATTCCAGGGTCTCGGACACCACCCGGATGGTGAAGGGGAAGGAGTCGCCCTGGGGCAGAACCGGCCGCAGGGCCTTTTCGGCCAGGGCGCCGTGGCCGACTTCGCGGCGGGAAACCCGGACCATTTTGACCTCGCCCACGGAGAATGGGGCGAAGTTATAGTGCAGCATGAATTTTTTGGTCACGTCGCCAAGCAGGGAATCCATGCGCTGCTCATCCGTGGAGCTGCCCAAGGTGGTCACCACGAGGGATTTGGTCTCACCCCGGGCGAACAGGGCCGAGCCGTGGGCGCGCGGCAGCATGCCGGGTTCGATGGTGATGGGGCGCACGGTTTTGGTGTCGCGGCCGTCGATCCGGGTGCCTTCGTCTTTAATCCGCCGGCGCACAATGGTTTTTTCCATGTCGCCGAGCACTTCGCCGAGCAGGCTCAGAGCGGAGGCGTCTTCGGCAAAGGGTGAACCTTCGGCCGTAAGGGCTTCCACTGCCTTGGCCTTGACGGCCTTTTTGGCGTCTTTGCGCAGCATTTTTTGCGGAACGCGCAGGGCTTGGGCCATATCCTCGCCCACGGCTTTCTGCAGGAAATCTTTGAGCGCCGAGGTATCGGGCAGTTCTTTCAGCGGCAGTTTGGCTTTGCCGACCTGCTTGGCCAGTTCTTCCTGAATGGCGATAAGCGGCTGAATCTCTTTGTGAGCCCAGGCCAGGGCTTCGGCCACCACGGCTTCGGGCACGAAGCGGGCTTCGCCTTCCACCATGACCACGGCCTCGCGCGAGGCGGCGATGACGAAGTTCAGGTCGCTGTCTTTCAGTTCCGCAACCGTCGGGTTGAGGATGAACGCGCCGTTGACCCGGCCGATGCGCGCCCCGGCCACCGGGCCGAGGAACGGGATGGAGGACAGGGTCAGGGCGACCGAAGCGCCGGTCACGGCCAGAACGTCGGAATCGTTTTCCTGGTCCGAGGAAATGACCGAGGCCAGAATTTGGACCTCGTCACGAAAACCCTTGGGGAAGAGCGGGCGCATGGGCCGGTCGATGAGGCGGGAGACCAGGGTCTCACGCTCGGAGGGCCGGCCGATTTCCCGCCGGAAGAAGCTGCCGGGAATGCGCCCGGCGGCGTACATTTTTTCGGAATACTCGACGGTCAGCGGGAAAAAGCCGAGGTCCCGCTCAATGGGCTGGGTGCAGGCCGTAACCAGCACCACGGTGCCGCCGCACTGGATCCACACGGACCCATCGGCCTGATTGGCCATGCGGCCGGTTTCCAAGAGAATTTCTTTGCCGCCGACAGTGGCGGTAAGACGTGTGCAGGGGAAAACTCCCATCATGAATCTCCTTGTCTCGAAGGGGATTCCGGGGAAACGAAGCACACTGCGCCTCTTTTGCCCGGACCCCCCTTACATTTTTAGATGACGCTCGGCCGCACATCCTGTGCGGCACTCGCTGTCGCGCCGGAGGGGTGTGCCCGGCGCTTCGGACACCGGGGAACGCGGTCCCCGGCTCCGTGCCTTGGTGATTTGTCTCTACCGCATCCCCGCCGCTCCGCTACGCGGCTCCCTCACGTCCGTGAGGGAATGCGCCCTGCGGGCGGCCGCCTTACGGCGTTTAAGGAGAATATTTTTCTCTTAATTAAAGAGAAGAACCAGGACCCGGTAAGGAGTGAAGTTTCTTTTTTGGACAGGCGGCGTGCATTTTCGTGATGGGGGCCGGACTCTCTGGCCCTGCCCCCGGAACGAAAATACACGCCAACGCCGCCAAAAAGGGAAAAGACGCCCTTTACTACTTGCGCAGGCCGAGGCGTTCGATGATCGCCCGGTACCGTTGCACGTCGGTTTTGCGAAGATAGTTCAAAAGGTTCCGACGACGGCCCACAAGCTTCAGCAGACCCTGGCGGGAGTGGAAGTCTTTCTTGTGGTCCTTGAAGTGCCCGGTCAGTTGGTTGATCCGGGCCGTCAGAAGGGCAACCTGCACTTCCGGGGAGCCGGTATCGCCTTCATGCTTGGCGTACTCGTCGATAACCGTTTTCTTGTCTTGCGCGTTCATAACCACAGCTCTATCCTCCGATGGTTGGAAGCCTTACGGCTCCGTGTGCCACAACCCCCGCAAGATGGTCCAGGCAGGCCCCTGGGGCGAAAGGACGCTTTGGGCCAGGGCCAGGGGTTTGCCGTCCTCTTCCAGAAGCAGAATCCGCATGCCTTCGGCAAGGGGGATTCCCGCTTCGGAATCGAAAGGTACAGGATGGCCGTTGCGTACCCCGGCGGCCTCGGCGGCGGAAACCCGCAGCGTGGGCCAATGGGGCAGGGCTTCGGCAATGCCCAGCACCTTGTCGGCAAACCGTTCCGGCTCGGTCAAAACAGCCTCAAGCTCGTGGGCATGTTCCAGTCCGAATGGGCGGCTGCGCTCCCGGGTCAGTTCTTCAAGACAGGCTCCGCACCCTAAGCGGCTCCCCAAGCTGTGGGCCAGGGACCGTATGTAGGTGCCGGACGAGCATGTCACCCGGAAGAAAACACGCGCCGGGCCGACCAATTCGGCCTGACCGCGTGAAATCGTGATCACTTTCTTTTTGACCGGGGTTTCCAGCCCCTTGCGGGCCAGAGCATACAAGGGTTTTCCCTCATGCTTGGCGGCGGAATACGCGGGCACTTCCTGTTCGTAGGTGCCCACCAGTTCCCGCATGGCTTCGGCCACGGCTTCCGGGTCGACGTGCGAGGCGTTGCGCTCTTCGAGCGTTTGGCCTTCGGCGTCCCAGGTGTCGGTGATTCTGCCGAGCCTGATGACCCCGGAATAAATTTTCTCTCCGTCTTCCAGCAGGTAGTTGGAAAGCTTGGTGCCCTCTCCCAGAAGAACGGGCAGAACACCCTGCGCCATAGGGTCCAAGGTTCCCGCGTGGCCGATTTTTTTCTGCCCCAAAATCCGTTTGATCCGGGAAATGCAGGCGGTGGAGGTCGGCCCTTTGGGCTTATACACCACCAACACCCCATGCTGCTGGGGAAGGGAGTGCCGTGTCTCGCGGACCGCTTCAGAGTCCGCCGGCCGTTGGGTGTTCCGTATCGTCATAACGAAGAGATCTTGCATACCTGAAAAAAAACCGCGCGTCCAGTGGCGGGGCGTGAGAAAAACGGCAAAGCGTAAAAGAGCCGGGCGGTTGGCGGGTTCCGCCCAAGGTCGCTTTTTGTCTTTCACCACGTTCCGGGCTATACTCCGGCAGAGGAGAACGCATATGGAACGCATGCATATCGTCGTGGGCGATATCACCAAAGAGCGGGTGGACGCCGTGGTCAATGCGGCGAACACAAGCCTGCTTGGCGGCGGTGGGGTCGACGGGGCCATTCATCGGGCCGCCGGGCCGGAGTTGCTGCACGCCTGCCGCCTTTTGCACGGCTGCCGCACGGGCGAGGCCAAAACCACGCCGGGTTTCAACCTGCCCGCGCGTTTCGTCATTCATACCGTGGGACCAGTCTGGCGCGACGGAGCCCACGGCGAGCCGGAGCTTCTGGCCTCGGCCTATCGTAACTCGCTGCGGGAAGCCGTGCGCGTGGGGGCCAAAAGCGTGGCCTTTCCGGCAATTTCCACGGGGGTGTACCGTTTTCCCAAGGATGGCGCGGCCGCCGTCGCCGTGGCCACCGTGCGGGAATTTTTGGGGCAACACCCGGAAATCGAGGACGTGCGCTTTGTCTGTTTTTCGGAAGAATCGGCCGAGGCGCACCGCAAAGCTTTGGGCTAGGCTCCTATGAAATGTCTGGGGGGAATGATTCCCCCCAGGCCCCCTCATATGTCGGCAAGCCCGCGCTTCGCACGGATTTGCCGACAATGGAAGTGCAGGGGCTCGGGATTTCGGGCCTCGGCTTTCGGCATTGCCCAACCGCGCCGCCTCAAGAAGAAAAACATCACTCCGGAAACCAGCTCATGGTTTTGCGTTCCGGCAGGGTGAACCCGTGGCGTTCGTACAGCCGCCGGGCAGGCGGTTCTTTGCCCACGATTTCGAGGGTCAGGCCGCGCAGGCCGCGTTCCACGACCCAGTCTTTGAGCAATTTGAGGGCCGCGCCGCCAAAGCCGCGCCCACGATGCTCAGGCAGGATGAAGAATTCGTCGAGCATGGCGATGAACCCGTTGTACTCGTTCGAGTAGTATAAAACGATCAGCATGTAGCCGATGATGTTCCCGTTGTCGCGCAGAAGCAACGGCCTGACCGGGCTGGGTGACAGAGTGAGCAGCTTGGCCGCCCGTCGTCCCGCTTCTTCGCGGTCAAAGCCGGGCAGATCGGTTTCTTCTTCATAAAACCGGTAGAGCAGGTCCGCCAGGGTCTCCAGACGCTCCGGCGTCACATCCATGAAATACATACGAACTCCGGGTGAAAAGTGCGCCAAGCTGATGCTTTGGGGCTGTAATCCAAAAGCCGTCCGGCGGGAATGATATCCCCCAAACATCACCCCTGGCGAAAACGTTCGGTCTTTTTCCACTCGATGGTGCGGCCCGAGACGCGGTCGACGATGGCTTCCGCGGCGCCTACGGCGGTGTACCACAAACTGAAGGCGAAGTAATACAGAAAATGGGGCAGCAGGCGGACCCGCTCGGTCGAGCCGTCGAGCATGGCGGCCATGGCCAGCTCGTAAAAGGGCGCGAAGTTGCCGATGCAGCCGTAAACGATGGTGAACACAAGGGGCGCCAACCCGGTGATCAGGCTGAGCCGCCCGAGGAAGAGCAGGAACAGCATGGCGATCAGGCTGATCCATCAGAGCAGGGGTAGGGTGACCGCGCCGACCTGCGGGTCGGTGAAGCAGATGCTCAGGCTGCGCAGAATGCCTTTGGGGGGAACGTAATCCGCGTCGAAAACCAAAATGATCTCGACCTTGGCGATCCTCAGGGCGTCGTTGATGGCGTGCTGCTTGCCGCGCGGGCCGGAGTACCGGTGCAGGGCCGTGAGCGCGGGCCATTCGCCGGGTTCGTTTTTGGCCCGCTCGATGTAGGAGTCGACCAACTCGCGGGTTTTGTCCGAGGAATGGTCGTTGATCGCAATGGCTTCGAACCGGTCGCGGGGGTAGTCGCAACGGCGCAGGGCTTCGAAGGAGCCGGCCACGACCTTTTCCTCGTTGTGCATGGGCACGAGCACGGTAATGGAGACCGCGTCGTCGTCCAGAATGTCGTTGTAAGAGATTTTTTGCCGGGCAAAAAACGGTTCAGGGTGAAGACATAGTGGCGAATGAAGTACGCCGTGACGATCACAAACATCACAGCCAGATAGGCCTGTAAAACAAAGACGATTATGCCCATAACCACACCCGTATGTCTTTGGCGGCCGAGCGCGAAACCCGAGCAACCATGAGCGAGAAGATCGCAATCATATAAATGATGCCCGGCAGGGAACAGAGAAAAAACACGATGAACGGAACGACAAGATAGGTGCCCTTGGCGCAGAACAGAAGAAACACCGCGTACTTGAGCGGGAAGAGGGCGATCGGCACCGTTTCGAAGCCGATCAGATGCAGCAGCTTCCAGACGGTCCCGGCCGGCAGGGGAAAGATGATCAGCCAGAACAGGACCGGCAGCGTCAGTCCGGTGACCAGCGAGATCTCCATGAAAAATTCGGCCAGGCCGAGGGCGGAGTTGTTGAAGTGGCCGGGAATGAGCAAAAAAAGCACTACGTGAAAGGCCGCCATGAAAAAGAACAGGTTGATCGCCACCACGGCCGGCCGGGCCAGGGGCAGACGGTGCAGCAGGGCGAAAGAGGCCCCGCCCAGAATGATCCGCCGGCTTAACGCCACCCGGCGATGGGAACGGTGGTAGCCGGTGGGGGGCCTGTGCTCGAAGGCGGCGGCTTCGGCGCCGGGTTCGGTGTCGATGTCGGGGGTATTCATGATGGTTGCTCAGAAATAAACGAACACGCCCGTGCCCAGGTTCGCGCCGTCGTAAGAGTCCTGCACCTTGACGGCCCCGCCCTGCACCCAGAGGCCCAGTCGTCCGAAATCCAATGCCGGTGGCGCAGAAGAACGGAAACGGAATCGCGCCGCACGGCTTCGGGGGAGTCAAGGTAGGTGGCCATGTAGGCCTGGTTGCCCCAGGAAACGACCTGGGTGTTCATATAGCTGTACCAGTAGCCCTGGTCGATGCTCACGGAATGCGAGGTCGATTCGAGCGCGCCGGGGTTGCTGATGTTGTAGAAGAATCGGTAGCCCAGCACCCAGCCGGGCAGGTAGTAGTTCAGGCCGGTGGAGTAAATGTTGTCGGAACTGCCGGTGTGGTAGTCGATGTACGAGCCGCCCAGCACCCAGACAAGCTGTTTTTCCTCGCCGAACGTGAAGTTGAAGTCCTGGTCCGCCCGGAAGCGGGGCAGATAATCGACGTCGCCGCCCGTGGACACGCTGGTGAAGGTGTAAAAACGGGGGGGGCCAGTCGTAATACAGGCCGCCCACGACCTGAGGGGCCGCGCCGTCGCCTTTTTTGCGGTTGTAGCCGTTGGCTTCGATATACCAGGCGTTGCCGTCGCCGTTGCGGGTCAGTCGGACCCCGGCGGAATCCCAGTTGCCGTAAGAATCGCTGATGAACTCGCGATTGGTGTAGACTTCCATCAGGAAGCGTTTTTTTTCCGGAGCCGGGGCGGCCTCGGCTTGGGCGGTCTCGCCCCCCGGCAGGGGGGCGGCTTCGACCCGCCGGGCGGCGGCCGTGGCTTCGTTTTCGCCCTTGAGCGATTCGGCCGAGGCGGGCGGGCAGAAAAAAGCAAGCGCCAACAGGCATAAAACCGCCAACAGGCGGCAGAAGAAAAATATGTTGCGCACGCGGGTTATTCCTCGGCCGTTTGGCCTTTTTCGCAGGCGATGTGCCCGTGTATCGTCGTTCCGGCTCCCAAGTAGACGGCGGAGCGGCTGATCACCGATTTCACGCTTCCGGCTTCGCCCACCGTGCAGCCTTGGCCGAGGTGGACGTCGTCCTGGGCGAAAACGTTGCCGAAAATGCGGCAGTTCGCCCCCACGCGCACGGTGCGGTCGGCCACGATGGTGCCGTGAATCGTCACGCCGTCTTCCAACTCGACGTTGCGCAACCCCTTACCCCTTGATGTCGCCGTGAATCGTCGCTCCGGCGCAGATTTTCAGGTCCTGCGAGGCCACCACGTTGTTGCGCAGTTCCGCACCGGCCGGGATGGAAAACTGCAGGCTCGTCACCACCAGGGTTTTTTCCCGAATGTTTCCCTCGGCCGGAATCGGAGCCGCTTCCGAGGCCGCAAAGGTTTGGATGGGCGCGCCGAACAGGTTGTTGAACCGGCAGCCGCGCTCCAACGACAGCAAAGAGCCGCTCACGGCGTTGCGGCCCAAATCGCACCCCGGCCCGGCCAGCAGCGGACCCCGGCGGGAGTCGGCCCAGCGGGAAACGGCCGTTCCGGCTTCAAGGCGCAAAGCGCCGTGGCACAAAATGCCGCGCAGACGGCTTCCGGGTCCGAAGACGGCGTCGCCCCGGACCACGAGCTCTTTGCCGAACCGGGCTTTTTCCCCGGCCGAAGCTTTCCCGGCGGTGCCCGGTGACCAGAATGATGTCGCGCTTCCGGGCGATGGCTTCCTCAACGCGGGCCGGCAGGGCCGGGCGGTTGGCGCGGATGGACTCGAGGGTCATCAGCAGGGCGTCGACCACGGTGTTGCCGGTGACGACGATCTGTTCATCCGGAACCGCGTCGCGAAGAAGGTTTCTCCGGGCCGAGATGGTCGGGGCGAAATGCCGGCGGCTGACCATGCCGGTGACGCGGCGGTTCAGCTCTTCGGGGAAAGGCGTGGTGATGTTCCAGGTGCGCAGGCCGGCTTCGATGTGCCCCACGGGAATCGAGGCGTAAAACGAAGCCAGCGATGCCACCTGCACCGTGGTTGTGTCGCCCTGGACCAGAACGACGTCGGGCCGGTACGCGGTCAGGAATTCGCCGATTTCTTTGAACAGAACCGAACTCAAGCCGCTCAGGCGCTGGTTCGGGGCCATCACGTTCAGGCTGACGTTCGGCCGCAGGCCGAAGTCGGCAAAGGTTTGGGTGAGCATCTCCTTTGCGCCCTATGGGCAAAATAATTGCCGGCGCGCGGGGTTTCCCGCGGCCGACACAGGGGATTGAGCAACGGCCGTGCCCAAAATAAGCGGTACGTAAAATCGTTGCCGAGATAACGTTCTCATCTTGTTCTCGGCTGAGATTCGGCGAAAGTCGTCGGAGTATTGGCGCTCGGCGAAGAGGTCGGCCTTTTGGTGTGGCTGGAGCGGTGGATGAAAGGCGGCCAAACCTTGGGTTCGACGCCGGCTCGACTGCTGTTGCGCGAGGGTGATCCCGCCTGGTTGCGGGCAAGAAGAGAAGCAGAAATACCGGGCGCGGGAGTCAAATTTTTTAATGGAAGTGCGGTCGCGAATGCTGTAATGTCCGACGCTGCGAGTTTCTCCATAGGCCGGTCGATGCCTTTTTTCCGCGAGGACGCTCCCATGCCCGCTTCCCCCAGTACTTTCAACGTCCCGGTGTTGTCCATCGTCAGCCCTATGCACTGCGAGGGGCCGGGGGTTTCCGTTTTTCTCGATAAAGTGGAAGAAGTGCTTGCCCCCCTTGGGCTTTCCTATGAAATTGTGCTGGTTGACGACGGCTCCACCGACGACACCTGGCAGCGCATGGCCGCCGAGGCGGCCTGCCGGCCCGTGTTGCGCTGTCTGCGGCTTTCGCGCAACTTCGGCAAAGAGGCGGCCCTGGTTGCCGGCGTCGAGGCGGCCGTGGGGCAGGCGGTGATCACCCTTGACGGCGATTTGCAACACCCCCCGGAACTGATCCCCGAGATGGTGGGCATCTGGCGGCGGGGCGAGGCCGACCTTGTTGAGGCGCGCAAAGAGCAACGGCAGCGGGAATCCGCGCTTTCCCGCGCTCTTGCCGAGTCATTTTACACGGTGTTCGCCTGGGTGACTTCCATCGATCTGCGCAACGCCGGTGATTTTAAGCTGTTGGACCGCAAAGTTGTGGAAGCCTGGAAAAACCTGCCCGAGCGCCGGGTTTTCTTCCGGGGCATGAGCAGCTGGGTGGGCTTTCGCCGGGCCGAGGTGTTGTTCACGCCCGCCGACCGCCTGACGGGCACGTCGCAGTGGTCGTTCATCGCCAAACTGGTGCTGGCCTTGGATTCGCTGAGCGCCTATACGGCCAAACCCCTTTCGCTGATCTGGCTGTTGGGGGCCATCTTCGGCGTCTTCGCCCTGCTGGTGGGGGGCGAGGCCCTGTGGGCCAAGTTTACGGGTTCCGCCGTGACCGGCTTTACCACGGTCGTGCTGGTGGTGCTGATCACCGGGGCGTCCGTGCTTGGTGCCATCTGCTTGCTGTCGCTGTACGTGGGGCAGATTTTCCACGAAGTGAAGCTGCGCCCGCGTTACCTTGTGGGGGAACGCACCGACGAGGTCGCCGTGCCCCGCCCTCAGGCGGGTGAATGCGCGCATCCCCGCAAACCATCACGGCCCCTGATTCGCGCCGCCCGTCCCCGGCCGCGTGCCGGCGCGGGCCGCCGCCGCGGCTCCGGTCGTGTTCCTTCCTGATATGCGCCGCCTGGCCCTTGCCGATGACTGCGGCATCTCTCCCGGCGCGACCGACGCCATTCTTCGCTGTATCGACGCGGGTTCTCTCGACGGGGCCTCGGTCATGGCCGGCGCGCCCCACGCCCGTGAGGCCGCCCGAAGCCTGGCTCGGCGGTCCGCTTTGGTCGGCGTGCATTTGAATCTGCTGGAAGGCCGTTGCGTCGCCCCGGTCGAGAACGTGCCGCTGCTGGTCGATGCGCGCGGGAACTTCCGCCACAGCCTGGGAAGCCTCTGGACCGCGCTGACGTTTTCGTCGCGGCGTTCCCGAATGCCTGTGTTGGACCAGATCGCCCGGGAATGGCAGGCCCAGGCCGACGTGGTGCGGGAGGCCGCAGGGCGGAAGGAAAACGGCGGGACCGTCTACCTCGACGGACATCTGCATGTGCATATTCTGCCCGCGCTGCGGCCGATTCTGCTGGAACTTGTCGCAAGCTTTCCGGTGTGCCATGTGCGTATTCCGGTCGAGCCGCGCCATATGCCGCCCGCGCCGCCGGCCTTGCGGGTCGTGGGCACGGTGCGCCGGAAACTGCTGCGTGCCTGGGCGGCCCCTTTGCGCCCCCTGCTGGAGCAACGCGGCATCTCCTCGCCGGAGGTCTTCATCGGGGCTTTTTGCAGCGGAGCCATGAACGCGCCCCGCCTGGAAGCCGGTCTGGCCCGCGCCGCCCGGAGCGTTCCGAACACTGCCCCGGCCGAGGCCACGCTGGAGATGATGTTCCATCCGGGCGGATTTTCGACTGAAGAGCGAAACGATCCCGCGTTCGCCTCGCTGCCCTATGCCGCGTTTTACACCTCTCCGGCCCGGCGGGTGGAGGAAGAGGTGCTGCTGTCGCCGGAATTTTGTCGACTCCTGACCACCTATGGTGTTTCCCGGCGGGAAAACGCCGCCGGGGTTTTTGCCGAGACTCTTTGCCGCGAGGACAGCCGCGCATGACGAGCTTTTGGAACATGTTGCGCCGGAATATTTTTTCCCGGTACTACCTTGCCCTGCTGGGAATATACACCCTGGGCATTCTTTCGATCATGCGGGCCAACCGTTCCTATCTGGACGACGTGGGGCGCTCGCTTTACGGCTATGCCGACTGGGTGGCTTCGGCCCGGCCGCTTTCCGAGCTGTTTTCCTGGTTCTTCTACTTCGGCCCGACAACAGTGGACGCCTCGCCGTTCACCCAGATCCTGGCCGTGGCCATTCTGTCCCTGGTTTCGCTGCTGCTTCTGGAAGCTCTGCGGGCGCGCGTCACCTGGACCAACGTGCTCTGCACCGTGCCCATCGGCCTGAGTCCCTACGGGCTGGAGAACCTCTCCTATAAGTTCGACTCGCCCTGGATGGCCATGGCCCTGCTTTTGGCCGTGCTGCCATGCTGCTTCATGAACTCCGGCCGGCGGATTTTCCTGGCGGTTTCCGCCCTGTGTCTGTTCGGCTGCGCGTCGTTTTATCAGCCTGCCCTGGGGGCCTATCTCTGCGTTGCCGTCTACGTCTGCCTGACCGAGTTGGCCTCGCGCCGGAGCATCACCTGCGTGTTGCGCCGTCTGTTGCGCTTTTTGCTGCCCTTCTGTGTGGGAGTGGGGCTCTACACCCTGCAGGCGCCGATCTGGTTTGCCGCTTCGCAGTACACCGAATATGTGGCCCAGCATGCCTCCATCCCTCCCTTGGCGCAATTGCCCGCCGAGTTGCTCCAGAACCTGCCGATTTACGTGAACCTGTTGCTCAAGGATTGGAGCGGCAACGGGCTCGGGTTGCTTCTGGGCGTGCTGGTGGTCTGCTTCGCTCTGCATCTTCTGGCCCGCTGGCGGCACAGCGCCAAAGGTCATAGAAGTTGGGCCGAAAGCTCCACCCGTCTGCTGGTCATGATCATGCTGCTGCCGTGTTTCTTGTTGTGTCCCTTCGGCGTGCAGTTTTTGCTCACCGACCCGGTCTGGGCACCCCGAACCTTTTATGGATTCGGGGTGCTGGTGGCCTTGGTATTGCTCAGTCTGACGGCCTTTGCGCGGGGGCGCGGATTCCGGATGTTTTCCCGGACCGTGCAGGCCCTGCTGCTGGTGCAGCTTCTGGTGTTCGCCAATGTCTACGGCAACCTGCTGGACGCCCAGAACCAGTGGGAGCTTTCCCGGATGTCGTTGCTGGCCTCGGACCTGAACCGATACATCCAGGCCACGGGCAGCAACCAGGTGGCCTTTGTGGGGTCCATGGGGCTTTCGCCCCTGGCCGTGAACCCGGCCGGGAAATACCCGCTGCTGGAACGCCTGGTCACGGTGCCCCTGACCCGTAACTGGCGCTGGGGCTATGAGCAGTTGAACACCTTTGGGGTGCAGGTGCAGAGCACGCCGGTGCCGGAAGGGTTCGACCCGGCGGCGGAAACCTTCATGACAACCCCGAGCTACAGTATTCAGAAAGGCCCGGGGGACATAGGCGTGGTGACGTTTCTGGCCCCGCCGGTGCCCAAGGCCAAAAAGACGCCGGCTCGGGCCCCGGCCAAGTAAAGCCCATCCGAAAAGCGCTTTCTCGGGTTTGGGGAATCCGCCGAATAGGTGGGCGGACTTTGGTTGCGGCCCGTTCACAGGACGTTCGCCGGGTGTTGGAAAGCACGTCATAACAAAAATGCCGCTATGGATACGATCGATCCGCTTACCCGCCTGATCACCTGGTTTGTGCGGCTGGGGTGTTCCCGAAGCCTTCTGGCCTTGTGCCGGTTGGAAGAAGGCACGGCCGTGCGCTTCATCAAGTTTTGCTGCGTGGGCGCGGCCAACTGCCTGGTGGATTTCCTCGTCTACCTGGGGCTGCTCTACCTCATGCCGGTCTACGCGGCCCGGACCCTGGCCTGGGTCGCGGCCTGCCTGTTCAGCTACCTGGTAAACAGGCGTTGGACCTTTCGGGCCGGCGACACGGGGCTGCTTCCCCTGCTGCGCTTCGCCGTGGTCAACATCTGCACGCTGGGGCTCGGCCTTGCGTTGCTGTATGTGTTCATCCGCCTGGGCTGCGGCGAGGTCGTGGCGTTTTTCCTGTGTCTTCCGTTCACCCTGACGGCGAATTTTCTCGGCTACCGTTTCTGGAGCTTCCGAGACATCGGCAGATAGCGGCTTCGGTGTATTCCACGCGGCAAAAGCCGAACGGTCGCGCGGCGCGTATCTCAACGTCGCGCGGTCGCGTGTTCCGGACGTTGATCTTGCGGAGGCGACCGGGTAGGGTGCGCCAAATTTGGGGGAGGCTATAATGCGAAAAATATTTACAACGGCCGTTCTGGCCGTGATGTTGTTTCAGGGCTTCGGCGCGGGTGGCGCGTGGGGGGTGAGCGACGACGAGTACCGCGAGCTCATGCGGACGTCGCCGGAGCTCAGAGACGCCGACGCGCGCTTGAACGCGGTCTGGAAGACCGTGAACGGCAAGCTCCCCAATCTGGAGCACCAGAGGCTTATCGCCGATCAGCGTCTCTGGCTGGAGGTGGTCCGCGACATCTTGGTGGACAGGATGATCCAAAACGGAACCCCCGTTCGCCTTGCCTTTGCCGCGGTCACCCGGGTTCAGGCGGACATGGTCGAAGAGTACCTCGCGGGCGGCTGGCGCGCGAACTACAACGTCAAAGGGGTGCTTCGCGCGGGCGACGGGCGGTTTTCCAAATATAAGCTGGAGGTACCGAGCCGAACGGGGCGGGGCACCATTTTCATCCACGTCAGGGCGTCGGCGGAAAACGACACGTATTTCGACGACGCCGGAGCGCGGGTCGGCGAGGAGTGCACGGTTGTCGGGACCCTGAATATCGGGTTCGATTCGGTCATGCATATCTCCGGAATAAATCCCGCGTCGGCGGCTTCGTTCCCCGGCGGCATCCGGAAGGCGGTCGACGACAATACCACCTCGGCCGGCACGACCGTCACCGCCGGCCAAGAGCCGATTTCGCGCGAGGAACGCCTGCAGAATACGCTCGAACATCTCAAAAAAATGTCGGATGATCTTTCGTCGTAAGAAAGACGAACCAACCTCGCTTACCGGTAAAAGCGAACGGCACGGGCTTATGCATCACGTATGAGCTCGTGTTGTTTTTGTGGAAACGAGCGCTTGGGTTCGCGGATTTTTTCCGCCCACCCCAGAGCGGCGAGGCCGGACAAGAAGGCGCAGGCGTCAAAGCAGGCAAAAAGAAGCGAGGGAGCGCCGGCGTGAGGGGCTCCGGTGGTCCAGGCGTTGAGAAACGGCAGGCAAAGCAGGGCAAGGCCGGTAAAGCGCAGTTGCCGCCTCCATGCTCCGGCTGAACAGGCCGAAACCAGGGCGTGCAGCAGGCAGCACCCCCAGGTCGCAAAAAACATATGGCTTTCCCGCAGGGCGCGTTCGGCGAAATCCGTCGGCAGCAGGCGGTTGCTCCAGAGATAAACGGCCACGGCGGCGGGCATGCCGCCCATAATGGCCATGTTCATGGCTTTGACCAGGTGAAGCCCCAGTCGGCCGTTCCGGCTGCGGGAAAGCCGTCCGGCGTGGGCGAGCGTCCAGAAGCGCAGGCCGCCATAGATGACAAACGTCGCGGCCAGCCCCAGGGCGCAGAGCAAAGCGCGAATCGGGGGCGAGGCGAACCGCCCCATATGCACGGCCATGCTGCCGTCCCACACCGCGCGAACGAACGATGCGTCCGTGAAGGAAGGCGCGGCGTGAGGCGCCCCGGTCACCGCGCTGAAGAAGAACCGCCGGGGGTTGCCCTGGGCCGTTCCCGGTACGCCGCGACATTCCCCCACAACCACAACGGAGTTTTCCTGAAACGGCCGGTACACGATAAGAAAACCGGGTTGTGGCGCTTGCCGCAGAATGTGTTCCAAGGCCGGCACAGGGGCGTCCAGGGACGCGCCGCCGGGCGCGGGTGAGGGGGAAATCGCTCGGGGCGTCACGGCTCGGGCGAAGTTTTTTTTCCC
Source organism: Desulfovibrio sp. (assembly GCA_031551885.1). Classification (GTDB taxonomy): domain Bacteria; phylum Desulfobacterota; class Desulfovibrionia; order Desulfovibrionales; family Desulfovibrionaceae; genus Frigididesulfovibrio. The sequence continues at coordinate 19,056 of JAVBMX010000058.1, forward strand.
GTCCCCGCCATATCCGGGCAGCAGCGCGGTGGGGAAGATGTCCACGGCCACCAGGGTGAAGGCGGAAATCGCCAGCGTCAGCAGAAAGGGGGTCGTTGCCAGGCCGGCAAAGATATGTCGCCGGCGTATGCCGCCGATGCCGGTTGTGGTGGTGGCGCGCCTTCGTGTGCTTTTGGGCAGAAGGTGTTTGCGCATGAACCACCCGCTGATGATCAAAGGCGCGAGCAGGCAGCCGGAAACACCGGTGAGCAGACGGCCGACATGGGCAGGCAGGCCGAACAGCCGGCTGTGGATAAGGTAGAGCAGGCCGCCGCCTTTGGTCTCGCGCACCGTGATTTCGTCCCCGGTCGCGGAATTGAGGAAGGCCCGGCGCAGGGTTTTGGGCGGGCCGCCGTTGGCGTCTTCCCGCCAGGCCACCCGCAGTGACGGGGTCCGCTCGGTGGGAAGAAACACGTGCCATTCAACGGCGTGCGGGGCCGTCGCCGCAAGTTTCCGCAACGCAAGACGCAGGTGCGCCGTGGGGTCTTGTGTGGCCGACTCCGGCGTTGCATGGGCCTCGGGCTGCATCCAGGCGGTGATTTCCTGGTTGTAGTAGCTGAGTGAGCCCATAAAAAATACCACAAGCAAAATCCACCCGGCCGGTAGACCCAGCCAGGTATGCAAGGCGCGCAACCCTTGCCGCCATGCGCCCGCCGGTGGGGCGCCGTCATTGCCGCTCAAGACAGTTCCTCGCAATCCGGAAAAGAAGGGCGCATACGCCAAGGGGGGCGAGCCCCCGAACAACGGTACGGGCCATGAACGCCGGCAGAAGGATGCCCACGGCGGCGCAAAAGGCGGCCAAAAGCCCGGCCAAGGGCGCGTCCGGAAGCGGCAGGGGAGCCAAAGCGGCAACTATAAAGGCAAGGTCGCGCGGCACAAGCGCGCACAAGCCAAGCCCAAGAACAAGACGCAGGGCGGAATTCGCGGGGGAACGCCTGGAAGAGAAAAGCAGCGTATACATGGACGCTCCGGGGAAGAAGGGGACGGCGGCAGGCGGAGTGAGTGAAGAGCCTATGGGGGGGGCGGCGGACGACGTCGGGTTCGAAAGTGCCGGGGTCGGACCTAATTGTCTGGGGTGCTGCCACAGAACCCCGCCTGAAGGGAATGATTCCCCTCGGAACCCCCCCATTGTCGGGGCGACCCCCCCAAACCCCCCGGGTGGGGCACCAGGGGGGGGGGGGGGGGGTGAAACACGCCCCCGGGGTG
>JAVBMX010000043.1:0-19973 GCA_031551885.1 Desulfovibrio sp.
TCCCGGCGCCCCCGTCTGCCCCGCCCCCCCCGCGCCCCCCCCCCCCCCCCCCCCCCCCCCCCCCCCCCCCCCCCCCCCCCCCCCCCCCCCCCCCCCCCCCCCCCCCCCCCCCCCCCCCCCCCCCCCAAACGCCTCCTACTGCACTCCTCCGCCCAGGGCTTTATACAGCGACAGGGCGTTGGATTCACGCAGGAGCAGGGTGCCGATGAGGCTTTGCTGGGCCGCGTAGAGGGAGCGTTGGGAATCGAGCACGTTCAGGTAGCTGTCCACGCCCACATCGTAGCGGGCCATGGCCAGACGGTAGCTCTTGCCGGTGGATTCGACAAGGGCGCGTTCGGCCGAGAGCTGATCGCCGATGTAGGCGCGTTGCACCAGGGCGTCGCCCACTTCGCGGAAAGCGCTTTGGATGGTTTTTTCGTAAGTGGCCACGGCGATGTCGCGGTCGGTTTCCGCCACCTTGAGCTTGGCGATGTTCCGGCCGGTGTCGAAGATGGGCAGATAGATCTGGGGCATGAAGCTCCAGGTCCGGGCCGGGCCTTGGAAGAGGTTGTCGTAATCGGTGCTGAGGGTGCCGACGGCCCCGGTCAGGGTGATGGTGGGGAAGAAGTTGGCCCTGGCCGCGCCGATGTTCGCGTTGTACCCCCTCAACTGGTGTTCGGCTGCGCGGATGTCGGGCCGGCGTTCCAGAAGAGCCGAGGGCAGACCTTCCGGCAGATCCGGCAGCGAGGCCACATCCTTCAACTTGCGCACTTCGGGCAGATCCGTGGGCAGGGGCGCGCCCACGAGCAGAACCAGGAAGTTGAGGTCCTGGCCCACGCGGGCCTCATAGCGGGCCATGGAAGACCGGGCTTCTTCCATCAGGCTTTTGGTCTGGCTGACTTCCAGATCCGAAGCCACTCCGGCCTGCATCTTGCTCAAGATCAGCTTGTACTGGCTCTGGCGGTTGGCATAGGTCTCTCTGGTGATGTCCAGCAGCTCCCGGTCGGCGACCAGTTGGAGATACATGCCGGAGGTTTCCGCGATGAGGGAGAGCTGGGCCGTGAGGGCGTCTTCTTCGGCCGAGTAGTAGGTTTCCAGGGCCTGTTCGGAAAGGCTGCGGATCCGCCCGAACAGATCCAGCTCAAAAGAACTGAACCCGAGCGAAGCGGAGTACTGCCGAACCACGGCCGATTCGCCGGTGCCGGAGATGTCGCCGGGCACCCGCTGGTTGCTTCCGCTTGCCCCGCCGGCGATGGTCGGCAGCAGATCGGCGCGCTGGATGCGGTACATGTTTCGGGTCTTTTCGATGTTCAGCATGCTGATGCGCAGATCGCGGTTGTTCAGCAAGGCCAACTCGACGACCCGCTGCATGGGCACATCGCGAACGAACTCTTTCCAGGCGGGCAGAGCCCCGCCCACGCCTGAAGCGCCGGCGCCGTAGGTGTTGGGGATGGGGGCGTCCGGCCGCACATACTTGGGGGCCATGGTGCAGCTCGAAAAGAGCAGCATGGCCGAGACCAGCGCCGCGCCCGGACGGAGAAAAGCTCCCAACTTAACCATGTGCGCCTCCCTGAGCGGCCTGCTTGTGCTCCACCTTCACCTTGAAGAGGCGGCTGACAACCACGAAGAATATGGGGGTGTAAAAAACGCCGAGGGTCGTGGCGGTGATCATCCCGCACATGACGCCCGTGCCGATGGCGTTCTGGCTGCCCGAGCCCGCGCCCGTGCTGATCGCCAGAGGCAACACGCCGAGAATGAAGGCCAGCGACGTCATGATGATCGGCCGCAGGCGCAGGTGCACGGCGTGAACTGTGGCCTCAATAAGGTCCTGCCCCTCCTCTTCGAGCTCTTTGGCGAACTCGACGATAAGGATGGCGTTCTTGGCCGACAGACCGATGATGGTCAACAGACCGACCTGGAAGTACACGTCGTTGTTCAGGCTGCGCATGAAGGCCCCGCCCAGGGCCCCGATGACGCCGAGCGGCACCACCAGAAGCACCGAGAAGGGAATGCTCCAGCTTTCATACAAGGCGGCCAGGCACAGGAAGACCACGGTCAGCGAAATGGCGTACAGCGCCGGGGCCTGGTTGCCGGACTGGCGTTCCTGGTAGGACAGACCCGTCCAACTGGAGCCGAAACCGCTGGGAAGCTTTGAGGCCAACTCTTCCACAATGGCCATGGCCTGACCCGAGCTTCTGCCCGGGGCCGGCTGGCCGAGGATTTCCACCGAAGGCAGACCGTTGTAACGTTCCAGACGGGGCGAACCCGTGGCGTTACGGCCGGATATGAAGGCCGAGAACGGCACCATGTCCCCTTTGGTGTTGCGCACATAGAACCGCTTGAAGTCTTCGGCCTGCATGCGGAAGGGCGCGTCGGCCTGAAGCATGACCTTCTTGGTCCGGCCCTTGTCGGTGAAGTCGTTGACGTACGAACTTCCCCAGAAGGCCGCGATGGTGCTGTTGATTTCGTTCAAAGGCACGGAAAGCGCTCCGGCCTTGGCCAGGTCGATATCCAGGTTGTATTGGCCCACGTCGCTCAAACCGTTGTGGCGCACGCCGACGAGTTCCGGGCGTTTTTGTGCGGCCGCCAGCAGGGTGTCGCGGGCTTTCATAAGCTCTTCGTGCCCAAGACCGGCCTGGTCGATCAGTTCAAAGTCGAAACCGGTGGCGTTGCCGAGTTCCATCACCGCGGGCGGGGCAAAGGCCAGAACCATCCCCTCCTGAACACCGGCGAACTTGGCAAAGGCGCGTTGCTGAATGGCCGGCACGCGCAGGGATTTCTTGTCGCGCTGCTCCCAGTCCTTCAGGCGCACAAAAGCCATGCCCGCGTTTTGGCCGTTGCCCGCGAAGCTGAAGCCGGCAACGGTCATCAGGCCTTCCACGGCGTCTTTTTCGTCGACCAGGAAGTGATGTTCGACCTCTGTCAGCACGTTCAAGGTACGCTCAAACGTCGCGCCGGGCGGCAGCTGGACCATGACGAACATCATCCCCTGGTCTTCATCGGGCAAAAAGGCCGTGGGCAGACGCAGGAACAGGAAGGCCATAAGGGCTACGGCCCCGCCGTAAATGATCAGCCAGCGGACCGGCTTGACGATCATCGTATGCACTTTGGACTGATAACCGAGGGTTACGGAGTCGAACCAGCGGTTGAACCGGCCGAAGAATCCCTGGGCCGTTTTATGGGTATGAGGCTTGAGCATGGTGGCGCACAGCGCCGGGGTGAGAATCATGGCCACCAGCACCGAAAGGGCCATTGAAGCCACAATGGTGATGGAGAACTGCCGGTAAATGACCCCGGTGGAACCGCCGAAGAAGGCCATGGGAACGAACACGGCCGAAAGCACCATGGCGATGCCCACAAGGGCGCCGGTGATCTGGCCCATGGATTTTTTGGCGGCCTCCTTGGGCGGAAGGTGCTCCTCGCGCATGATCCGTTCCACGTTCTCAACCACGACGATGGCGTCGTCGACCAAAAGGCCGATGGCCAAGACCAGGCCGAACATGGTCAGGGTGTTGATGGTGAACCCGGCCGCGAACAAGACCCCGAACGTGCCCAGCAAAACAACGGGCACGGCGATGGTCGGAATGAGCGTGGCCCGAAAGTCCTGCAGGAACAGGTACATGACCAAAAACACCAGCACGATGGCTTCGCCCAGGGTCTTGTACACCTCGTGGATCGAGATGCGCACAAAAGGCGTGGTGTCGTAAGGGTAGACGGCCTCAAGGCCGCCGGGGAAGAACTCGGAAAGTTCCGTGATTCTTTGCTTGATCGCGTCGGCCGTGGCCAGGGCGTTGGCCCCGGAAGCCAGCTTGATGGCCAGAGCCGAGGCCGTGGTGCTTTTGCCCGACTTTGTGTCGCCGTAGCGGGCTAGGCTGTTGAAGCTTTCGCCGTTCAGTTCCACCCGGGCCACGTCTTTCAGGTACACGGCCGAGCCGTCCGGGTTGGTGCGGATCAGGAGGTTTTCGAAGTCCGTGGTCCGCTCCAGGCGGGTGGCCGCGATGACCGTCATGGTCTCCTGCTGGCCGTCCACGGCGGGCGCCCCGCCCAACTGGCCGCCGGCCACCTGGGCGTTCTGGGCCTGGATGGCCTGAGAGACGTCCTGGGGGGTGACCTTGTACTGGTTGAACTTCGACGGGTCGCACCAAATGCGCATGGCGTACTGGGCGCCGAAGATGTTGATGTCGCCCACGCCGGGAACCCGGCTGATGGGGTCCTGCACGTTGGAGGCGATGTAGTCGCCGATGTCCGCGCCCGACATGCTGCCGTCACGCGACACGAACCCGATGACGATCAGGTAGTTCTTGGTGGCCTTGGCCACGGTCAGGCCCTGGCGCTGCACTTCTTGGGGCAGCTTGGGCATGGCGAGCTGGAGTTTGTTCTGCACCTGCACCTGGGCGATATCCACGTTGGTGCCGGCCGTGAACGAAAGCGTGACCACCGCCTGACCCGTGGAGTCGGAGGTGGAGTACATGTAGTTGAGGTTGTCGATGCCCTTCATCTGCTGTTCGATAACCTGGGTGACGGTATCTTCCAGCGTTTTGGCCGAGGCGCCGGGGAAAATGGCCGTAACGGAAATTTCCGGCGGCGCGATGCTCGGATATTGGGCGACGGGCAGAGTGTACAGGGAAAGGACGCCCGCCATCATGATCAGGATGGCGATAACCCAGGCGAAAATTGGTCGATCGATGAAAAATGAGGCCATACCGTAACCGCCTTACTTCCCGGTTTCCGGAATGACTTCACCACCCTTTTTCGGGGCGGCGGATCTGCGTTCCGCTTGAGGTTCCGCCTTGGGCAGGGACTTTTTCTCAACCTGGGAGCCGTTCACAAGCTGGCCGGGACGGGCCAGACCGTCGACCAGGAGCAAATCCCCGGGCTTCAGGCCGCTCAAAAGCAGCCATTCGTTGTGGATGACCCGGTCGAGGCCCAGCATGCGGGCTTCCACCCGGTAGACGCCTTCCTGCTTCAAAGCTTCCACTTCTTTGGCATGGTTTTCTTTGGCGGCGTCATCCGCGTCCGCTTTGAGCGGCGGGGTGTTTTTGGTCAGCACCCGGGCAATGGGGCGGCCGGCGTTGTCGCGTGAAACCGCCCGTTGCGGGATGAGCACCGCGTCGTGGGCCTCGCCTTCCACCAGAACGGCCCGCACGTACATGCCGGGTTTGAGGACGCGATCCGGGTTGTCGAACAGAACCCGGATCGTCACCGACCCGGTGCTTTCGTCCACGGTGACGTCGCGCAGTTGCACTTCGCCCATGATCGGCTCTTCAACGAGCACGGGTTTGCCGTCCGGGCCGACGACCGGCTTGCCGTCCGCATCTTTTTTGGGAACGCGGGTGGTATACAGGGAATCGTCCTGGAGGATGAGCCGGGCCTTCATGGCCGTCTCGCCGCCAGAGGTCAACCGGCCCTGGGCCAGGGAGCGGTTCAGGCGCAGCATGTCGGTGCTGGGCTGCGTCACGTCCACGTACATTTTGTCGATTTGCTGCACCGTGGTCAAAGGACTCTGCTGGTTCTGGGTGGCCAGCGCGCCCTGGGTGACGTTGGAGCGGTCCACGTTGCCGCTGATGGGCGCGGTGACCTTGGTATATTCCAGATTGATTTTGGCCGTTTCCAAGGAAGCCTTGGCGGCGGCGACTTCGGCCTCGGCCTGGCCGTACGAGGCCACAGCGTTGTCATACTCCTGCCGGCTTACCGCTCTGGCCCCGACCACCGCGCCGTAGCGCTGGGCCAGCAGGGCGGCGGCCTTGGCGTTGGCCTCGGCCCGCATCAGGCCGGCTTTGGCGCTGTCGTAAGCCGCCTGGTACAAAGAGGGGTCGATCTGGTACAGCACTTGGCCTTCACTCACGATCGACCCTTCGGTGAACAGTCGGCTCTGGATGATTCCGGTCACCTGCGGGCGAACCTCGGCGACCTTATAGGCCGAAGCCCTGCCGGAAAGCTCGGTGGTCAGAATCACCGCCTCGGGCTTGAGTTCTATGTAAGAGACCGCGATGGAAACAGGAGCGGGGGCGGGTTTGCCGTCGCAGCCCGAAAACAGCAGCGCGGCCGCGCACAGCGCGCCGGTGAAGAGACGGGCGGCGGAAGAGGGATTCGGCATAGGAAAAATCCTTCAGTCTGGGGGAGGCGTCGGTTCCCGCGAAAGATGCGGATACGCCGGCGCGCACCCGAGGGGAGCGCGATAACGCCGAAAAGATCGCGGGGAAGAAAGTCCGCGTCGTGCGTTTCCTTGCAACGTGCCTGTCCATCATGTGACGGCAGGCGGGCCGGTGTCGGCAAACCATGAACGTGGCGACGCCGCAAACGACACGCCGGGACGCACAGTAACTTGTTCATCAGCCGATGACAAGTTGAAACGGAACGCCGGCAGGCCTTGAACGCGGCGGCGCGACAGGCGAAGCGCCAATTGGAACTCTACACGGGCCCGGCTGTTTTAGCAAGAAATAGACGAGAGGATTGTTTATAATCGGAAGTCGGTTCGCCCGGAGCATTTCGGGTGTGAAACGCTCCAGGCGTAGCGCGGCTGCCGATCCGAAGGCCGGTTTCGCGCGCTGTGGAACGGGTTTCGGAAATAACCCGGAAAAGAAGAGGCGTTATATGCGCCGGTCGAATTACGAAATAAAATCGAGAGCGCGGCGCGACGCCGCCACTTTGCCGATGTATTCCGCGACCTTTTTGTGCTCCGGATGGGTCGCGTAGGCGGTAAGGCCTTCCGCGTCGTCATGCTCGGTCGTCAAGATAAGGTCCACGCTCTCCGTGCAGCCGGGAAGCAGCTCGGAGCTCAGGCGGATGTTTTTCAGCGAGGGAACCACCCCTTTCAGGGCGTAAAGCTGTTCCCGAATGTGGGCGGCATTTTGGGCGGCGGTGCGGCCTTCGGCTTCCGGCTTCAGGGTCCACCAGACGATGTGCGTGAGCATGGGATCTCCCGATGAGGGTCTGTTTTTCAATAAATTTCGTCCACGAAAAGACGATGACTCATTAAAACGCAGGCCCTGAGTTTTTGAGGGTTGAAAACGCGGCGGAGCGCCCCGTTTTGGGAGAGCTCCGCCGTTGGAACAAGCCAAGGTGGGATTTTTCGGGCGAAAATCAGTTCCGCGCGGCCATGCGCTTCGCAAGCATCCGCAGGTGGCGTTTTTCCTCGTCGGCACATTCGCGCACGTGCTTTTGCTCGGATTCCGGCACCATGTCCTCCAAGGCGATGAAAAAGACCAGGGTGTCTTTCTCAAACTGCATGGCCTGGTGCAGGGGGTTGCCCAGGGCGGCTTCGGTTTGCCCCGGCATGAACAGGGTGTGGGAATCGAGCAGCGCCTGCACGTACGTGAGGTATTCCTCATCCGAACTGCCGGCGGGCAGCTCCAGGCCGCCCAACCGCTTGAGCATACCGGAAAAGATGCCTTCGTGGCGCTTTTCTTCCGAAGCCATGAAGGCGAAGAATTCCTTATCTCCCGGCTCGGCTGCCTGCTCCTGCACCTTCAAGTAAAAGGCGTGGCCCCGGCGTTCGATTTCCACGGCTGCGGCGACGGCGTCGGCCGCGTTCACAAAGCTTGCCATGATCCGCTCCTTGTAGTGTGTTGCATGCGAGGCCGTTTCTTTTTTTGCGAAGCGGCTTCTACAATTCTTTGCTCAACGCCAAAACAGCCGCGTATTCCTCCGGCCGGACCGACTGCACGGAAAGCCGGCTGCCCTTGCGCAGCAACTCCATCCCGGCCAGCTCAGGCCGGGTGCGCAGAAACTGCAACGGCAACACGGCGGAAAACCGCCGCGTCAGGCGTACGTCCACCACGCTCCAGCGTGGAGCCTCGGGAGTGGACGACGGATCGAAGTGCCGTTCTTCCGGGTTCCACTGGGTGGGGTCCGGGTAAGCCTCCGAAACGATGTCCGCCAACCCGGCGATGCCGGGCGCGGACCCGCCGGAATGGTAAAACAACGCCTTGTCGCCCGGCTGCATCTCGCGCAGAAAATTCCGAGCCTGATAATTGCGCACTCCGTCCCAGGCCGTCGTTTGCTTGGGCTGGGCGGCCAGGTCGTCGATGGAAAAACAACCGGCTTCGGTCTTCAACAGCCAATACCGAGGCATGGGATCTCCTTGAACATTGAAGGGGCTGCCGCCCCAAGCCCCGCCTGGGGGGAAATGATTTCCCCCAGACCCCCTCATGCGTCGGCAAATCCGCGCTTTGCGCGGGTTTGCCGACAATGGGGGTGCAGGGGATTCAATCCCCTGCCGGGGGTTTGGGTGCCGCATGCATTGCTGTAAGGCACCTTTCTTTGCACCACGAGACTACTGTCGAAAAATGAACCTCGGCAGCCCTGTTTGAGCCCCCAATAAACAAACCCGATCCTAAATCTCAAACCGGCTCATGCCGGAGATCAGCACGGAGTCGACGGGCACGGCTTCGTGCTCGCCCACGGCTTTGGTCTTGAGCTTCTCGATTTTATCCACCACGTCCATGCCGTCCGAGACTTTGCCGAAAACGCAGTAGCCGAAGCCTTCGGTCGTTTCGGCCGTGTGGTCCAGTTCGGGGTTGTCCACGGTGTTGATGAAGAACTGGGCGGCGGCGCTGTGGGGCTCGGCCGTGCGGGCCATGGCCAGAGAGCCGCGCAGGTTCTTCAGGCCGTTGCCCGCTTCGTTTTTCACGGGCGCTTGGGTGGATTTTTCTTCCATGCGCAGGGTCAGACCGCCCCCTTGGATCATGAATTCCTTGATGACCCGGTGGAAAATCGTGTTGGCGTAGAAACCCTCGTCAACATAGCGCAGAAAGTTCTCGACCGTTGCCGGGGCCTTGTCGGGGAAAAGCTCCAGCAAAACATCGCCGGAGGTGGTTTCCATCAGGATCAGGGGATTGTCCATGTGCGTGCGACTCCTTGGAGCCTTTTTGAAATTGTCTTTGAAGCCGTATTGCCGGAAGCCTCCGCAACGAACCCGCGCTCGGGCGTTCGTCTGCACGGCCGCCGGGGTAAAAAACGCGCTGTGCCCGCATAGCGCCGGTGGTCCGCCGGACGATGCGCGGCGGTGTCTCGACTGGCCGTGGCGGAATCTGTAATTAAACGCCGGAACGGGCTCTCCTGTCAACCCGGCCATGCTTTCGGCGAGGAGCCGGTTTGGCCGGGAAACGCCGCCGGCCGCGACATCGCTTTGGTCGAGCGACAAAAAAGGCCGATGTCTCGGCGACGGGAAGAGGCCGGCGCGAATCACGCCGACCATGCCGGGGAACGTTGTGTTGTCTTGAGAGGGACCGCTTCGGCGCGAGTCGGTCGGCCGCCGGCTTACGAAAGACTCGTATCGCGGTGCAGCAGCTTCAGGGCGGTGGGGAAGTCAAAGGAGGTCAGGGCCTCCAGCAACTCTTGGCCTTTCGGCAGGGTGAGCAGGTACGGACGCAGGCGTTTGCCCAGCTGGACGGCTTCGGCGTCGTCATCCAGAAGCAGGGATTCCAGACGGCGCAGGTCTTCCCGCGGCTCCGCTTCGGGGTGTGCGGGAGGCGCGGCCTGCCGGGAAATGCCCGGGGCGGGCGCGGCCTCGAGCACGGCCGATGAGGCGGGTTCCCAACCGCTTCCCTCGGGCGGATACCCCAGGAATACGGTGAAATGGACCGTGGTGCCCTCGCCGGGAACGCTGCTGATGGAGACATTTCCTCCCAGCGCTTCCACCAATTTTTTCGTCAGGGCCAGGCCTACCCCGGTTCCGCCGTGGCGGCGCGATGTGGAGGCGTCCACCTGGGTGAACGGCTCGAACAATCCGGGCAGGCGTTCCGCCGGAATACCGGGGCCGGTATCCTGAATGGCGCACCCAAGCAGCAGGCCGTTTTCCCTACGGGTTTCCACCCGGCAATCCACATGCACCGTTCCCTGTTCGGTGAATTTGACGGCATTGTGCAGCAGGTTGCTCAAAATCTGCCCCAGGCGGGCCGGGTCGCCCAAAAGAAGCGGGGGAAGTTCGGGGTCGACTTCGGCGGTCAGGGTGATTCCTTTGGAAGCGGCTTGGGCGGCAAAAGCCTTGAGGGAATCGGCCAATACGCCCCGCAGGCGCAGGGGGTGGCGGTCCGCTTCCGTTGTTTCGCTTTCCATGCGGGCGAAGTCCAGGATGGCGTTCATGATCTGCAGCAGCGAGGTGCCCGCCGAATGGACCTTTTCAATGTACTCGCGTTGCGCGGTACTCAGGTTTGTCTGGAGGGCGAGGTGGGCCATGCCCGTGATGACATTGATGGGGGTGCGCACCTCGTGGCCGATGTTGGCCAGGAACTCGCTTTTGGCCTTCGCGGCCGCCAGGGCTTTCGAGGCCAGATCCCGGTTGACGATGACATAGCGCTCCAACTCCAGGTTGGCCCGCTGCAAGGCTTCCAGGCCTTCGCGCACCGCGCGGGCGCTCGCTTTTTCGGCGGTGATGTCCACAGAGGTGGCCCGGATGCCCGCGAATTCCCCCAAGGCGTTGAACAGAGGCACGCCCGAGGTGCGGGCCTGGTGCACATTGCCGAATTTGTCCAGCATATTGTGCTCGAGGTTGCGGAAAAACCCCTGCTCGGAGATCTGCCGACGCAGCTCGGTTCGAAAACGTTCGACAAACTCCGGCCGGACGCCGATGTCGTCGATCGAAAGCCCGATCATCTCCTCGGGTGTGTAGCCCATGACCTCAAGACAGCGGGGCGTGACAAAGGTGATGCGCTCGTTCGCGCCGAGTTCCCAGATCACCTCGCCGGTGGCCGAGGCCACGTCGCGGAAGCGTTCTTCGGAAAGGCGCTGCGCTTCGCCCGCCTGCTCGTGGGCCAGGGCGGCCCCCACAAGGGTACCGGCCGCGCGCAGGATGCGCTCTTCACCCACGGTCCAGGCGCGCTCGCGGGAACAATCCTCAAACCCGATGAGTCCCCAGAACGTTTCATGGAGCATGATCGGGGCCATGAGCAGGGAGACGATGCCGGAGGCCTCGAATTTTTTTCGCTCGGCAACGGGCATGTCGCGCACCAGAATGCTCACGCAACGGCCGGATGCCAGCGCGGCCCGCCGGTCGGCGAAGCGCTCGCCGAACACGATGTCGGGCAGGTTGCCCAGGCTTTCCAGCGACGAAGAACCGCCCCATACGGCGATGCGCGAGGCGGCCTCCCGCCCTTTGGCGTCCGCTCGGTTTCGCTGCACATAAACCCGGTCGACTCCGGCGGCGAGGCCGAGAATTTCCAGGGCGTGGTCCATCTTGCCGGTCAAAGGAGTGTTCCCGCCCGAGAGCAGGGTTTCCACCGCCCGGCAGACGCCGTCGATCAACTTGTCGCGGCGCTCGGCCGAGCGGGGAAGGGGGGTGTTCCGTCTCGGTTTGGATACCCCTTGCGGGTACCCGTGCTCCGGGGGGCCGGGCGATGTTTCGGCCGTGGGTTCGGCCGGCCGGAGCTCCAGCAGGATGCGGTTGCCCCGGGCCGCCGGAACGGTCAGCGCAAGGGCCTGAGAGGCCGGCACGTCGGGAGAGGGCCGGAACGGCAGGGCGCGGGTGTCGCCGCCCTGGGCTGCGGCTTCTTTGATTTCTTTGATTGGGAATGCGGTCCCGAAGAGCCGGTCCAGCGGTTCGGAGTGGTCGGGTTTTCGAAAAAAGCGAACAAAAGCCGGGTTGGCTTTTTCGACCGTGAGGGTTTCCATGTCACAAAGCAGCAGCGGAGTGGAGAGCCGCTCGAAAAGCCCGGGATCGGGCCAGGGCTGCGCCCAGGCCTTGCCGGGACGCAGGAAAAAGAGGGTAAAAAGAAAAGCGCCGAGCGCGATGAGCAGGGGCATCAATCCTCCGGGCGGCAAGCCGCGGGAAAACGGAAAAACTGGATATATGCCTATAAAATTAAGCTGGTCCGAGAATATTTGTCAATACGATAGGTGATATTGGCCGCCTGCTCGGCGAAAAAGCCCCGGATTTCACCGGGGCTGTGCCGTGGGCGGTGGCTTCGAGTGCCGAAGGGCTCTTGGGGCGTGCCGCGCCGAGGTCGTGGTGCGTTCCGGTCGCGCCGGGAACGACGCGGCCGGAACACAGGGAGTTTCCCGCGCCGGAGGGCCGACGCTGCCCGCAACTAGGCCGTGGCGTTGGGCGTGACCGGTCCGATGACGAATCCTTTGGTCGTTCCGCCGGTTTCGGCCGGCGTCCCGGCGATTTTCGAGAGATAGCTGTCGCCCAAGTTTTTGATGTGCGCCGAGACGTTGTCGAAGTAGTTCAGGTGGGCCTGCTCCTCGACGATGATGGTCTCCAACAGGTTGGCGCTGATGTTGTCGCCGTTTTCGCGACAGATGAGCAGAAACCGATTGTAGGAGTCCACGGTGTCGTCTTCCAAATTCGTGTCGAAGGGGAAGACCACGCGGACGTCCTGGCGTTTTTTCACTTCGCCGTCCGGGGTGGCGGTGGGCTCTCCGCCCAGTTCTTTGATGCGCTCCGCGAACATTTCCGCATGGCGCATTTCATCGATGGCGATGAGCTTGAGATTGGCGGCCAGCAGCCCGTAGTCCATGTCGTCCAAGGTATAGTGCTGGTTCATGTACTGGCTGATGGCGTGCAGTTCCATGGCGCGGGCGGCGTTCAACACTTCAAGGACCTTTTTTCTGCGGGCTTCTTTGGAGGCGGTCCCTTTGGCGGCGACGGGGCTTTTTTTGGCGACGGCCATGCGAAATCTCCTATGGGTTGTGCTGGTTACGTGCGCCGCTTGATGGGCGCAAGGGTTTTCTTTCCCCATATCTCATGGAGGGCCTTTTGGCGATGATAAAATAGCATTTCTCAGGTAATAATTGCGAAAAATCGAAAAAAGGCCGGGGGTTAAGCGGGCGCTTGCCCATTGCGGCACAAGCGGCTATGCTGTATTCAGAAGGCGGTGGCGTTTCGCCCCGTCATTATCTGAAGGAGAACATCATGCCGACAAAAAAGCGCAGCATACTTTGCATCCTTGCCCTGGTGCTCGGTTTGGGACTCGCGGCTCCGGCCGGGGCCGAAAGCCGCGCGGATCAGGTCAACGGCGTCAAAGCCGATCAGACGCCCGCCGTGCGCCTCTCTCACTGGAAGAGTTCCTCTGTGGCCGAACAAAACTCTTTTCTGTTCGGTTTCGTGACCATGCTGGGCCTGGAAAAAGAATGGCGGCAGGGCAAAGAGTTGCCCGTCAAGCAAAGCTTGGCGAATTGCTGGATCAAGGGCTTCAACGGGGTCACCATCCAGCAGATGCGTGAAGCGATCGACGCCTATGCCGTCGCCCATCCGGACGATATGGAGCGTCAGGTGGTCGAGGTGCTGTGGATGAGCTTTGTGCAGCCCAAGCTTTCCGCCCAAGAGCGCAAGGATGTCGCCGCCGCCTACAAGGCCGGGCAGGGCCGGAAGAAGTAAGACCGCATTTTGGGGGCGACAACGTCTCGGACCGCCCGGGGGCGAAGCTGTCCGCTTTGCCGAACCGGCGCGTTGCCGAGCCGCTGTCGAGTTGAACTGTCTACAAGAACAACTGTGTTCAAGAACGTCGCGTTGACGACGGGTTTTTTGAGGAGGTTTTTATGAAATCGCGTATGATGGCGATCACCTTGGCGACCGCCTTGTTGTTGTCTGCAGGCGCCTGCACGAACATGAACAAAACCCAGCAGGGCGCGCTTTCGGGCGGCGCCGGCGGCGCGCTTGTCGGTGCGGGCATCAGCGCTTTGACCGGCGGTTCCTGGGGCTTGGGCGCGGCCATCGGCGGCGCGCTCGGCGGCGTGGCCGGCGGCATTTACGGCCACAACCAGTAGCGTAACGTTCGGCGGCCGGGGCGCTCTCTCTCCCGGCCGTCGTGTTGAAAAAAAGCCCTGCACCCGCAGGGCTTTTTTTCTTATGAAAGGAAAACCGCCCCGTAAAGGAGCGATCCTGATGTGCCGAGGTTCCGGCGGCCTGTGCGGTCGGTCGGTGGCTTGATCACATGGTTCGGGATAGAAGCTCTCCCCATATTTCCACAAGTTTCACGGCTCTGCGCGCATTGGTATGCTCCACGGCCTTGGCCAGGCAAGCGGCGCGCATGCGCCGGCGCAGATCGTCGTTGGCCGCGAGGTCGCGCACGACGGCCGCCAGGGCGGCTGGCTCCGAGCTCTCGCTGAACACGGCGGTTTCGCCTTCGGCCAAGAATCCTTTGAGGGACGGCATGGGCGTGGCCGCGATGGGCAGGCCCAGCCCCAGGGCTTCATACATTTTCATGGGTGCGAGAAAGTCTTCGGCAGTACGCAGGGGAATAACGAAAATTCCCCCGGCCGGCAGCAGATCGCGTACGCGGGCCTGCGGAACATGCCCGCACAGGGTGACGCGATCGGCAACGCCGTGTTCTACGGCTTTACGGCGCAGTTCCTCCAGACGATCTTCCGGCTTGCCGCCGACAACGGTCAGGCGGAATCCGGGAAGCAGGGCGAGCATGTCCACCAGCCCCATGACGCCTTTGCCCTTTTGCAGGGTGCCCACGTAGCAGATGTCCCGGCAGGGCGCATCCGAATCGGGCAGAGGGGTGATGACCCGCTGGTTGAAACCCAGAGGCAGGACCATCGCGTGTTTCGGCTGCGGCAGCAGTTCGGAGGCTTGCTCCCGCAGCTCGGGACAGTTGAAGATGATTGCATCGGCCTCGGCAAAGGCCCGGCGTTCCATTTCCAGAAAACGCGCACCCTCCTCGCCGCCCTTGATTCGGGAAATTAGATGGTGGATCTCAAAAACAACCGGCGCGCGCAGGCCCCACCTTTTTTTCATGCCCAGGGCCATGACCGCCTCTTTCAGGCTGGTGGCATGGAAGACGGCCTCGGGCCGGCGTCCGGACCAGCCCAGGCAGACCCGAAACCACAGGCCGTAGAGGGTGCGTGAGGGCAGGGAAAACGCCTTGGCCGCGTCGGCTTCGGCTCCGGAAAAACCCAGGTTTCGAAAAAAATCCGCCAGCAGGGCACGCCCCGGCCCCAGAGTGCCGCCTGGAATAAAGTCCACGTCCACGCCCAAGGCCGAAACCTCACCCACCGTGGTGCAGGTATGCACCGCGTGGGCCGTGACCGTCGGGAAAAACACCCGTTGGGCGTAAACGATGTTCATTTGTCATCCTATAACGAAAAATATCTTCCGTGCCAAGAAATATCGGAATACACGGCGAGACCATGCGCCTGAACCGAAAGCTCGTTGTTCCGACAGAGGATATCCCTTTCCAGCGCCTTCTTCAACTCGAGGATGCGGACTGCCGGATATTTTCAGTAAAATCGTGTGATAATGTTGATAAAACGTTTTGTCGGACTTTGCGGGACCATGCCGAACAAGGGGTCGTCGAAACGACCCGCACATGTCGAGCCTGTCGAGACGCGTTTTTCTCCGCGCCGGGGGAAGCGAAAACGGAGCCGGTGAGCCGACCCCGGTCATTGGCGCAACCTGACGATGTTCGGGCATGCAACACGTGTCGTCCCTCCGCGCGAAGCGCGGGGGGACGACACGTGAGGGGGACCGGGGGAAATGATTTCCCCCCGGCGGGATTTGGGGTGGAACCCCAAAAAACAAACCTACACTTCCTATACCCAGTCGTCGTCGGCCGCGATGGGCGTGAAGCCCCGGCGGATGGTATTTTCCGTAACCACGCGCGGGTCGAGGAACTGGATCAGGTAATCCGGACCGCCGGTCTTGGAGCCCACGCCGGACATATTGAAGCCGCCGAAGGGCTGGCGTTCGACCATGGCCCCGGTGGAGGCCTTGTTCAGGTACAGGTTGCCCACCCGGAATTTCTCTTTGGCTTTGGCCAGGTTTTCCGGGCTGCGCGAGAATACCCCGCCGGTCAGGGCGAAACGGGTGGAGTTGGCGATGTCCAGGGCTTCGTCAAAGGTTTTGGCCCGCATCACCGCCAACACCGGCCCGAAGACTTCCTCTTGGGCGATGCGGTGCTCGGGCTTGATGTTGTCCACAATGACCAGGGGCACGTAGCAGCCCTCGGCCGGAATGTCCGTGCGCTTGACCAGCACCCGGCCTTCGGATTCGGCGACTTTGATGTATTCCAGCACGTTCTTCTGCTGGCCGGCATCGGCCACCGGGCCCATGTAGTTGAGCGGATCTTCGGACGGGCCGATTTTCAGGGCCTGGGCGCCCTTGGTCAGGCGCTCGATGAACTTGTCGTAGATGGCGTCGAGCACAATGACCCGCGAGCAGGCCGAGCACTTCTGGCCCTGGAAGCCGAAGGCGGAATAGAGCACCTGGACCACGGCCTCGTCGAGGTCGGCGTCGTCGTCCACAATGATCGCGTTCTTGCCGCCCATTTCCGCGATGACCCGTTT
The DNA here is from genome assembly GCA_031551885.1 of Desulfovibrio sp. Lineage (GTDB taxonomy): Bacteria > Desulfobacterota > Desulfovibrionia > Desulfovibrionales > Desulfovibrionaceae > Frigididesulfovibrio. Next base: position 16,210 of record JAVBMX010000043.1, read on the forward strand.
GACCTGCTTCTGGCCGGGCTGGACCTTGGCGGCCTTTTCCACGATGTGCAGGCCTACGTCCATGGAGCCGGTGAAGCAGATCAGCGAGATGTCCGGGTGCTCGACCAGATGGTCGCCCATAATCGAGCTCTTGCCGGGGCAGAAGTTGAAGACCCCGGCGGGCAGGCCCGCTTCCTTAAAGATTTCGGTCAGGCCGTAACCCACGGTCGAGGCAATGGAGGCCGGCTTGAAGATCACCGGGTTGCCGGTGACGATGGCCGCCGAGACCATGCCGATGGCGATGGCGAAGGGGAAGTTCCAGGGCGAAATGACCGCGGCGATGCCCTTGGGCTGGTAAAACAGCATGTTGTGTTCGCCGGGCGCCCGACCCATGCGGCGCGGGTTGGCCAGACGGAGCATGTCGCGGGCGTAGTATTCGAGGAAGTCGATGCCTTCGCCCACGTCGTGGAAGGATTGGTCCCACTGTTTGCCCACTTCGAGAATCTGCACGGCCGAAAGCTCGAACATGCGCCGGCGGGCGATGTTCGCGGCCTTGTGCAGAATCATGGCCCGATCGGCCGGCGGGGTGTCGCGCCACGCCGGGAAGGCGGCCTTGGCCGCCGCGATGGCCTGGTCGACTTCGGCGCGCCCGGCCTGACAGACCTGGGCGATGACTTCCGACGGTTTGGCCGGGTTCACGGTGGGCAGTTTGTCGGCGGTTTCGACATCACGGCCGTTGATATACAGGGGCAGAGTGCGGCCGGCGGTCTTGCGCACCAGCGCCATGGCGTCCACAAACGCCGTGCGGTTGGCGGGCACGGTGAAGTCGATCATGGCCTCGTTGGCGAAAGGCGGGAAGATCGATTCCTTCTTGGGCGCGACCGGCGAAGCCTTGGCCGTTTTCTCGGCCTTTTCGCGTTCCAGGGAGACGAGCGGGTTTTCCAGCAGGCGATCAAGCTCGGCCCCATCGGCAAAGCTTTGCTTGAGGAAAGATTCGTTGGCCGTGTTTTCCAAAAGCCGGCGCACCAGATAGGCCATGCCGGGGATAAGCTCACCGTAGGGGCAGTAAAGGCGCACCTTGCCGGCCACGTTGAGCAGGCCTTTGCGCACCGGCTCGCCCATGCCGTAAAGAACCTGGTACTCCAGGCGGTGGTCCGGCACGTTCAGGGCTTTGGCCGTTTCCATGATCGCCGCGATGGTCCGCACGTTGTGCGAAGCGCAGGCGAAGTAGACCAGATCCTGGTTTTGCAGGATCTTTGTGGCGATGCGTTCGTAGGCCGCGTCGGACTCCGGCTTGTGGGTCCAGACCGGGATGGGCCAGCCGTTTTGCTTGGCCGAGACGGTTTCGGCATCCCAGTACGCGCCTTTGACCAAACGCAGGCCGAAGGGCAGGTTTTCTTTGCGGCCCCAAGCGATCAATCCTTCCACGTCTTTTTCGCAGTCGACCAGGTAGGCCTGCTGAACAATGGCCAGATGCGGGTAGCTCCGGAATTCCGGGGCCGAGCGCAGGCGTTTGAACAGCTCGATGGTGATTTCTTTGTACTTGAGCTGCTCCATGTCGATGCAGAGAAAGCCGCCCATCTGCACGACTTTGCGGTACACCGGCTCAAGGCGCTTATAGATGCCCTGAACGGAATCCTCGACATCCACGGGCTTGGCCTGGGAATAGAGAGCCGAGGGCTTGATCGACACGTTGACCTTGGGCGTGGCGCCCCAGTCGAACCCGGCTTCCGGGCCGCTGCCGGGGTGGGCGGCCCATTTGGCCTGTTCGCCGGCCATGGCGTCGAGCACCTCGTGGTAGCCGGCCGCGTAGGCGTCGGCTTCCTCTTCGCTGACCGAGGCCTCGCCCAGAAGGTCGACCGTGAAGGTGAAGCCGTCCTTGCGCAGCTTGGCCAGGCCTTTCAGGGCTTCCTTGACGTTCTCGCCGATGATGAATTGCCGGGCCATGCCTTCGATGTTGGAACGGATGGCCGAGCCCATGATTTTGCCGGTGATGGCCCCGCCGAACCCGGCCGCGCCCGCGCCCCATTTGAGCACCTTGGGCACGTCGGCGGCCTCGTTGCCGGTGAAATATTCGCGGATGTGACGCAGCAGCGATTCCGAGGTGTTCAGGTAGGGCAACACGTCGACAAAGCGGAACAGCTGGACCTTGAACTCTTCGTTCTGCATGGCCCAGTCCATGACCTTGCCGGTCCAGAACCCTTTGTTGAATATGGAGGGAGCCTCGCCGCTGATGCTTTTGAAAAAGGCTTTGCCCCGTTCGACGATTTTCTGCTCGAGCTGCTGGTCCATGGTGTCTCCTCTTCGCCGACCGCGCGGGACGGCATTATGGGCGGCTGTGAAAGTGCTCCGGAGCATTGCGGATGCTACGGACGTCGACGCCCGAGAGTAGCCTTCGGCGGCTTGGAAATCAATACCGACATCCATGCATATGCCCATAATCGGGATATCAGACGACAGCGGTCGGGCGCGGCGCATCCCCCGGTTGTGGCTTTTGCGTTACCCCGGCGCGTCAAGGGTCACTCCCGCAAGAAAAATCATCCGTACGTCCGGCGGCGGATTGCTCCCGCCCGTCGGACGCCCGCACGGAACCGGTACCGGTTATCATGGAAGCATGACTTTTGTGGGGATGTGAGGTATCTTCACACATTCGTTTCTGGAGGAGGTTGCATGGTGCGCGTTCTGGTTCATATGTTTACGCTGGTTTTCCTCTCGGCCCTTTGGTCCGGTCCGGCCTCGGCGGCCGAAGCGGTCGCGCCCAAAGCTCCGGCGGCGGAGAGCGCGGCCAAGGCTCCGGCTCCCAAGGCGGAGGTCGCACAACCCGTGTCGCCGCAGGCGATTTTTGCCGCCGTGCTCGTGGAGGCGGAGAAGGGAGACCTTCTGGCCATGCTGCGGGTCGGCGCTTTTTATGAAAACGGATACGGGGTTGAGCGTAATTTCGGCAAGGCCCTGGAATGGTATAAAAAGTCCGCCGACGGCGGCATGCTTGAAGGCATTTACAATGTCGGCGTCTGCTACGAAGTGGGCATGGGCACGGCCGTGAATTTGGATAGAGCCGTTGCCCAGTACAGGCTGGCGGCTGAGAAAGGGCTGGCCCAGGGAAGTTATAAGCTGGCGGTGATGTATTTTTCCGGCCACGGCCTGCCCAAAGATGTCGCCAAAGGGCTGGAGGCCATGACCAAAGCCGCCGATGCCGGGCACCCGCGCGCCTTGAACGATCTGGCCATGATTCGCCTGCGGGGCTTGTTCGGCGTCACGCAGGACGGCCCGGAAGCCATGAAGCGCCTTTTGGCCGCCGCCGAAGTCGGCAGTCTGGACGCCATGCAGAACCTGATAGTCGTGTATGCGGACGGGCTCGCCGGCCAGGCCAAAGACCCGACCAAAGCCTATAAATGGTATCTTGTCTGCCGTCGGGCGGGTCTGCCGGAGCATATGCTGCCCCAAGCAAGCGGGGTGACGACCGGCCTGGACGACGCCGGGCGGAAAGTCGCCGAAAAAGAGGCGGAAAGCTGGATCGCAACCTGGGAAAAAAAGCAGGCCGCCGGGAAATAGCGCCGCGACACGCGCTTCTCCTGACGAACATTGTTTGCGGTCGACGGCAACGTCGCGGGAAAATTTCTCCCGCGACGTTGCCGTCGATTTTTATTGGCTCTAGACCATCAGGTCTTTGTTTTTTGCCACCAAGAGCTTGAGGCCGTCGAGAAGCTGGGGTAGCGCTTGGTTGTAGCGCCATTCGCACTCTTTGAGGTGGAGTTCGAAATTCCGCTTTACGCCATTAAACTTTG
>JAVBMX010000064.1:0-4748 GCA_031551885.1 Desulfovibrio sp.
ACAGGGCTGCCCCCCCAAAACCCCCGTTTGTGTTATCACCCCCAGCCCCCCTCCAGTTCCCCCACGCCCCCCCCCCGTTGGGGCCCCGCTTTCGGGCAAAGAGGCTCAACAAGTCGCTTAATCTCCCTCCGAGAAAATCGAGAGGTTCCGATCGCGAGATGTAAGGCAACATTTCCCGCGCATCGAAAGTGCCGCTATCGCCGGCCTTGGCGGCCTGCTTGAACGCCTGAGCAACACCACCTCAAAACGTCAGGACCTTGTCGGAGTCGATCACCCAGACGGCCAGCTCGGGCATGGTGGAGTTTTCCGCACCTTCAAAGTAGGGCTGGTTCTTATACATACCGCACCGGGCCATGCAGGTGCCGCAGACCTTCACGGTCGCCCCCATCGCAATCAGGTCTTTGAGCAGGTCGCCAAGGTTCTGGTCGTAGTTGTCGGGGCGGGTGCAGGCGTCCCGGGCCAGATCGACGGCGTCGTTCATCAGAAAGATGCGCACCTCTTTACCGGATTCCAGCAATTTTTCGGCCAGACGCAGCCCGTTCCAGATCACATCCGTGCCGTCGTAAGGTTCCCGGTTGAAAATGATCAAAATTTTCATGGCTCCTCCAGCGGGGTTCGTGGCGTGGCGAAGAATGTCGATACTCGCCCGAGTATAGTCAATGCCTACTACACCCGACGGCGAAGGGAAGCCGGACGGACGGGCCGGCGGCATGAATGAGCGAAGTCGCGCTGCGCTCCATGCGCCCCATTCCCCTCGGACCCAGGCTGGGGATCCGCCTCCACTTCGCCGGCGGTCAACTTCCCTGTCCGCACGAAAAACGCTCCTTCCGCGCCTCAATGCTCAAACTGACCACATAGTCGGCCAGTTCCGCGCCGGCGGGCAGGGCTTTGGCGACCGCCGCGTACAACGGGTCGTTCCAGTCCTGCATGTTCCGCACGTAGTCCGGTTTGGGCGTCAAAACGATGGCCGTAAAGCCGGTTTCTTCGAGCATGGCCCTGGTTTCTTCCACCAGCGCGGCCCCGGCGACGCATCCCACCAAAGCCGCCGCCATAGCCCGGATACCGTCCGGCAAAGGTTGCAGCAACGCCAAGTCCGAGACGGAAATCTTGCCGCCCGGCTTAAGAACGCGAAGCACTTCGCGCCAGACTTGGGCTTTGTCCGGCGACAGATTGATTACGCAGTTGGAGAGCACCACGTCGACGCCGGCATCCGCCACCGGCAGATGTTCTATCTCGCCCAGGCGAAACTCCACATTGTCCAAGCCGGTGCGCTGCCGATAGGCTTCGATGTTCTTCCGGGCCTTGGCGAGCATTTCCGGGGTCATGTCCACGCCGATGACCCGCCCGGCGGCCCCCACCTTTTCCCCGGCCTGAAACACGTCAAAACCGCCGCCGCTGCCCAGGTCAAGCACGGTCTGACCTTCCCGAAGCGCCGCAATGGCCACGGGATTTCCGCAAGAAAGGCCCATGTTCGCGCCTTCGGGAAGATTGGCCAAGCTTTCCGCATCATAGCCCACGGCACGGGCCAAACGTTCGGGGTCGTCCTGCCCGCTGCGCCGGCTCGAACAGCAGCACGAACGTTGCCCGACGGCAATGGCCGCATACCCGGTCCGGACGGTTTCTCTGACCTCTTCATCGGCGGCGCTTTTATTCTTTGACGAGTTCATGACGTTTCTCCCTGATTTTACTTGTCGCAGTCGCAACGGGTAGGCAAAAACTCGGGAGCCACACCGCTCTCGGCCCGATATTGCCGGCACTGCCCGGGATTCCCGGAACAGCATTCCGAAGTCAGATAAGCAATGACCTCCAGCATCAGCGGAACATTTGCCCGGCAGCGCCGAAACCGCCCTTCTTTTTCCATACCCACCAGGCCGCTGTGCACCAGCTCTTTTAAGTGGAACGACAAATTTGTCGAAGGGATCTTCAGGTTTTTGGAAATCTCTCCGGCAACCAAACCGTTGGGAGCGTGTTTGACCAAGAGACGAAAGACTTCCAGGCGGGCTTCCGAAGACAAGGCTTCAAAGAGCCGGGCGGCATTCTGTGTTTTCATAAAACAATAATTCAAGATATATTGAACTATGTCAAGAAAAAACACGCCGACAGGCGTGGAAGATAGGCGGACAAGAGATTCCACGAAGCGGCGGCGGCCATGACTATGTGTCCGGTTCGACGGGCGCTTCCGGCCGGAACAGGCAGGCCGGCAGGTCGACGCGCCCTTCCGGTGTGAAGGGCACGCCTTCGGCCTCCAAAAGTCGGCGCTGGCGGCCCTCGCCGCCAAAAGCATTCCCCAGGGCCGGCTCTCCCAGCCGGTTGACCACCCGGTGGCAGGGCAAATTCCGGTCGTCCGGAGCCGTACGCATGGCGTAGCCGACGATCTTGGCCGAGCATACCCCGCCGAGAGCGGACGCAATCAGGCCGTAGGTGGTCACCCGGCCGGGCGGGATGGTCGCCGTCACGGCGTAGACCCGTTCAAAAAAACTGTTTTTGCCGTCGCCCATATCTCTCCCTCCTTCTCCCTCTCATCCTTGGACCTCCCACCCGCGCCCGCCGCATGCCCCTGCCTGTTTTCCAGGCTCGCTCGATTTTTCTCCACCGTCAACTCCCGGCAAGATCGCTTATCTGGCCGGCGCGAACCGATCCGTTTCCTCGCGGGAATCGGTTGACGCATCTTCCACCTGCCACTACTCTACGCCCCGGTCGCCGGAGCGGCCCGAGGCCGCCGCAACCTCCCGTCCGCCGCGAGTTTTTTCCGCCTTCCAACCGATGAGGATTCCCATGAAGCAAACCCTGACCCTGCTGTTCCAGATCGCCCTGCTCTGGCTCATTTTCGAAGCCTGCAAATACACTGTCGCCCTGACCGGCATTCCGATTCCGGCGAATGTGCTCGGCATCGTCACAATCTTTGCCCTGCTCTGCCTCGGGGTGATTAAAGAGAAACATATCGCCGAGGCGGCGGGCTTTTTGCTCAAGCACCTGGTGTTTTTCTTCGTGCCCATCGCCGTGGGCCTGATGCAGTGGGGCGAAGTGTTTTACAACTACGGCTGGGTGTTGCTCGCGGCCATCGGAATAAGCGCTCTGCTGCCGCTGCTCGGCGTGGGGTACTTTATTCAGATCCTGCGGAGGGACGGCAAATGAACGCTCACCTCGCGACGGCCCTGTATATCGCCCTGACCCTGATCGCCTACGCCGGCGTGCGCCGACTGTACGTAAAGTACAACCATCCGTTGCTCAACGTGGTGGCCCTGAGCGCCGCCGTGGTCATCGTTGTGCTTGTGCTCGCCGATATCTCCTATGAAGCCTACATCCCGGCCAAGGACATCATGACCACCCCCATCGGCGCGGCCACCGTGGCCCTGGCCCTGCCCCTGCATCGGCATCGCGCCGCGCTGCGCCGCTACGCCCCGCTCATTGTGGGCGGCGTGGCCTTCGGCTCGTTCCTGGCCATGTTTTCGGTCGGGCTGATCGCCCAACTCGGCGGTCTGCCGCGCGATGTGGTCATGTCCATTCTGCCCAAAGGGGTGTCCATTCCTTTTGCCGTGGAAATCGCCGGCATGCACGGCGGCATCCCGGCCCTGACGGCGGCTTTCGTGGTCGCCACCGGCACCTTGGGGTCGTTGCTGGGGGCCTGGACCCTGACCTTGGCCCGCGTTCGCGATCCCATGGCCCGGGGCCTTTCGTTGGGCACGGTTTCGCACGCCCAGGGCACGGCTTCGGCTCTGCTGGAAGGCGAACAGCAAGGCGCCATGGCCGGGCTGGCGATGATTCTGGCCGGGATTCTTTCCGCCGCGATGTCGCCCCTGGTGGTATGGTTGCTGGGGATGTTTTGAACGCGCGGACAATGCGCCGAGGCGGATGAACCAAAGGGGGTTGCGCGATGCGCGCCCCCTTCGGCATTCTTTGAGCCGGGAGAAAACGTCTCCACGCCGTCGACGGCCGCGAATCGCCTCTTTGCGCCCGCCGCGCATACCACTTTGATGCAACAAGCGGAGGATGAATGGAACTACGGACTGTCTTCGAATTCAGAAAAAATTCCACCGCCGCCCTCCTTGTTCTGCATGAGATATACGGCGTCAACCGGCATATTCTGGACCTCTGCGCCGGCTACCATGCGCTGGGGTTCGACGTGTATTGCCCCAACCTCTACGGCATCCCTACAACCGGCAGGCGGAAGCCTATGAGTTCTTCATGAACCATGTCGGGTTTGAGGTTTTCCCGTCCATCAACGGTTTCGCGGCCCAACTGCGGCCTCGTTACACCCGTCTGTTCCTTCTGGGGAGCAGCGTCGGCGCGACCCTCGCCTGGCTGTGCGAAAACAGCGGGCTCTACGACGGCGTGGTCTGCTGCTATGGCTCGCGCATCCGCGATTACGCGCATCCGCCCCCGGCATGCCCGACCCTGGCGATCTTCGCCCGCCACGAGAAATCCTTTCCCCCGGAAGCCGTCGAGTCGGCACTCTCCGGCATTCCCGGCCTTCAGGTGGAAACAGCCGACGCCGGCCACGGATTTTGCGACAAGTATTCGGATCACTTCGACTTAGAGGCCGCCCCGTACGCGGAAAAATGCATCAAGGGATTTTTGGAGAAACTCCGGCGCGTGCCTGTTCAGGCTCAGGCCTTATTAAAATAGGGGACTCAAACAGAGCCGCATAGGCGAACCGGCCGGCGGCACTCCCGCGATTTGAGCAGGCCTCTCTCACTGCAACGCCGGCGGCCCCCCTCCCCGGCAGGGGATTGAATCCCCTGCCGGGG
>JAVBMX010000091.1:0-37547 GCA_031551885.1 Desulfovibrio sp.
GGTAAATTTGTAATTTTCAGATTTTAATCTGAAGAAATGTGATGTCACACGGGGGGGGGGGGGGGGGGGGGGGGTTAAGTAAAATTTGTGGGGGGCGGGCAGGGGGGGGGGGTATAAATTTAATAAAAAATTTGTGAAAAATTTTATGGCAACCACAGAAATGAGTATTTTATAAATTATCTATGTTTGGGTGTTTCTATATTTTTTTTAAAAATTTTTAATATAATTTTCTCCCCCCCCCCCATTTCACCCCCTTTAACAATTAAAAAAACCCCCCCCCCCCCCCCCCCCGACCCCACCCCTCCGTATAAGTTGTCAGTTGTTTTGTGAAACGGTTGCCAGTTGGTTTGTGAATTTCATTCGTATTTTTAAGGCCGGGGACACCGGCCTTTTATTTCTACTGGTTGGCGATTTCACTTCTTTTCATTCTTTTCCGCATACTCACGCCTGAGTTTGCACGTACCGTTTATCAGGTCGAGAGCGGTATAGCGATAGCCAAAATCAGCAATGGATTCCGCAATCTCGTTGGCTTTCATTTCATCGCCACGTAAGCTGAAAAGCATCGCCAGATTGAACTTGTTGTAGCTCTCATTCCCGCAGATTCCCTGCCGATGGCTTTCGATGAGTTCAGCATTTTTTTCTTCAGAGTCTTTCAAGTCGCCAAACAGAATAATAAGCTCTTCACGTGTGGCGAGATCAAAAACCGTTTTCATATCTACTCACTCATCGAAGTCGTTCATGAGGAATGCGACGTCAGCCGACTTAATTCGTACCGGCTTTTCCCTCAACGCTGCAAGTTCTCCCTTGGCAATAAGTTCGTAGACATGGCGTTCGGACATATTCAAACAATACGCTGCTTGATCTACTTTCAGCAAAGGCAGTCTTTTAACCATTTCCTGCGGCGAAAGGGAAAAATAGGCATTTTTAAAGTTTCTGACAGCAATAGCAGAGGGTTGCGGAAAAAAACCTTCTGCACTGTCTCGATGACACTCCCGATTGCAGCCAACGCAGGTCATCTCTTGCGCCTTGCCGCCTTCAAAGAGCCATTTACCAAAAATGGGAGCCGGGCAATCCAACTCTTCGTAAACGGATTTGTCAACATAGCCCTCGTAACCTTTCCAGCCTCGTTCCACCAGCCGGATAATGCGATCTATCAGGTCTCCCACAACCCACCTCCGCTCAGATAAGGTAGGCGGGATTGCCGCTGTCTTTTGCAGTCCGCGCATCCTCGTTCGGTTGCGCGTGTAATGGATGCACCAACAGACCGAAATTTTGAAAAATAGGATTGATCGGCCGGGCTTCCAGGATTTCGGCCAGGGCATCGACGGCATGTTTGGGAGCTTCCCCGGCAGCAAAGGTCAGCATCGGGCCGGAGTCCAGCAGCGCCGTCACAAAGGGCAGGAATGAAGCAAACTCCGCCGGGCTGACTTTGCCTTGGTTTACAGTCCTTTTGAAGCGCTCAAGCTTGTCCGCCTTACCTTGCTTGGCATCTCTGTCGAGCTGTTCTTCGAGCTGCGCTCGCAAAGCAGCAAGCTCCGCTTTGAGCCTGGAAATTTCGTCGTCCTGATCGTCGGCATCCTCACGAGTCTCAGGTTTGGTAGTTCGGCTCCGCTGGGCCTCCTCATCGGTCAAGGCGGCGCGGTGTTCTTGCTCGTCCCACTTCTTCCGCAAAGCAGCAAGCTCCCCCTCAAGCTTGGTGATTTCGTCTTGCCGACCTTCGCGGCTGAACTCGAAAGTCAAGTAACCGGCGCTGTCGGCGAAGGTCACTTCACGTAGGCCGGGGATGGCCGGTTGCGCGGCCCCCAAAAGGCCCACGTGATGCAGGAACGACCTGTCCGAACTGAGGCTGATGGAAATATTTTTGAAGTTCCCGTTGCGTACCAGGGTCTTGACGTCTTCATGCACCTGTTTGAACTTGGCCTGCAACGTGGTGCCGACACGACGTAGCGCTTCAATCCACCCGTAAGCGGGCGCGTTGGTCTGCGGATGCCCGAAAACAAGAGGAACGCGCCGGTTTTCTTCATCGAACCCGTTCACCAGCTTGTCGAAAAGTTCGGAAGTGAACGTAACCCGTTCACCAGAAGAGGCGGCAAAAGTGCCGGTGCGGGCGATATCGATCCACATATCTTGGTTCATGACTTCCCCCTAAGCGGAATGAGTAACGGTGGCTCGGCAGATGCCTTTTACGTTGACCACCGGGAAGGGTTTGCCTTCGCTGATGAGCTTGATACCGCTCGGGTCGTCTTTTTTCACAGGCTTGATGAAAAAAGGCATGGCGTGGAGCTTCGCGTCCAAGTCGTCAACCGCGCAATAGATCAGTTTATGCCCGGCTTCTTTGGCGATCATCAGCACATCATTGGACCCGACCACAGGAACGACTTCATTGGTCGACGGGTAACGGAACGTTTCCGCCCGTTCCTTGATGAGATAGCCGGCGATGTTGATCCCTTCCCCATCGATGCTCACGTTGAGGCTGGACTTCTCCGGGTGAACCTGCGCCAAAGCCACAACCTTTTCATAGGCGGTCTCACCGGCCCAGATTTCGAGGTCCGCGCCAAAGCCGCTCTGGCGAAGCATCTTCCGCATGGCTTTGAGAGTGTTGAAGACGTCGATGATTTTTACGCCGCTGTCGCTCCAAAGCTTCAGGACGCTCATATCCAGCATGTGCGGCGTTCCAAAGTCGATATGATAGGTGCCGGGCGTTTTGCCGCCGGCTTCGTACATGGGCCATTCGATTTTGCCTGTGAGAGACAATGCGCACAGCGCTTCCACCGTCTTCAGGTAACGACGACGCATTTTGTCCGTGGTGTTCGCCGCCCACACAGCCTGATCGCCGTGCTTCAGCGACTTCAAATCGTTGAGGTCTTTGGCGTAGATCATTTGCGAATGGCGGACGGGCAGCGGTTCGTAGGTCGTGACTTCATACCCGTCGCTGTTGACTTCGTAGGCCGGGAAACCTCGCCGAATGACGGGAAGCTCGCTCAGGTCGCTCAAAACGTCTTCTTTCGCCACAGTGGCAAAGGGAAGCTGCATCCTGTCGGAAAAAATAGATTCCATCACCGGAAATTTGACCGGCGGCAAGGTGCTGAGTATCTGCACCACCTGATCCGGAGAAAAAATTCTCTTCATCAATTCCGTGTACATAAAAATGTCCTTTTCTGTTGATGTTATTGAAAATCATCCAATATATCTGTGCCGCCGGTGCAGTCATTCTCTTGCAACACACGTGACCAGCATCCCTTGCAGCGATAGTTGTTTGTCGGCGCTCCGCAGTCGTGGCAACGACGATTGAATCCATGCTTTAAGGCAAGCCTTCCTTCACAAATATTGCACAGCCGCTTCCTTTTTCCTCGGCGATCGATACGGAATTGCTCGGCAGAGAGTTTTCTTCGGCAAAGAGAACACGTGACTTCCTGCATAAAGATATACTCCGGCAAAACTGTTTTGACGCAAATGCCGCTTTTGCAAGACGCGCATGAGAGTGATGGAGATAATCTCCTCGATTTTGTCGTCGAACATGTTAAATCACCCCTCCAATTTCCGCCCACGCCGCTTCCACATGCTCCGCGCCGATGACGTTCACGCCTTCTTCAAGCAGAAGCCCGGCCATGCGCAGCACTTTGGCAAGGCCGCGCAATGCGCCTGCCTTGGTACCGATTTTCCGGCACAGGGCGCGGGCCTTGGCGTCTGTGATTCCCCAGGCGTCAAGCAGGGTGTCGATATCGCCGTTGGCCGGGGCCGTGAGCCGCAACTGTCGGCCTATGCGACTGAACAGCTGCGCAAAATGCGCCTTGCGGGAGCCGCCGGTGAGCTGCGCATAGACGCTTTCATTGCCCATAAGCACAAGACCGACGCCGGAGGCATCGTACAGGCCCCGCAAAGCGTCCAGGCACGTGACGGAAAGATGTTGCGCCTCATCGATGATCAACAGGCCATTGGTCTTCTGGATACGGGCGACGATGGCCTTTTCCGCCCGTGAAGCACTGGCGGGAGGGTTGGCGATGCCCACGTCATAGGCGACGCTTTCAAAGCAGGCGCTGACGCTCATAACGGAGGGCGTCATGGTGGATATCCAGACGTTGGGCGTATCTTCCTGATAACGGCGGGCGGTCATGGTCTTGCCAAGCCCGGCACCGCCATAAATGATGGCCATGTCGGCCATATGCTGCGCGTATTTGAAGGCGGCGCGGATGCTCTCGCCGGTTGGCGTCGGTTTCCAGTCCGGCGCAGCCGGAATGAGGCCGGAAGCGCACTCGGCTCGCCGTTCTTCAATTCCCTTGAGCCAATCGGACAACTTTCGCACGATGTCGGCCGTCTTGCCCGGATATGTGCCGGAAAGCCACTGACTGAGCCGTGAAATGGTCAAACCGGCTTCGCGTGCGAGCCGCGTCTGAGTTATGCCGGAGTTGTGCATCTCCAGACTGATTACTTCGCGCAATGCATTTTCCTGCGTATCACGCTTCTCTTCCGTGCCGTTTTGAGCAATTGTCATATATTCTTCTCTCAGGTTGAAGGATTGCAAAGCATGGGTTTCTCCGCTTGAAACGCCCGATGCGTCATGCACCGGGCGTTTCTACATGGCGGCGATCTTCTTGTCTCTGTTGGCGTAAAGGTCCGAGTAGTCTTTCTTGCCTTTGTCGCTCATCATCTTATTTATTTCCGCGTTGCCGAAGGCGGTGCGGCTTCCGGCAGGCTGCGGCGCTTCCGGCGGCGTAATGCTCCGTGCATACTGCTGCAATTCCAACGTATCCATTTTCGCTTGCGCCCGCGCGGCCTTCTTTTCGCTCTTCAGGCGTTCACCGCGCGCCTTGGCGTATGCGGTACCGGCGTCCTTATCGATAAAGGCCGTGGAGGGCCGGTATTGGGCGGAGCCGATGTAATCGCCGTTCAAATGGTTGAAATACACTCCTTTTGTAAGGTCTGTGGGATCGTAGAAGGCCATGACGCGCTGGCGGGCATGGCGGCTGGAATCCGGGCTCCAATAGCTGTTTTTCTCTTCGCCGCGCCCGGCGTTGATGGAAATCAACCCGTCACGCTGGATGGTCACAACTTCCCGGTTGAGTAAGAAAAGATTCAATGTGAAGGGCGAAACCTTCACCACATGGCGCTGCGTGAAGCTTTCGGCGAACACTTGATCAAAGCTGCGCCCCCGCATGCCCTTGCCGCGTCTGCCCTCACGGGCATTGAAACGAGCTATTTCCTCGGCAATGACTTCCCGCAACAGGGCTTCGGGAACGGGTTTGCTTTTGCTTCCCAGGTCGCGAATGCGCGGATTGTTGCGGATCATCTGATGGATGCCGCCCTTGCCGAAAATTCGCTCTACCGGCTTTGCGCCGGGGCTGGACATTTCGTGATTGGGGTTCGTGAAGTGGTGTTGAATACCGGCTATCTGCAACAAACCGAACGGATCCCCTGGGTTGTTGCGGAAGCGGTGACGGTTGGAAGCGTTGCCGGTGATCAGCTTGTTCGCTGCGGCCCGCGTATTGTCCGTCCAGATATGTTCAGGCGTACATACGTCCTTGAGCGTGTCGTATATCGCCAAAGCGTAAAGATCCGTGCATTCGCTTTTTCCGAGCTTGGAAGCCACGGCCTTGCTGGAAAAAATATCCTGCCCGACAACAAGAACCGGACGCTCAATAAGATCGCCGTTATTGAACTGAGTCCAGATATCAAGGTGCAGACCGTCATAGTTGACGGCCTGTCCGGCGCTGAAGCAGGTATGATCGCGTTGCTGCGGCGGCATGACGTTGCGGAAGTCCCGATCCTTGCCGCGCATGAAATCCATTTGATGCCGTTCCCTTTGCCGGATCAGGCGGTAAACGGTGCGCTGACTCGGGTATTTCCAGCCGTGCAGATCGCCCGCCTCAGTCATGCGGCGGTAGCACTCGGAAGCATCGGGCGCTTTTTTGTGCAGATACAGGCTGAAAAAGAAATCTTGCGCCTGATCCGTCCATTCCGCCGAAGAACGACGCCCGACATACAGATCCACCAGGGCGTAAATCCATTCATCACGGGGTAAGTCCTTGACGCCGAGCTTCTTGTTGATGCCGTAGTACCAGTTACGCAGATTCGCCCAATGAATGTTGTGGAATTGAGCCGTCACCTGAAACGCCTGGATCAAGCCCATACCGCCTTCCGCCAATTCAAGCGCTTCCAGCAGCAAGGACAATCGGCGCTGGGCGCGTTGCCGCACTCTCTCTGGCTTGCGAACAAATTGTTCCGCCAGATAGTCAAGGCGAAGGCGTTCATCTTGCAGTTCGGTTTCGGTGAACACCGGCCGATTGCGCCGTTCTTCCCGTTTTTCCCATTCGGCCAAAGCGTCATTGCGTGACTCCGTGTCAAGCCCGGCAACGGCCCAAACAACCCCACCGCCGCGCCCTTTCCGCAGTCCGCCTGCTTTTGCCCAGCCCCGCGCATCGGCGCGTTTTTTCACGGCCTGACGCGACACTCCGAGCAAATCGGCCATCTCGGAAGTTGAGAACTGTTGCGGGAGGAAGAACGCCGGGGCCATAATCTACCTTTGGGCCTCGGCCTGTTTGCGGGGTGAAGTAAAAGGAATGACGCGGGCCGGCTGTTGCCGTTGAGGGCTTCCGGCGATTTCCTCGTTTTGGAGGCGGTCGAGGATGACGGGAAGCCAGAAACGCCGATCCAGTTCGAGAATCGGTGATTCCTGCCCCGTAAGCGGCTTTGTGAAGGATATGAGCCTGTCCACTCCGGCATGCCAGCCGATGCTCGTCGCATAGGCGACGCTGACGCAGGCGGCGGTAAAGTTGTGCCGGGGAATGTACGTCATGATGTCGTCGACCATTTCCAGACGGCGGCACCAGAGCGCGGCTTCAAACCATTCATCGGAATAGCCGCAGTTTCGCAGATAGGGGAAAGACCGGACGGCTACGGCAAATTCCTTCGCCACCAACAGGCAAAAGTCGTTTTGCCTGCCGTCGCGTTCCAGCAGCTTGGCGACCACGATATCGCGGATAAAGAGCGGCATTTCCGCCACGGCCCAGAGGTTCGAGCCGTCCGAAAGAATCCGCCGCCCCCACTGTTCCCGTGTGGCCTGCGCTTTCACGCCCTTGACGGTTTTATCGAGCACGAAGGCCATATCTTCCAGCGAAACATAGCGGGGAATTTCAAAGGGCAGACGCTCAAACATGGTCAATCTCCCTTTCCAATCGGCGTAAGGCGTCTCCGGCCCGCTTGGAAGCGAGCCGCGCCTTGCCGTACTCAAGGACTTTCACCTCTTCCGGGCCGATAAGCCGAAAACCGTGAACAGCGGCCAACACATCTAGCGGGGCACGGCTGTTCACGG
The DNA here is from genome assembly GCA_031551885.1 of Desulfovibrio sp. Lineage (GTDB taxonomy): Bacteria > Desulfobacterota > Desulfovibrionia > Desulfovibrionales > Desulfovibrionaceae > Frigididesulfovibrio. The sequence goes on from JAVBMX010000091.1 coordinate 7,310, forward strand.
CAATCATGAAAATTTCCAGGGCGGGCAACGAGGGAAAGTGCTCCGCGTCATTCGGAGAAAGCCATTTTTCCAAAGTCGCCAAAGTAAGGGCGCGGGATTTGTCGGAAGTAATTTTTGCCCCGGCAATCCGTGCGATTTCGTTCATCCGATCGACAAGTTGCTCACGAGATAAAGGCGGGGTGACGGCGTTCAACGCTCGCTGCATGGCCGCTTTGACGGACGGCAACAACCCCGCCACGTGCATCACGCGGGAGATTCGATCGCCGTCATCTATAAGCGGCAGAGGAAGTTGATAAGGCCGAGCCATACATCCGCCTGTTTTCGTGTCCGGCAACCCGGCCTTCCGGCCGCTTGCCCGTCCGATCAAACCATTTGACCGGACCGATTAGGGCGGGTAATCTTTGCTCAAGCAAAGCGCATAAATTACCCCGCAAGGTATTTTTCATACAAAAAATGGATAATGTCAACTTTTTTTGTATATAAATACTTTTCATGGTATTATTAAATAATACAGGTGGATATCATGGGTTCTTTAGCCGAACGCATAAAAAAGGTACGTGGGGAAATTAGCCGCGAGGAATTTGCCCAATTAATCGGCGTGCATGTGAATACAGTTGGGCGCTATGAACGTGGTGAAAGTGAGCCTGACATTTCTATTGCTTCAAAGATATGTAGAGAATTTGATGTAAATCCACATTGGCTTATGCTTGGAGAAGGGCCGTATGGGCTATCGCACAATGACGAAGGAGTACCTTCTTTTTATGAAAAAGAAGGGCTTGGGTATAGAGCGTATACACCACTTGATAAGGATATATATTTTATTGAATCAATCGTCGGTTTTACATTAAAACAAAAACATATTGATGTTACTGATAAACAAATTTCAGCTATTGCAAATCTTTACTATGAAGAAATGAAGAGTAGGATAACTGCGATTGCACTCCAAGTTAAGGATATAGGAGTGCGAATCAGGAGTTATGATAAGGATGGAAACCTTGTCGATGACAATGCAAAGCCGAAGTCCGGTTGACGGTTTGAGGTTGCAGGTTTACGGGGAGCGAACTCGCAACTTTTTTTGTACCGGGCAGCCTGTTCCGGCGTCGAATCCCAAGGGAAAATACAATATTGAACGGGTGTTATGTGGTACGTGCGCGACAATCTGAAAATCGGCCCGCTTCACAAACGATATGGCACAAAACGCGGGAAGTTGACGGTTTTCATAAACTCATTACCCAGCCTGTTTTTTGCCGTCGAGCGCGAAGGCCGAAAACGCGAAAGTCCATGTGGGGGCCGCATTAGTAGCGCATTCGTCCTACATTCGTCCTACTCGATCCACGGTTGACGCTAATTCCCAAACCTTATGCCCCCCTATACCCCTCCGCAAAAAACTTTCTTTCATCATCCCTTCAGATACCGATAATACCCACCGCCCACAACCGTCCCGCTTTCTCTCCCGCCTTTCCCGCAAGACTCCCCTTTCGCGCCCCGCACCAAAAAGCCCCCATGAAAAGTAAGTCGCCCTCAAGTCGACACCTCTTTCCTTGTCATATGTTTTCCTATATCATTCGGGACAAATCCCCTCTCCGCAGCGTTTCCCTTGATGCCCGGCAATGAGAGTTTTTTGAAGAGGGAGGGGGCGCGGGGGAAGGGAGGGACTTTTTTGCAAAAAAGTCCCTCCCTTCCCCCGCATCACCACCTCACCCTTCAGGAGGCTCGCCATGACCGCCAAAACCGTTCACGCCGTGACCGGAGCCTTTGGTTTCTCCGGCAAGTACGTAGCCCGCCGACTTCTGGACGCCGGGCATAAAGTCGTGACCTACACCAACTCGCCCAACCGGCCGAACCCTTTCGGCGGAGCCGTCGAGGCCCGCCCCTTCCGCTTTGACGACGTGGACGCCCTGGCCGAGAGCATGGCCGACGTGGAGGTCTTCTACAACACCTACTGGGTGCGGTTTAACGCCCAGGGGTTCAGCCACGAGGGCGCGGTGGAACACACCCTGGCCTTGTTCGAGGCCGCGAAAAAAGCCGGGGTGCGCCGTTTTGTGCACATCAGCATCACCAACCCCGATGAGAGCTCTCCCCTGGAATACTTCCGAGGCAAAGCGTTTTTGGAGCGGAAGCTGCGGGAAAGCGGTATGTCCCACGCGATTCTGCGCCCGGCGGTGCTCTTCGGCAAAGAGGACATCCTGATCAACAACATCGCCTGGACCCTGCGGCACTTCCCGATTTACGCCATGTTCGGCGACGGCTCGTACCACATCCAGCCGACGTTTGTGGAAGACCTCGCCCGCCTGATGGTCGAACAAGGGCAAGAGCGCGAAAACACCCTGATCGAGGCGGTGGGCGAGGAAGACTACACCTACCTGGATCTGGTCAAAATGCTGCGCCGGGAGCTCGACCTGCGACGACCGATCATGGGTGTTCCGCCGACGCTGGGTTACTGGGCGAGCGTGCTTGTGGGCAAGATCATGGGCGATATCTTTGTAACCAAAGAGGAAATCGAAGGCTTGATGGGAGATCTGCTGCATGTGCCCGGCGCGGGCATAGCCGGAACAAAACTTTCCGACTGGGTGCGGCAAAACAAAGACACCCTGGGCAAACGCTACGCCGGGGAACTGCCGCGCCGCACGGATCGGACCAGGGATTACAACGCGTAGCGGCCCGACTTTCCGGAATTAAAAAGAAGTGCCGGTCAAACGCGACAGCCAACGCATCCCATAATCAAAGTTTTTTGAGGAGGGATGGGGGTGCGGGGGAAGGGAGGGACTTTTTTGTAAAAAAGTCCCTCCCTTCCCCCGCATGCGCTCTTCCCTCTTCTCGCTTCTCTCTCTTCTACAACCCCAAACCGTCGCGCAGGTTGTCGGGCAGGATGTCCTTGAGCACGGCGGTGTTGTTCAGCGAAGCGCGGTCGCCTTTACGCATCTTCTTCACGTGCTGCTTATAAATGTCGGCGGCCTTACGCATGTTCTGCGAAAGCAGATCGTCGCCTTTCAGCTCGGCCGTAAGCAGGATCAACTTGTCGTCAAAAAGCTTTTCCGGATATTCCAGGCTCTCTTCAACTTTGGTGCGGTAGAAGCCGACGGCGGCCTCCAGAGAACGGCGCATGCCGGCGGCATTGGCTTTCAGGTCGGCGATGGTTTTGTCCACGGCCTTCAAGGCTTCGGGCCCCAGTTTTTCCGCCGAGGCGCGCTCTTTTTCCGCGTTGGCAATGAGGTTGATGAAAATCTTGTGACGGACTGCGTAGTTGCGCACGGTCTCGACCATGAACAGGGAACTGCGCACAAGGTTCTCGGCAGCCTCGGCCTGCCGGCGCTCCAAGGCGATGTTGTTGTCTTTAATCAGGGCGCGCAGGCGCTCCAGGTTTTCGCGCTCCGTCGGGCCGGCTTTGGCCGCCAGACGATCGATCTCTTCCAGGGGATTTTTGGTTTTGTCCAAAAGCATACCGCTGCCCTGGCCCGCGCTTTGCCATTCTTTGGCCAACTCCGTCGGGCGATCGCCGCCGGGGGTGTTGATGCCGGAAAGCACCAGCCGGAAACCGAGATCTTTCGAGGTGAGCGCGCCCTTGTCGTTGAAGAAGGCGGCTTCTTCACGCCGTCCGGGAAGGATCTCCGAAGACCCGGAGAGGTAGCTGCCGCCCTTGCGCAAAAAGCCGCCCACCGAGCCGTGCAGCCGGCCGCCCAAAGAAAAATGGAACGTGTCGAGCATCATTTCCGCCACGTTGCCGGCCGTGTCGTGCAGCCCGGCCGGGTTGGGCAGGCGCGAGCCCACGGGCAGAGGCGTTTCCTGCACCCTATTTTCCTCACGGAACACCGCATACGAGGCTTTGTTCTCGCCGTCGGGCATGGGGAAGAAGTCGCTCTCACGCAGAGAGGCGCGCGGCACGGCCTGAGCGCCTCTGGCCGCGTATTCCCACTCCGGTTCGGTGGGCAGGCGTAAAAAGCCTACGTTTTTGCCGTCTCCGGCGAAACGCGGCAGGGCGTCCGGTTTGTTGGCCAACAGCCATTCGGTGTACTTCTGTGAGAACTCCAGGGCGTCAAACCAGGACAGGTTCGTCTTGGGCATGGCGTCATCGGCGGCGAGTGCGCCGTCCGAGGGGCAGTAACCTTCCATTACGGCCTTCCACTGGAAATTCGTGACCTCGTATTTGCCCATGAGGTAGAAGTAGTAGTGCCCGGTCGGGGGCTTGGGCAGGCTTTTGCGCATAGTTTCGGGGAAGTCGGCCGGCGCGAAGGGCCCGCTCACGGCCACGCCCCAACGGCGCTCGTAGTAGTCGGCGCCGCTGCGGTCGCAATCGTCGCAGCCGAACATGGTCTGCATATCGCCCAAAAACCCGTCGGCCTGCACGCCGATGGCCCGGAAGGCCATGGTTCCTCCGCACGGCATGGGCAGGAGCAAGTCGTCGGGCAGAGGCTTGGGGTTGGTGGCTTCTTCAAGCGTCGCGCCGGTGCCTTTGGTTTTCAGGGCCGCTTCGGCCGGAAGCGCCGACAATCCAAGACAAAAACACACAAGCAGTGTCGACAAAACCACTCCGGCCGCGCCGAAACTCATGCGATTCCGCCGGGTGGCGTTCCCCAACCGGGGGGTGCAGGGGGATTCAATCCCCCTGCCCGCCGGAGGCCGCACAAAAATTCTCCCCAAATTATACATCTCGTATGACCTCCGAAGGTTCAATCTTGGCGCAGGTGCCGGCAGCGGCCAGGGACGCCAGAACGGAGAAACAGGCCGTCAGCCCGAAGGCCGCGGCGAAGTGCTCGGGCAACAAAACGCAGACCGCGCCGCCGGCGGCGAAACGCGTGGCGAACAAAGCATCAATGCCGTAAGCCGTGGCCGCGTAAAACCCTGCGGCCAGAGCCGTGCCCAACACGCCCACAAGCAGGGATTGGACAACCGGGAACAGCATCAGGTTCCGCCGGGAAAACCCACGCAAACGCAGCAGGCCGAAGGAGCGGCTCTTGCGCCGCACCGAGGCCAGGGCGTTGCCCGAAGCGGCCCCGAGAAACCCGAAAAAGGCCGCCCCGGCAATCAGCGCGAAAACCAGGGTAAAAGCTCGGTTGAGGCTGTGAACCTGCTCGATTTCCTCGGCTTTGGTCATGGACTCCACGCCTTTGGACAACAAAAACTGGCGCAGAGGCTCCACCGACTCCAGATCCTTGGCATACAGCCGGAAAGTCGGATAGGGGCGATCCCGGAATCCGGGTCTGTCTGCCGGGTCGTTGCCGGGAAGATCCAGAGCGGAAACCGCGAACCCGTCCCGATATTCCTCGAGCATGGAAAGCAGCGGCAGCGAAAGATAGGCCGCGTCTTTGGATTGGAACTCCAAAGGCAGCACTCCGACGATGGTGAGCTTGAGCAGACCGCTCTCGTCTTTGCCTTCGCGCCTGCGGTCGACCACGCCTTCCAGGGCGTCGCCGGGCTTGAGGTTCAACTTTTGCGCGGCCGAAGCGGAGAGCACCAGCCCGGCCAAATCGTCGGCCGCCGGAGTCGGCGTTCCCGACCGCGCGAGCAAGGGGTCGCCGGGCGCGGTGGCGATAAGGCTCACGTCCACGGACCTGCCCGCACCTTCGGACGTCCCCTGGATCGGGCGCAGACGGATGACCGCCGCGATGCTCCGGGTCTGGGGCAGGACAAAAGCGGATTCGGGCCGGGCGGCGAGCTCGGCGAACCATTCCGGGGCATAGGCCCGGCTGCCTTGGGGAATAAGCTCCACCGTGCGGGGGTCGGAGCGCAGGCGTTCCTGCAGCGTGTTCACAATGCCGTGGCGCACACCGAACAGCACCAGCAGCGGCGTGAGCATGGCCGCGAGGCTCAAAACCGCGCAGGCCGTGAGCAGACTCTCGTGACGGGCGTCGGCCAAAGCTAGGGAAACCATCCGACGCAGCATCTACTTCTCCTCCTCGACCACGGCCCGGCTCACGGAGCCTTCCGTTCCGGCCGGAACAACGGCGTAAGACCGGAACCCCGCCGGGACGCGATCCGGGGCATGCGTCACCAGAATCAGCCCGGCTCCGGCATCTTCCACGGTTTTGATCAGCAACTTCAAAACAATGTCGGCATTGTGCGGATCAAGGGCCGCCGTGGGTTCATCGGCCAGCACCAATTCGGGGTCACCGGCCAAAGCGGCGACAATGGCCGCCCGCTGTCGCTCACCTACCGATAACGTTGCCGGAAGCTTTCCGAGAAGCTTCCCAATACCCAACGATTCCGCTTTTTCTTCCGCGTAGCCCTGTGTGGGCAGGCCGGCCAGACGTCGGGCCAAAAGGATGTTTTCCCGCACAGAAAGAAACGGCAGCAGCCCGCCGGTCTGGAGCACGTACCCGATGCGCAGGCGCAGGCGGGCGGCGCGGGGTTCGTCGTCGTACGCGGTAAGAGCGTTCTCTCCCATGAATGAGAACGACTCGGCCGCGTCCGGGCGGAGGATCATGGCGATCATATCGAGCAGGGTACTTTTGCCGCAGCCGCTCGGGCCTTTGAGCAACAGGCGCTCGCCCGGCGCAAGCTCCAGGGCGGGCGTCTCAAGGCGGTATACCGCATCCCGGCCCTGCCGGCGATCTTTGCGCAGCCCGCGCAGGGAAAGTAAGGATTCAGGCATGGATTTCCTCATGAATATGCCGGGGCTCTGCCCCGGACCCCGTCGGGGGAAATGAGCCGGGGCTGCCAAGGTCAACCGGCCCTTGTCGCTTCCGCGATGTGAAAAAGTTGATTCACCGCAACGCGGGCGGCGCCCCGAGCCCCCTCAAGTAAAAATTGATGCGCACGACAACATTGAATGGGATGCCGGCACAGGCGTATCGCCGGAAGAATTCTTTATGGCCCTGGCGGCGCTGTTCGTCGGACCAAATCTTCCGCCTTTCCACCGCATTCCTGTGGAATGCTCCCAAGTGTCCCAAGAACAACAGTCCCGTTTCCGGGACATTCATAAAATATCAGCAGGTTTTATTTCCGGGACATTTTTAAGCATTCCAAAGGAATGCGGCTGCAAGGGATACGTCGCGCTCCCCCCTCGCGCCGTTAAGACCCCGAAAAATCTTTTCCCGCGACAGCCTGCCTGACAGACAGAGCCCTTTTGCCACAAGCGCCACTCCATAATGGGGGGTGCAGGAGGATTCAATCCCCTTGCCCGCCGGAGGCACATACACAAAATTTCCCTTATCGGCCGAGCAACGACAATTGCTTTTCTTTACGGCTATGCTTGGCCACGATGGTAGAGCGGGCGAAGAGCCCTTCGGGCAGAGCGGCGAGGAAGCGTGAGGGCTTCAGGCGCAACTCTTTGCCGTAGAGGGTGCGGGAAGAAGCGCGGGAAAGGAACAGGGCGGTTTTGGCCCGGGTTACGGCCACGTAAAGGAGCCGACGCTCTTCATCCACGTCGAACTGGTCCTGGCGGTCGACTTTCCCGCTGAGCATGGAGGCCCCGGCGAACGGCATGAGACCGTCTTCCAGACACGGCACAAACACCGCTTCGAACTCCAACCCCTTAGCCGCGTGCATGGTGATGATCCGCACCTTTTCCGCTTTGCCCCGCACCAGTTCCAGGTCGTTTTGCAGACTGATCCAGGTCAGAAGCCCCGGCCAGCCGCGATGCTCGTCAAACGCTTTGATGAAAGCGCGGAAGGCCTTGCTCTGCCAAAACAAACGGTCAAAGGGAGGGATTTCCGAAAAATACGCCGCGATGCCGTGGGGACCTTTCGCCAGAATCTTTTCCGGACAATCGGGCAGGATCGGCGTTTTGGGGTCGGACGTTTCGCTGATCCCAAGCATCCGGCCGGCGCTACGCAGGATGAGATCCACGCGGGGGTCCTGCCAGAAGGCTTCGGTCTCCGGCTCGGAAACCGGCACCCCGAACCGGGCCAGAACTTCACGGATGGGCCTGCCCAAAGCATGGGTGCGCACCAGCACGGCGATGTCGCCGGGGCTGAACGAGGCCGGGGTCACCCCCGGAACCGGGGGAGCCACCCCGGCATCCATAAGGGTGTGACCACCCAGACCGATCAGCGCGGCGACCCGTTCGGCCAGCTTGCGCTGCTCCACTTCTTCCGTAGGGGCTTCAAAAAGATGCACGGCCGCGGCGGCGCCGCCGGCAACGGCCATAGCCCCGGTCTTGGCGTGTTCGCCGAGCAGCGCCCGGGCAATCTCGACCACGCCCGAAGCCGAGCGATAGTTCACCTGCAGGCTGATCACCCGCAGCTCGGGCCAAGCTTCCTTGAAGAAACGCAAACTGTCGCCGTGAGCGCCCCGGAACCCGTAAATCGACTGATCCGGGTCGCCGATGCCGAAGAACCCCGCACCCCCGGCCGGAACCAGACTCCGCACCAGGGTCAGCTGCAGGGGCGAAAGATCCTGGATTTCGTCCACCAACACCTGATCCCAAGGCAGGGTGAACAGGCCCTGGCGAATCTGCTCCAGCCAGAACTCCAGCAGGTCCGTGTAGTCCGCGAGGTTCCAGACGGACTTCTGGCGCGAAAACCGCCGGGCCGCCTCGGAAAACTCCGGGTCGGGCGCAATCAGGGTTTCGCGGGCAAGATTGACGTGCTTCCAGGCTTCTTTGATGAACTGCGGGCTTTCCTCGGCATTGGCCTCGACAAAAATCCGCAGGGCGGCCTCTTCCGAAAGCAGCACCGGGGTGTCGTGGGTGCGGTGCCACAATTCCAGGGCCAAGGCGTGCAGCGTGTCGGTGCGCGGTAGGGGGCCGATGGGACGCTCGTCGTTGCGGTCGGCATTCAGGCGCTCGTCCAGTTCGGCGGCGGCCCGACGGGTAAAGGTCACAGCCAGGATGCGCTTGGGGGGAACGCCGTCGGCCAGAAGACGCCGAATGCGGGTGATCAGGGTTCTGGTTTTGCCCGAGCCGGGGCCGGCCAACACCAAAACCGGGCCGGGACCGGCGGCGACGGCCTCTTCCTGCATGGGGTTCAAGCGTTCCGCAACGGGCTTCGCGACGATTTCGGCGGCTTCGGGTTCGGCCGGGTCCGGCTCCGCCGGAGCCTCGACAAGCGCCGCGTCCGACCCCTCGGTATCAAACTCCGAGAACAAAAATTCTTCCTCGACCTGCCCTACCGACTCGGCCGGAGCGGGTTCACGGTGAGTCGGCTCAACTTGCGAAGATTCCTGAGAGACCCCGCCCGATGCGCCTTTTTTCGCCGCCCGGCCGCGCTTTTTCGGTTCGGGCGCGCCCGGAAGCAGGGAAAGCCCCGCCACCGTGCCGCCACGGGCGGCGGGCACGCCCGCGCCGCGCTGGATTTCGCGCCGCTCGGCTTCGTCAAACATCCGGACCACGCCGTATTCGCCGTCATAGCCCCCCTGAAGGATCACCCGACCGGCGCGCATGCGGTCCACCGCCTCGCCCAAGGGCGGCAGGAACCGCGACAGGTCGTCCACCGGCAGGTCGCGCAGAATGCCCAGTTCCGAGCCAAAACGCTCCAGAACCTTGGCGTACATATCCGAAACTTTGCGGCTCTTGGGCCCGACGCCGAGAATTTCACCCAACACCTCGGGCAGCGGCACCAAGCTGATGAACGAGGTCTGGTCCGGGTATTCCGGCTGCTTGCGGTCGGCAAGTTCCATGACCCGGTTCAGCACACCCACGGTCAGAGGTTTGCCGCAGACCGGGCAGATGCCGTTGTGGGTGCGGGTTTCTTCCGGGGTGAAAAGCACCTTGCAGTCGCGGTGCCCGTCCATGTGGTATTTGCCCTCTTCCGGGTAGAACTCCATGGTGCCGAGGAACTTCGTGGCGGCGGCCTTTTCCGGCTCGCGCAGGGCGTCCAGAATGCCTTTGTACGAAATCTCGCCGGCGAACAAATTGGCCTCGCGGCCCAAGTTTTCCGCCGAATGGGCGTCGGAATTCGAGACCAGCCGGAAGCGGTCCAGGGCGCTCAGCAGCCGGACCATGGCCGGGTCGGAAGAAAGCCCGGTTTCCAGGGCGAAAATATGGGAAGTCAGGTCGCCGTAGCAGTCTTCGATGTCGTCGAAACCGGACTTGGACCCGAAAACCGAAAACCACGGCGTCCAAATGTGCGCGGGAATGAGGAAGGCGTCCGGGTGGGCTTCCAGAACCATTTCAAGCAGATCGCGCGAATCCAGGCCAAGAATGGGTCGACCGTCGGATTTGAGGTTTCCGGTCTGGCCCAGGCGCAGGCTGAAGGCTTCCGCCGCCTCGAGGGTGGGCATGAAAACCAGGTTGTGGACTTTGCGGACTTTGCCGCCGCGCTTGTAGATGGAGCTGACTTCGCCCTGGATCATGAAGCGCACGGGGTCGCCCGGCAGTTGGGGCAGATGCGGGGTCAATGCGGCGAGGCCACTTTCGTCTTTGAGTTGGTAGAGGCCGGATTGCTCGTCATAGCGTAGCAGCTCGGCCAACTCGGCCCGCCAAACGGGGTGGGTGCAGTCGCCGCTGCCCAGAACCTGCAACCCTTTGAGCCGGGCCCAGGCGGCCAGAAGCGGAGGGGCCAGCTGTTTGCCGGTTGCCCGCGAAAACCGCGAATGGATATGCAAGTCGGCCCGGAATTGCTGCATGATGGAGGGCGAAGGGTTGGTGCGTTGTGTATTTCTGGAAATATACCAGAAAGCATCGGTTCGTGCAAACACGCGGCCGGGCTGTGAGGCCGAAGGTGTTTTGGGAAGGAGCGACCCGCTAGGGCAAAATCACCATGGCATCCCCATAGGAAAAAAAACGGTATTCCTTCTCCACGGCCCGTTGGTAGGCCGTGAGCACCACTTCCCGCCCGGCCAGAGCGGAAACCATCATCAGCAGCGACGAACCGGGCAGATGGAAGTTCGTGACCAGCCCATCCACAACGCGAAAGCGCTTGCCCGGATACAAAAAAATGTTGATCCACCCGGCAAAGGGCTGCAACCCGCCAAAGGCGGCGGCGGGAAAAATCGCCTCCCCACCGAAAGGCTGCTTTTCACCGGTCGGCCTGCCGGCGCCGGAAGGAGCACCGCCACGGTGAACCGCGCTCCCGCTCACGGGTATCTCCACCTCTCCGGCGGGGGCTCCCCCTCCGCTGTGCAGCGCCGCATAGACGCCTTCCAGAAGCCGGGCCGAGGTGGTACCCACGGCGACGATCGGCCGGCCTTCGGCTTTGGCGCGGTTGACCGCCTTGGCCGTTTCCGGGAAAATTTCCACATATTCCGCATGCATTTCGTGATCGCGAATGTCTTCGCAGCGCACCGGGCTGAAGGTCCCGTAGCCTACATACAAGGTGGCTTCGGCCCATTCGCGGCCGGAAGCCGCAAGCTTCTCGCGCAGCTCCGGGGTGAAGTGCAGCCCGGCCGTGGGCGCGGCCGCCGACCCGGCTTTGTCGGCTCGGGCGTAGGTGGTCTGGTAGCGCTCGGCGTCTTCCGCGCCCAGGCCTTCGGGACGGCGAATATACGGCGGCAGGGGCAACTGTCCGAGCCGCTCCAGGATGGCTCCCAGGTCACCGCGTTTGCGCAGCCGCGCCCGGCAGCGCCCGAATTCCCCGCGTTCCAGAACGGTCAGGGAGAAATCCGGCCCAAGCTCCAGCGACGCGCCGGGAGGGAACTTTTTGGCCGGGCGCAGCAGAACGTCGGCTTCGGCTTCGTCCCACCCTTCCCTGCCGGAAAACGCCAACAGCGGCGGAGGCGTGAGCAGCAACGCTTCCACTTTGCCGCCGCCCTGGCCGTCCGGGTCGATGGGCAGACGGGCTTCGATGCGGGCCGGGATGACCCGGGAATTGTTGGCCACCAGCAAACAATCGGGGGGCAAAAAGTCGATCAGGTCGGAAAAGCGCCCTTCGGCCCGAACGCCGAGCCCGGCATTCAGAACCATGAGCCGCGACTCTTCGCGCCGCGCGGCAGGCTGCTGGGCGATGCGGTCTTCGGGCAGGTCGAACCGGTAGGAGGAAAGAAGGAAGTCGGGATTCATAGTGTCTGTCGATGTTGAAGCAATATTCAGCACATTCCGGCAGAAAGTCGGGACAAAACGCAAGCCGCCGAATCCATCAACCGGGGTTCAGGAGGGAGGGGTCCGGGGAGGGAAACTCAAGGGCTTCAAGCCCTTGGGGTTCCCTCCCCGATACTTTCTCCCCTCTCCCTCTTCACGTCCGCGCGTCGGTGACGCGGCGCGACTTGCCAAAGGAGCGCGGCAGGGTGCCGTGCTCGACGATTTCCACGGCGGCGGAGATCAGCACATTGGAATGCAAGCGTTTGGCCAACCCCATGGAGAGGCTGGCATCGATGCCGGCGGCCCCGTCTTTGGCGCGCTCCACCTGGATGGCCATGCAGTCACGGCCTTCGTCGCGGGAAAGAATGATGTGGTATTCCGAACCGAGCTCGGGGAACTCCTGCAACACGGAAGCGATCTGGCCGGGGTAGACGTTCACTCCCCGGAAGATGATCATGTCGTCGGAACGGCCAAGCAGATGCTCCTGCCGGGGCATGGCGCAACCGCAGGCGCAGGGCTCGGGCAACATGCGGGTCAAATCGCGGGTGCGGTAGCGGATCAGGGGCGAAGCCTCTTTGCACAGCGAGGTCACGACCATCTCGCCGACTTCGCCGGGGGCCACGGGCTGGAGCGTCTCCGGGTCCAGAACCTCGATGATGAAGAGGTCGGCCCAGTAATGCAGCCCTTCATGAGCGCAACATTCCAGAGCCGTACCGGGGCCGTACATCTCGGTCATGCCGCCGATGTCGAAACTTTCTTTGACGCCCAAAGCTTCTTCAAAGGCGCGGCGCATTTTGTCGTTGTGGCCTTCGGCTCCGAAAATAACCTTGTTCAGGCGTACCTTGTCGGAAAGCCCGTGGCGCAGTACTTCCTCACCCATGAGCAACGCCATCGAGGCCGTGCTGCACAGACAGGTGGTGCCGAGATCCGTAAGCATCTGGAGATGAATTTCCAGGTTGCCGGCACCGACGGGCACGGTCAGAGCGCCGAACTGCTCGCAACCGAGTTGGAACCCGGCCCCGGCCGTCCACAGGCCGTAACCCACGGCAATTTGCACCCGGTCCTGCGGGGTCAGCCCGGCCAGCTCGAAACAGCGGGCCATTTGCAGGGCGAAGGTGTCCACGTCTTTTTGGGTGTAGGCCAGAACCTTGCGCTTGCCGGTGGTGCCCGACGACGCGTGTACCCGAACGACCTTGGCTTCCGGCACGGCCAGAAGCGGCAGGGGGTAGCCTTCGCGCAGGTCGTCGGTGGTGGTCGTGGGCAGATGCTTCAGGTCGTCCAGGCTTTGCACGGCCGTGGGGTCCACCCCTGCGGCCTTGAGCTTGGCGCGATACTGGGGGCTGCCCGCGTAGGCGTGCAGAACGGTCCAGCGCAGGCCGTCTTCCTGAATGCGCCGCAGTTCTTCCGGGGTATAGCGGGGAATAAAGCGGGGCATAACGTCTCCTCGAGGTTGTGCGGCGGGAAAACGGATAAAAAAATCGCGGCCGGGGTCCCTGCCGCGATCACATGTGCTTGTCGTTTACGTATTTTTCACGCGCAACATGCCGCCCGGCCCTGTTTCCAAGGCCGCCACCAAAACGAAAAAACAACGGCGGTATGCGTATACATGCATCAGAAATTACCCGAGTTCCGGCCCGTCGTCAAGGGGGACCTGTCGGGAGCAGCCCCCCTACGGCCTTTGCCAACAATCGCGTTTTGGGCTATGCTTCCGCTTTGTTTTAAGGGTTTCGCGACACAGCGTTCGCCCCGACGCGAAACGTTCCTTTCAATCAGACTGGAGACCAGCGTGCGTATCCTGATTATCGGCTCCGGCGGCCGTGAACACGCCTTGGCCTGGAAGTTGTCCCAAAGCCCCAAAAAACCGGAGTTGTTCATCGCGCCCGGCAACGGCGGAACGGCCCGCCTGGGCGAGAACATCCCCATCGCCACCGACGACATCGAGAGCCTGATGCGCTGCATCAAGGAAAAAAATATCGATTTCGTCATTCCCGGTCCGGAGGTTCCCCTGGTGCTCGGCATCGTGGACGCCTGCGAAAAAGCCGGGGTGCTCTGCTTCGGCCCGCAGGCCGCGGCCGCCCGCCTGGAAGGCTCGAAAGCCTTCGCCAAGCGGATCATGCAGGAATCCGGCGTGCCCACGGCCGATTTCGCGGTGTTCCGCAGCTTTGACGAGGCCGTCTCGTATGTGCGCGGCAAGGGCGCGCCCCTGGTGATCAAGGCCGACGGCCTGGCCGCCGGCAAGGGCGTGGTCGTGGCCAAAACCCTGGCTGAGGCCGAAGCCGCCCTGGAAGACATGCTGGTCAAAAAAGTCTTCGGCCCGGCCGGAGAAACCGTGGTCATTGAAGACGCCCTGGTCGGCGAGGAAGTCTCCTTCATGGCCCTGTGCTCCGGCGACACGGTCATTCCCCTGCCCTCGGCCCAGGACCATAAGGCTGTGTACGACGGCGACACCGGCCCCAACACCGGCGGCATGGGCGCTTACAGCCCGGCCCCGATTCTGCCCGAAAAACGCTACGGCGAAATGGTCGACCTGGCCATCCGCCCCATTCTGAAGACCATGGCCGAGCAGCTCTGCCCCTTCTCCGGGGTGCTCTACGCGGGCTTCATGATGACCCCGCGCGGCCCCATGGTGCTGGAATACAACGTGCGCTTCGGCGACCCCGAATGCCAGCCTCTGCTCATGCGCCTGGAGGGCGACCTGCTGGAAGTGCTCGTGGCCTGCGCCGAAGGTCGGCTGGATGAAGTTTCGCTCACGCACAAGCCCGAAACCGCCCTGTGCGTGGTCGTGGCCGCCAAGGGCTATCCCGGCACCCACCCCAAAGGCATGAATATTTCCGGCCTGCGCGAAGCCGAAGCGGTTCACCCCGGCAAAGTCATGGTCTTTCAGGCCGGCACCCGGGCCGTGGGCGAGAACACCCACGCCGACGGCGGCCGGGTGCTCGGCGTGACCGCCCTGGGCAGAGATTTGGCCGACGCGCAGCAGAACGCCTATGACGCCGTGGGAGAAATCCGCATGCAGGATATGCACTTCCGCCGCGACATCGGCAGCAAAGGTTTGCGCACCTGTTTCGCCTGCAGCAAGTGAGGCACGGGGCTCCACCCCTGCACCCCGCCGGGGGAAGTGAAAACAGGGCTGCCGAGGTCGGCCGTCCCTTCATGCTCTCGGGATATAAAAAATCGCCTCCCGGCAATGCGGGCGGCACCCGGACCCCCTCGTTGGCCGGAGATGCGCCGTGAACGGCGTATCTCCGGCACGGAGGTTCCAAGGAAATCTCTTCCGGCCGATTCCAAAGGAGACCCCATGCCCCAAGTCGCCATTTTCATCGGCAGCATCTCGGATGAGGAAACCGTCCGCCCCTGCGCCGACGTTCTGAAAAAGCTCGGCATCACGTATAAATTCACGGTATCGTCGGCTCACCGCACCCCGGAGCGCACCGAAACCCTGACCCGCGAACTGGAAGCCGACGGCTGCCAAGTCTTCATCTGCGCCGCCGGCATGGCCGCCCACCTGGCCGGAGCCGTGGCCGCGCGCACCCTCAAGCCGGTCATCGGCATTCCGGTCACGGCCTCTCCCCTTTGCGGCCTGGATGCCCTGTTCGCCACCGTGCAGATGCCCCCCGGATTCCCCGTGGCCACCGTGGCCCTGGACAAAGCCGGCGCCCGCAACGCGGCCTGGTTGGCGGCGCAAATTCTGGCCCTGGCCGATCCGGACCTGAGCAAACGCATCGCGGCCGAACGCGACCAATTCGCGGCCGACGTGGAAGCCGCCGCCCGTAAGCTGGAAGAGAGCGCATGAAGCGCCTCGTCTGTTGCTGCGCGGCTGTTCTGGGCCTTGCCGCCTGCGCCAAGCAGCCCCCGCAGCAGGGGTTTGTTCTGGACGGTCCCGCCCTGTTCGTGGCGGCCGAATATGCGGGAACTCCCCTGGAAGGCACCATGGAGCGCAAAAGCATGGTCGGCATCGGCGAGATGTTTTTGGCCTCTCCGGACAAATACCTGGACTGCCGGGCCGAATTCAATGCCGAGCCCACGAACAAGGCCCGCATCCGGGGCGTGATGATCTGCACCGACAAGCACACCTTTTCCGTGACCTTGCGCAATCTGGGCCCCGACCAGGGCGTGGGCGTGGGCCTTGAAGAAGGCAAGGACGAAATGCTGGTGCTTTTTTATCACCCCAGCCCGGAGGAAGCCCGCCGGCGTTTGGTGCAGGCCTCCGCCGACATGCGCAAAGCCCGCTCCGCCGCTCTTGGACTCGACCGCCAACCGACGACCACCGAAGCCCACCAAACCACCGCCGCCGAATCGCAGGCCGGCACCCAAGCGCCTCGGGTGGAAAACTCCGAGCCCCCGGCCGAGCCGCAAAAGGTCGGCTTTGGCTTGGGACCGTCGGATTCCTCCCGGCGGTAGCGCAAAAAACTAGTGCGTAAAAGCGGCGCGAGGCCGTCGATGCGCCCGACGCGCCCGGAACGGTCGATGATCCCAAACACCCTTGAAGGAGACTCCCTCCTTTGCGGGAAAATGCCGACGGGCGGCGGAATACATCCGCCGCCCGTCTCCTTTTTACCTTTTGCCGTTGCGAATCAACCCGCCGCCGCCGACCGCCGGAATGCGACGGCGGGTCTTTGAGGGTTTTCCCCGGGGAACGTTGCGCCAAACCGGCCATGCGCTTCGGCCGGATCTTGCGCCGGCCCCCCGCGGGGTTGTCCACAACGGACGCACCGGCGTTACGGCCGGTAAACCAGCCTGTTGTCGACGCGTGTTACGCCGTTGACCTTCCGCGCCACGTTCTCGGCCACGGATGTATGCTCGGGCCTGTCGACGTTGCCGGTGAGCATGACCACACCGTGGGTGGTTTCAACGCTGATGGAAAGCGAGCTGATGCCCGGTTCCGTCAGCAGTCTGGCCTTTACCTCGGCGGTGATCAGCGAGTCGTCGACGAACCCGCCGACGCCGGGCGCATTCTCGTCGGCAAGCCGCAGGTGATCGCGCACGTCTTTCACCCCGGGCACGGAGTGCGCCGTGGAAACGGCGTTTCGGCGGTCCATTTCGTTCGGAACAACGCCGCTCAACGTGACGACGCCCGCCTCGGCGACAATCTGAACCGGCGGCGTGCCGACCGTGTGCGCGGCAAGCGCCTTGCGTACCTGTTCAGCGAGTTGCATGTCTTCTTGCGTATGCATGAAAACCTCCTTTTCCGTCTGGCGTGAGCTCAAAGGCGCGCTTTGGAGTCACCGTTCGACTGCTTTGCAGTCAATTTTTTCCGTTCCGGCGCTCTTGGCCTTCCTGGGCTTCCATGCCGTCTTTGGGTTTCTTCGCGCGTTCTTCGAGCTTGCGTTGTTCTTCCTGCTGCTTTTGCATCTCATCGTCGGGGCGCCCGCGCTCGTTGCGCTCGCCGGCCATTTCACGCTTTTCACCCTTGCCGGGTTCCTGCTGCTGCCGGGCCTGCTGAGGCTGTTGCCGCGCGTTCATGGGTTGTTCCTTGCCTTGGGTCTTTTGTTCTTCCCTGGCCTGATTGTTTTGGGCGGCCATGTTGGGCTGATTTTTTTTATCGATGGATATAACAATCTCCTTGTGTAGCCCCCCGCAGGGACGCAAGGTTTTCGCGCCCTTAGCCTTCCCTGCGGGGGATGTATGTGAAAGCCGAGAAAGGTACCGCTTTCTCTCGGCCGGTACCGGCCGGGACCTTGCCTGTCCGCGGCCGTGACGCCCTGAGGCGGGGTGACGGGCCCGCGTCTTCCACGCGGCGCACGTCGCCGTTGCCGGGCCACCTTCTGTTGAGGTCGATCCACCGCCGTTCCTCATGCTCCGCATACCTCCGGCAAGAGATTTTCGCCGCTGCCCGACGTTGATGGGAAGATTCGCCGGCGCAACGGTTTCACCGTCCGCCGTTACGGCGGCTCCGGCGCAACCCTGTTCAGGGCGGGCTGTTGTGGGCTCGATTACCCTTTTATGCAGACCGCCGGTCATGAGGCCTCCATCTGTCGCATGCCGTCAGCGGCGCTTCAGGGTTTCACCAGCAGTTTGTTGTCGACCCGTTTCACGCCTTTGACCCGACCGGCCACATCGCCGGCCCTGTCGGCGAGCTCTTTGGAGTCGACGTCACCCGCCAGGGTCACCACGCCGTTTATGGTATCCACGCCGATGGCGATGGGCGAAAGGCTTTCTTCCGTAAGAAGCTTGCTTTTCACCGCCGCCGTGACGCCCGCGTCGTCCACATATTCGCCGACGCTCTGCGACTTGGTTCCGGTCACTTGGATCTGATCATGTACGGTGCGTACGCCAGGAACTTCGCGCGCGGCGTTGACGGCATCCTCTCGATCCGATTCCACCAGAACCTGACCGGAAAGCGTCACAAGACCGCGCTCCACGGAAACGGAAACATCTTTATGCACCTTGACGGCCCGTTCCACGGACGACTCGATCTCGCCGTCACTTTTTGCGGAATCGGGGTGCTTGCCGGAGTATGAATTGGGGCTTGCCGCCTTGGCGACTCCACCGAAAGTGACCGAGATGGTGCCGGTTTCAAGCTGCGTGGCGAGCGCATCCGGCGTGGCGCCCAGCACGGCCAGTCCACCGACCGCCAGCAGGCACAACATTTTTTCACCATGTCTCATATTTTCTCTCCTTGGGACTGAGGTTGCTCCTACAGAACAGCAACCGACCATGTTGTAGGAGTTTCTCTTACATACACATTTAAATTTGCTATCTTCAAGTAAAATTTACTTTTAGGATAAAAAAAATGATACGCAATATTCAGATTAAAAAAAGAATAATGATCTATCTTTTAAATTTTAACATTGAATAAAGTCTAAATTATGTCAGAAGAGTACATATTATAACAAAATTTACGAGATAATTTCAAATTTTAAATTTATATATTTTTTTTATAAATTTTACAAAAATTCTTCATATCTTTTACTACGCACACATTTCATATAACAATGAAATAGTACATTGCCATTGAATACTTTCAAACCCGATAACCTTGCGGGAGAATGCTCTCCTCAGGCCCCTCGACCCAAGGATGACGCCCTCGGCGCACGGTAAGAGCTTCCCTGGATGACCCCAGACCGAAAAAGAAACGGATGTTCTCCGCAGCCGCCCGAAAACATGACGAAGAAGAGAGGAAGCGCGGCGCGCGCATTCGGCAAAAGCCGTTTCGAAAGGCACCCCCATAAAAAAAGGTCCGCCCTTGAACGCGCTGTTCACACGTTCAAGGGCGGACGATGGCTCCCGACCCGATTCCGCCTCGACCGGCTCAGATCTTACCAGTAACGGCGGCTTTGCGACGGATGGAGGGACGAGGGCCGGGCCTAAGCGCCGGGCGTTTGCCCGCCGGCGTCGGTTCCCTGTCCGGACTTTTTCGCGGCGGCCGACTTCCTCCGACGCTGAACCGCCCCGACAAGGACGGAAGCGATCGCGCCTATGGCTATCCACTCCACGATGCTCCTCACGCCCGGTCCCTCATTTTTCTTGATGACCACCGGCGGCGGCAGCTTCGGCTTGAAGCCGGCCCCCTGCCGCACCGCCGGGGGCGAGCTTTTCGACTCAAAGGTCGCTTTGCCCGCGTCGATGTAGCGTTGCGCATAGGCTCCAGCTTCCCGCGCAAGGTTTTGCATCGTGTCCGGGGCATCAAGCGACTCATAGAAATAGTAGGTCACCAGACGCGCGTCCTGGACGGAAAATGCCGTCACAACGCCCATTTCGCCCCCATGCGACTGCGTGATCCGCATCGAGGTCAGCGCATACTGCTCGGGCGAGTCATACACTTCCATACCCCGCACCTCGATCTTTTCGCCGAGCTGTGCCTGAGCTTTGTCCGTCCCCCGCTTCAGCGCGTCCCGCCCGTCTTGGCTTTGCAGTGTGCGCTTCAGATCCGCGAAGTCTTTTGCGCTCAGCTTCACCCGCAGCGCCTGATTGGGAACGGCGACGGCAAAATATTTAAGCGTGCGCGGCGTTCCGTTCTCCGCGAAGGAGCGCAGCATCTCTTCCCCGGCAAAGATTCCGAGCACGCCGCTCGAGGTGGAAAGGTTCCGTCTGACGTCCGCAAAAACCGCATTCTCCGGCGACGACTCCAGTACCTGCCGATACCCCTTGGGAACGTACAAAAGGTATCGCACCCCATTTTCCTTCAGAACGACGGATACCTCCTCATCACCCGACTCCGCGGCCGAAACCGCCGAAGCGGCCGACAAAATCATAAGTGCCGCAAGGAACAGCCCACCTATTTTTTTCACGACCCCTCCGTAAAATAACATATATATAATATTTAATAGTATACACGACATACTATACGACTTCAAGGGTGACGCCTCTCGCCGCGCCGGGAAGGAACAAAACCGCGGCATGTATTTTCGCTGTTGCGCGCTGTGCGCCGCCGGCCGGTTCCCTGGCCTCGCGGAAAACGTCCCAGCGAAAGCCGGGGCCGGACGGCAAAAAGATGCCTCGCGCGGCTGAAGAGTTGACCCGCCGGTTTTTTTCCTGCATGTCGACAGGGACATTTGGGGGAAGCCTTGCCTTCTCCCCGGCCGGTCGCCGAGAACCGCCTTCCCCCCCAAAAAAGAACACGCCGTCATCGAGGTCGTCATGGTTCACTGCGCGCTTTGCATAAACGATAAAAGCGGAAGATACTTCACCTACCTGCACACAGTGGTTATTTCCGCCCTGCATAACGCCACAAAACCGCTTCACTTTCACATCATCGCGGACGAAACCATCCGCGCCGAGCAAAGGCGCACTTTGGAAGACCTCGCCGAAGCAAGGGGAGGCCGGGTCGCTTTCTATCCGCCGCCGAGCATTCCGGAAGGCATGTCCGCCAAGATCCCCTCGCGTTTCGGCATCGGGACGATGTACCGGCTTTTCCTGCAGGAAATCGTACCGTGCGACAAGCTGATTTACCTTGATTGCGACATCATCGTAAACTTGGACCTTGCGGATCTGTATGAACTCGATCTTCAGAATCACCACATGGCGGCCGTCGAAGAACCGAATCTGACCAGAAAAGATATCGTTCAAGGACTACACTCTTTCCCAAGAATGCCGGAAAAGTATTTCAATGCAGGTGTCCTACTGATGGATTTGAAAAAAATACGAGAGCTGTGCAAAGATGGAAACATTTTTCTATCGACTTTCATGGAAAAATGCGATTCTCTGGCATATAATGATCAGGATGTCCTTAACGGACTTATGGCCGCGCTGGATGACGGCGTCTTGTTCATAGACGAGAAGTATAACTACATCATCAATACAACCGGGCGCATGCTGGAATCGCTGTCGGAACTGCGTGGAAAGATTCTCCACTATACCTGGAACAAACCGCTGGACTTCTTCTACCCCGCGACTCTTCCTTTCTGGAAGTACCACCCGTGGACCGGAAGCGTCGAAGAGCTGTTCGAAAAGCTGGAGGGCCTCCCGCCGCGCAAGGAACTGCTGACCTGCCAAACCGCCCTCTACACCCGCAAACGCACCGCCAAATTTCGGCGCTACTATGACTTACTGGCTTACGGCCTGCTGGGATTCATCAAAAGGCGACTCTTTCCCAAAAAGTACAAAGACCTCGCGCCGAAGAAGAGTTTTTAGCCCAACAGATGATAGAGAGGGCCGAAGCCGCCGCCGGCCGCACGCGAACGCTGCGCGCCGGCGCGTGTGAAAGGCCGCCCTGTGTCGCTGAGAAAGTCCCCGAAGATGCCCTCCTTGGGAACTCATATTTCCCCCGGCACGGCTGCCGGCCCGTTGCCTTCAAGACACCGGCCGGCTGGATGCCGTCCCAATCCCCGCAAGCTTCCCACGCCCTCTCCCGGCATTGGGCCCTCTACGACTCAAAATGTCGCGCACCGGCCGGAGATTCGCATATGCCCACCGTTCAGCCGCGCCGACCACCGCCAAAGCCCTGCACTCATGCAGCCCATGCGTGCGACATATATGTAAAAAATGGAATGTCGCATCTATCTTCAAGGCTTTCAGCAACGCCGCTTTTTCTTCCATCACGCAGGCAAGGCGAAAGAGACAGACATTCAACAGCACATACATGGAAGGAGATTCACCCCATACTTGGCTTGGTCGCCAACACAGCGTAGAATCAGACGAGAAGCAGCGTCCAAGAACACTTTTCATTGCCGTTGAAAAAGGACGGCCGGATTGGAAAACGCCCTCCAACTCCCTCCCCCGCAAAACGTACGGCAGGGGCTTTCTTGGTTTGCCGCAAGGCCTGCGAGCAGGATTTGCCTTCACTCCGCCAGCTCTTGGCCGGAGCAAACGGAAATCATGGGGGCTGTGGCCATCCGCGAGGCCATGCGGGAGGAAGGGCGCCCAAACCGAGCCGGCGCCGACCTACGCGGCCGTTGACGTACAAAAAATCGTTCCACGATGAGGAAGCCATGCCCGACTATTCGGAATATCAGGAAAAACTCCAGCGGATACGCCGAGACTTTTCCGCCGGCGAGCCGTTTGATGAATCTTTGGTGCGGCCGGTCATCCTGGAATCGTGGAAGCGGTCCCGACGCTACGGGATCACGATGGGCTACGTGCATAAAGAAGCATTGAGCCCTGAGGAACTGCGCCGGCGGATCGACGAAAGGCGCACCCTGTGCGACGTGGTGTTCCCGATTCTTGAGAATCTTTTCGAATTCACCAACGGCTCCGGGCTGTTGTCGGTATTTTCCGACGAAGAAGGCTATGTTCTGAAAGTGGTGGGGAAGAATTACTTCGACTGCATCCCTTCAGAGTATCTGCTGCAGGAAGGCAGCACCCGCAACGAGCGCGTCGTCGGCACCAACGGCATCGGCACGGCCCTGGCCAACGGCGTGCCGCTTCAAGTCAAAGGGCTGGAGCACTTCTATCCCACCTATGAGAACTATACCTGCTCGGGAGCGCCCATTTTCGACGCCGACCGCAACATCGTCGGCGTTCTTTGTCTGGCCGGGCCGACCGAGAGTTCCAAAATCCATACCCTCGGCCTGGCCATCGCCATCGCCGAAATCATTTCCAACGCCCTGGTCATCGGCCGCAACCAGCAGCTTCTGCGGGAGGCTTACGATCAAGCCGGCATCATCAACAAACGGCTGGGGGTCATCTTTGAAACCGTCGCTTCGGGGTTGATGCTGCTCGACGGCGACCTGAACATCGTGCACGCCAACAGCCGGGCCGCCAAAATTCTCATGTGCGGCGTGGAGGAGCTGACGGGCAGGCCCGTCGGCGACTTTTTCGACGCCCGCCGGGTCACCTCCAAAAGCATCAGCCAAGGTTTTGAGAACCAGTACCTGACCTGCGAAACAAAAGGCGTGACCCTGGACCTTTCGGTGACCATTCAGCCCGCCGACCCCGGCGGGTACGTAATCAATTTCGATACGGCCGTGTCTTTGCACAAAAAAATCAGCCAATTGGCCGGACTGGACGCCTTTTTCACCTTCCGGAATATTTTGGGAGAATCCCCGGCCGTTCAAACCGCCCTGGAACTGGCCCGCATCGCCGCTCAGACGCCTTCCAACGTTCTCTTGACCGGCGAAAGCGGCACGGGCAAAGAACTGTTCGCCCATGCCATCCACAATGCGGGCGATCGCCGGAACGGCCCCTTTGTGGCCATCAACTGCGGGGCTCTGCCCAAAAGCCTCATTGAAAGCGAGC
The DNA here is from genome assembly GCA_031551885.1 of Desulfovibrio sp. GTDB lineage: Bacteria > Desulfobacterota > Desulfovibrionia > Desulfovibrionales > Desulfovibrionaceae > Frigididesulfovibrio. Next base: position 30,819 of record JAVBMX010000091.1, read on the forward strand.
TGTTCGGCTACGAAGCGGGCAGCTTCACCGGGGCCAAACGTGAAGGCTACGCCGGCAAATTCGAGCTGGCCAACGGGGGCACCATTTTTCTGGACGAAATCGGCGACATGCCCCTGGATGTGCAGTCGACGCTCCTGCGGGTGCTCCAAAACCGGGAGGTCGTCCGCATCGGCGGCAACAGGCCGAAAAAAATCGACGTGCGCGTTATCGCCGCCACCAACCGCAATCTCCGGACCGCCATGGAGCAGCAGGCCTTCCGGGCCGACCTTTTCTACCGCCTCAACGTATTCGGCATCCATGTACCGCCGCTCAGAGACCGGCCGGGCGATATCCGCCTTCTGGCCGACTATTTCCTGCGCAAGTACACCGCCCACGCCGCCAAACCCCTGCCGGTAATCGCTCCAAAGGCGTATGCGCTGCTGGAACGCTTCAACTGGCCCGGCAACGTGCGCGAGTTGGAAAACGTCATCGAGCGGGCGAGTTATATTGCGGATGGATTGGTGGACGAACACTGCCTCCCGGATCACATCAGCCAGGCCCACACCCCAGACAACGCCGCACCCACGCCCCACGCCGTCCCGGAAATGCCGAAGCGCCCCCGCGTCCTGGTCCCGGCCGACGCCGACGAAAAGGCCATCATTTTCGAAGCGCTTGAAGCCGCCGGCGGCGACATGGACCAGGCGGCCGAAAAACTGGGCATCAGCAGGCGCACCCTGTATCGCAAGCTGCAAAAGCACCACATAACCAAAAACAAAGTGTTCGCCTGAGCCTTTCCCGGCTCAGGCCCTGTCCTTATGGGGGCATTGAAAGCGCCGGAGAGGCGGAGACCGTTGAGCGTCCGTTCCGAGTGAAAAAAGGCGATACGTTGGACTTCGGACCGGCCGCTTCGGCTCCGCTCTCCAAAACGGTCGGCGCTACCCCCGGCGTTCCGACCGACCGCTCGGCCGGAGACGTCCCTGAATTCTTCGGATTCCGCCCTCTGGCACATCTGAGACAATATGACACAATGGCGCGTTCGTGCCGGCACACCCCACCGCAATGCACCTGTTTTCGCATGACGCCATCATCATAATATCTTTGTTTTATAGGAAAAATTCCCAAAATACACTTTGGCACGACATCTGCTATCCGTCCCCGCAACAGCCGGACACGCCGGCTGCGGTAACGGCCGCCGGCCCTCGGTTTTTTCCAAAGCGGAATTCGAGGGATTCGCAGACAAGGCCAACCGAAGCACTCAGACAGCAGGAGGCTTTTTATGCCCGCTTTGCCCGACTGGAAATTTAAAAGCCCGAACCTTGTATCCTTTGGATACGGGGTCGTGAATGAAATCGGGGATCACCTGAAAAAATTGCAGGCCACCTCCTGCCTGGTGGTCACCGACCCCGGACTGGTGGCCGTGGGATTGGTGGAAAAGGTCATGGAGCCCTTAGCCTCGGCCGGCATCGCGGCCACCCTCTTCAGCGAGGTTCAACCCGAGCCGGTGGTCGAGAACGTCGAGGCCGCCCTCTCCCTGTATAAGGCCAATGCCTGCCAAGCCATCGTCGGTTTCGGCGGCGGCAGCGCCATCGATGTGGCCAAAGCCGCCGCCATGCTGGTCACCAACCCCGGAAGTTTTCAGGATTACGCCGGCATCGGCAAAGTGGTCAACAAAAGCGCGCCGTTCATCGCCGTGCCGACCACGGCCGGCACCGGATCGGAAGTTTCCATGTTTTCCATCATGGTCGTGGGCGGAAACAAAATGGGCGTGGTCGACCACCTGACCATGCCGGACGTGGCCCTGGTCGACCCCATGCTCAGCCTGAGCGTACCGCGTAAAGCCAAGGCGGCCACCGGCCTGGACGCCTTTTGCCATCACCTGGAGTCCTTCCTCTCCACCAACGCCTCACCCTTCTGCGACGCCATCTGCCTTGAAGGCATAAAAACCATTTCCGAAAACCTTCGGGCCGCGGTAGCCAGCCCCGGAAACCTCGACGCTCATTACGGAATGACCTACGCCAGCATGCTCGGCGGGTATGTCATGAACCTCACCGAAGGGGCGGCCGCCAATCACGGCCTGGCCTTTGCCCTGGGCGCCAAGTTCCATGTGCCCCACGGTCTTTCCAACGCAGTTCTGCTGCCCCACGTGTTGCGGGTTGTGGCCGAGGCCGAGCACCGCAAGATCGCCCGTATCGGCGAGGTCATGGGGCTCAACCTCACCGGCTTGTCGCCCGTGGAATGCGTGGACGCGACCATCAAGGCCGTCGCCCGCCTGGTGGCCGACGTGGGCTGCCTTCTCCCCCTGTCGAGCCTCGGGGTCACGGAGAAAGACCTGGATGAACTGACCCGCAGCACCATGACCCAAACCCGAGTCATGGGCCACTCCACCTACACCCTGACCCCGGAAGAAATCCGGAGCATCTTCGCCGCCGCCTTGTAGGGAGTGTCGCCACGAGGGTCTTTTTGCCCGCCGCCCGCGTCGGAACGTCTTTTTATTCCGGTCAAGTACCGGAAGAATACACTCCCTCCGTAAAAAGACGTTCTTCCTTGGCGGAGAACAAAAATCATCCTCGTGGCGACACTCCCCAGACCCGCACTGGTCCGGCACGATGCGACCGCTGCATCCCCACGTTTGTGGGGAGTGGGTCTCTTGCACCCTTCAAACGGCAAGGAGCCGCCGATGACTCAGAAAGAACTGGCCCGCAAGGCCATGAATAGAGCCTCAAAACGTCTGATTCCCTTTTTGTTCCTTATGTATATCCTGGCGTTTCTTGACCGGGCCAACGTGGGTTTCGCCAAGGAATACCTGGCGGCCGACGCCGGCATCAGCGCCGCCGCCTTCGCCCTGGGGGCGGGTATTTTCTTCATTGGTTACGCCGTGTTCGAAGTGCCGAGCAACCTGATCATGCACAAGGTGGGGGCCCGGCGCTGGCTTTCCCGGATCATGATCACCTGGGGCATGGTGGCCGCCGGCTTCGCCTTTGTGCCCAACGACACCGTGTTCCTGATCCTCCGGGTGCTCCTGGGCATCGCCGAGGCGGGCTTCTTCCCCGGGGTCATCTACTTCCTCTGTTTCTGGTTCACCAAAGAACGCCGCACCTCGGTCATCGCCCTGTTCTTCGCAGCGGTTCCGGCGGCCTTGGTGGTCGGCGGCCCCTTGTCCGGCTTCCTTTTGGAGAAAACCCACGACTTTCTCGGTCTGGCCGGCTGGAAGTGGATGTTCCTCATCGAGGGCTTCATGCCCGTTGTTGTCGGGGTCATCGCCCTGTTCTACCTGACCGACCGCCCGTCCGAGGCCCATTGGATTCCCGAAGACGAGCGCCGGGCTTTGCAGAACGAGCTTGAGGCCGAACTCCGCGAAGGCGGCATGGTCCAGCACGGCGGCATCCTCAAGGCGCTGACTCACCCCATGGTGCTGTTCCTGGTGGCGCTCAACTTCATGCTGAACATCTCGCTGTACGGGGTCACCTTCCACCTGCCCACCCATGTGGGGCACCTGCTGGGCTCGGCCGTCAACTTCAAGGTCGGCCTGATCTCGGCCATCCCCTGGTTCGTCGGGGTTGCGGTGGTGATTTATACCGGCCGCATGGCCGACAAAAACGGCTTCAACGCCGCCATAGGGGCCGTAGTCATCGCCATGAGCGGCGTCGGACTAATCATCTCCCAGTCCATGGACCCCGTGTGGGGCATCTTCGGCCTGTGCCTTGCGGCCTCCGGCGCTCTGGCCGGCTTCCCCATGTTCTGGGCCATGCCGCCGCGCTTCCTGAACGGCGCGGCCCTGGCCGGAGCCGTGGGGCTGATCAACTGCCTGGGCAACCTGGGCGGATTCGTGGCCCCCAACCTGCGTGAATACATCACCAAGGTCAGCGGCGGCCAAAACGACGCTCTGGTGGCCATAGGCCTGGCGGGCGTGCTGGCGGCCCTCCTGTTCCTGGTCACCATCAAAATGGGCATCGGCCACCGTAAGCTCACCCAAAAATCTGAAGTGCCCGGCGCGGAAAAGGCCCATTATGAAGCCGCCTAAAAAGGTCCGCATCGTGGAAATCGCCCCGCGCGACGGCTTTCAAAGCGTCCGGGGCCGCTGGATTGAAACCGGCGACAAAATCGCGGTGGTCGGCATGCTGCTCGACGCGGGCCCCCAAGCCGTTGAAATCACCAGCTTCGTCTCGCCCAAGGCCATAGAGCAAATGAAGGACGCGGCCGAGGTGGCCGCCGCCATCACCCCGCAAGCCGACCGGGACCGGGTCTACGCCCTGGTCCCCAACGCCAGAGGGGTGGAAAACGCCCTGGCCGCGGGCATCTGGAATGTGGCCGTCGTTATCTCGGCGTCCGAAGCCCACAATCAGAACAACGTCCGCCGCAGCCCGGCCCAATCGTTGGAAGAACTGGCCGCCATCCGGGAGCGCTTCCCCGAGGTCCACATCAAGCTGGACGTGGGCACGGCCTTCGGCTGCCCCTTCACGGGCGACGTGCCGGAAAAGGATGTGACTTTCCTCATTGATCGGGCTGTGGCTCTGGGCATCCACGACGTGGTGCTCTGCGATACCGTGGGGGTGGCCAACCCCGCGCAGGTCAAGCGCCTGCTCGGCAACCTCGGCGACCGCTACGCCGGGCGCCCCATGGATTGGGGGCTTCACCTGCACAACACCAGGGGTCTGGCCTCGGCCAACGCCCTGGCGGCTCTCGAACTGGGTTTCGACCGCTTCGAAACCGCCGCCGGAGGGCTGGGCGGATGCCCCTTCGCTCCCGGAGCCTCGGGCAACCTGGCCACGGAAGACCTGGTCTTCATGCTTGAAGAAATGGGCGTGGAAACCGGCGTCGATCTCTCGCGGGTCATCGCCTGCGCCGAGTATATGCGCGACCGCATCGGCCTTGCCCTTGACGCCAGGATCACCCGTCTGACCAAAAACAAAGTGACCGCAGCAACGGCCTAGCCTGCGCTTCATCCCTCTCACTTCAACCCAGAAGGGTGAGCCGTCAAGCGCGGCCATACAATTCGTATACCCAAACATTTTCCAAGTGAAAATGCTCCAAGGAGAAAAATATGTCTGAGCAGACCGTCGTCGAATATGTTTCCGGTTTGGTGCAACGAGCCCGCAACGCCCAGAAAGCTGTGGCGAACTACGACCAGGAGCGGGTGGACCAACTGGTCCGGGCCGTGGCGTACGGCCTGGGCGTGAAGGTCGGCGTGGCCGAGGAACTGGCCGCCATGGCCCTTGAGGAAACAAAGCTCGGCGACTACGACTCCAAGGTCGCCAAGGTGCGGGGCAAGGCCAGGGCCATGCTGGCCGCCCTGAAAGACGAAAAGAGCGTGGGCATTGTCGAGGTCAACAAGACCACCGGCCTGACCCGCATCGTCAAGCCCATCGGGGTCATCGCTTCGCTGGTTCCCAGCACCCAGCCGGAAATGCACCCCCTGGTGCAGTCCATGAACGCGATCAAAGCCCGCGACGCCGTCATCTTCGCCCCGCACCCCGGCGGCAAGAAAACCACCTTCCGCACCGTGGAGATCCTGCGCTCCATCCTCAAGGAACACGGAGCCCCCGAAGATCTGCTGCTTTGCGCCGAAAACCCGACCGTGGAGATGTCCAACGAAATTATGCGTCAGTGCGATCTGATCATGGCCACCGGCGGCGGCCCCATGGTCCGGGCGGCGCACAGCACCGGCAAACCGGCCTACGGCGTGGGCGCGGGCAACGCCATCATGGTCGTGGATGAAACCGCCGACCTCAAGGACGCGGCCGAAAAAATCAAAATCAGCAAGATCTTCGACCTGGCCGCCGGCTGCTCCTGCGACAACGGGGTCATCGTTCAGGAAAGCGTCTACGATCGCTTCCTGGCCGAGATGAAAACCGTGGGCGCGTATCTGGCCTCCCCCCAGGAAAAGGAAAAACTGCAAAAAGCCATCTGGCCCAACTGGCCGGCCGACCATGTGCTGAACCGCAAAATTGTGGCCAAACCGGTGGCGGCGATTGCCGAGGTGGCCGGGATCACCGTGCCCGAAGGCACCAGCTTCATCCTGGTCGAAGAAAGCGAAACCGGGGCGAAAACGCCCTTCGCCGGCGAGAAGATGTGCCTGGTGCTGACCATTTACAAGTATAAGGACTTCGATCAGGCCATCAACATCCTCAACACCAACCAGGCTTACTCCGGGGCCGGACATTCCTGCGGCATCTATTCCAAAAACGACGAGCACATCAAACGGCTGGCCCTGGAAACCTACACCACCCGAGTCAACATCAACCTGCCCAACAGCGCCTCCAACACCGGCAACTGGTGGAACAAGATGCCCGCCACCTCCTCCCTCGGCTGCGGAAGCTGGGGCGGGAACGTCATCTCCGAGAACCTGGCCCTCAAGCATTACCTGAACAACACCTGGCTCATCTCGGCCATCGCGCCGGTGGTGCCGAGCGATGAGGAGCTGTTCGGCGATTTATTGACGAATTGAGTCGGCACCAATTCCTTGGGGGACTCAAACAGTGCTGCGCAGGTCACTCGGCCGGCAACACTCCCGCGATGTGAGCAAGACCGTCTTGCGACAACGCGTGCGGCACCCCAATCCCCCTGGTAGGGGATTGAGCCAGGGCTGCGAAGGGAATTCCTTAGTGAAACCCTGCAATATGAAACGGTTACCCCCGACCTGTACGGGCGGCACCTGCACCCCCTGTGTCGGGAAAAACGCGCGTCGCGCGGGTTTGCGACACAGGAGGGGTGTGGGGGGGGAGAGCCCCCCGGCGGGTTTTGGGGGCCGCC
>JAVBMX010000059.1:0-15339 GCA_031551885.1 Desulfovibrio sp.
GACTGCCAGTTCTTGTTGTACCCGAGCCGGAACCCGAAGGGATTGACTTTCTGACCCATGGTCGTTTCCTAGTTCTCGGCAAGAATGACGGTGATGTGGCTGGTACGCTTGATGATCTGCGTGGCGCGGCCTTGGGCGCGCGGCAGAAAACGTTTCCAGCTGGGGCCTTCCGAAACAATGACGTTTTTCACAACCAAGGCGTCGGGGTCAAGCCCGGCCTGAATGTGATTCTCGTTGGCGCTCGCGTTGGAAAGCGCCGAATACATAACCGCGCGGATAATCCCGGCGGCTTTTTGCGGCGTGAGCTGCAAAAGATCCAAGGCCTTGCCCACGGGCAGACCAATCACGTTCGCGGCCACCAGAGCGGCCTTACGCGGGGAAATACGCACGGCTTTGAGCGAAGCGGTGGGCACCAGGGCCTTGACCTTCTTCAGCTCCAAGCTGTTTTCCCTTCTCATTTTGGCGTTGCGTCCCATAACTTACCCCTACTTCTTGCCGGCTTTGGTCTTTTTGTCCGCGGCGTGGCCGTGGAAGGTGCGGGTCAGGGAAAACTCGCCCAGCTTGTGGCCGACCATATTTTCGGTCACAAACACCGGGATGAACTTTTTCCCGTTGTGCACGGCAAAGGTCAGTCCCACCATTTCCGGCAGGATCGTGGACCGGCGGGACCAGGTCTTAATCACCCGGCGGTCGCTGTTGGCCGCGGCGACCTGCACTTTCTGCATCAGATGGCCGTCGATAAAGGGGCCTTTCTTCAAAGATCTCGGCATTGGTCAACTCCTACCTACTTGCGCCGGGTGACAATAAGCTTGGAAGAAGCTTTCTTGCGGTCGCGGGTCTTGTAACCTTTGGTGGGCACGCCCCACGGGGTGACCGGATGCCGGCCGCCCGAGCTTCTGCCTTCGCCGCCGCCAAGGGGGTGGTCCACAGGGTTCATGGCCACACCGCGAACTTTGGGACGACGCCCCAGCCAGCGGTTGCGGCCCGCTTTGCCGAGGGACGTATTCTCATGCTGAATGTTGCCCACCTGACCGATGGAGGCCATGCCGGCGGCCAGAACCTTGCGCACTTCGCCCGAAGGCATGCGCAGGGTCACGTAGCGCCCTTCTTTGGCCACCACTTGAGCAAAGGTGCCGGCGCTGCGGCAGAACTGGCCGCCTTTGCCGGGGAACAATTCGATGTTGTGCACCAGGGTACCCACAGGAATACGGCTCATGGGCAGGGCGTTGCCGGGCTTGATGTCCGCGCCTTCGCCGGCCACAAGCACATCGCCCACATTGATGCCGATGGGCGCGATGATGTAGCGCTTCTCGCCGTCTTCATACTGAAGCAGGGCGATACGGGCGGAACGGTTCGGATCGTACTCGATGCTCGACACCGTGGCATTGATGCCCATCTTGTCGCGCTTGAAGTCGATGATCCGGTACAGGCGCTTGTGCCCGCCGCCGCGACGGCGCATGGTGATGCGGCCGTTGTTGTTGCGGCCCGCTTTCTTGGAAAGCCCCTTGACCAGGGACTTTTCCGGACGCTTGGCGGTGATTTCCGCGAAATCGGAAACCGTCTGAAAACGGCGCCCGGCAGAGGTGGGTTTCAGTTTACGCAGAGCCATGGCTTACACTCCCTCAAAAAGGGCAATTTTGCTGCCCGGGGCCAGGGTGATGTAAGCCTTCTTATGGCCTTCCACCCAGCCGACATAGCGTTTGCGGATACGGGTGAAGGTACGCTTACGCGGCTTTTTCACCACCACGTTCACGGCCTCGACCTTCACCTGGAAGGCCGTCTCCACCGCTTTCTTGATCTCGATTTTGTTCGCGTCCTTGTGGACGAAGAAAGCCACCTGGCCGGCCTCTTCCCGAAGGAAGGTGACCTTTTCGTTGATCAGGGGCTTGATGAGTACTTGCGTATAGTCCATGACCGAACCTCTTAAGCGCTCAAACGCGCGGTCACGCGCTCAACGGCGCTCTCAAGCATCACCAGGCGGGGATGATTGAGAACATCATACACGTTGAGCTGTTCGGGGGTCAGCACCGTAACGCCGGGGACGTTCCGGGCGGCGAGCACCAGGGGGGTCAGAACCGGGCGGCCTTCGGCGTTCAGCTCTTCGATGTGCGGAACGATCAGAAGGGTCTTTTCCAGGCCCAGGGCTTTTTTCACGGCCACAAAATGTTTGGTCTTGGCTTCGGGCAGGGTGATGTTGTTGACCACCAAGAGCCCTTCGCCGGCCAGGCGGGCCGAAACGGCCATGCGCAGAGCCAGACGCCAAACCTTACGGTTGATCTTGAAGGAGTAATCGCGCGGCTGCGGGCCAAAAGTAATGGCGCCGCCTCTCCAGATGGGCGAAAGGTTAGAACCGGAACGCGCGCGGCCCGTGCCCTTTTGCTTCCAAGGTTTGGCACCGCCGCCCTTCATCATGGAACGGGTCAGGGTGCTGTGGGTGCCGGCCCGCCAGGAGGCGCGCTGAGCGCGCACAACTAGGTTGAGAATCTCGGGCCGCACGGCCACCTCGAAAACTTCGGGGGCCAGGGTCATGTTCCCGGCTTCTTTTTTCTGCTGATCGAATATGGTTACCTGAGCCATGATGTCCTTACCTCTACTGCTTGCGGACCACGACCAGGCCGTTCTTGGGGCCGGGAACGGCGCCTCTGACCAGGATCAGGTTGTCTTCGGGACGCACGGCCACCACTTCAATGTTCAGGGTGGTCACATTTCGCGCGCCCATGTGGCCGGCCATTTTCTTGCCTTTCCACACCTTGCTGGGCTCGGTGTTGTTACCGATGGAACCACCGTTTCTGTGCACCTTTTCCGCCCCGTGGGACGAGCAGGCGCCGCGGAAATTCCAGCGTTTCATAACACCCGCCGTGCCTTTCCCGATGCTCTTGCCGGAAATCTTGACTTTCTCGCCGGCGTTGAAGATCGTGGCGTCCAGGGCGTCGCCGACGTTGTACGTCGCCGGACCTTCCAGACGGATTTCGCACAGCTCGCGGAAAAGCCCCTGCCCGGCCTTGGCGAAGTGCCCGGCCATGGGCTTGGAGGTGTGCTTTTCCTTGGCGGCTTCATAAGCTATCTGCACGGCGTGGTAGCCGTCGACCTCAGGGTTCTTCACCTGGATCACCGGGCACGGGCCGGCCTTGATCACCGTCACCGCGACGGCCGAGCCGTCGGAGGCGAAGATGCGCGTCATGCCGACCTTACGGCCCATTATTGCCAGTTTTTCAGCCATGACACCCTCTCCTACAGCTTGATTTCAACGTCCACACCGGCGGGCAGCGAAAGCTTGCCGAGGGCGTCGACGGTTTGCAGGGTGGGCTCAATAATATCCACAAGCCGCTTGTGGATGCGCATCTCGAACTGCTCCCGCGACTTTTTGTCCACGTGCACGCTACGGTTCACCGTGTACTTGTGGATGTTGGTAGGCAGCGGAATGGGGCCCGCGATACCCGCCCCCGTGTTGCGCGCCGTATCCACGATCTCGGAAACGGCTTTGTCCAGGATGCGGTAATCGTAAGCCTTAAGCTTAATTCTGATACGATCACTGCTGACTGTCGTCATTGCTGGTCTCTCCGTAAAAAAGAAACAGGCCGGCTCCACGACCACTTCTCAATTTCTCCGCACAACGGTTCGCTTTGCCGACCCTCTTCCACCCGAAGGTGGGGTCAAAACATTGCAGGACCCATCACCGGCACCAGCCGGTGTGTGCGCTTGCGGCCCGTGAGCAGCGGGCCGAAACGGCATGACATCAAAAGGCTTGTCGGCCTGCAAATGTCAAACCTGATTGGCATAGTACAATCAGGCGCGTACCGGACGGACTCAATCCGCCCTCCCCTGCCGTCACAGGGAAAATTATCGCCTTTGTGAGGCGAGAAGCGAGTCTTACGTCAAAGATTTTCCGGGGTCAAGGGATTTTTTCGTTGTCGGACGATCTTTTTTGGCCTCGGCGGGATCGCCTGCGAAAAGGCTCCCGCCCCCTTTCATCTTTATATATCTTTTCACCCAGAAACACACCTTAGTGTGACCACACCCCGCCGGCCAAGTCACCACGTGTTGCTTTATCGGCGGAAACGCCCGGAGGCGGCCTGCCGGCCGCCTCCGGCAAAGCAATTCCATTTTGAAATCGTCTCTAACGCCATATGCCGAAAGGCGTTTGCACGAGTCGCAAGCCGACGGCCGCCCACCCCTTATGAAGAGGAAAGTCTCCCCCCCAGCAAGGTCGCGCCGGACCAGACGGACAACGAGTCGTCGGGGTAACGCCGGTGAATGGCTTCGACCAGCTCCCCTATTTCCAGGAAGGCGTCGACCACTTCCGGGTCGAACCGGGTGCCCCGGCCGGCCAGAATGATTTTCCCGGCCGTCTCGGTATCGATGGGCGGCTTGTAACAACGTCGGGAGACCAGGGCGTCATAGACGTCGGCCACCGAGGTGATCCGCGCGGCCAGAGGGATGTCTTCCCCCGACAGCAACGGCACGTTCGGGTCGCCGGTGTAGCCTTTGCCGTCCCAGCGCTGATGATGATGCAGGACGACGTCATAGGCCATGGCGTCCACGGCCCAATCGCGGTTGGAAAATAAAAGCGCACCCATGGAGCAGTGTTGCTTGACGATTTCATACTCGTCGGCGGTCAGGGCTCCGGGCTTTTTAAGCACCGCGTCGGGGACCCCCACCTTGCCGACGTCGTGAAGCATGGCGGCAAGGCGCAGATGGTCGCGAACGCTGCGCAGCTCCTGCATGTCCACGCCTTTACGCTCGGCCCAGTGCTGATAAATTTCCGCGGCCATGGCCCCGACCCGGCGCACGTGGCCGGCGGTTTCCGCCGGATCGCGCAGGGCGGCCATTTCCAGCATCCGCAGAATCAATTCGTTGGCCATAAGGGCCCGCTCCAGAAAATTTCCGGCCGTCCCGCACAGGCAGTTCAGACGAGCCTGCACATCGGCGCTGAACGGAATGATCCGGCCGTTGGGTCCCCTGCGGTTGATCAGTTGCAACACGCCCAAAAGTCGCCCCTTCAGCAACAGCGGCACCATGTAGGAGGAAACGGTGCGATAGCCCGAGGCTTTATCCATAGCTTCGTTGAAGCTGTAGGGAGCGCCTTTCGGAATGGCGTACACGTCGGGAATGTTGAGCGGTTCGCGCGTATGGGCGGTATACCCTGCCAGAGAAGCCGTGGTTATGGGAATGCGCGCCGAAAGGTAGGCCAGACGAATGGCCGACGAACCGGGGAACAACGTCTCGTTCTGGGCGTAAGCGAACACCAGATCGTCCCCTTCCACGAGGTAGACGGTTCCGGCCTCGGCCCTGCTCAACTTACGCGCTTCCGTCAGAATGCTGTCCAGAATCATGCCGACGTCGTTGTACTGGGAAAACTCCTGATGCGCCCCGCAGTATCGGCAGTTGGCGGGGTGCGCGCCGCGCCCTTCCGGGGCGATCCCCGTTTCGGAGAGCCGCAGCCCTTCCCCGGCAAAGGTGATGGTTTTCGGCAGGCCGTCGAGCGCCGGAACAAGCGACATCCGCAGGCGGTCAAGATCTTCGTCGGAATGTCCGGGGTCGTGGTGGGTGACGATCAGATGCTCCACTCCGGCCCGAGACGCGAAGCCGGGCAGATCGTCCAGACAGGAATGCCCCCAGCCTTTGGCCTGGGCGTATTCCTCCCGCGAATACTGCCCATCGGCCAAAAGACAGGAGCATCCGGAGAAAAAGCGTTCCAGGCGTTCGTCTTCGGCTGTGGACTCGTCGCCCGCGCACTCGTGGTCGCCGGTGAAGCCGAAGCTCCAGCCGTCCGCCGTCAGCTTATAGGCGGTGCAGCCGCCGGGGTGGCGTGTCGGGCAGGTGTCGATAAGGGCGTCGCCGACCCGCAATTGCTCGCCGGGGGTGAAGTCCACGATCTGGAGCCTGCCGGCCAGGGTATTCAGAAGAACGGGAAAGTTTCTTCCGTTGAACACGCTGCGCAGCAATCCCTCCCCTCCCCCGGGGAAGACGGTCCGCGGCACGTGGACGGAGATGCTCCATTCAGGGTCAAAGATGGGGCCGAAAAACGGCAGACCTTGCAGGTGATCCCAGTGGGCGTGGGAAATGAAGAGCGAACAATGACGGATGTCGGACTGGACCAGGGTCTCGCCGAGGCCGCGTATGCCCGTGCCGGCGTCCAAAATGAGAATGTCGCCCGCCGAGGTTCGGGCCTCTATGCAGGTTGTGTTGCCCCCATAGCGGGTTGTTCCGGCAGCCGGGGTGGGTATGGAGCCTCGAGCCCCCCATATGGTGATTTCCATTTTTCCATCTCAATTAGACCGCCCACTTCACGCAGCGATCAAGATACAGTTGATACAAAAGGCTTTCCGGATACTCTTCCGTCAGCCCGGCAAAGAGCTTCGCGGCTTCGCGCGCCTCGTCGCGTTCCAGAAGTTCGCGGGCCCGTTCAAAGGTTTGCAGTTCCTCGACGCGGGCTTCATAAACGCCATGGCGCATGGGTTCGTAGATGCCGAGCGAGGCCGTTTTGCCTTTGACCACAACGGTGTCGAGCCGCGCGTATGCAAACCTGTCGCCGCACGCCTCGCGGGTTTTGCCGCCGATCACGACGGGAACGCCGTACACGGCGGTCAGCCCTTCAAGCCGAGAAGCCATATTCACACTATCGCCGATTATGGTGTAGTCAAGCAATTCTTGCGAACCCATGTTCCCGACAAAAACCGGCCCGGTGTGCAGACCGGCTCCCATGCGCAGTCTCACACCGAAATCCAGCTCGAGCTCGTCGTTCAGGCGGGTTAAATTTTCTTGCAGGGTCAGGGCCGTTTCCACCCCTAAAGCGGCGTGGTCGGGAATATCCAAAGGGGCGTTCCAAAACGCCATCAGCGCGTCACCAATGAATTTATCCAGTGTGCCGCTGTTTTTTCGAATCAGCGCGGTCATGGGGGTAAAGTACCGGTTGAGCAACGCCACGACCTGCTCGGGGTCGAGTTTTTCGGAAATGGTCGTGAAGTCGCGTATATCCGTGAAAAGGATGGTTGTTTCCCTCTTCTGTCCGGCCAGCAGATCCCCCTCGTGGCGGACGATCTGGCGGACGATTTCGGGGGCGACATAACGCCCGAAGGACTTTTCCAGCAGGCGTTTTTGCCTTTCCTCCTGCCAGAAGCGCCGGCCGGCCATGAGCAGCCCGCCGCTTCCCAGGGTCAGCACGGCATATAAAGGAGAAAGGACCAGCCCCTTCGTGAAAAGCAACCACGCCCCCGCCAGGTAGGCCACCAGCAAAAGACCGCTCAGAATCAGCGCCTGGAAGGGGCCTCTCCGGAAAAACAACAAACAGCACATGGCCGTCAAAAAGATGAAAAAGGCTTGGGCCGCCGGAGCCCAGGGGAGCGCTCCCAGGCTCCGGTTGCTCAAGAAGGCGTCCACGACGGCGGCATGCACCTCGACACCGGGAAAATATCGATCCAGGGGAGTGGCTCGGATATCCAGCAGGCCGGGAGCGGAAGATCCCACAAAAACAATTTTCCCCGTGAAGGTTCCCGCCGGGAAGGTTCCCTTCAGGATGCTTGCGGCGCTGTAGTACGGGTATGTTTTGCGCGGCCCGCGAAACGGAACCAGAAACCCGCCGGCGGGCGACAAAGGGATGACGACGTCTTTGACCCGCAGGCTTTCCAGCCCATAAGGCCCCGAACGCAACACCAAATTGTCGGTGTCGAGGGCCAGCATCAGGGCGCGCAAGGAAAGAGACGGGAACAGCCCTTCCGGAGTTTCCGTCACCAGCGGCACGATGCGGATGACGTTGTCCACCCCCGGAGCGGCGTTGATGAAGCCAACGGGAGCGGCTTTCGCCAGTTCGGGAAGCGGCAGATCCAGGCAGGTCGCCCGCATGATCGTCCCCCGAGGCGGCAGAGCCCCGGCGGGCCGCTGCTCCACGATGCGCGGCAGAATCAACGACTCCCCTCCTCCGGCCGAGGCGCGCCCGGAGAAATCCAGATAGGCGCCCAGGACGATCGGCGTATGCCTGAGGGTTTCCGCAAACAGGCGGTCGTTGTCCATGTACTCCGGCGGCAGATGCTCAAAGGAGACGTCAAAGCCGAGATCTCGGCGTAGGTTGTCCTGCAACAGCAGAGGCGACGTGCGGTCGGCTTCGGCCGGCAGAATGTCGAGGGCCACGGCCGAGGCGCCGTCGGCATACAAGGCCGTGACCAAGCGGGCCATCTGATAGCGCGGCCAAGGCCATTGCCCAAGCTCTCGCAAGCTGGGCTCGTCGATATCAACAATCACCGGAACCGGCGACGGCTCCCCCGCGGGCAGCAACGCCAGGGCCGCGTCGTAAATCTTGTTGTCCACCTGGCGCAGGATGTCCGGCTGGATGATGTACAGCGCCATCATGCCGCAGGTCAGCACAAGACCGACGGCCAACGAGCGGGCCGACGCGACCCCGGCGGACAACAAGCGGCGAACAAAAGAATTCATGGGCTTGGCAATTCCTCGACGACCTCGGAATGCATTGTTTTGTCGACTACGGCACCCGGTAAGTGAGAGAGGAGGATCCGGCCGGCGGACGGTTCGGTCGCTTCCGGAACACTCCGGAAAACGGAGCGGGCTCCGCCGCCCCTCAAGGCGAACGGGCAAAAAAAACGGCCGAAACGGCCGGGCACCTCGACGGGGCTAGAACTTCCAGTTCAACCCCAGAGTGGTGATGTGCTGATCGAACTCGTACAGGCCGGAGGTGGAATCTGTGGCGACATATTGGTAGCCGGTGTCCAAGGACATATCCTCAAGAAAAGTCCACGAGACCATGGCACCGAATCGCCACTGCTTGTCCAGCCGATCTTTGTCTTCGAAAGCGGTGGCCGGACCGCGGTAACTTTCTTCCTTGTACTGGATGGACGGCGAAAAATCGACTCGCAGGGGAAGATGGACGACGACCCGGCCGGAACCTTCCCAACCGGTATAGCTGTAATCGGAGAAGGAGGCTTCGCCCCCCAGCGCGCGCACGCCGACAAACAGCTCATGATTCGCGGCGCCCTGAAGAACGCGAAAGTACTGCCCCGCCGACCAGTAGACGCCGTTGCGCAGCCCGCCGATGCCGTAGTCCCGGCTTTCAACCGAAGCGCGTGAAATAAGCTGCAGAGAGGGAATCACCCCCCAACCGAACAGGGCCTCGCCGCCCCCGGTCATAACGGTCTGATCCGGCAAGTCGCGGTGTACCTGGGTCACACCTTCGCCCTTGACCCGCAAATCGAACAGGACCTGCTCCCCAACATATCGACCGCCCACGGCCGCTCTGCCCCAGGTGACTTCGTTGTTGGTAGGCAAATCGTCCGCCACGTTCCAGCGCTGATAAAACGACACGTCGCCCACGAGCCACCAGGAGGACTCCGCTCCCAGCCTATAACCGCCGTCGACGACGCCCGAGGCGAACACTCCCGGCGAATCCTGCGCCTTGATGCCCCCGATGAACAGGTCTTCGTAAGGACCAAGCGTTACGATATTGGATTTGACGCCTTGGTTGATGTTGGTATCATAGACCACGCCTGTGGATACACCGCCGCTGACCCGCCAGGGACTCGCCCTTTTGGCCAGGGCCTGCACGGCGTTGTCGACGGCCTCTTCCGTCAGGGTGGGGTCATATTGGCGGATCGTGTTCAACTCGATTCGCGCGCTTTCCGTATCGCCAAGCGCGAACAACACCTTGGCCAGCTCCAGCCGCAGTCCCACATGGGTCGGGTTGGCATCGACCAGCCGCTCGTAGGCAAGCAGAGCCTGAGCGTAACGTTTCGCCCCCTGCGCCGACCGGGCCAGGCCAAAAACGATTTCCCCGTCTTCCGGCTCTTCACGAATCAAGCGCATGAACATGCCGTACGCCTGTTCATACTCATGCTTTTCCAGCAACGCGAAGGCCCGCTCTTTGGCTTGGGCGACCGCCGTGCGCACCTGCGGCACTTCTTCCGCCCACGCGCGAGAACCCGAGGCGGATAAAAACCCAAGACCCAGTAGGCAAAAAAACGCCGCCATGCGCAGCCCCGCCCGTGCGGCACGGGGGGCGCTGGAAAGCATGCTGCTGGGAGTAGCCGGAAATTTTCTCATAGCGTGTTTAGGAATAATACTCTTTCCAACTTATCGCAACCAAAAGAAACAACAGCGTGGGTCGACGATATAAAACCGCCCGGAATCGACGCAATGCCCAGCGGAAGCTTCCCCCAAACCGCCGGTAAAAAAGCGTCCCGCCTTCATCATAAAGGCGGGACGCGAAGAACACCCGACAAGCTCGACTACGGAGCAACCGAGCCGTCAAACTTGCCGTTGAAGTGCACCGGTACTCCGTTCTGTGCACTGCCCCAGTCTCCCTTCACCCGGGAGTCGCCGGGACCATAGAACTTCCCATCCATCCAGGCCGAACCGTGCGTCACCATGGCGGGAACGGTGGAGGTGGTGATGGTGAGGTTGTTGATTCTGAATTTATTGCTGCCGTCAATCGCGCCGCTGCCGCCGACCGCGGTGAAGTTGTGGGAGTGGCTGCCGGTGACGTTGAGCGACGCGTTGCTCACCTGCCCGGAGGACACGTTGGCGTCGAGCGAGAAGGTGCCGACCCACAAACTCATGTTGGTGAGCGTGCCGGTATACTGCGCGGTGAGGCCGGAGCCGGCCGCCGGGTTGGTGCCGCTCTGCGTGTCGCTGATACCGCTGGGCAGGCTGGCCGGAGTCATCGCCACCGAAGCGCCCGTGTCGCCCAGCCCGATCGTGCCGTCGGGCGTGCTCGGCATGGAAAGCGAACCGCCGGAGGTCCCGCCGGGCACGTTTATGGCAAGGTGCCCTTCACTCGAGGTTCCGGATGCGGAGGTCGAGCTCTGCGGGTTTCCGTTTCCCTCGGACGAACCGGAGGAAGCCATGGAAGACCCGCTCGAACCGGAGTCGGAGGATTGAGATTCCGAGGAAGCCGCGGCCACGGGCTGGCGAACCTGGGATCCGGACTGCGACAGGTGCCCTGTGGGGGCGGCCATTTCAACGTTGCCCGAGGGGGTCGCTTCAACGGCGCGGCCGGAAGCGTCGATTTGCGACGTCAGCCCGGTGGCGGCGTTGGTCACGGAAATGGGGAAGCCGTCGCTCACCTGATGGCCGATAACCATGGTTTTACCGGCTTCACCATCGGAAACCTGCACGCTGAAGGTCGTGCCGCGAATGCCGATGGTGGCCTGCGGGGTCTGAATATGGAAACCGGAGCGGTTTCTTTCCACGATTTTACCGGTCACAAAACGGGCGATGCCGGAGGCTACGTTCGCATTGAACACGGGCACGGCACCGCTTTCTCCGACAAACTCCTGAAGGGCCACGCGGGTGCTCGCCCCCACAGCCACGTTGGTGTCGTCGGAAAAAAGAATCTGGACCTTCCCCGTGGCGTCGGTCACCACCACGTCGGAGACGTAAATCGGAGATTTGCTCTGCAAAGGCTCTCGCCCTCCCGCGCGTTCGACAAACGCGCCGGGGCTCACGGCAATAACCAGACCGGCCGGTTCGGCCGCCTGAGCGACGGACGCCAGACTCAGCGCAAGAAGACAACAAATCGAGAAAAAATATGAACGCATACACACACTCCTTCTATCACGACACGAGCGGAATACTCGCCGTCGGCCCCCAGACCAAAGAAGTTCCTTCTCTTTAGGCCGGAACGGCCGTCACATGGGACGGCCACTTTGAATGCAGTATAGCAAAAAAAACTTTTCTGTCCAGAGAATATATCTCCTCAACCTGGGATCGCCCGTTCCACGCACGGATAAGCAACTGTCCGAACGACTTGCTTTCGAAAATATTTTTCCGAAGCGCTTTGAATGCACTCCTACCGAAATTTCGATAACCGAAGGCACATTTACTCTCGAAATATCTCTCACAACATCCATACAAGATGGGTTTGCCCTGCAAGACATTCATTTTTTCAACACATATGACGCAAAATATCAGGAGTATCGACACAATAGCATCCATAGAATAAAAAACACGCTCTTGGCTGACAACATCTTTTTCATATTTCCCGCAATATGACGAGCGGACTGCCGGTGCATATGTCCCACCCCTCATTTCATGCCTTCAGGCGAGCATTTTCAGAAAGAACGCGGTCAAAGCAAAAGACCCCCGAAGGCTCGGGGGTCTTTCACAACACGGCGGAATTCTTCCGCGCGGGCTTACATCTTGGAGCCGGAAGCGGCGCCCTGCATCTTGACCTCGACCTTTTCGGTCAGGCTCGCATAGTATTCGCGCAGCATGTCGAGCACTTCCTCACGGCCGAAGTGATCCGGAATCTCACTGCCGTCGGAGAGCATTTTGCGCAGCTTGGTGCCGGACAGGATGACGCGGTCATCCTTGCCGTGCGGGCAGGTACGCAGGGAGGCCATACCGTCGCACTTCTTGCAGTAGAAGGTCCAGTCGATCTTCAGGGGCTGGCAGAGCAGGTCTTTGGCCGCATTGCCGGTGACCGGGATGCGATCGAAGATGTCCTGGGCTTCAAACATGCCATAGAAGTCGCCCACGCCCGCATGGTCACGGCCGACGATCAGACGGTTCATGCCGAAGTTTTGGCGGAACAGGGCGTGCAACAGGGCTTCGCGCGGGCCGGCGTAACGCATGTCCAGAGGATACCCGGCCTGAATGACGTGGTCTTTCACGAAGTAGAGTTCCACCAGCTTGTTGATGGCGGGCACGCGCACTTCGGCCGGGATGTCGCCGGGCTTCAGGTTGCCGATGAGGGAGTGAATGACCAGGCCGTCGCACACTTCAATGGCGATCTTGCCCAGGAATTCGTGGGAACGGTGCATGGGGTTGCGCAACTGCAGGGCGGCGACGGTGCTCCAGCCGCGTTTGTCGAGTTCGGCGCGCAGTTCGGCCGGGCGCATGTACACGCCGGGGTAATCCTTGGGGTAACGGCCTTCGGAAAGCACCTTGACCGGGCCGGCCAGGTTGAATTCCTTCTGCTCCATAACCATTTTCACGCCGGGGTGCTCTTCTTCGGCGATCTTCCAGAATTTTTCGTCGGAGGAATCTTCGCCGGCGCCCTTAAAGATCTTTTCGCACTCCCACTTCTTCTCGTCTTTGGTCAGGGAGTACTTTTCCGTCACCTGCATGGTGGCGTAGACGGTCGAAGAGCCATCCTTTTCCTTATATATAAGGGCGACTTCGCCGCCTTCCTTCACGGAGTCGGCTTCGGCTTTCGAGGCATCAAGCACCACCGGAACGGGCCAGAAGGTGCCGTCGGACAGGGTGAACTTTTCACACACGCTTTTCCAGTCCGCCTTGGTCATGAAACCGTTCAGCGGCGAGAAGCCGCCGATACCCATCATGATCAGGTCACCGCGAACGCGGGGGCTGATTTCGACTTTCGGAAGGCCTTCGGCCTTTTTCAGCTCGGCTTCGCGGGCCGCGCCTTCAAGAAGGGTGCACACGAGGCCTTTGCCGCCATGCGGGGGAACCAGTTTGGACATGCTCAACTCCTCATCGGTTGGGTAAGGGATGCGCCGGTCGCTTCCGCGTCCGGCCGGACACCAAAGCCTTTTCAGGGGACCACTCTAAGCCGGCCACGCCTGCTTTGTCGAGTTTGTGAAAAATTTTACAAAAAGTCAACCCTCACTGCCGGCGCAAAATCTTTCTCGCTTTTTTTGGCAATCCCGTTGACCGAGCATGATTTTACGTATAAGATTCTCAATCAAGATAGATTTTCTGCTGATAACCATTTCGGATTTCCCACAAATTCGAGGAAACGCACAATATCTCACCGGCAGACCGTTGGTTCGCCGGGAAGCCGAAGGCGCCATGGAAAAGGAATTCACCGCGCAAGATGCTGCGGTCACCGCCGTCAAGCAGTACCACAATACGCTGCCCAAAGTCGGAATGGAACTGAACAGCCGGGTCTTGGTCCGCCTGAACCCTTTGGGGCAGAAACTCCCCCCCATGCAGGGAGAGTACCTGGGCGGCCGGCATTATGAATTTCTGATCATCAGCCTGCCTTCCACCCCCGGCCTGCTGAAGTATCTCATTCCCCACTCGATGGTGGAACTCAGCTACATGTCCGAAGGATCGGTCAACTCGTTCCGGTCCGAAGTCCTGAGCCACTCCGTCAAGCCGCGTCTGGTCCTCTACACCAGCTACCCGGACCGCATTCACATCAAGGAAACCCGCCGGCACCGGCGCGTTACCTGCGCTCTGCCCGTTACCCTGCATTCCGCCAAGGGCGACGCCTCCGGCATGATTCTCGACCTCAGCATGGGCGGCTGTCGCTTGGCGCTCAACTTAACCGGACAGTCCGCCCTGCGCGATCTCGCGGTCGGCGACTGGGTGGTGATCCAAACCGTTCTGAACACCGACGGCTTACCCTCCGGAGGCGCGGCGGCCGTGCGCAATGTGGAGATTTCCGGCTCCAAGCTTCTGACCGGGCTATCCTTTACCGAAAAGCACCCCGACTTCATATCCTCCCTAGACAACTACATCAGTATGGTGGAAAATCTCGTTTAGACGCGCTCCCTTTTCTTCCGCTTGAACCACACCTCGGCAAGAGGCCTCCGACCCGCGCGCCGGCACTCGCCGAAACCCGCTCGGATTGTATGCTCATCGCCTCAAGGCCGCCCCGGTTTGCCCCTCCATCCGCCCGTCTATCTCCCTTTCATTATAAGCCTTGCTTTTTTCCTTGCCCGGAGTATAGCCTGCACAAAAGCTCCGACGGTCGACGTCGGACCCACTGCAAGGAGTCTCACAATGAAGAAGTTGTTCTGTATTCTGACCTCCGGCCTGGTTCTCTTTGCCGGCACCGCGTTGTACGCCGCCGACGGAGCCGCCCTTTACAAAGCCTGCGCCGGCTGCCACGGGGCCGACGGCTCGAAGAAAACGGCCGAATCCGCCCCCCTGAAAGGCCAAAGCGCTGAAGAGGTTCTGAAAAAACTCAACGGCTATGCCGACGGTTCCTATGGTGGAAAGCAAAAAACCATGATGACCAATATCGTGAAAAAGCATTCTGCCGATGACCTCAAAGCCCTGGCGGACTATATCGGCGCAAACCTGAAGTAGTTTTGACCCCGGCGAGATGGGAAGGCCCCCGGCGGCCCCTCAATCTTGACCTTCGCCTCATTGCGGCACGGCGCGTTCAAACGGAAACGCGCCGTGTTCGTTTCTCGCCGACAGGACGAGAGAAAGACCCACCGCAAATTCCAAGCCTTTTCTCGGACCACAGCCCCGCTCCCCCACCGCTGCGGCGAAAAAGAAAGGCTCTAGACCATCAGGTCTTTGTTTTTTGCCACCAAGAGCTTGAGGCCGTCGAGAAGCTGGGGTAGCGCTTGGTTGTAGCGCCATTCGCACTCTTTGAGGTGGAGTTCGAAATTCCGCTTTACGCCATTAAACTTT
>JAVBMX010000029.1:0-35995 GCA_031551885.1 Desulfovibrio sp.
GGATGAGCCCCTTGACCCCCTTTGGTGGGGGGGCCCACCCCCGATTAGGGGCGGGGCCCCCACCCCGGAGGGGGGGAGGGGGGCGCGTGAGCCCGAGCGCGGGCGCCGGTTGAAAAAGCGCGAGCCGTGTCGCGCCGCCCCCCACCGCCGCCCGCTCTTCCGGAATCCGGACAAGCCGCCGCACCGCGTTCGACCCGACTATCTTGCAGACCTAAGAACGCTGCCGCAGGGCGTATGTTTGCCGGCAGCAGCCCAGAGGCTGTTTCCAAATAAAAGATTTCGCGCCAAGGACAAGGAAAACAGCCCTTTTTGCGAAGGAAGTGACCATTCCGCAGGAAAGCGGAATGAGACGTGGGAGCATAGCGACCACGCCCCGAAGGGGCGAGCTGCAGGACGCGGCGAGTCAACTCTTATGGTACTCGACCGGAGCAAAAATGGCTGTTTGACGCGGTAATTGGACGAAAGATTTATTTGGAAGCAGCCTTTCACCGCACCTCAAAAACACGCGTATAAGTGTTGTCATAAACCAAGCGAAAATACGGAGCGAAGCGCGGATCATCCCTGTCGCAGAGTAGCAACTGCACCATGAGCGTGTTGTAGAACACTTCGTCCATGGCGATTTTGTCGTTGCTTTCCACGGCAAGGTGGATGCGGGCCCACTGTTCTTGCCAGAAACGGCTCAGCGGATCGGCCGCGAAACGCCGGCGGAAGCTTTCTTCCTCATCCGGCCGCGGGGGATTGAAGATAAAATGGAAGCCCCCCTGCCTGCCGGGGTAGGTCTTGACGCTCAAGCCGCCGGATTCGAACACCGCGATGCTCCCGGCTTTCAGCCCTTTGCCGCCGTCCGGCTGGACCAGACCGGTTTCCAGGTTGTAGGCGATGCCTTTGTCGAGGTTGTTCATGTAGGAGCCGGAACTTTTGGTCGTCTCAAAGTTCCAGGATCCATACTGGGAAATCCACACCCCCAGGCGCAGCAGTTCCAGACTGACCACCAGATACTGCGTGCCGCCGACCTCGATCAACGGCAAATCTTTGTCGCCCAGGCGACGCATCAAATCCTGCGCGCCCTTTGCATCCAGCCCTCGGAAGACCTCACCCGGCTCATTGCCTTTCAGCGCGGTGTACTTGATGAGCTGCCGGGCAAAGCGCGGGTCGGCCGTGGTATAGACGGCGGCAGGCAGAAACAGCGAGGGGCCCCCGTGCCGCGCGCCGTCGGCGATGGTCCGGCGCATGGAAAAATGATGCGTGGCGTATCCCCAGTCCCACCAGTTCCAAATCACGGAATCCAGCGGCGTGGAGTCTTTCAGCCGGCTCAGCGCTTGGGCCTGGCTCTGGGTGAGGATCGGCCCCTGGGACACGGCCGGGATGATGTCCATCAACGGCCGGACCAGAACCAGAGTCGAAACAATCGCCACCGACAGGCAAATCACCGCCCGAGCCGTACCGACAACCGAGCGCGGTACGTCGGCGACGCCGTCGAGAACGTGCTCCGAGCACCAGGCCGCCAGCCGCCGCAGCGCATCGGCAACGTCCAGGAACAGGGCGAGCAGCATGCAGGGCGCGCCGAACATGGACATGCGCCCACCCATCTTGACGCTGAGCAGATAAAGCGCCGCCGCCGGCACGAACCACCACAGCGCGGGGGTGACGAACAGCCTGCGCACGAACAGAATCATCGCCAAAATCGCCAGCAGACGGTTGGGGTAGATGTGCAGGATCAGCTCGGAAAATTCCACCAACTGGGTTTCGATGATCGACAGGTTCACCGAAGGGAAAATCAACGCCGCGCCGGCGGCCCCGGTCGAGGCCGGGTCTCCCGTGCGGTGGGCATACGACATGAACGAATCATACATGGCCCTGCCCACGTCGGAATCGGCCGCCGCGAGCACGACCACCCCAAGCCAGAGCACCGGAATAATTCGAGGGTGCAGCAGAAGACGACGCGCCCCGTCGAGCCACAGCGGGCCGTCGGTAAACGGCCGGGGCGTGGTCAGCATGGAATACAGCATGGCCGCGAGCACGCCGGGCAGCCCCAACAGCAACGGCAACACATGGCACAGCGCTCCGCGCAGCAGCACGAGCCGCCCGCCCGCCGGGCCGAACACAATGATCAAGAAGGGGATGATCAACGCGGAAAAACGCGTCAGATACGGGAACAGCGAGTGCCAGGACTGGGTGTGGTACCCGAGAAAGCCTGCCAGCATCAGCAAGCCGAGCCGGGGCCAGGAAAGAGCGGCGACGGCGATGTCGTCCGCGCTCAAATCCTGCCGGCCGGGCTCGGCCGAGCCGGACCCCGGGCAGGCGAAAATCCAGCCGTGCCTCAGGCTTTCATATCCCCGCAGCAGCGGCCGGAAAAGGAAGTCCGCCGGCGACGACAACCAGGGGTGCAGCCACAGGGCCGGCACAAGGCCCAGCAGCACTGCGAAAGGCAGGACCACCAGATCGGTGTCGTAATACCCCAACAAGGTTCGGCCCCAGAAACTGGGAGACAGCGACGACAACACCCCGGCCACAATGCCGGCGCAGGGTCTGCCCAGGCCCCAGCCCCATAAAAAAACGGCCGCGCCGGTCAGCGCGCCGAAGAACGCCGGCAGGTAAAAAGCCGCCCGGGCGGGGGCCATGCCCAAAAACTCCGCGGAAATGCGCAACAACTCCGACATGGGGTGTCCCACGCCGAACTCAAAGCCTTCGGCCCCGGCCACCCAGTGATAGGCGTCGTGAGTGCCGAGCAGTGGTTCGCCGTTCAGGTAGAAGCCGGCAAAATCCCAGAACGGCTGTTCCAGAAGCCGCATGCCGCAGCAAAAAACCACCGTGAACAGCAAACCCACAAGCGGAACGAGCGCGCGCTCGGCGAGCGCGGGCGGGCCGCCCTCAACCTGGATGCAGGACGGGAGAAAGGCCGGGGGCGGACCAAAAAAAACGCGGTGTTTCCAGCCGAACATGGGACTCCTTACACGGATTCGTCGTCGCGGCGAAACGCCCAAAAATACCGGAACGCGCCGGCGGCACTATAGCTTTGCTCGGCCAAGCCTGTCCATCCCGCCGGAGGATTGTCCGGTATGGGCGTCAGGGTCAAAAAAACCGCCGCGCCGCCGGGAACGACGAACTCCCGCACCAAGTCCAGCACCTTTTCCCAGGGCATGAACGCGCGACTGACGATCAGATCCACCGGCGGTTCGGCGGCAAGATTTTTTTCCGCCCGGCCCTGAAAGACCCGTACCTCCGGCAGCTGGAGCAGACCCACGACGGTTTTCAGAAACAGGGCCCGTTTTTCCCGCGCTTCCACCAACACGTATTCGCCCTTGTCCCAAACCAGCCGCAAAGGAATGCCCGGCAACCCGGCTCCCGAGCCGAGATCCCGGCAGCGCGGT
This sequence comes from Desulfovibrio sp., assembly GCA_031551885.1. GTDB lineage: Bacteria > Desulfobacterota > Desulfovibrionia > Desulfovibrionales > Desulfovibrionaceae > Frigididesulfovibrio. The sequence goes on from JAVBMX010000029.1 coordinate 3,372, forward strand.
TCCGCCGGAAGCGACAGCCCGTTCAAGAACGAGGCCAGGTGGAAGCTGTCCGACACGAGGGTTTCCAGCACATCCCGCCAATCGCTCGGCCCGACAAGGTTCATGACCTTGTTCCACTTGAGCAGGGTTTCCAAATACGCGCGCAACCCTTCCAGGGCGGCGTCGGCAAGTGGATACGGCAGAGCCGCTTCGCAGGCGGCGCGCAGGGTGTCGAGGGTGAGGGGCACGGCAGGTTCGGCGGTCATGAGATCTCTCCGGTGGTCGGTTGGGCAATACCGCCAAGCCAAGGGCGGAGCAAGTCTTTATTTCGATTCGGCGGTGCTTCATTTTACGGACGACGACATATCATTCCCCCGCAAGCTCGGAGACTCTCTCAAGGGGAGAACTCAAAAAAACGAACAACGCCTCCTTACCCAGGGGGGAGGTGGCACCCGCTCAATATAAGTACGCGGCACGACGGCCCACCGAGTTGCCCCCCACCCATTTCGACCAAGGCGAAAAGCGTATCCCGACGCCGCACCCGCCAAACCGTCCCGCCGCTCCATTTCGACCGGGCTTGGCAAGAAGCCCACGCCGGTGTAAACATCCTGACGCTCGCGCGCCCATTACAAGAAAAAGGCGCTTCAGCAAAACGCACTTTACTCCGAAGCGAGGATTTTTCATGTCGATTTCATCCGCTCTGCTCTTCCCCGGCCAGGGGTCGCAGGAACCGGGCATGGGCCGCGACGCGGCCGAAGCCGACGCCGCCGTCATGGACCTGTGGAAAAAGGCCGAAGCCGCAAGCGGTCTGCCCTTGCGCGAAATATACTGGGACTCCGAAGACCAGGCCGCCCAAGCCGACACCCGCGCTCTGCAGCCGGCCCTGACCGTGGTCAACCTGTCCCTCTGGCATTCTCTGTCCAAGAAACTCAAGCCCACAGCCACGGCCGGGCACAGCCTGGGCGAATACAGCGCCCTGGCCGCCGCCGGGGTGCTGCCCGAAGCCGCCGTCATCGAGCTGGTCGCCCTGCGCGGCAGACTGATGAGCGAAGCCGACCCGCACGGAGTCGGGGCCATGGCCGCCGTGCTCAAACTTTCCCAACCCGAGGTCGAGGCCTGTGTCGCCAAGGCGGCGGAGGCTTCCGGCGAGATGATCGTGGTCGCCAACTACAACACACCCGGCCAGATCGTGGTCAGCGGCACCAAGGCGGCCGTGGCCAAAGCCCAGGAACTGGTCAAGGAAGCCAAAGGCCGTGCCGTGCCCCTGCCGGTTTCCGGGGCCTTCCACAGCCCCCTCATGAAGGAAGCCGCCGGCGAAATGGCCAAAGCCATCGCCGCCGTGGGCAAAGGCTCCTGGAGCAACGCCCGCTTCCCGGTCTACACCAACGCCACGGCAAAACCGGCGTCGGACGCGGGGGAAATCCGCGACTCGCTGACCATTCAGATGACCTCGTCGGTCTACTGGATTCCCACCATCGCGAACCAGTGGGACAACGGCGCCCGCGTGTTTGTCGAGTGCGGCCCCAAGGGCGTGCTGACCAAAATGGTCGAGCCCATCCTGAAAGCCCATGCCCCGGCGGCGGCCGCGCATTCCGACGCAGCCCCGGCCTGGACGGCCGCCGGCGTCGGCACCCTTGAGGCGATCACCACCCTGTCCTTCTAATTTTCGTTTCCATCGGGAGATTTCATGGCTCTGAGCATAGGTATCGTGGGGTTGCCCAACGTGGGCAAATCCACCCTCTTCAACGCCCTGACCAAGGCCCAAAACGCCGAGGCCGCCAACTACCCTTTCTGCACCATCGAGCCCAACAAGGCCGCCGTGCCTGTGCCCGACAAGCGCCTGGGGGAGATTTCGAAAATCGTCAATCCCCAGCGCGTCGTGCACGCCCTGGTGGACTTCGTGGACATCGCCGGTCTAGTGCGCGGCGCGGGGCGCGGCGAAGGCCTGGGCAACCAGTTCCTGGCCAACATCCGCGAATGCGCGGCCATTCTTCAGGTGGTCCGCTGCTTTGAAGACGAGAACATCACCCACGTGCACGGGAAAATCGACGCCGTGGCCGACATCGAAACCATTGAGGCCGAGTTGCTCTACGCCGACGTCCAGAGCCTGGACAAACGCCTGGAGCGTACCCGCAAGGCGTCCAAAGGCGACAAGTCCGCCGCCGCCCTGGTGGTTGAGCTGGAAGCCCTGCGCGCGCACCTTGATTCCGGCCAAATCGCCGCCTCGTTCAGCGGCGGCAAAAGCGACGCCTTTGCCGAAGCCATGCGCGAACTCGGCTTGCTCTCGGCCAAAAAAATCATCTATTGCGCCAACGTGGATGAAGCGGGCTTGAGCGACCCGGACGCCGTGCCGCAGGTGCAACGCGTCAAAGCCCTAGCCGCCGAGCGCGGGGCCGAGGCCGTGGTGGTCTGCGCCAAAATTGAAGAGGAACTGCAAGGTCTTTCCGAAGCGGAACAGGCCGAAATCCTCTCTTCCTACGGCATCGAGGAAAGCAGCCTCGAGGCGGTCATCCGCACCGGCTACCGCGCCCTGGATCTGGCCGTCTACTTCACGGCCGGGGAAAAAGAGGTCCGGGCCTGGACCATTCCGGTGGGCTGCAAAGCTCCGCAGGCCGCCGGAGTCATTCATACCGACTTTGAGCGCGGTTTTATCCGAGCCGAAGTCATGGGCTACGATGATTACATCCGCCTGGGCTCGGAAGCCGCCGCCCGCGCCGCCGGGGTGCTCCGGGTCGAAGGCAAAGAGTACGTCGTCAAAGACGGCGATGTCGTACACTTTTTGTTCAACGTGTAGGGTCGGTTTGCCTGGGGGGAATGATTCCCCCCAGACCCCCTCGATGTCGAAAGCCCCGCATGCGCGGGGTTTTCGACATTATGCGAGGTGCAGGGGATTCAATTCCCCACCGGGTACCCTCGTTCGTATCGTGAGGGGGTGGCGTCACGAGAAGAATTTTTGTTCTCCGGCAAGGAAAAAAGGCTTTTTATGGAAGGAGTGTACTCTCTCGGTACTCGACTGGAATAAAAAGCCTTTTTGACGCAGACAGAGGGCAAAAAGACCCTCGTGACGCCACCCCCTAACGGCGCTTAAGCAACGACGAGAAGAGGCCTCGGACCACCGGCACAAAAACGGATTTGGCCACGCCGCCCCAGAAGCGCTTCGACTGTTCCGCCTCTCGTTGTTCCTGCTTTTCCGCCTGGAGACGAGCTTTTTCCTCTTCCTTGCGAACCCGCTCCTCATCTTTCCGGGCTTTTTCCTCCGCTTTTTTCACGGCGGCCCGTTCCCCGGCACTCATGGTTTTTTCCGGATCGGCGGAAAGCCGTTCGTAGGCCGTTTCGCGGTCCAGCATCCGCGAATAATGCCGGCAGACCGGCGACGATTGCAGCATCGCGGCGCGCGCGGCCTCGTCCAGCGGGCCGATCTGCCCTTGGGGAGGCAAAATGAAAGCCCGCTCCACGGGTTGGGGGGCGCCCTTGGCGTCGAGGAAGGAAACCAACGCCTCACCGGTGGCAAGTTCGCCGATGACCGTTTCCACATCAAAAGCGGGGTTGGCGCGGAACGACTGGGCCGCGACCTTCACGGCTTTTTGCTCTTTGGGGGTATAGGCGCGCAGGGCATGCTGCACCCGGTTGCCGAGCTGCCCCAGCACGGAGTCGGGAATATCCGAAGGACTCTGGGAAATGAAGTAAATACCCACGCCCTTGCTGCGGATCAGGCGAATGACCTGCTCCACCTTTTCCAGCAAGGCTTTAGGAGCGTCGGAAAAGACGAGGTGAGCTTCATCAAAAAAGAAAATCAGCTTGGGCTTGTCCGGGTCGCCCACTTCCGGCAGCAAATCGAACAGGCGGGTCATGAGCCAAAGCAGAAAAGTGGTGTAGACCCTCGGCGAGTTCATCAGTTTGTCGGCCGCCAAAATATTGATCACGCCCTTGCCGCCCTCGGTCTGGATCAGGTCGTCGAGGTTGAGGGCCGGTTCGCCAAAAAAATTCTCCGCGCCTTCCTGCTCAAGGGCGACAATCCCGCGCTGCACGGCTCCGACGCTGGCCGTGGCGATGTTGCCGTAAGTCGCGGAAAACTTGAAGGCATTGGCCGCGGCGTATTCCAGAACCTTACGCAGGTCTTTGAGATCGACAAGCTCCAGGCCCTCATCTTTGGCTATTTTAAAGACGACGGTCAGCACCGCGGCCTGGGTTTCGTTCAAGGCAAGCAACCGGCCGAGAAGCAGCGGCCCCATATCCGCTACCGTGGCCCGCACCGGAGCGCCCCGCTCGCCGAATACGTCCCAGAACTGCACGGGGAACGCCTGGAAAGCGAAGCCCTTTTCTTGCAGGCCATACGACTCCACCCGCTTGAGCACGCTCTCTTTGTTGCCGCCGGTAGCGGCCACCCCCGACAAGTCGCCTTTGACGTCGGCGGCGAAAACCGGCACGCCCATTTGGCTGAAGGTTTCCGCAAGAGTTTGCAACGTGACGGTCTTCCCCGTGCCGGTGGCACCGGTGATCAGCCCATGTCGGTTGGCCATTTTGGGAAGGAGGTGGATTTCCGTGGTTCCGGCAAGGGCCACAAAAGCGTTTTTATCCGTATCGAGCATGATGGACGTCCTGATATAAATTTGTCTCCGCCCTATAGCCTGTTTTCCCCCGCCGCGCCACTCTCCGGGAACCCGGACGGTGGGCCGGTTCGTCGGCCTCGGGGAAGAAGGCCCTTGTCTTTCACCCGCTTTTCTTGTCGCCTTCTCGCGGAGCATGCACGCGCAAAATACACAACGTCCCGGCGGTATATTGCGCACAACCGTCCCACGGCTCGTCCGGCTTTCCACTTGAAGGCCGAACTCTCCGGGTGTATGGTTGGAGATTGCCGCACCACAACCTCAAACGGATACCCGCAATGATCACTACCGGAACCCGCGCCGTTTTTCGCGACAACGCCCTTCTGACCGATACCGACACCGGGGGCGTTCCCGGCAACACCATGACGGCCGGCATTCTGGCCGCCCACCATAAAGACAAGGGCGACGGCGCGCTGCACATCACCTTTGACGCCCTGGCCTCGCACGACATCACCTATGTGGGCATCATCCAGACCGCCCGGGCCGGGGGGCTGGAACGTTTCCCCATGCCCTACGCCCTGACGAACTGTCACAACAGCCTGTGCGCCGTGGGCGGCACGATCAATGAAGACGACCATCTTTTCGGCCTTTCGGCCGCGCACCGCTACGGCGGCGAATACGTGCCCGCGCACCTGGCCGTCATCCACCAATATATGCGCGAGACGGCCGCCGGTTGCGGCAAAATGATTCTTGGTTCGGACAGCCACACCCGATACGGCGCCCTCGGCACCCTGGGCATCGGCGAAGGCGGGCCGGAACTGGTCAAGCAGCTTCTCGGCCGAACCTACGACATTCCCCGGCCCGAAGTGGTCGCGATCCGGCTGGAAGGTTCGCCCCGTCCCGGCGTGGGGCCGCAGGACGTGGCTCTGGCGTTGATTAAAGCGGTCTTCGCCTCCGGGTTCGTCAAAAACCGCATTCTGGAATTTGTCGGCCCCGGCGTGGCGGGCTTGAGCGTGGATTTCCGCCTGGGCATCGACGTGATGACCACGGAAACCACCTGCCTGAGCTCCATCTGGGTCACGGACGACAAGACGAAAGCCTGGCTTGCGGCCCATGGCCGGGAAGCGGACTACAAGCCCATTGCGCCCGGCGACGGCGCGTTTTACGAGCGCTGGGTCCGACTGGATCTGAGCAAGGTGGAACCGATGATCGCCCTGCCCTTCCACCCGGCCAACGCCTGGACCATCCGCGAATTCCTGGCCAACGCCCCGGACCTGCTGGCCGGGGTGGAAAAAGAAGCGGCCGAGATTCTGGGCGGCAAGGGCAAGGTTCCGAATCTGCGGGCCAAGCTCAAGGGCAAAGACTTTTACGTGGACCAAGGGATCATTGCCGGCTGCTCCGGCGGCACCTACGAGAACATCCGACGCGCGGCTTCGATTCTCAAGGGCCGCTCCACCGGGGCCGGGGCTTTTTCACTTTCCGTTTACCCGGCCAGCCAGCCGCAATATCTGGAACTGACCCGCTGCGGGGCGATCACCGACCTCATGCTGACCGGCGCGGGCATCAAAACGGCGTTCTGCGGCCCCTGTTTCGGCGCGGGCGACGTACCGGCCGACAACGCTTTCTCCATCCGCCACAGCACCCGCAACTTCCCCAACCGGGAGGGCTCCAAGCCGACCGGCGGGCAAATGGCCTACGTGGCCCTCATGGACGCCCGCTCCATCGCGGCCACGGCCCGCAACCAGGGCAGGCTTACCCCGGCGGACGAACTGCCCGACGTGCCGGCCGAAACGCCTCTGGACTACCGGTTCGACCCGGAAATTTACAACAACCGCGTGTATCGCGGCTTCGGCAAACCCGAGCCGGAAACCGAGCTGGTTTTCGGCCCGAACATCGCGGATTGGCCCGTGATGTCGCCCCTTCCGGAAAACCTGCTCTTGACCGTGGCTTCGGCCATCTACGACCCGGTGACCACCACCGATGAGCTGATTCCCTCGGGTGAAACCTCCTCGTACCGCTCCAACCCGTACAAGCTGGCCGAGTTTACCCTCTCGCGCAAAGACCCCGAGTATGTCGGCCGGGCCAAAACCGCGCGGGAGCTGGAAACGAAACGCGCGGCCGACCCGTCGTCCGTCGTGGATATTTTCGCCGCTCTTGGCTTGAACGGGCTGGAGGCTCACACCGGCCTCGGTTCCCTGGTTTTCGCCCTCAAGCCGGGCGACGGCTCGGCCCGCGAGCAGGCGGCCTCGTGCCAGAAAGTGCTCGGCGGCTGGGCCAACATCGCCGGGGACTACGCCACGAAGCGGTACCGCAGCAACGTGATCAACTGGGGCATGTTGCCCTTCACCGCCCCGGACGCCGCCGGCCTGAAGCTCGCGCCGGGCGATCGCGTCTTCCTGCCGGGCATCCGCCAGGCCGTACTGACGGGCTTGGAGGACATTCCCGCGACCATTTACCGGAACAGCGGCGCGGCCAAGGAAGCCGTCACCCTGCGCCTGACGGATCTGAGCGCGGACGATCGCGCCGTGATCCTGACCGGCTGCCTGATCAACCATTACGCGGCCCAACGCGCCTAAGCGATAAAGGAGCACCCATGCCCGTCACCCCGGAAGAAGTCAAAAAAGTCGCGTCCCTGGCCCGCCTCGACCCCACGGCCGGGCTGCCGCCCGCCGAGGCCGAGGCGGCCTTGGTCCGGCTGGCCGGGCAACTGGACGCCGTGGTCGAGTATATGGACATTCTCAACCGGGTGGACACGTCGGGCGTGGAGCCCCTGTACCAGCCCCTCGGCCCCATTGCCGGCCCCCGCAAGGATGAAGCCCGAACCGCGCCCGGACCGGACGTGATGCTGCATGAAGCCCCTTCCCGCCAAGGCGATTTTTTCGCCGTGCCCCCGGTCATTTCCTGAACGCAATGAGAGATTCCATGCATACGCTTTCCCTTACGGACGTCCGCGACAAGCTGCAAAAAGGCGAACTGCGCCTCACCGAAGTCGTGGACTCCTGTCTGGCCCGGATCGAGACCACGGAACCGGCCCTGAACGCCTGCATCACCGTATGCGCCGAACAGGCCCGCGACACTGCCAAGGCTCTGGAAAAAGAGGGGCCGGATCCGGCGAAGCCCCTGTGGGGCGTTCCCTTGACCGTAAAAGATCTGCTGTGCACCACGGGCATCCGTACCACCTGCGCCTCGCGCATGCTGGAAAACTTCACCCCGCCGTATGACGCCTTTGTGGTTCGCCGACTTAAGGAAGCCGGGGCGATCATCACGGCCAAGACCAACCTGGATGAATTCGCCATGGGCGCGGCCACGGAGTTTTCCCGCTTCGGCCGCACAAAAAACCCCTGGGACGCCGAGCGCGTGCCGGGCGGGTCCAGCGGCGGTTCGGCGGTTTCGGTCGCCGTGGGGCAAGCTTACGGCAGCCTGGGGTCGGATACCGGCGGCTCGATCCGTCAGCCGGCCGGGCTGTGCGGCTGCGTGGGCATCAAGCCCACCTACGGACGGGTTTCCCGTTACGGGGCCGTGGCCTACGGCAGTTCTTTCGAACAAGTCGGCCCCCTGGCCCGAACCGTGGGCGACTGCGCCCTGCTGCTCCAGGTTATTGCCGGGCACGACCCCAAGGATGCCACTTCGGCCGATCTGCCCGTGCCCGATTATTCCAAGGCAACGGGCAACAAAGATCTGAAAGGCGTCAAACTGGGCCTGCCCAAAGAATACTGGAAGCAAGGCCTGTCGCCGGAAGTGGAGGCCGCCTGCCTCGCGGCGGTGGAAACAGCCACAAGGCTGGGGGCGGAAATCGTCGAGGTTTCTCTGCCCCATGCCGACCTCGGGGTGGCCGCCTATTACATTCTGGCTTCGGCCGAGGCGAGCACGAATCTGGCCCGCTTCGACGGGGTGCGCTACGGCCTGCGCGCCGGAGAAGACCAAGGCCTGGTGGGCATGTATACGGCTTCGCGCTCGGCGGGCTTCGGCGAAGAGGTCCAGCGGCGCATCCTGCTCGGCACCTATGTGCTTTCGGCCGGTTACTACGACGCCTATTACACCAAGGCGGCCCAGGTGCGCCGGCTGATCGCCGACGACTTTGCGGCGGCTCTGGAACGCTGCGACTTCCTTCTGGCCCCCGCCTGCCCGGTGACGGCCTGGAAAACCGGCGAAATATCCGATCCGCTCACCGCCTATAAGATGGACATCCTCACCTTGAGCCTGAACTTGGCCGGTCTGCCCGGCCTGTGCCTGCCCGCCGGCAAAGGCAAGGACTCCGGCCTGCCCGTGGGGCTGCAAATCATGGGGCGGGCTTTCGACGAAGAAGGCTTGGTCCGGACAGGAAGCGCCCTGGAGGCAGCCCTGCCGCATCCGGGCATGCCGCCGATGTAGGCCGGTAATTGGCCTGGGGGGAATGAAAACAGGGCCGCCGAAGTCATCCGGTCGTTGACGCTCCCGCGATGTGATGACGTCACCTCATCATGCCGCGGGCGGCACCCCAGACCCCCTCATTTGTCGGCAAGCCGGTGTGAACCACCAACTGGAACACAGGGGATCAAATCCCCTATCGGGGAGATTGGAGATGCCGTCCGCGTTGTTGCAAGACGGCATCGTTTATATCGCGAAAGTGCTGCCGCTCAGTTTCCTTATGCAGCTCTGTCTGCACCCCTCCAATAAAACTCTTTGCCTGCCGGATCCGCACTATGGAGCGCAACAGGGAAGATCCCGCCTATCTGCGGGAACAGGTCATCACCTGCATCGGCAACAAGCGCGCCCTGCTGCCTTTTATCGCCACGGCCGTGGATCAGGTTCGCAAGCGGCTGGGTAAAAAACGGCTGCGCATTCTGGACCTGTTTTCCGGCTCCGGGATCGTGGCCCGTTTTTTCAAGCAATACGCCGGATTCCTTCTGGCCAACGACCTGGAGCTTTACAGTTTCATGGTCAATTCCTGCTATTTGTCCAATGCCGAAACGGTGCCGACCGAGCGCCTGGAGCAGGCAATGGAGTACGTCCGCACCGCACTCGAGCGGCCGCGTCCCGGCTTTTTCCACGAGCTGTACGCCCCTGAAGACGACCGAAACATTCGCCCCGGTGAGCGGGTTTTCTACACCAAAGAAAACGCCCTGATTCTGGACACCGCCCGCGCCGCCCTTGACGATGTGGATGAAGACCTGCGAGTTTTTTTACTGGCCCCATTGCTGGCCGAGGCCTCCATTCATGCCAACACGTCCGGGGTGTTCAAAGGGTTTTATAAGGGGCGGGACGGCGTCGGCCGTTTCGGCGGCCACGGCGGGCACGCCCTGTCGCGTATTACGGGCCGCATTGAACCGCGCCTACCGGTCTTTTCCCGCTTTTCGTGCGAACATCGGGTCGTCCGAAGCGATGCCGGTCCCCTGACGGCCTCGTTGGCCGGCTCCACCGACTTCGATCTGGCCTACCTGGATCCCCCTTACAACCAGCACCCTTATGGCTCCAACTATTTCATGCTGAATCTTTTGGCGGAAAACCGCCGCCCCGAACGCATCAGCCACGTAAGCGGCATCCCGGTCGACTGGAACCGCAGCCCCTACAATAAGAAGTCCGTGGCCCGCGAAAGTCTGTTTTCCTTGATCTCGGCCCTGCCGGCGCGCTTTATCCTTATCTCTTACAATTCCGAGGGCTTCATCCCCCATGAGGAATTTCTGGACTTCCTGCGTGCATTGGGGAAGCTCGAACTGATCCAAACGCCCTACAATACCTTCCGGGCAGGCAGAAATCTGGCGGATCGACCTATGCATGTAGTGGAATTTCTCTACCTTTTAGAAAAAACGGAATAGGCCGATAAACAGACGAGCGTTGAGCCTTTGTACTTTTTCGGCCTTCAGATTCCGCGTCACGCCCTCCCCCCCCTTCCACGGCACTGCCTAAAAGACCGTCACAGCAAGCGCCTTGATGGAATACCATATGCCACACGCAGCATTTCAAAGAAAACATCCGGTCACTCGGCGCCGATTTATCGTTGATAGAGATGTAAAGCGGTATTTCGGACCAAATTTTCATCTATTTCTAAGGGGATTGACCATTGCGGCAAAAGCGTTAGTGTGAAAGCAGAGGAAAGGGAGATGACGCCTTAGTAAGGCACATTCCCGTGAAAAAACCCTCGAAATAAGGAGTTCCGTATGCCTGCCATCAAAAAGATCGTTTGCGCTCTGGATCTTTCCCAACACTCCGCTCTGGTGGCCGATTATGCCGTGACCATGGCCAAGGCGTTCGACGCCGAAATTGTTGCCGTGTATGCCGCCCCGGCCCTGACCCAATATGTGGGTTTCCACGTGCCGCCCAGTTCCATCGAGAACTTCGTGGGTGAAATCATCACCGGCGCCGAGAAAACCATGGAAACCTTCGTGGCCGAGAATTTCTCCGGCATCAAAGCCACGGGCAAAGTCGTCAACGGCTACGCCGCCGAAGAAATTTTGAGCTTGGCCGAATCGGTCGGCGCCGACCTGATCATCATGGGCACCCACGGCCGTAAGGGCATCGACAGACTGCTTTTCGGTTCTGTGGCCGAAAAAGTGGTGAAAACCTCCCCCGTGCCGGTCATGACCGTCCGCCCAACACTGTAAAGCCTATGGGAATATGCAAAGGGCGGGACACATGTCCCGCCCTTTTTCAATAAAAAACACCGGGCGTCCGCGAAACCATCGCGAACGCCCGTCTCGTTTTCTCTCAAATTCAGCTCGGCCGCATCAAGCGCCGGAGCTCTCCCCTTTGCGAAAGATGATCCCGGTCGCGACCTCGTCGGCCAGTTCGGCCACATCCATAAGTTTTTCAAGAAACTCCAAGATCTCGAGCCGACGCTCTTCCGGGGAATACATAAAGTCCTCGGCCATGCGGCCCGAGGCGAGGTATTCCTCCCATTCCAGGAGGTACGGCAGATTCAGAGAAGCCATGCATCTCTCCAAAGCGTTTGCGTTCAACGAGGCGTGAAAAGACCCGCTCAAAAAATCATTCCGTTGCGCCACGCGGAGCGCCCCACGCAAAATTATCTACTGCATCAGGCCCTTGCCGGGAGCGCCGCCGTCTTTGGTGCGGTCTTCGATCGCAAAGCTCTTCGGCGGTGTATAGGAAAAAATCTTATCCGCCGGCACGACCTCGACATCCAGATCCTGCAGGGTAATGTCGTTGGTGTTCCCGTAAAAATCCACAATCAGAACACGCATGATCAGGCCGGAACCCTCCTGCACCCAAAGCGTGCCTTCAGTCATGCTCTGGGTGGGCTCATGCGGGTAAAACCGCAGCTTGGCCAAGCCCTTCTCATAGCCCTGGGGCTCCACGTCGAAGTCCTGGGTCAACGCGGCCTGGCCGGTGATCACCCGCACAATGCTGCGGGAGTCTTCGGCCAACGACAAGGGGTACTTGTAGGCCGCTTCCTCGTCCATGAACACGTTCCAGATTTCTTTTTTTCCCACCACAAGCAGCTCGGGTGAGGGGGTTTTGGTCTCCCAGCGCACCAGCAACGGCTTTTTGAATTCCAGAACGCCCGTACGGGTTTCTTTCGAGCCGCTTTCCTTGTGGGTCAGCACCTGCGTAAAGTTCGCCCGCAGCCCTTTGATGCCCTTATACGTCTCCTGCACCCTGGCCCCCGTAACATCCGCGAAAGCGACGGCGGGCAAGAGGCAGAACAGCACCAGCAATATCGACAAAATGCGACCCATACAGGGCTCCTTTATGTCGTCACAGGAGGAACGTTGTTCGGCCCGTGTATCGTTTTATTTTGTACGGCCTCGGACCCACTTGATGTCCGCGAGCCGCCTATCTGACCGGTCGCGGCTTGGCACCGTCGGCCGGACCGACGATGCCGTCGCGTTCCATCTGCTCGATGAACCGGGCGGCCTTGTTGAAGCCGATGCGGAAGCGCCGCTGAATCAAGGAAATGGATGCCTTGCCCTGGGAGCGGACAAAGTCCACGGCTTCCGTATACATGGGGTCGGAGGCGACGTCGCCGCCGGAACCGTTGCCGACCCCTTCGCCGGCATCATCCGCGCCCCACTCGGAAAAATCAAGACGATAGTCCGGCTTCTGCCGCGAACGCCAATAGTCGCACACCGCCGACACATTCTTGTCGTTGACGAACGCGCCGTGCATCCGTTTGAACTTGCCGCCTGCCGGCTTGAAGAGCATGTCGCCCCGGCCGAGCAAGTGCTCCGCCCCGACGGTGTCCAGAATGGTGCGCGAGTCGTGCTTGGAAGTGACCTGATACGAGATGCGGCAGGGGAAGTTGGCTTTGATCAGGCCGGTGACCACATCCACACTGGGACGCTGGGTGGCCAGAATCAAGTGGATGCCTGCGGCGCGGGCCAGCTGGGCCAAGCGCACGATGCTGGTTTCCACCTCTTTGGCGGCCACAAGCATCAGGTCGGCCAGTTCGTCGATGATGATCACCAAGTACGGCATGAACGCCAGTTCTTCCATGCCGTCCGGCCGCTTGTCGCCCAACTCTTTCAGCTTGGCGTTGTAGTCGGAGATGTTGCGCACTCCGGCTTTGGCGATGTCGGAGTACCGCCGCTCCATTTCGGATACCGCCCACTCCAGGGCGTTCTTGGCCATCTGCATCTCCGTGACCACGGGATGCACGAGGTGGGGAAGATCGCCGTACACCGCCATTTCCACCCGTTTGGGGTCCACAAGCAGCAGCTTGACCTCTTCGGGCCGGGCCTTGAACAGGAACGACAGGATAATCGAGTTGATCCCCACGCTCTTGCCCGCGCCGGTGGCGCCGGCCACCAACAGGTGGGGCATGGTGGCCAGATCGGCCACGGCCGGGCCGCCGGACACGTCTTTGCCCAGAGCGAGGGTCAACAGAGAGCGGGACTCCTGAAACGCCTTGGAACCGAGCAAAGCCCGCAGGCACACGGTTTCGCGCGTTTCATTGGGAATCTCCACACCCACGGTGTCCGTGCCCGGAATGGGGGCCTGGATGCGCACGGCCACGGCCTTCAAGGCCAGGGCCAGGTCGTCGGAAAGATTGGCGATGCGCGAGACCCGCACTCCGGGCGCGGGACGAACCTCGAACATCGTGACCACGGGACCGGGGGTGATGCCCACCAGGTCGCCGTGCACCCCGAAATCCGAGAGGCAGGTCATCAACGAACGTCCCTTGGCTTCCAACTCGGCGCGCGAGGCGGTTCCCTTGCTGGGCGGCAGGGCTTCGATCAAGGAAAGGGGCGGCAGAGGGATGCCCCCGGATTTTTTCACCAAGGCCACGGCCCCACCGAGCAGGCCGGGAGCTTTGGGCTCCGGCGCGGGCTCGACAACACCGAGGGGTTGAATGGGCACGGGAGGCTCTTCCGCATGCGGGCGTTCCGCCGCCGGGGAAGGAGATGAAGCCGGGCGGGAAGGCAGGGAAGGCGCGGCCGGAATCGAGGCCGAGCGCGGGCGTTCGGCATCATAGGAGCGATCGTCTTCAAAGTCCTGCACCCACGGCGGCACGTCGTCGGCCGATTCAAGGGACAACTTCGCGGTGGAGGAAGACTTCGCGCCGGCCGGCTCGTCCGCCGACTTTCCGGAGGGGAAAATCAGCAGGCCTCCCCCAACATTCTTGGTCGGGGCGGGATCTTTGTCGACCGGCTTGCCCGAGCGGCCGGAAACCACTTCAAGCGGAGCCTGCGGTTTGGGCTTGGGGCGCAAATCCGGAACATTCTGGGCCATGCTCGCGCAGGCCCGCCACAGCGCCATTGCCCCCCCGGCGATCAGGCCGATCCAGGAAAAGCCCAGAATCAGCTGCAGGGACATCAGCAGGATGAACAGCCAGAGGAGGAAGGTCCCGGTCTCGCCGAGCCTGCCCTCCACGCCGGTCAGGAGCATGTGGCCCAGGAGCCCGCCCCCGTGACTTGCCACATTGCCGGCCACGTTGCCCGCTCCGGCGGCCAAGGGGGCGACCCCGGCGGTCGCGTCCGCCGAGGCCCCCGCGGCGGAAACACACACCGCCAGAAGAATAAACCCGGCCCAGCGCCACCACGGCATGGGCTCGGCGCCGAGAATGCGCCGGATCCCAAACAGGGCGAAAAAGGCCGGCCAAACCCACGCGGCCACGCCAAAGCCGTCCAGCAGCAATCCCGCGAGGTAAGAGCCGAACAGGCCGACCTTGTTGTGGATCTCGCCCGTGCTGCGCACCACGTGATTGAGCCAGGGGTCCCTGGCGTCAAAGGTGGCAAGACTGAGGGTGAGCAACAGGCCGCAGAAAATGGCGAACAGGCCGGAGATTTCGCGGCCGAGCTTGCCGGAGTCTTGCGCCGGCCGTCCCGCCTGGGCGGAGCGTACGGGGCGATCTGCGTTCATGTGCCCGTTCCTGGTGCCGGAAAGGCGACGGGAATTATTCTCGGCCAAGGTATTCGTTGGATCGGGTGTCCACTTTGACTTTGTCGCCGGTGTTCACGAAAATCGGCACCTGGATGACCACGCCGGTCTCCAGAGTCGCCGGCTTGGTGACGTTGGAAACGGTGTCGCCCTTAACTCCGGGCTCGGTGTCCGTCACTTCCAGAACCATGGAGGGCGGCAGTTCGATGTCCAGGGGTTTGCCCTGGTACATGAGCACCTGCACCACCTGGCTCTCTTTCAGATAGCCGGACTTGCCGCCGGTGGAGTCCGCGGCGATATGGGTCTGTTCATAGCTGGTAAGGTCCATGAACACAAGGTCGGTGCCTTCGCGGTAGAGATATTGCAAGTCGCGGACTTCCAGATCGGGGCGGCCGACCTTTTCGCCGGAACGGAAGGTGATGTCCTGCATCCGGCCGGTGAGGAAGTTGCGCAGCTTGGTGCGCACCATGGCCCCGCCTTTGCCGGGTTTGAAATGCTGAAATTCAACGATTTCGTAAGGGGTGCCGTCCACTTCAATCTTCAGGCCCTTGCGAAAATCCGTGGTGGAATACATGAAACCTCCAGTGCTGGAATGATGGAAACGCCCGGTTGATACATCCTAGGCAACCTGCTATTTTCTCCAAGCGCACATATTTGTCAAGGCCCGCTTCTTTGAGGGGAGTGGTTCGGTTCGTCGTGATGCGGCGCCAGACTGTGTTTTTTGCTCCGGTCGAATACCACAAAAGTACACTCCCATCGCAAAAAACCGGCCTTCCTTGCCTGACGCCAAACCGCTCCCACTCCCCAAAGCGGCACCCTCTCCACAGTTGCCAAGCCACCCCAACAGATACCCCAAGCCACCCTTACCTCCTTACGCCCATGCCCCCTACTCTGCATTTGGAAGCCACGGCCTACACCCTCTCCCAGCTTGTTTTTCCCGAAGAGCCGCAGGTCGCGCTGGCCGGGCGATCCAACGTCGGCAAATCATCGCTGATCAACGCCCTGGCCGGGCGCAAGCAACTTGCCAAAGTCAGCGCCGAACCGGGAAAAACCCGAAGCGTCAACTATTACCGCCTGGATGCCTCCCCGGCGTTTCTGGTCGACCTGCCCGGCTACGGCGATGCCCGCTGCAGCAAAGACGAACGCCGGAAATGGGCCGGTCTGCTCGAGCACTACCTGACCCAAACCCCCGGCTTGACCGCCCTGCTGCTGCTCTTGGACGGCCGCCTGCCGCCGCAACAATCCGACCGCGCCATGGCCACGTTCGCCCTGACCCACAACCTGCCCCTGATCGGGGTTTTGACCAAGGTCGACAAAGGCAAACAACGCGAACGCGAAGTGGCCCGCTCGGCCTGGGAGGCCCTCCTCGGCGACGTGCCGCTGATTCCGGTCTCCTCGCATAAAAAGACCGGCCTGGAGACGCTGTGGGAACATATCCTCACGGCCGTGGCCCCGGAAACCGAAGGGGACGGGATGGTGGAAGCCGTCGACCTTGGGACGCCCGCCGCCGGCCCGGATGCCGGCACGACGCCGGAGGGCGCATGAGCACCTGGGTTCTGTTCGCCGCGGCCGGAAAAGGGTTGCGTTGTGATCCCTCGGGCGCGACGCCCAAACAGTTTCTCAGCTTCGAGGGTGCTCCTCTGTTTTGGCACAGCGCCAAGGTCTTCGCACGGGTGGCCGGAATCACCGGCATCGTGTTCATTTTTCCGCCGGAAGGCGACCCGGACGACCATGCCCGGATGCTCGACGAACTCGACACGGGCCGCCGGCTTGGCCTGGAGCGCCGCCTGACGCGCGGCGGGGCGACCCGGCAGGAATCGGTGCGCAACGGTCTGGCCGCCCTGCCCCCGGACTGCCGGCGCGTGCTCGTGCACGACGCGGCCCGGCCCTTTGTGGACGCGCCCCTGATTGTGCGGATTTTGGACGCTTTGGACGCCGGACACAAGGCGGTCGTGCCCGGCCTGCCCGTCACGGACACGGTCAAGCTGGTGGACGACGCCGGGCTGGTCGCCGGTACACCGGAGCGCGCCCGCCTGCGGGCCGTACAGACTCCGCAGGGCTTTGATCGGACGACGCTGGGCAGAGCCCATGCAGCGGCCACGGATGCAGCGGCCACGGATGACGCGGCCCTGGTGGAGGCCTTGGGCGTTCCCGTTTGTCTCGTGGAAGGCGCGGAAGCCAACCGAAAAATCACGTCTCCGGCGGATCTCGCTCTGCTGGAAGAAAAGGAGACGCCCATGCGCCTATGCTGCGGGTTCGGTTACGACGTGCACCGCTACGGCGGCGATCGCCCCTTCATTTTGGGCGGGGTGCCCATTCCCACGGATATCCGCGTTCAGGCCCATTCCGACGGCGACACCCTGCTCCACGCCCTGATGGATGCCCTGCTCGGCTGCATCGGCGGCGGGGATATCGGCGGCATGTTCCCGGATTCCGACCCCAAATACGCCGGAATCTCAAGCGGACTGCTCCTGGCCGAGGTGCGCGAACGCTGCCTGCTGGCCGGATTGGAACTGCACCACGTGGACATCACCCTTGTCGCCCAGACCCCGCGCATCACCCCGCACCGCGAACTGATCGCCAAAAACATCGCCACCCTGCTGCACCTGCCCTTCCGGGCCGTGAACGTCAAGGCCACGACCGAAGAAGGCCTCGGCTTCACCGGCGAGAAAAAGGGAATCAAAGTGATGGCGCAGGTTATCGGGAAAATTCCGGTACGAGATCGATAATCACGACCTCAGGGGGCGCGAACAGCCGCATGGGCGGCCCCCAGTAGCCCGCGCCGTTGGTGACGAAACGCAGCCCGCCGCCGTATTCGCCAAGCCCGGACGGGGCTCTGTGCGCCAGGCGGGTAAAAATCAACCCGACCGGCTGGATTTGGCCGCCGTGGGTATGGCCGGAAAGCATCAGGTCGAACGGCATGCCCCGCAAGACAACCCCCGGCGCTTGCGGTCGGTGGCAAAGAAACAGCACGAACGCTTCCGGGTTTTCCCGGCGCTTCATCTCCATGACCAGGTTGACGGCCCGCATGCCCGCCCCCGAGATGCCGGAGTCATCCACTCCCGCCAGCACAATCGGTCCCACCGCGACCGAACGTCCCCGCAACGGCGTAATTTCGGCCCGCTTGTAAAACCCCAGAGAGTTGTCCAGTCCGCGGTAGTCTTCATGATTGCCCAACACGCCATAGGTGCCGTAACGGCTCCGAATGGAACGCAGAACGGCCGCGTCTTTGTCCCGGCCGCGCATATCCGTGTCCACGATATCCCCGAGGGTGACGAAAACGTCGGCGTCCGAGGCGTTCACGATACCGGCGATTCGCTCCAAAAGCTCCGGGCCGATGTCCCGGCTCAGGTGCACGTCCGAGACCATCGCGATGCGAAAGCGTTGCATCCCGGCCGGGAGCTTGGCTGTGGGGATGACCACATGCTCGACCCGCAGGCTGCCCGCCTCCCAGACCGAATAGACGCTCAGCAGCACCGCCAGAAGAACAGCCAGGGATACACTCAACCGCCTGTTGGCAAGGGTTCCAAAGACGATACCTCTGGAGCGAAAACGACGCAGCGCGACTTCCGTAAACCACACCCCGAAGCAGACCCCGGCGGCAATGGCCGAAAAGCCGATGCCGACGAAACCGGCCCGCATGATCGTCGACCAGAACGCGCTCTCCGGCGCGAGATGCCGCAGATACCACGTGCCGATCAGGAAAGCGCACCACACGGCGAATCCGGCCTGCCACCACCCCTTGCCGAAGGCCCGGCGCAGGCAAAAGAAAATCCATGCGCAGCACAGAATGACGAACCCGAGAACCGTATAGAAGAACATGTGTTAGGGCCACTCCGGCCGCGATTCCGGCTTGATGGTGATGCGCACGATGTCGGGCGGCGTGAAGAAACGGATGGGCGGCCCCCAGAATCCCAGCCCATTGGAGATGTTCAGCAGCCGGGGGCGACCGGCGACCTCCGGCAAGGCGGTGAGCCCCTGGTCGAAACCGTACAGGGAACGGACGGCGAAAATACCCGGCCAAATCTGGCCGCCATGGGTGTGCCCGGAGAGCATCAGATCAAACGGAGCCTCCGGCGGATACGGCTTGTGCTGCAAGAGCACGGTGAACCTCCCCGGCTCAAGGCCGCGCAACAGGGAGCCGGCGTCTGCCGTGTCGCTTTCGGCCGCTTTGGCGAAGGTGTCGTCGTCCACCCCGACGATGCGGATGCCGCCGATTTCCAAGGTTTCCGCCCGAAGAATCCGGAAACCGGAACGCTCGATAAAGGCCAACGACTGCTCCGGCCCGTGGTAGGCTTCATGGTTGCCGGTCACGGCAATCTTGGCCATGCGGGCCGGGAAGGTCCGCATCACGGCCGCGTCGGCCTCGCGTTCCTCCATGTTGCCGTCGACCAGATCCCCCACCAAGACCAGAATGTCCGGCTCTTTCTCGGCCACCACATCGCGCATGCGCTCCAGAGTTCGCGGCCCAATCAACGCGCTGATGTGCAGGTCGGAAATCTGCACGATTTCCAGCGGTTCGGCATCGGCAGGCAGGTACGGGGTGGTCACGGTCAGGTACACGGTGCGCGGCGTCCGGGCTTCGTACACCGCCCAGCAAAACAGGGGCAGAGAAAGCACAAAGGCGATCCGGAGCACTTTGGCCGAGGAAAACAAGGCGGCCTCCGCACCGAGCAGGCGGCTTCCCAAACGAAGGAGCAAACCGGAAACATCCAGGGCGATCAGGCTCATGGCCAGCATCAAAGCATAGCCCATCCAGATGAAGGACACAGTCTGAAAACCGTCCATCATGCCTACGGGCACCCGGCCGATGCGGATCAGCCAGGAGCCGGCCATGAGCAGCAGAAAAAATCCGACGAACCAGAGGTACCGACCGGGGCCGAGCGCCCGACGCAGGCAGATCAGAATGTACAGGTGACTTGCGGCGTACATGCCGAAGAGCAGATAAAATATGCGCATGAATAGCTTTGAAACATCGTCGTTTAAAATGTTTCATGAAACGGCCCGAACCACGCGCGACCACATGCGAGGCAGCGGGCCGCATGGCGGAAGCCGAGCGACCGCAACGGGAAAGGCACCCGGTTGCGGCCGCTGTCGCCCCAGACTATATATGCGGCAGGCGACATTGCAAGGACATTATATAATGGATTCATTTAGTCCGGAACAACGCGCGCGCACCATGTCGCGCATCAAGGGCCGGAATACCGGCCCGGAATTGCTGGTGCGCAAGCTTCTGCATCGCATGGGGTTTCGCTTTCGCCTGCATGCGCGGGAATTGCCCGGCACTCCGGATATCGTGCTGCCGCGGTATCGGGCGGTTATTTTTGTCAACGGCTGTTTCTGGCACGGGCATGAAGGCTGCCCGCGCGCCACGATTCCCGAAACCCGCCGCGACTTCTGGCTAAAAAAAATTACCTCGGCCAAGGAGCGCGACCAGAAAGCCGAAGCCGCCCTGACCGCAACCGGCTGGCGCGTGCTCACCCTTTGGCAGTGCGAGCTGAAAGATACCGCCGCGCTGGAGGAACGCCTGCGGGCCTTCCTCGGCGGCACGGCCGGGCTGCTGTTTCATTACCCGAACATCCATATTTGAGCCGTAAGGTTTTCCGCCGTCCCGCCGATAAGCCGTTCAAACCGGAAACAGGCAAAAGCATAAAAGGACGACTATGGATACTCCCCATATTGCGTCCGGGCTCATGTCCGGCAACTTTCTTTCCTTCGGCGACGGCGAGTCGAAATATCTCAAAGCCCGGAAGGCGGCCTTCCAGTCCGACAGCGCGATGGTCAACCGCCAGAACGCCATCCTGACCATCGGCCTGATCGAAGCCGCCTATGCCGAAAATTACGCCCAGCAGATGCTGGCCGGAAAACGGGCCGCCCGACGTCTGCGTGAAGAACAGGGAACCTCGGCTGCCGAAACCTCGCAACGCAACTTGGACGAAATCAAGGAGCATGTGGAGAGAAAAGCCGAAGAAGCTTTGGCCCCTCAAGATGCCGAAGGCCGCCCCCTATCGGATTCAATCAACGCCTCGCCCGCTCCTGCGGCGCCGAAAGCACCCGCCGCCGTTCCCGCACCCGCACCGGCGGAAATCGACTCGACCGTTCTCGCTCCGGAAAACGGGGACGGGGGCGTTGCCGCCCCCGTCTCGATCGATATGTACGTCTGAGCTGTTCGCCCTACATCTGCAAGGCCGCGAAATCGGCCAGACGGGACAAGGGCGAAACCAAGGCCTGGAGCAGGTTCAGACGGTTTGTCCGTAGCGCGGCGTCCTCGGCCATGACCATGACGCCTTCGAAAAAGGCGTCCACCGTGGGGCGCAGCTCTTTCAGCAACACAAACAGCTCCGCATAGCGCCCCTGCTTCTCGTGCTCCACGAAAATCGGCAACATGCGCTCCAACTCGGCGGCCAGGGCTTTTTCCGCCGGTTCGGCGAGCAGAGCCGGGTCATAGCGGCCCGTGAGGGAAGCCTCGCCGGCCTGCTTGACGATGATGTTGGCGGCCCGCTTGAAGGTTTGCACGGCCTTGCCGTAGTCCTCGGTTTTGCTGAAGGCCTCCAGGGCGGCCAGACGTTCGGCGGCGGCGCAGACGTCGCGCGAATCCGCGCCGAGCACGGCTTCCACATGCAGGGTTTCGGACCCGGCGCCGACAAAGAGATTCTTCAAGCGCAGGGTGAAAAACTCGTCCAGACGCAGCAGGGCCTGATCCGGCTCCAGGGTGCGGGCGATGCCCTCATACCCTTCCATGGCCTTGGCGAACAGGGCGGAGACGTCCAGACGCAGGGATTTTTCCTTCAGAATACGGGCGATGCCCAAGGCGGCCCGGCGCAGACCATAGGGGTCGGCCGCGCCTGTGGGAATCATCTTCAGGCTGAAACAACCGGCCAGGGTGTCGGCTTTGTCGGCCATGGAGAGTATCGCCCCGCACAGGCTCGCAGGCGTCGGGCTGTCCGGCCCGGCGGGCAGATACTGCTCGGCCAGGGCCTGGGCGACTTCGACAGGTTCCCCGGCTTTCTTGGCGTAAATGCCGCCCATGATGCCCTGAACCGTGTCGAATTCCTTGACCATTTCCGAAACCAGATCGGCCTTGGACAGGCGCCCGGCCCGAGCCGCATGCTCGCAAGAAACGCCGTTCTTCAGGTTGTCGGCCAACCAGGAGCAGAGTTTTTCGAGACGACGGGTCTTGTCGCCCATGCTGCCGAGGGGGGCCAGGAAGGTGACGTTGTCCAGGGCGTCGACCCAGGGGGCGAGGCCGGAGGCAAGGTCGGTCTTCCAGAAGAAACGGGCGTCTTCCAGGCGGGCGCGAAGCACGCGCTCCCAGCCTTTGCGCACCAGCCCTTCGTCCGGTGGGGTGATGTTCAGCACCGTGAGGAAGAACGGCAGAAGCGTGCCGTCTTCGGCTTCCAGGCCAAAACTCTTCTGGTGGCTCTGCATGCTGGTGAGCAGCACTTCACGCGGCACTTCAAGGTAGGCGGGGTCAAACCCGCCCAGAATGGGCACGGGATGCTCGCACAGGCCCTGGACCTCGTCGAGCAGGGTCTCGTTCCAAAGGATGCGCCCACCTTTGGCGGCGGCCAGGGCGTCGCCCTTTTCCCGAATAACCCGCCGGCGCTCGGCCGCGTCGACCACCACCCCGGCCTTGTCGGCCATGATGGAAAAATACGCTTCGGCCCGGTCGACCGTAAAGGGTCCGGGGCCGTGCACCCGGTGTCCGAACGTTTGGTTGCCGGAAGTCACCGGGCCGATCGCAAACGAGACGACCGTATCGTCCAGCAGAGCCAGCACCCAGCGCAGAGGACGGCCGAAGCCGAAGTCGAAAGCGCCCCAGCGCATTTTCTTCGGGAACGGCAAGGCGGCGATGACCGCGGGGCACAGGCGGGCCAGAAGCTCGCGCGTGGCGCCGCCGCCCATCGTTTTGCGCACGGCGATGTACGAACCTTTCTCGGTTTCCAGGGTGAAAGTGTCTTCCAGGCTGACCCCGTGGGTGCGGGCAAAGCCTTCGGCCGCGCGGGTCGGCCTGCCGCCCACATCGTAGGCGGCTTTCAGGGAAGGACCGGTGAGCACTTCCTCGCGCTCGGCGGCTTGGGCGGCGATGTCTTTGATGAACACGACGCAGCGCCGGGGGGTGGAAAAAGCCTGCACGGCGGCATGGGCGACGCCGGCTTCATCCAGACCTTCGGAAAAACGGCGAATCAGTTCGTGTTCCAGTCCCGGCAGGAAGCGGGCCGGGAATTCCTCTACACCGATCTCAAGAACAAAGGCGGGCATGGGGTGCTCCTGTGGCGTTCAGAATGATAAGGCGTTACGCCTTGGGCAGCATGGGATACCCCATGTCCTTGCGTTGAGCCGCATACAGGGCGGCCACGGCCGAGGCCAGCGCGCGCACCCGGGCGATGTAGCCCGTGCGCTCGGTGATGGAAATGGCCCCGCGCGCGTCCAGCAAATTGAAAGTGTGCGAAGACTTCATCACGTGGTCATAGGCCGGCCAAAGCAAACCCAGGCCGCAGAGACGGTGGGCCTCTTTTTCAAAGTCGTCGAAGTGCCGGAGCAGGATGCTCTTGTCCGACTCTTCAAAATTGAAGCGCGACTGCTCCACTTCGTTCTGATGGTAAATCTGCCCGTAGGTGACGTGCTCGTTCCAGGCCAGGTCGTAGACCGATTCCTTTTCCTGCAGGTACATGCACAGGCGTTCCAGGCCGTAGGTGAACTCCACGCTGATCGGGGCCAGATCGATGCCGCCCACCTGCTGGAAATAGGTGAACTGGGTCACCTCCATGCCGTTGAGCCAGACCTCCCAGCCCAGGCCCCAGGCGCCGAGGGTCGGGGATTCCCAGTCGTCTTCCACAAAGCGGATGTCGTGCTTGGACTGGTCGAGGCCGAGGGCGGCCAGGCTTTCCAAGTACAGTTCCTGGGCGTTTTCCGGCGAGGGCTTGAGGATCACCTGAAACTGAAAATAGTGCTGCAGGCGGTTGGGGTTCTCGCCATAGCGGCCGTCCGTGGGGCGGCGGGAGGGTTCCACATAGGCCGTGTTCCACGGCTCCGGACCGATGACCCGCAGAAAGGTGGAGGGGTTGAAGGTACCCGCCCCGCACTCCACGTCAAAGGGCTGGACCACGGCGCAACCCCGTTTGGCCCAAAAGTTCTGCAAGGTCAAAATGACGTCTTGGAAATACATAGACACTCCCGTGTTGGTGCTCACACCCGGCAAAAACGGCCGGATTCCCAGCCTACGCCGACATGCAGCTGAATAAAGGCGTCCATGGCCCGCCCGCACTCGCGGCCAGCCTCCGGCGAAAGTTCGATGCCCGGCCAGGAAGCGGGCGCATCGCGCCGGATGCGGCATAATGCTTCAAGGGATTCCGGCCGCAAAGAGAACCCCGTGCCTTCCTCCGCCGGCGGACAGTCGGGGCAGCGCACAGTGCCGGGAACGACCCAAAAGCGCGCCCCCGCGTCGCCCAGAACATTGCCGCAATGCGCACAACGTTCAAAGTCCACGTCCCAGCCCTGATCGGCGGCCATACGCAGACGGAAAAAGCGCGGTAGGAGAAGCGGTAAAATATCCGCTTCTTCGAGAACCTGCAAGATCCCCATAAAGAGCTTGTATGCCGCCGCCGCGCCGTCCGGCCCCAAATTGAGGGCGGCGAGAAAATCGGCGCAGTTGCGGGCGATGCCCAGGCGGGAGGAATCGCGGCGCAGACGGCCCGGCCCCGAAAGGAGCACGCCCTCTTCCAACACCAGACAGGCGTTGCGTGAGGCGCGCATGCGCACCTGAACCTCGTTGAACAGATCCAGGCAGCCCACAAAGCGCCGCCGGCTGCGCGCCCCGCCAAAGGCGAAGGCCGAAATCATCCCACGGGAAGGTGACAAGAGGCGGACCCAAAGGTCCGCCTCTTTGAACCTGCCCACCCGCAGGACAAGCATCTGTTCGGAAAATTCCATATTCCGCTACGGCAAAGAAAACTCGCCGACCCTGCTTGAACTGTATGGAAAGGTGAAGTCTTTGCCGTTCACCGTGACGGAGGCGACCGAAGGGTTGCCCAGACGCACCGTGATCTTGTCCTTCCAGGTGATGGAGTAAGATTCACCGGGGCGCACGGTGTAGCCGACCTCCTGCGCGCCGTCCGCGCGGTAGCCGACCCAACACTTGGACGTGGCCGTGATTTGAATTTCGTTGACCGCCGGAGCGGGAGAAGCGGTTTCCGCGGAATCGGTGGTCGCATTGCCGCCTGACACGGAAGCGGGAACACCCGCGGAGGGAACCACTTCGGCCGTGCGGTTGGCGGAAGGCATTTGCCGCGAGGTGGCATCGGCGGCGGGCGCGGCTTCCGGACGGGTCGCGACGGAAGGGTTCCGCGCGGGAGCGGCGAGCCCGCCGGTGGCGTTGGTTCCGCCGTTTCCGGCCGAGAAAAGCTGTTTAACCCAGTTCAACGAGAACGCGCCGTGCTCGGCGGTCAGATACCAGCCGCCGCCGACAATGCCCCCGACAAGCAAAAGAAGCAAAGCGACCGCCACAACCCGCCGCGCCGCGCCGGGCGTTTGCTCGACCCGGTACAGCGGGGCTTCGGGCTTTTCGTCGTACATGGACGAGGGGAACACTTCCTCCAGCCACCCGTTGAGTTCCGTCGGGTCCACACGCAGGGCCAACCCGCAGGAACGGATGAAACCCTTGGCGTACACGGAGTGAGGCAGACCGTCCAGCGAACCGCCCTCAATGGCCCGCAACGTGCGCCCGGAAATCTTGAGCCGGTTGGCCAGATCGTCGATGGAGAGACTTTGTTCCTCGCGCCGGCGGCGCAACTCCTGACCAAGTTCCTGTAAGGTCATCTCTTTCCTCTTGAAAAGCCGGGGTGCCGCCGGGGCGGTTCCCCGACCGGTTACAGACGAATGTCGATAACAGCTTTGTCGCGCAACTGCTGGGAGTATTCGCGGAACCGTTCTTCCAGCCTGGGTTCGCGCAGAATTTCCTCAATGCGCGGGCGGGCTTCCTGAAGAGACAGGGCTTTACCTTCGGACACGGCGTTGCGCCGCAACACCAGTTTGGTACCCTGCACCGGAATGAGGGCGGAGAGTTCGCCGTCTTTCAGCCCTTCAAGGGTCTTGCGCATGCCGGGGCCAAGGGCCTTCCAGGGGGCCATCTCAACCCGGCCGCCGCTCTTCTGGCCGGAGGGATCGAGCGAATACTGCGCGGCCGCCTCTTCAAAAGAAATGCTGCCGCTCTTGATCTGGGCCACGATGTTTTCCGGCTTGACCCCGGGCTTGAAGGCGATCAGCGAGAAGTCGGCGGTTTTTTCACCGGCGAATTCGTCTTTATGCGCGTTGTAGTACATATCGACTTCGTCGGGCGAAACCACCACCTTGCGGGCCACCATGAAATGCATCATACGCTGGCGCAGGAACGTGTCACGAATGCGCTTGCGCAGACCGTCCATGTCGGAGCCCTGCTTTTTCAACTGGGCCTCGAAGGCGGTCTGGGAAAGCCCGCTGCGCTGCACGAATTTCTTGACTTCGGCTTCCACGTCCTGGTTGCCGATGACCACTTTCATGCGCTCCGCCTCTTGGCGCAACAAAATATTATTGATGAGAACGTCCAGAACCTGGCGCATGATCTGCTGGGCTTGGGGATCGTCGGGAGAAAGTCCCCGGCGGGAAAGTTCCGCCGCCGTGGGTCCCCGCAGATCGTGCAGGGTTATCATTTCACCGTTGACCACCGCGACAATCTTGTTCACCGTCAGCTCCGCCGCAAAGGCGGGAACGGCAAGCAACAGCAGCAACACACAAAGTGTCGCCATCCGCGAAAGGCTTTTCACCTGCTTTTTCTCCCGGGGCCGAATGTACGCATGGGAATATGCCGAACCCGCCGAACCTTCGGTTGAGCGACGACTATACGATAATGCATTCATTTCTAATCCCTTTTTCTGGAATATGCAATGTAGGGGGAAACCGTGGGCGACGCGCCGACCCGCCTGATGCGATGCCGACCTGCGTTTTGCTCCGGTCGAATGCCGTGAGGGCATACCTCCATTACACAAACGCGTCTTTCTTGCCCGACGGCAAACCGGCCCGGCGCCGGTTTTTTGCGCGAACCGGGACCCGACCCGCAAACCCGCCTGTCCCGCATTTACGGGCCGGGGATTTCATCCGATGCGGCGCCCGGCTCTTCACGCGGCGCGGGAGGAGCCGGCGGAACGTCTTTTTTCTTTTCAGGGCTGGACAACTTCGCCGCGTCGCGCAGCAGGGGTTCGGCAATGAACAGCGTGGAGGAGCGCAGGCGCTTTTCCAGCCGCTCCTGCAGGAGGGGAGGCACTTTTTCCTCCATCAGCATCGCCTCCACGCGGGCGGCGGTGGTCGCCGGATCAACCTGGCTCTCGGCGCTTTTACCCGCCAGAATCAGTACCCGAAATTCGCCCTCGGCCTCCACGGCCGGTCCGGCTTTGCGCAGACCCTGGCTTTCCAGGGCGGTACGCACATCCTCAGGCAGAGTTTCTCTGGCGGTACGAACCTCCCGCAGGGTCACACCGAACTTTTTTTGCAATTCGGCGGGCGACATGCCTTCCAGCAGCGCTTTGGCGGCCGCCTCGACCTCGGCCTTCACCGGCGCGGTAATCTGCAGGTAGAGCAATTGCTCGGGAATGATAAAGTATTTTTTGTGCGCCTCGTAGTACGTCTGCACTTCTTCGGGGGTCACGACGATTTCCGGCCGCAGCACCTTGGCGACATACTGTTCCATATCCAGACGCCGGCGCAGCAGCATGCGCACGAGCTTCTCATCCAGGCCCTGCTCCTCCAGCATGACGGCATAGGCATCAGGGGGATAGTCGGCGCGAATCTCCCCTTCCAGGCGGTCCACATCGGCGGGTTCCACGGATTTGCCCAGGCGTTCGAGCTCCTGGGCCGCGATTTCCTGCATGATCAGCTGGCGCAAAGCCCGAATATACTGTTGTTGCAGCTCGACATCATTGGCGATGTCCTGCAGGGAGGAACGGCTGAAGTACATGGAGTTGCGCACGGCCTCCAACTCGGTGAAGCTGATGACCTTGCCGTTGATTTCGGCCACGGTGCCGGCGGGCGGTTCCGTCGACCAACAGCCGAAAGTGCCGAGAGTGAGCGCGCACAGCAACACCAATCGCGCGCCGAGGGATGTGTTCATATCGTCTCCAAAGAGTCCGCGGCCGCAGGGTGCGCGGCTCGCTCCAGTTCTGCCAGAAGAGCCTTGCTCTTGGCAAGGGCTTCCGCATGGCCCTGGGCCGCATCGAGCGGCAGATCCAAGACGGCCGGCGGATGCAGGCGAACGGGCAAGCCGGTCGCGCCTTTCGCCGCCACAAAGGCGACCAGGGCGGCCGGGTCCAAACGCGCCTCGGGCCCAAAGGCGAGGCGCAGGCGTTCCGGGTAGATGTCGGCCTTGTGGACCCCCAGCGAGGACAGATAGGCCTTGAAGCCCAGCACGGCCGTGAATGTTTCCAACTCGCGGGGCAACGGGCCGAAGCGATCGCGCATCTCAAATTCAAGATCCCGCCTGGCTTCGTCGCTCTGGGCCGAAGACAACGACTTGTAGTAACGCAGCCGTTCCCGGTTGTCGGCCATGTAGGATTCCGGAATAAAAGCGGGAATGCCCAGGGAAAGCTCGGTCTCGACCGTGGTCTGGACCGGTCTGCCCTTGAGTTTGGCCACGGCCTCTTCGAGCATCTCCAAAAAGAGATCCAGGCCCAGGCGGTTCATGTGCCCGGACTGCGACTCGCCCAGAATGTTGCCGGCCCCGCGCAGGCGCAAATCTTCCATGGCGACCTGGAAACCGGCCCCGAGGTAGTCCATGTCCAGGATGATCCGCAGGCGCTCGCGGGCCGGGTCGGCCAGCCGGTTCAGATCGGGCGTGACAAACACCGCGAAGGCCTGCCTGTCGGACCGCCCCACCCTGCCCCGCAACTGGTACAACTGCCCCAGACCGAAAAGTTGGGCCTGATCCACAATCAAGGTGTTGGCCCGAGGGAAGTCCAGGCCGCTTTCAATGATCGCCGTACAAACCAACACGTCCAACTCACCCTGCCAGAACTTGTGCATGGCCGATTCCAGGGCGGTTTCGGACATCTGGCCGTGGGCCATGCCGATGCGGGCGTCGGGCGCCAGCTTTTTCACGTATTCCGCTGCACGCTCCAGGCCCTGAACCCGGTTGTAAACCCAAAACACCTGTCCCTGGCGGGCGAGCTCCCGCTCGATGACCTGCTTCAGCACGGCGTCGTCGCGCTCGATCAGGGCCGTGGCCACGGGCCGGCGGTCCTGCGGCGGGGTTTCGATGACCGAAAGCTCACGAATGCCCGAAAGCGACAACTGCAGGGTGCGGGGAATGGGCGTGGCCGTGAGGGTCAAAGCATCCACATTGCTGCGCAGTTCCTTGAGGCGCTCTTTGTGGCGCACGCCGAAGCGCTGCTCTTCGTCCAGAATAAGCAGACCGAGGTTCGGCAGGCTCACATCCTTGGAAAGAAGTCGGTGGGTGCCGATAAGAATATCGATACGCCCGCCGGCGGCGGCCTCAAGCACCTCTTTCTGTTTGTTTTTGGAGACAAAGCGGGAAAGCATGCCGACATTGAGCGGAAAGCCGGCCAACCGGCTGCGGAAGGTCTGGTAATGCTGCTCGGCCAGCACCGTGGTCGGGCACAGCAAGGCCGCCTGCCGGCCGTCCAGGGCGGCCCGAAAGGCGGCGCGCAGGGCCACTTCGGTCTTGCCGAAGCCCACGTCGCCGCAAACCAGACGGTCCATAGGCTCGGGTTTTTCCATATCGGCCAGCACCTCGTCGATGGCCCTGGCCTGATCCGGGGTTTCCTCAAAGCCGAACGAGGCCTCAAACTCCCGGTACATCTCACCCAGCGGCAGGTAACGGTAGCCTTTGACCACCTTGCGTAGGGCGTACATTTCCACCAGATCCTCGGCGATCTTTTCGATGGCCTTGCGGGCTTTTTCCTTACCGGCCACCCAGGCCGTGCCGCCCAGGCGATCCGGCGCGGGCCGGATGCCGTCGGCGCCCTTGAAGCGCTGCACCGAGCCCAGGCGGTCCACAGGCAAATAGAGCTTGTCGTCGCCGGAATACAGAAGCAGCAGATAGTCGTTTTCCGTGCCGCCCAGGTTCAGCCGGTGCAGGCCGCCGAAGGCCGCCAGACCGTAGTCGCGGTGGACGAGAAAATCGCCTTCGGCCAGAGTGTCATAACGGTCCAGCCCCTGGAAAGCCCCCGCGGGCCGGGACGCGCCCCTGACCGGCTGAGGCTGCATGACGTCTTCGCCCAGCACCAGAATATTTTCAAAGGCCAGGTACAGACCCTTACGCACGTTGGCGATCAGGGCAAAGAGCCCGCTTTCGCCCGGCGACCAGCGCAGGCGCGGGGTGATGCCCTCCTGCTCGGCCAATTTCAGAAAACGGGTGCGGGCGCGCTCGGCGGAGAAACACAGAATCATCGCCCCGTGGCCGCGCTTGTGCGCCGC
The DNA here is from genome assembly GCA_031551885.1 of Desulfovibrio sp. GTDB lineage: Bacteria > Desulfobacterota > Desulfovibrionia > Desulfovibrionales > Desulfovibrionaceae > Frigididesulfovibrio. The sequence goes on from JAVBMX010000029.1 coordinate 33,674, forward strand.
CACGGCCCCTTCGGCCGGGGACCAATCGCCTTTGGGCGCGTTCTTGCCGCCTTGGGCGGCCCAGGCTTTCATGGCCGCCGTCAGATGCTGCCAGGGGCGGTCCAGGGCTTCGGGCCGGGGGAAAAGTTCTTGAAAGGAAGGGAAAAGGGTTTCCGTCAGGTCTTCGCCGGCCTCGGCCTCCACGCCGAAGCGCAAGGGTTCGAACCAGGCGCGGGGGCGGCTTTCCAGAAAAGCCAGAGCTTCCGTGGACGGCCGCAGAGCCAGGGAACGCGGCAGGCCGGAGGCTTCCAGATGGGCGCACAGAGCGCGCTCGTCCGACTCCAGGACTTCGGCCAATTCCCCGGCGCCGGGCAGCAGAAAGACGGCGTCTTTGGGCAGCCAGTCTTCCAGACGGGTGGCGTCCGGGTAGAAGTGACCGGAAAAAATGCCTTCCCCGCCCGCGTCCATGGCCCGGTTCAGGGTATACAGGGCGTTTTCGTCCAGGCGACCGGCCTCGGCCTCGCGTTTGTGGAAGGCTTCGGCCTGCGCCCGCAGCGCCTTGTTCACAATCACCGGGGCAACGGGCAGAATCTGGATTTCTTCCACCCCGGCAATGGAACGCTGGGAGACCGGGTCGAAACGGCGCATGTCCTCGAGCGTGTCGCCGAAGAACTCCAGGCGCAGGGGCGAGGCATAGCCCGGCGGAAAAATGTCGAGAATGTCGCCGCGCACGGAAATCTCACCCGCCCTGCCCACGAGCGGCGTGCGCCGATAGCCCCAATCCACGGCCTGATCCAGGATCAGATCCGGGGCCATTTCCATGCCTTTATAAAGGCGCAGGTCGTGGCTGTCGAAGATTTCCACGGGAGGCAGGCGCACGAGCAGGTTGTCGGCGGTGACGACAATCAGCCGGCCCGGCAGGCGCATCCGCAGAGAATACAGGGCGGCGGTACGTTCGGCCCAGCCGCCTTTGCCGCCCCGCTCGGCCGGATGCCGAGGTAAGGTGATGCAGCTTTGCTCCCACATGGGCGCGGCCGCATCCTCCCGATCCACGGAAGCCGAGGAAAAAAGCCCGGCCAAAGCCCGCAGTTCCAGCAGTTCCTGCATGTCGCGGGCCACAAGCACCACGGGCCTGCCGCGCTCCATGAGGGCCTGGGCCAAGCGGACCCGCGCTCCGGGGCCGGCCCGGTTGACGGTACAGGAAGCGGCGCCGGGGGCGCACAAAAGAGAGAGAGGACGGGAAAACGGCAACGAAAACCTCTGCGGGAACAATTTTGCTGTGAAATTTTCTCTGAAACCATATTGCCCGCGGGCTTCTGACCGAGTCCAAAACGGATGCTCGTCCCAAAGACGACATGGGCGCGGGTTTCCACACGCGAACGAACGAAGAAAGTCTTCCCAAAGAACCGGGAATGTTCCCAAGATTGTACGACAAATGCAACAAGAAAATCGCCGTCGGCAAAACCGGCGGCGATTTTCTTTACGCGGGCGAGCGTGGATTACATCTGGGTCAGGCTTTCCAAATCTTCGCTGGAAAGCAGCTTGTCGAGATCCAAAAGAATCAACAGGCGATCCTGCAATTTGCCCACGCCGCTGATGTACTCGGACTCGAGCCCGGCCACGACGGGCGGCGGCGGCTCCACCGTGCCGGCGGGTATGCGCAGCACTTCAGAGACGGAATCCACCACAAAACCGACGATCATATTGTTGATTTCAATAACAATGATCCGGGTGTGCTTGTCGTGTGTTTTGGAGTCCAGACCAAAGCGGCGGCGCAGATCGATAATCGGAATGACCTTGCCGCGCAGGTTGATGACCCCTTCCACAAAATCCTGCGCCCTGGGAACTTTGGTGATTTCCATGGTGCGGATGATTTCCTGCACCTTCAGGATGTCCACCCCGAACTCTTCTTCGCCGATACTGAACGTGACCAGTTGGAGAAGTTCGTCGTCCTGCTTCTTGGTATGCTCCATATACACCTCGTGCGGTCTTGCCGGTGAAGGGAAAAACCCTTTTTTCCGGTTCGGATTTGTAAGGTTGCTTCCACCCTACCTGTAAAAAACGATAAAGTCACGGCCTTTCGGATTTTTTACGTTTTCCGCGCCGGCTTACAAACACTTATCGGCAGAAGAACCCCGCACATTAGAGTAAATGCGCCAGGGAAACGAACGCCCAAAAACCATCCACTTCATTTCCTATTTCGAAAGGCTCTAGACCATCAGGTCTTTGTTTTTTGCCACCAAGAGCTTGAGGCCGTCGAGAAGCTGGGGTAGCGCTTGGTTGTAGCGCCATTCGCACTCTTTGAGGTGGAGTTCGAAATTCCGCTTTACGCCATTAAACTTT
>JAVBMX010000062.1:0-9606 GCA_031551885.1 Desulfovibrio sp.
CCCCGCGCCGCAGCGGCAGGTCGCCGCCACGGCCCAACCCTGCCCGGAAAAAGACGCCCCGGCTCTGGATTTACGCAATGTACCGGAAGTATATCAGGCCCCCGGCGGCGGGGGGGTAAGCATCACCCCCACCGCCCAGCCGGCCCCGCTGGGGAATACCGGCAGTTAACTGCCTGGAATACATGCCAACAAACGAAGCGCCCGGCGGGATTGCCGGGCGCTTCGTTCCGCGCTGAGAGCTTGCCCATAGAAAAACCCTTTTTTGCGGAGGAAGTGTACTCTTTGGTACTCGACCGGAGCAAAAAAGGGTTTTTCCTCGTCCTCGGCTCACGCTCTACGTATTTATGGGCAAGCTCTTAATCGTAGTCCACGGCGCTGATCTTCATCAGCTTGTTCCAGTTGTGGTGGGCTTCCATGTAGCGGATGGAGCCGGTCTTGGCCCGAATGACCATGGAGTGGGTGATGGCCCCCTCGCCGGTATACTGCACGCCGGGCAGGAAGGTGCCGCCGGAAATGCCCGTGGCCGCGAAGAAGACTTCTTCGGTATTGATCAGGGTATCCACGGTCAGGGTTTCGCGGATGTCGATGCCCGCGTTCTGGATGGCTTCTTTCTCCACATACGACTGCGGGTCGAGCCGGGCCAGAATCTGTCCGCCCATGCCTTTGATGGCACAGGCCGCGAGCACGCCTTCCGGGGTGCCGCCGGTGCCGATCATCACGTCCACCTCCGAACGCGGGTCAACGGCCATGAGCGCGCCGCAGACGTCGCCGTCGCTGTGCAGCTGGATGCGGGCGCCCACTTCGCGCACGGCCTGGATTAGGCGCTGGTGCCGGGGCTTGTCGAGCACAAAGACCACCAGATCGTCCACGTCTTTGCCCAGGGCCTTGGCGATGCGGCGCAGGTTTTCGTCCACCGGGGCGTCGAGGTCGACCACATTTTTGGCCGGCTCCGGCACCACAAGCTTGCGCATGTAATAGCTGGGACCGGGGTTGTACATGGTGCCGCCGGGGGCCGCGCCCACCACGCAGATGGCGTTGGGGCGACCGTAGGCCAGAAGGTTGGTGCCTTCTACCGGGTCCACGGCGATGTCCAAAGACGGACCATGCCCGGTACCCACGTTTTCGCCGTTGTAGAGCATGGGGGCTTCGTCTTTTTCGCCTTCACCGATAATCACGGTGCCCCGTAGATTCAGGGAGTTGAAGCTCAGCCGCATGGCGTCGACGGCGGCTTTGTCTCCGGCTTCTTTGTCGCCCCGGCCGAGCCAGCGGGCCGAGGCCAGAGCGGCGGCTTCGGTCACGCGGACGAGATCAAGGGCCAGGTTGCTGGTGGGGGCTTCTTTGTGTGCGGTCACGGTATCCCTCCGGGGCGGTTGTGTTCGTGGAAAGCGACGTCCGCCGCGCATTTTTGGGCGCAAATTGGCTGCTCAAGAGCGGCGTTCAACGTTGGGTGGAAGAGTATACGAGATCGGCCGCGCCTTCAAGCCGAAGGTGGGCGGAATCATGTTCTTCCGAACACGGGAATTATGCGTCGACGGAGCCTTCCGGGGTGGTCTCTCCCCAGGCCGCGCGGCTGCGCAGCACCTTTTTGCGCACTCCCTCCCAGGTGTGCCCGGTCAGGAAGGAAGCGTCCATCGAGGCGAGCATTTTTCGGTACAGGGAAAGCGGCAGAGAAAAAATCATTTCGTCGGTCTTGACGAATTTGCGGCACGACGGGTCCGAGCCGCCGACCACGGCGCGTTCTTTGCCTTGAGCCAGATAGGTGAGGGGCCAGGTGATGCTTGAGGTGCAGCCCGCGCCGAAGGGAAAGACCACGGCGTCGATGTCGCCGGTGGCGAAAAAGGCCAATTGGGCCAGGCCGGCCAACACTTCGCCGCGCACGAAGAAGGTCACGACCTCCGGACATTCCCCTTCCGCAAACAGAAAGAGCGGCTTGAGCACGCAGTAGGCCGCCGGGGCCGGGCGCGGGGCTGCGGCCTCAAGAAACACGCGCATGCTTTCGGGGCTGGGCAGGTAGCGTTCGCCGCGCGGGGCAAAGCCGGGAATGCCCGTGGAAACGTAGTGGGGGATGAACTCCATGAACGGAGCGTACATGCCGCTGTAGAAACCGCCGCCTATGCAGCCGGCGTGGTCGGCGGAAATCCAGGCCGCGGAGCGTTTTTTCCGCGCGAGCCAGACATTGCCGATGATGCAGGAGAACGTATCCCCCACTTTTTGCCAGTCGATTTCCCCGGCCGCCTCGCGGTCACGGGAAAACCGTTCGCCTTCCTTGGGGCCGTAGCCGTGCTCGGGCTTCGTATCGGTGTAATAGGCGCCGATGGGGTCTTCGGCGTGACCCAGAAGATCCAAGAGCCGTTGCGTTTCCGTTTTCAGAGCGTTCATGCGGGGCCTCCCTGCGGCGGGTCGGCCTGTGAATCATCTCGTGATGTTCGGGCTCTCATGCCCGAGCGGCTTCCCGGCCGGTTCGACGGCCGTTCCGAAGAGGAACTCGAGACGACTCCTAACCCGACCCCTGGATGTTGTAGGTCTTGAGCTTGCGGTACAGGTAGCTGCGCTCCAGCCCGACCGCCTCGGCCAGGCGCGAAACGTTGCCGCCGTATTCGGCGAGTTTGGCGGCCAGAAAACGGGCCTCGAAGGCGCTGCGGGCGGACTTGAAGTCGTCGGGCAGCGCGTCGGTGGTGAAGTAGGTATCCGCCGGGCTGAAGATGAAGGCGTCGCCCGCGTCGTTGTCGGCCTTCGGGCTTTTCTCGGGCCGGGCACTTTGGGAGCCGAGCATTTCAGGCGGCAGGTCGCCGAGCTCAAGCTCTTTGCCCGGATACAGGATGATCATCCTCTCCAGAAAGTTGCGCAAGTCGCGCTCGTTGCCCGGCCACGGGTAGGCCAGAAGCTGCTCCCGCGCCTTGGGGGAAAACGAGGGCGGGGCCAGCCCCAGGTCTTCGGCCAGACCGGAACTCAAAAAGTCGGCCAGGAGCAGAATGTCGTCGCCGCGTTCCCGCAGGGGCGGAACCTGCAGGGGGAAAACCCGCAGGCGGTAATAGAGGTCTTCGCGGAACTCCCCGGCGGCGATGGCCGCTTCGAGGTTTTTGTTGGTCGCCGCGATGACCCGCACGTCCACATGAATGACCCGGTTGCCGCCCACGCGCTCAAAGCGTTGTTCCTGCAGGATGCGCAGGATCTTGGCCTGGGTTTTCAGGCTCATGTCGCCGATTTCGTCCAGAAAAAGCGTGCCCTGGTGGGCCATTTCAAACTTGCCGATTTTGGCCGAATCCGCGCCGGTGAAAGCGCCTTTTTCGTGGCCGAACAGCTCGCTTTCGATCAGATCTTCGGGAATGGCCGCGCAGTTGACCGCCACCAGAGGTTTGTCCGCGCGTTTGCCCGCGCTGTGGATGGCCCGGGCCGCCAATTCTTTGCCCGTTCCGTTTTCACCGGTGATCAGCACCCAGGTATCCAAGGGGGCGACGCGGGCGATTTGCCCGCGTAGAGCGACCATGACCGGCGAAGCGCCCATGGGCCCGCCGGTCGCGGCGTTCGCCCGGCTGCGCAAAGCGGTGTTCTCGCGTTTCAGGGCGTGGAATTCCACCGCCCGTTCCACGGCCAGAAGGACCTTTTCCAGGGACAGGGGCTTTTCGATGAAATCGTGCGCGCCTTTTTTGATCGCGGTCACGGCGGTCTCAATGGTGCCGTGCCCGGAGATCATCAGCACCGGCAGGCCGGGGTGCCGTTCCTGCAGGATTCTGAGGCATTCCAGGCCGTCCATGCCGGGCAGCCAGATATCCAGGAACACGAGGTCCACGCTTTCGCGTTCCAGGAATTCCAATCCGGCCTCGGCCGAAGGAGCCTCGAACACGGTATGGCCTTCGTCTTCAAGGATGCCGCGCAGGGAGGCGCGGATGTCGTCTTCGTCGTCGATGATCAGCAGGCGGGCCGGAGTGCTCATGCCGGATCACCTCCGGGAAGGAAAAAATATCGCCGGGCGGAGCCTTCGGGCTCTTCGGAACGGACGAACGCCCGGCAACGGGAGCGCGGGGCAAAACGCGTTCCCGTTGCGTGGGGCGGACGCGGCGCGTCCGTGGAGCCGGCTGTTCTGGAGGCCGACATGCCCAGAGCAGATGAACAGTGAAACTGTTCATCTGCTCTGGTGGACGCGTAAGCGTGCCGCCCGGTATGTTTGACCACAGTGTCTTTTTTCACCGAAAGTGTTGCGGCCCACAACCTAAGCAGCCCTGTTTTCCGTTTGCGGGCTCGTTCGGAAGTCTGTCGGCAATATGGTTTCATAGACAATTTTAAAGTTAAAATGCTCTAGGACTGTTTTTCCAGTACCCGGTACTGCACCGGGGGCTGATGGACATACGGGGCGGCGGCCAGGTGCTTCATGGCTTTGGCCACGCCGGCCATGGGAGCGCGGTGGGTCATGATGATCAACGGCACAGAGATCGGTCCGTCCGTGGCTTCCAGCATGGCTTCGCGTTCTTTGCGCCGGGGGTTTTTCTGAATCACCTGGGCGATGGAAATGCCGTTGTCGGCCAGCACGCCGGCCACATCGCGCAGCACGCCGGGGGTATCCGAGACCAGCAGCCGAATGTAGCAGGGGCTTTCGGCCTCGCTTTCGGGCATGATATCGGCCGGAGTGGGCAGCACCGGGTCGACAAAACCGGTGTTGTCCGGGCGCAGGTTTTTGGCCACGGCCAGCAGGTCGGCGGCCACCGCGCTGCCCGTGGGCAGGTCGCCGGCCCCTTTGCCGTGCAGGAAGACCGAACCCACGGCGTCGCCTTCGATGCGCACGGCGTTGAACGCCCCGCCCACCTTGGCCAGCAGGAAGACTTCCGGCACCAGGGTGGGGAAGACTCCGGCCTCGATCCGGCCGTTCACGTTCCGGGCGTGCCCCACCAGTTTGATCCGGCAACCGAACTCGCGGGCGTGGGCGATGTCTTCGGCCGCAAGGCCCTTGATGCCCTTAATCGGCAGCTTGGCGTAAGGGTATTCCTGCCCCCAGGCCAGGCGGACGAGCAGAGCCAGTTTGTGGGCCGCGTCGTTACCTTCGATGTCCAGGGTGGGGTCGGCTTCGGCGTAGCCCAGCTCTTGGGCTTTGGCCAGGGCCGTGTCGAACTCCAGCCCCTTGGTGGTCATCTCCGACAGGATATAGTTGCTGGTGCCGTTAAGGATGCCCACCAACGAGGTGATGTGGTTGGCCGCCAAGCCTTCGCGCAGGGTCTGGACGATGGGGATGCCGCCGCAGACCGAGGCTTCGTAAGCCAGATGCAGGCCTTTTTCCGCGGCCAGGGCGAACAGGTGGTTGCCGGTTTCGGCCAGCAGGGCCTTGTTGGCCGTGACCACGTGTTTGCCCGCCGCAAAGGCGCGTTCAATCAAACGCTTCGGCGCCTCAATGCCGCCCATCAGTTCCAGGACGACGGCGATTTCCGGGTCGTTGATCAGGTCGTCGGCATTGGCGGTGATCGCGGTTCCCTTGGGCATGGCCGGGTTGGACCAGGCCTTTTCCAGATTGCGGACAAGCACGGTCTTGATGGTGATCTCGCGGCCGGTGCGCGCTTTGATCACATCGCGGTTGTCCGTGAGGATTCGGGCGATGCCCGAGCCCACCGTGCCGAATCCGGCCAGGCCCACCACCAACGGGGGAAGGGAAGACGCGCTCACATCATGCTCCTGAGAGAACTTTTTTTATGCCCCGCAACGCCTGGTTGGTGCGATGGCGGTTTTCGATAAGGGCGAAGCGCACGTGGTTGTCGCCGCCCACCCCAAAGCCGAGACCGGGAGAAACCGCCACATGCCCCTCGTTGAGCAGCAGCTTGGAAAACTCCACGGATTTCAAATGCCGGAACTCTTCCGGAATCTCCGCCCAGACGAACATGGTCGCCTTGGGCGAAGGTACATGCCAGCCGATCCGGGTCAAGCCGTCGATCAGCCAGTCGCGGCGTTCGCGGTAGACCTCGACGATTTCCTTCACGCAGTCGTCCGGGGCGTTCAGGGCCACGGTGGCCGCAATCTGGATGGGCTGGAAGATGCCGTAGTCCAGGTAGCTTTTGAGCCGCGTCAGGGCGTGGACCATCTCGCGGTTGCCCAAACAGAAGCCCACCCGCCAGCCGGCCATGGAGTAGCTTTTGGACATGGAGAAAAACTCCACCCCCACGTCCTTCGCGCCCGGAACCTGCAGGAAACTGGGCGCTTCGTGGCCGTCGAACACCAAATCGGCATACGCCAGATCATGCACCACAAGAATATTGTGCTCTTTGGCAAAATCAACCAATTTACGGAAAAAGTCCAGCGTGGTCACTTCGGTTGTCGGGTTGTGCGGATAGCTCAAAAACAAGGCTTTGGGCTGGGGCCAGGTCTGGCGCGTAGCCAGGAGCAAATCCTCGAAAAAGTCGCGATCCCGTCCGATGGGAATGCGGCGCACGTCGGCCCCGGCGATGATCGCCGCATAGGTGTGAATGGGGTAGGTAGGGTCGGGCGCGAAGACCACGTCGCCCGGCGAGAGCATGGCCAGGGCCAGGTGGGAAAGGCCCTCCTTGGCGCCCATCACGGCCACGGCTTCGGTATCCGGGCAAAGCTCCACTCCGTAGCGCCGGGCGTACCAATCCACAATGGCCCGGCGCAGACCGCCGATGCCCTTGGACAACGAGTACCGGTGGTTGACCGGCTTGGCCACGGCCTCCACCATCTTGTCCACAATGAATTGCGGAGTGGGAATGTCCGGGTTTCCCATGCTGAAGTCCACCACATCGATATTCTGTCTGCGGAGCTGCATTTTCAGGTCGCCGACAACGGCAAAGACATAGGGGGGTAATCGATGCATGCGGGGGAAACGTTCCATGGCCGGCCTCCTTTGGCGGTGATGTAGGGGTGAAGGGATAGCTTGACCCTATATGTCCCCGAGGCGATCTGTAAAGATGCGGGAGAATGATTTTCCCACGTCCGCGTAGGAAATAACGGCATCGGTCGGAATTTCGGGCGGGTGCATGCCGGGGCCGCGCATGCCGGCCGGCGGTGGGTGCGGCGGAAGCGGGTCGGCAAGGCCGGGGTGAGGAGGGCGGGCATGATCCGCCGGCAGGGTACCTTTCCGGTGTCCGTCTAAAGGAACGCGCGTCACTTTCTTTCTTCGACGCATCGGCGGGGCGGACCGTTTTCTCCGCCCTTGCCAAGCGCGCGAAATTGGTCGAAAACGGTAAACGATTTTGCATATGAAAAAGGATGACGCATGACCGGCAACACCTTTGGGCGGCTGTTCCGCCTGACGACTTTTGGGGAATCCCACGGCCCCGCCCTGGGCGGTATTGTGGACGGCTGTCCGGCCGGAGTGGCTTTGTCCGAAGCGGACATTCAGGCCGAACTGGAAGCCCGCCGCCCCGGTCAAGGCGGCGCGGCCGTGACCGCCCGTAAGGAACCGGACCGGATTCGTCTGCTTTCCGGCGTATTTGAGGGGCTGACCACCGGCACACCCATCGGGTTTTTGATCGAAAATACCGACCAGCGTTCCGGCGACTACGCCGAGATCGCCCGTCTCTTCCGGCCCGGCCATGCCGACCTTGGGTTCGAGCTCAAGTATGGTCGACGTGATCCGCGCGGCGGCGGACGTTCTTCCGGGCGTGAAACCGTGTCTCGTGTCGCCGGGGGGGCCGTCGCCCAGGCTCTGCTGCGTGAAGGGGGAATTTCCGTGCGGGCCTATACCGTGGAATTCGGCGGTTTGGCCGCGCCGGTGTCCGACCCGGACGGCGCGGGTTCCCGGCCGTTCTTCGCCCCGGATGCCGCCGTTGTCGAGCCATGGGAAGCCTTGGCCCAATCCACCCGCTCCGAAGGCGACAGCCTGGGAGCCTTGGTGCGGGTCGAAGCCTTCGGGCTGCCCGCCGGCCTGGGCGAGCCGGTGTTCGACAAGCTGGACGCCCGGCTGGCCTATGCCCTTATGGGGGTGGGCACGGTGAAGGGCGTGGAGATTGGGCGCGGGTTCGCGGCGGCGGGTTTGAAGGGTTCGGAGCACAACGATCCGATCCTGCCGGGGGAAGTGGCGCTCGGCCCGGATGCGCAGGATACACCAGGTGTCGTTCTTTCTTCCGGTCGCCTAAACAACGGCGCGGAGTACGCCTTTGCCGGGAACAATGCCGGCGGGATTCTGGGCGGAATGAGCACGGGTGCGCCTTTGAGCGTGACCGTGGCGGTCAAGCCGATCGCTTCCATTTCCAAGGAACAGCGCACCGTGACGGTCGAGGGCGAGGCCGTGCCGTTGGTGGTCAAAGGCAGGCACGACGTTTCGGCCGTGCCGCGCATCGTGCCGGTGCTTAAGGCCATGACGGCTTTGGTGCTGGCGGATTTTGTGCTGTTACAGCGGGCGGCTCGCCTGTAAGGCAATATTTTTGTAGAGCATATTCCTACCTCGGTCTTTTGCGGCAGTGGGGCTTCTTAAAAGGCCACTGCCTTGTTTTCGGTTGTGCAACCGGAGCCATTTTTTCTTTCAATTTTACCTTACCCGCTCCGCTTGGGCAGGGGGTTGTTGTGTGCCCCCCCCCTGCACCCCCGCACACCAAGGGCCTGCAGCCCTTGGAACCCGCTTGGGTTCGTTATGCCGTGGACATGGGCTTCTCCCTCCGGAACTCTTCCCTCCCTTCGGTCGGCAAGGATTTCCTTCGGGGCTCCGGGAGCCTCCTCACTCACTGTCGTTCGTTGCGGGGTCTCCCTCCGCGCCATGCCACGGCCGCGAATGTCGTGCGACTTCGGTATCTCCGGTTTGCATCACGCGAAATTCTTTCATTTGCGGGTGTCGGATGGCATTTGTCTATAGCTTTCCGGTCTGAGCGGAATATGGAGGTATGGTTCGGAAGATAGAATGTCGGCTATTCATCCGTATCCTGCCAAAGGCCTGTATGTAAATCGCTCTATTTGGGGTTGGGTGAGATTAAACGTCATATTCACCCAAGGCGCGACGGCCGCGATCTTGCCGTCCGATGGAGGTCGGTCGCAATGCTTCATTTTATCGAAGCTTAAAAAGCTGAGCTTTCTCGTGAGAGCGTCGTCGGCCGTTGCAGGGCGCGGAGGGAGACTGGGACGGAGTGAAGCGGAGGCGTGGGCTCCCGAAGCCCCGGAGGAGATCCTTCCCGACCGGAGGGAGGGGAGAGCTCGAAGGGATAACTCTCTGTTCGGCCAAGATGCGCCGGCGGGTTCCAAGGGCCGCAGGCCCTGGCGTGCGGGGGTGCAGGAGGGTTGCGGCTTCAGATACAAAGATGTGCATATCTCACCGCCCGCCGACAGAGGAGAACACCCTACGTGCCTCTGTTTCCGAAACGCCCCCTGCCCAAGCGGAGCGGACACGGTGAAATTGGAAGAAAAAACGACTCCGGTCGCAGGACCGAAAAAAAGGGCGTGGGGCCTTTTTCAGGAATTTTTCGAAAGCGGGATTTTTTCCCAAGCGATACAGCGCCGGCGGGATCAGAAAAACGAGGATTCTTTTCTTCTTTAAATAAGAAAGGCTCTAGACCATCAGGATAGCACCTGATAGGCTAGAAAAATGTTTGCAAACAGCAAGTTGAGTCGATACAAAGTTGGAAAAATTATTGAGTGCTTTTGCATCGACATTGATGCCACTAAAACCGCTCTGCTCCTGAA
>JAVBMX010000025.1:0-74816 GCA_031551885.1 Desulfovibrio sp.
TGTTATCGAAAGAATGTTTGGAAAAATGAAACACTTCAGGAGTGTTGCCACACGATATAGCAAGATGGCGGTTTCCTATATGGCTTTTGTTCAACTGGCCGCCATCCTGCTTTGGCTTAAATGAATGTCGACACAGCCTAATTACCCAAAGAGCGTGATTTTTTTTTGGGCGTGAGGTATATTCTTATTATTCCCTTGCCGATAAGGGGCAGGAGTACGCCGACGCGGGTGTACGGATTCCGCGACACAATTTCTCAAAGAGGTGCCGAATGCGTTTGACTATTTTCCTCAAAGTGGCGTTGTTGTTGGTTTGCAGCATCGTCGTCGTGATCGCGTCTCTATTGTATTTTACCGACAGGGAATTGTCCGCCGCGTTTGAGCGGGCATCCGCCAAGACCATGTCGGCCGCCACCCTCGCGGTGAAAAGCATCTGGAAAGATCAAACGGAGTCGACATCCGCCATGCTGTGGCAGGGATCGCGTCGGGCGGATTTGGCCAAAGCCATGGCGGAAAAAGATATTCCCAAGCTGCGGGAAATCATTGTCGATATGGACGCCCACAGCGCCATCGACTTTATCACCGTGTCCGATTCCGAGGGCGTCGTGTTGTTGCGCAGCCATGCCACACGCACCGGCGATTCCGTGAAAGGGCAGCTGAACGTGCGCCGGTCGCTGGAAGGCACCCCGTTGACCATCGGCGTGGACGGCGGCACGGAGATTCCTCTGTCCATACGGGGCGGCGTTCCCGTGCGCCATGAAGGAAAAATTGTGGGCGTATTGACGGCCGGCGTCCGCTTGGACACCCCGGAACTGGTCGACGCGCTGAAGAAGACGCTCGGCACGGAAGTAACCATCTTCAAAGGCGACACCCGCATCGCCACTTCTCTTGCCGATAAAAACGGCAATCGAATGGTCGGCACCCGCATGACCGGCGAAAATGTGTTGAGCACCGTTTTGGGCAAAGGCGAAGAATTGGTTGTTGGGGAAATCGATCTTGGCGGCGTGTCTCATTTCGCTTTTTATATGCCTTTGAAAAGCGCCGACGGCAAAATTCAGGGGATGGCCTTTCTGGGCGTGCCGAAGGCCGAGCAGCAAAACGTGCTGCATTCGCTCATGACCCAAATCGTGCTGGTGGGCGTGGCGGCCGCCATCCTTATGGGGCTGGTCGGATCGGCGATCGCCCGGGGCATCGTCAGCCGGCCTTTGGCGCGGGTCACTTCGGTCATCAGCGATCTGGTGGACGACAAAGCGGAACTTTCCTTCCGCTTCGACACCTCGCGCGGCGACGAACTTGCCCTTCTGGCCGGACAGGTCAACAGACTCACGGCCAAAGTGGAGCGCATGCTCCTGAACATCGAAGGGTTCCGCAACCTCGTGCACGCCATTCCCGATCCGGTTTTCGCGGTGGATGAAAACATGTGTCTGTTGCTGGCCAACGAACGGGTGCGCCAAATATCCGGGGTCAAAGATGTCGACGAAATCCTCGGCAAGCACATCAACGAGGTGCTGCACACCAACACGTACGGCGGCGAACAGTGCTGCCTGAAGCAAGTGATGCGCACGCAACAGCGCATTGTTTCCGACATCTTCACGCTGCGCGTCGACGGTAAGGACAGAAGGTTCCGGGGAATTTGCGACATCGTCCGGGATCATGACGGTCAGGTGTTCGGCTATCTGCAGGTGGCCTCGGACATCACCGACATCGTGGAAAAAGAGCAGGCTCTGGCCGGCCAGATGACCCATATTGAAGAGGTCAACCGCCGGGTGACCGCCATCGCCGGCGAAGTGAACACGTCCTCCGACACCATGGAAGGGCAGATGGGCATGATCCAGACCGCCGCCGAGCGCCAGAGCAAGCTCATGGAAGAAACCCGGGCCGCCGTTGAAGACCTCAACAGAGCCACCACGGAAATCGCCCACAGCGCGATGGAGGCTTCCGACCGTACCGAGGCGGGTCGCCTGAAGGCCGCCGAAGGCGAGGCGATCGTGAATCAAGCCATGACGGCCATCGACTCGGTGCACAATCTGACCGCGACCCTGCGGGAAAACCTGAACAAGATGGGTTCCCAGGCCGAAGGCATCGGGGCCATAATGAACGTCATCTCGGACATTGCCGACCAGACCAACCTTCTGGCTCTGAACGCGGCCATTGAAGCGGCCCGCGCCGGCGAAGCCGGGCGCGGTTTCGCCGTGGTTGCGGACGAAGTGCGCAAACTGGCCGAAAAGACCATGAACGCGACCAAAGAAGTGCGCCTTGCCATAGACGCCATTCAGGAAGGTTCGGCGGGCAATATCCGTGAGATGGACGCCGTAACCGTCGCGGTGGACAAGGCCACGGATCTGTCCAAAGAGTCCGGAGGAGCACTTGAAGAAATCGTGCATCTGGTCAGCGCCGGGGCTTCGCAGGTCGCTTCCATCGCGGCCGCTTCGGAACGTCAGTCCGCCACCGGCGGACAGATTTCCGGCAGCGTCAACGAAGTGGCCGACATCGCCGCCGACACGTCGCGGCAGACCCACGATTCGATGCAAACCGTCAAACGCCTGGCCGAACTCGCGCGCAGGCTGCATACGACGGTACAGGCGAAAGCCTGACGACACCTTAGTTTGGCAGAACGGCCGCTCTCGCGGCCGTTTTTTTTCCAAAACTGCCGGCTTTTTTGGCAGGTGTAAAAGAAACCGACACCTTTTTTGTAAGAAGATTGTTTTATTCTAAAAAAATACGTTGTTTTTCCTGCGTATTTTTTTCACGAGTCACTCGGCCCGATTCTTGCTCAATGAGTTTCGACGGAGCGTGTCCACGGCGTGGAACACGTCGGCAGCGCGGCGGGTTGTCCGCATCACCCGAAACAGTTGGACGGGAGGGCGTATGGGTCCTGTACGGCAGGTATATGAATTTATGAAAGCGGGGGCCGTTGCCCACGCCAAATGGGATGTGGAGGTCTCCACTTCCATCATCCGGAGCAAAAAACGACTGTTGCTGATTGGGCTCGGCGTGCTGCTGATCCCCGTTTTCGCCTATCTGGTCCCTGTGGACGCGGCCCAGGAAATGCTCGGCGGCAAGACGGCCCTGGCCCCGGCGTTTTACTCCATGAAGATCTTTTTCGTTTCCATCGCCGTGGGTCTCATCGCGGGCCTGATCACCGGCTGCATCGGCGCGGGCGGGGGCTTCATCATCACCCCGGCCCTGATGGCCGCCGGCATCAAAGGCATCATGGCCGTGGGCACCGACCTGTTCCACATCTTCGCCAAGGCCATCATGGGCACCACGGTGCACAAAAAGCTCGGCAACGTTTCGGTGTCTCTGGCCGTAGCCTTTCTGGTCGGCTCCGGCGTGGGCGTGACCATCGGCGGCTGGATCAACAAAACACTGTACGACTACAACCCGTTGCTTTCGGAAATGTTCATCAGCACCATCTACGCGGTGCTTTTGGGCTTTCTCGGTTTTTACGCCCTGATCGACTTTTTGAAGTCCAGCCGTAGTTCCGGCGGCGGGGGCGACGCCCACGGCGGTCCCTCCGGCAGCACCGGTCTGGCGATGAAACTGCAGAGTATGAACCTGCCGCCCATGATCACCTTCGACCAGGACCTGATCCCCGGCGGCCGGCGCATTTCCGCGTTCATCATCGCCTGCGGCGGCGCCGTCGTCGGTCTGCTCGCGGCCATCATGGGCGTGGGCGGCGGCTTCGTCACCTTCCCTATGTTCGTGTACGTGTTCGGCGTGTCGTCCATGACCACCGTGGGCACGGACATTCTCCAAATCATCTTCACGGCCGGGTACGCGGGCATCGCCCAGTATGCCATTTACGGCTACGTGTTCTATACCCTGGCCATGGGCATGCTGCTCGGTTCGCTTTTCGGCATCCAGGTGGGCGCCTTGACCACCAAAGTGGTCAAAGGCATTCATATTCGCGGTTTCTACGCCGTGACCATTTTGGCCGGCTTCATCAATCGGGCCGCCACCTTGCCGCAAAAGCTGGTGGAGCTTGAAGTGATCAAGCTTTCCAACGAAGTGGTGGGCACCATCGACTTTGTCGGCGCGGTCATTTTCTGGGTGGTCGTTGCCCTGTTCGGCCTCTGGGTGGGCAGCAAGTTTATTTCCAACATCGGCAAACTGAGAGCGGAGGCATAAGATGCTTATTCGCAACTCCAAAGCATTTATGCGCGGCCTGCTGTTGATGGTCACGTTCGTCGCGGTTTTTGTGGTCTTTTTCCTGCCCGTCTTCCCCGGTCATATCGCGGGCGAAAAAGTCAACGGGCTGGTATACGCCGACAACCTGTTCAACACCTTGTCCAAAGGTTCCAGCGCCAAGTACCTGATCCCCGGCGTGGACGACGATGAATACATTCAGAAAGTCGTCGACGGTCTTCAAAACAAGAACCTCGATCTGACCGTGACGTTTAAAAACGCCGACGGCATCTCGGGGATCATCGACCAAATCAACCATATCGGTCTTGAAGCCGCGCCCGTGGAAGGCGGCCTGCACATCAAGGGCGATCTACAGAAGTTGTTGACGGTCATCGTGGCCGACTCGCAGTCTTTGTACAACAACAAAGTCGATGAAGTGGCCGCGCGTTACGACGGCAAGCCCGGCCTGGATGTGGTCAAGGGCTGGCACCGTTTGAGCAAGAACATGATCAAACCCTTGCAGAAGGTGAACATGGTGGCCGAGGCCAACGTGGTCAATACCGTGCTGACCAAGGGTATTGAGCTTGGGTTCAACTTCTACGGGATCTCGGCCGTGAAAGTCAGCGACAATATTCCGTTGGTCGCGGGCGTGCTGATCTTCTACGTGATCTATACGATGTGGTACGGCTTCGCCATCTTCGAACTGTTCGAAGGGATCGGCCTGACCATGAAAAAAGGCGCCAAGCAGGAAGCCTAGCCGCTTTCCGCGCTTCGCCCGCGGACCTGAAAAGGAGCGGAGAAGGGGATATCCCTTTTCCGCTCCTTTTTTGTTCACGCTCATCGTCGACAGATTTTTTACCCGGTCGCGCGGTGGCCGGCGCGAAAAACGGAAAGTATATAATTTACGGCAAACCTCTTGACAAAAAACCGGTTGCAGGGCCAGATCGGAGTATGAAAACGAAAATTATCGCCACCATAGGACCGGCCTGTAGTTCACCTGAAATGTTGTCGCGCCTCATTCTTGCCGGGGCGCGCATTTTTCGTCTCAATTTTTCCCATGGCGATGCCTCGAAATTCATCGATATCATCAATCTTATCCGTCAGTTGGAGCTGAAACACGGCATCCCGCTGACCATTTTGCAGGATCTTTCCGGCCCCAAAATCCGTATCGGCATGCTGGAAGGCGACAGCCTGACCTTCGAAAAGGGCGACAAGGCGTTTCTTGGGCCGCGCAAGCCGACGGAACAGCTGGACATGCCCTTCATTCCTTTTGACAAACATGAAATTCTGGACGGCCTGGAGGAGGGCGATCGGCTGGTTCTGGCCGACGGCACCCTGCAGTTCCTGGTGACGGAAAAGGCCCCCGGCGGCTTCATCATCGCGGCGGACAACTCCGGCATGGTGACTTCCCGCAAAGGCTTGGCCCTGCCCGGCAAAAGCGTGCGCCTGCCCGCCCTGACCGAAAAAGACAAAACCGACTTGGCCGACGGTCTGCGCCTGGGCGTGGATGCCGTGGCGCTTTCCTACGTGCAGACGCCGGAAGATATTATTGAAGCCAAAATGATCATCAAAGCGGCGGGGCGGAATATTCCGGTCTGCGCCAAGCTCGAACGGCAAAACGCCGTGGATCGCCTGGACGAGATCCTCAAGGTGGTGGACATCGTCATGGTGGCGCGCGGCGACCTGGGCATTGAATGCCCGCTGCCGGCCCTGCCCGCCATGCAAAAGCGGATCATCGCGGCCTGCAACCGGGCGGATAAGCCGGTCATTGTGGCCACGCAGATGCTGCTTTCCATGGTCAACAACCCCGCGCCCACCCGGGCGGAAACCACCGACGTGGCCAATGCCGTGCTCGACGGGGCGGACTGCGTGATGCTGTCGGAAGAAACCGCTATGGGTTCGTATCCGGTGGAAGCGGTGGAATTCATGGGGCGAATCGCCGAAGAAGCGGAAAATCTGCTGGATGAACGCATCGGCCGCGCCGCTTTTATGGACCGCGAGCATATCCGCACCCCGGATTTTCTCTCGTATTCCGCCTGTCTGCTGGCCGATAAGGTCGGGGCCAAAGGGCTCGTGGCCCACACCATGTCGGGGGCTTCCGGGCGCAGCCTGTCGTCGCAACGGCCCAGGGCGCCGATCTTTTGCCTGACGCCCAGCCCGGTGGTTTTGCGGTTTTTGAATTTTTCCTGGGGCGTCACGCCGGTGATGGCCGAGGAATCCATGCCCGGCCACCTGGAACGGGCCGAGTATTTCATCGACACCAATCCGCGCTTCAACCTCGGAGATCATGTGATCATTACGGCGGGGCAGCCCAAGTACGGCGAACAACCGCGCGGAACAAACCTCGTGAAGATCTACAGGAAATAATCTATGAGCAAGGCCGCGGTACCGGAGAACATCTCCGAAGAATACTACCAGATCAGTCCGGTCATCTTGGAGAGCTTTCCCAAGTACCGGCCGCCGCTCGACCTGTTTCGCCTCAACGAAGCGATAGTGCAGCTGGTTCCTTATTCCCGCAAGGGCGATCGCCTCTCGAACGAGCAGGTGGAAGAAGTCCACACCCTGTGCACGGAAGGCAACCTTTTTGTGTCCCGTTCGGATCACCCGATTTATTCCAAGCACATCTTCAAGCAGCTCGACCTGGTGCTGGTCGACCAGAACCTGAAAGAGGCGGAAGTGGCGGACATCAGCCTCGCCGCCCTGGATATCCGGCTGAACGACTTTTTTGCCCAGCCGGTCAAGCCGGTGTTTGACGTGTTGTACACCGACCTGATGGTCGTCACCGAATATATCTGGCAGGATCGCCACCGGCTCAAGCTGTTCGTGCGCCGCATGTGGCGGGGCGAATACGCCCTGAGCCGTCACTCCCTAAACTGTTTCTCCTTGGGATTGTGGCTGTTGGCCGAAGACAAGGGAGCCGAACTCAAGCGCAAAGATCTCGATCAAGCGGCCGAGGCCTTGCTGCTGCACGACGTGGGCATGAGCAAAGTGCCCGTGTTCATCACGGGCAAGACCTCCCCTTTGAAGCCCGACGAAAAGGAAAAGATCCCGCCGCACACCCTGATGGGCTACAAGATCATGCACAAGCTCGATCAGACTTTCGATGCCATGCGCCAAGCCGCTCTGGAGCACCATGAAAGGCTGGACGGGTCCGGATACCCGCAGCATTCAAAAGATCAAAGTTCGTTCGGCCGACTGGTGGCCGTTGTGGACGCCTTTTCCGCGATGATCCAGTCGCGGCCGTATGGAGAAGCCAAATCCCCGGAAGCCGCCGCCCGCGAGTTGACGGCCGAGCGGACCCGTTTTGATTCGCATTGGACCGGAAAAATCCTTTCCGCCCTGATTACCGGGGCCATCGGGCCGTTCAAGGACTCCGTCTAGAACTGTTCGGGGCGAAGCGACTCCACTGTACGCATTAAAAAGGGACCGGCCGAGCTACTTCTTGTTGATTCGGCCGGTCCCTTTCCCGTAACCAAGTCGTCGCCAACCGACGATGAGGGGAGATAAAACGTTTTTTTGATACAGGGCACCCGTGCCGCTGCCGCGCAGGAGAAAAGGCTTTGTCGGCATACAGGCGGAGCCCTTGAAAATGGACCGGGCTTCGTCTATGGTGCAGAATCATTTTCAAATCGTCAGCAAATGAGTGGCCTATGTTGCGAATCGCGCGCTTTGTTCTGCTTGCGGCCGTCGTTACGGTGCCCATCGGATGCGTCTCCGGGGGAACGACGACGTCGGATCGTCTGGATAAGCTGGAATCCCAGATGAAAACCACCCAAACCTATGATCTGCGCATCGCCCACCTGGAAGACCGCCTGACGCTGCTTGAGCAGGACCTTGGCCGAGTTCGGGCCGGGGGCGCCGGTCCGCGCGTGGTCGAGCCGACCTCCACCCCGGCGGCCCCCGTCGCCCCGACGCCGGTATCGGCAACCTCGGAGGTCACGCCGCTTCCGCCCATGTCCTCCACGGACACCACACCACCTGCCGGCAAACCGGCGGCGGAAGCCCCGGCGTCTTCGTCCGCCGGACCGGTGCAGGCCGCCCTGGCGGATCTGACCGCAACGGCGCCCGCCGTTTCGACGGCCGCGACCCCGAGCGCGGGAACGTCCGAGTATTACGCCGGGGGACGTAAGGTCGCTCCCTCGCCTGAAGCCGCCGGGCCGGCGCCCGCTCCGGCCGTCGCGAAAAAAGCGGGAAGCGCCGCCGCCGGCCCTCAGGCTTCGTATGACGCGGCCCTGGCGTTGTTTGAGAACAGAAAATACAAAGAAGCCAAAACCGCTTTTGAAGAATTCATCACCGCCAATCCCGGGCATTCCCTCAGGCCCAACGCCCAGTACTGGGTAGGTGAGTGCCAATATTCCCAGGGTGATTACTCCGGAGCCATTCTGAACTTCACGGACGTGGCCGGAAATTATCCCACCCATCCCAAAGCCGCCGCGGCTCTGCTCAAGGCCGGCTATGCCTACGCCAATCTTGGCGATCAAGAAAACGCCCGATTCTACTGGCAAATGCTCCGCCATGATTTCCCCAAGTCGTCCGAGGCCCGTCTGGCCGCCAAGCGCATGGGGACCTCTCAATGATTTTCAAGCGCCGCCCCTTGGTCGGGTAGGTGCGCTTATGCCGGCGTTCGCCGAACTGTCCGACGAGCTGCGGGCCGAATTATGGGCCTGTCTCGCTTTGCGCGCCGCGCAAGAGGTCGGCCCTCGGCGCGGAAAGGCGCTGATCGAATTTTACGGTTCGGCCCGCCGGGCCGTCGAGATTTGCCTGAGCACCCCTACGGCCTGGCCCGAGGCCGATCTCACGCCGCCCCGTGTCGCCACGATGTTTTCGCAGCAAGGCTGGCGCGAAAAAGCCCTGGAAGAATGGCGGCCCGCCAAGACCGGCAACCTGTGCGTTCTGCCCTATACGCATCCGGATTTCCCGCCGTTGCTGCGCGAAATCCCGGATCCCCCTCTGCTGTTGTACTATGCCGGTGATCGCGCTCTGCTGCGCGGACCGGCCATCGGCGTGGTGGGCGCGCGCTCCTGCACGAAAGAGGGCGTGGCCGGCTGCGCCTTTTTGTCCGCCGGCTTGTCGCGGGCGGGGGTGACGGTGGTTTCCGGCATGGCCAAGGGCATCGACCGGGTGGCGCATCTGGCCGGGCTGGAAGGCCCCGGTCGCTCCATCGGCGTGTTGGGAACAGGCATCGACCTGGTGTATCCACCGGAAAACGCCGACCTGTTCCGGCTTATGCGGGAAGAGGGCCTGCTCCTGACGGAGTTCCCCCCGGCCGGCCCGGCCACGCCCAAGAGTTTTCCCATCCGCAACCGGGTGATCAGCGGCCTTGCTTACGGCGTACTGGTGGTGGAGGCGGCCGAACGCAGCGGTTCGCTGATCACCGCCCGGCTGGCGGTGGAGCAAAACCGTGAGGTCTTCGCGGTGCCCGGTCACACCACGGCGGCCGTTTCCGCCGGGTGTCGGGATCTTGTCCGGCGCGGGGCCAAGGCCGTGTTCGCGCCGGAAGACGTTTTGAGCGAACTGGCCCCTCTTTTGGCCGAGCACGTCAAGGCGTCGTTGCGGCAAAAGAAGCGCTCCGAGCATTCCCAGGCCCGCAGGCCGGAAGAGGCCCTGCACGTGAATATGGCCGACGACGCGGTGGCCGTGTTGCCCGAAGGGCGATTGCCCTGGGTCGCCCCGGCCGGGCAAAAAAATACCGTGAAGAAAAAATCCCCGCCTTTGTCCGGCGCTATAGCGGCAACGCCGTCGAAAGCCGCATCCGTCTTGCCCTCCGCGAAGCCCGCAGCTTCCGCGCCTCCCACTGTCGTTCCCGTGCCGGAAGCCGCCTATGCCGATCTTTCCCCTGAGGAACGCGCCGTTACGGATGCTTTACGCCACGGGGACGCGCACCTGGACGACCTGTCCCGCCGCCTGGGCCGGGATGTCGCGGCCGTCAGCGGCGTGTCGACCATCCTGGAAGTGCGGGGGCTGGTCCGCCGTCTGCCCGGAGCCTTCTACCGCCTGCCGGAAAGGAGGGACACATGAACGACGCCTTGTTGCCCGATCCCCCGGCCATGTTTCTGGCCCATCTGGAGTATGAGCGGGGCAGCCCTCCGACCACGGTGGCGGCCTATGCCAAAGATTTGGTGCAATTTCAAGAGGTGCTTGAACATCTGGGACTGACTCTGGCCGAGCCGGACAAGGTGGAACGCCGGCATATTGAAAAATTTGTCGCCGAACTGCACCGCAGAGGGGTCGGCAAAGCCTCGACGGGACGTAAACTTTCAACGTTGCGGACGTTTTTCCGCTTCTGCGCCAGGATGCGTCTGGTCACGGTCGTGCCCACCGACGGCGTGCACAACCCCAAGGCCGAACAGCGCGGCCCGGCCTTCCTCAACGTGGACCAAGCCTTCACCCTGCTTGAGGCCAAGCCGTCCGAAGCCGCTGTCGACGATACCGTGATCCGGGCCAGAGACATCTGCCTGGCCGAACTGCTGTACGGCTCCGGCCTGCGGGTTTCGGAAGCCTTGTCTCTGGACGTCTCCCGCCTGTCCGCCGGGGCCGACTCCCTGCGAATTCGCGGCAAAGGCGGCAAAGAACGTCTGGCGCCGTTGACCGAAGCCTCCAAAACGGCTTTGACGCGCTGGCTTGAGGCGCGCGGGCAATTGGCCCCTTCCGGGGAACCGGCCCTGTTCGTGGGCAGACGCGGCAAACGCCTGCAACGGCGGGAGGCGCAGCGGATCATCCACGGTTTGTGCCTGCGGGCCGGACTGCCCCAGGGAATAAGCCCGCACGGTTTGCGTCACTCCTTCGCCACGCATCTTCTGGAAGCCGGGGCGGATTTGCGCAGCGTGCAGGAGCTGATGGGGCACTCGCGACTTTCCACCACCCAGCGTTACACCCACCTGAATCTCGCCCATTTGACGGCCGTATACGACAAGGCCCACCCCAAAGGCGGGACCGTCGACGACGGGGACGACTCGGAAAAAACGTAGGCGCACGCATTGCCGGGCGGCGAAACGGTGCTTATCTATCAAGCTGCGGCTTTCGGGCCTGCGGCGGAAAGCGTCCGTATCTTTTCCCGCGCCGGGGGCGGCCGCGTGCAACAAACCACGCAACGCCGCGAAACGATACGCCGAAACATATCTTCCTTCAAACCGGAGCAAGGAGTTCTCGTGAGCACCACCATGACCCCGCGTGAGATCGTGGGGGAACTTGATAAATACATTGTGGGTCAGAAAGAAGCCAAACGCATGGTGGCCATCGCCGTGCGCAACCGCTGGCGCCGGCAGAAACTGGACCCGGCGTTGCGGGACGAGGTTTCGCCCAAAAACATCATCATGATGGGCCCCACGGGTGTGGGGAAAACGGAAATTGCCCGCCGCCTGGCCAAGTTGTGCGGGTCGCCTTTCGTCAAAGTGGAAGCCACGAAATTTACCGAAGTCGGTTACGTGGGCCGGGACGTGGAATCCATGGTCCGGGATCTGATGGAAATCGGCATCGCCCTTGTGCGGGAAGAAGAAACCCGCCGGGTGCGGGAAAAGGCCGAAGGCTCGGCCGAAGAACGCCTGCTGGATCTGCTGCTGCCCGGCGGCGGTCCGGGTCGGGTGGACTACATCGCGGCGGAAAGCGGCGCGCCCGTGCCGTTGTCGGGCGATTCCGATTCCACGCGGGAAAAACTCCGGGCCATGTGGCGGGCCGGGCGTCTGGACGATCGTGAAGTGGAACTTGAAGTGGAGGAGTCGTCCGGGGCGCAGGTCGAGCTGCTTTCCATGCCGGGCATGGAGCAGATGGGCTCGCAGCTCAAAGATACCTTTGCCCGCATGTTCCCCTCCCGGAAAAAGCGCCGGCGCTTCAAGGTGCCGGAGGCCTATGAAATTTTGCTCCAACAAGAGTCCGAGCGCCTGATCGACAACGACGCGGTCATGGATCTGGCCCGGGAGCGGGTGGAGCAGACCGGGATCATCTTTATCGACGAAATCGACAAAGTGGCTCTACCGGCCCAAGGCGGACGCGGCGGGGTGGACGTTTCCCGCGAGGGTGTGCAGCGCGACCTTTTGCCCATTGTTGAAGGCAGCGTGGTCAACACCAAGCACGGGATGATCCGCACGGACCATATCCTGTTTATCGCGGCCGGGGCCTTTCACGTCAGCAAGCCGTCGGATCTGCTGCCCGAACTGCAGGGGCGTTTCCCCCTGCGGGTGGAGCTTTCGCCCTTGGGCAAAGAGGAGTTCCTGCGTATTCTCAAAGAGCCGGATAATGCCCTGACCTTGCAGTACTGCGCTTTGATGGCCACCGAGGGCGTTTCCGTGACCTTCAGCGAAGACGCGTTGGAAGAAGTGGCCGCGTTCGCGGAAGAAACCAACCGCCAGACCGAAAATATCGGGGCTCGCCGGCTGTATACGATTATGGAAAAGATTCTTTCGGATCTTTCCTTTGAAGCCCCGGAACGGACAGGCGAAAGCGTGCGTATCGACGGAGCCTGGGTGCGGGATAAACTGGCCGACGTCCGCGAGAACGCCGATTTGTCGCGGTTTGTGTTGTAACAATCAGTTGGAAGCAAAGGACATCGTGGCCGGAGCCTGCCCTTGTGCGCGGGGAACCGGCCGCGATGTTCTTTTTCGCCAAGAGAATATCGGGGCGTGCCGGGAACCTGCCGGCCGAACGGAGCAGGCACAGAAAGGCGAGTCGCCGGCGAAGCGACAGGGCTTCGCCAGGAAACGGAACGCGCTCCCGAAACGGGACAACCTTGAATGAAACGGCGGTTGAAAATCTTCGTGATGCCTTTCCTAGAGCATTTTCACCTTGAAAATGTTTATGAAACCATATTTCAAAAGACTTCTGAACGAGTCCGCAAGCGGGTGTCCACTTCGTGTCCACCAGAGCAAATAAACTTTTTCAAAGTTAATTTGCTCTAATCATCCTCGGAGCTCTCGGTATCGACGCGTCTCTCTTTTTGCATCTGCCCCCGTTCGGCGGGCATCCGTCCGGTGCGCGCCTTGGGCGCATCAAAACCTCGCCGCATTACCGCGACGGGGCGTTCCGCAACCTGGAGCCGACCCCGCAGTTCAGCGAAGCCGGCGGCCCAATCTCGGCCATGTTCGACTTTTTGTTTGTCCCCCACAAGCGACTGAAGCCCACTCTCGCCGTGCCGACGGTGAAGACCGATCTGAAAGCTCTGCCTCCCGATACGAACCTGCTGATCTGGCCGGGGCACTCCTCGTGCTTCATCCGCTTGGGCGGCAAAACGATTCTCATCGACCCGGTGTTCAGTTCCCACGCATCCCCCTTTGTCTTTTCAACCCGGGCCTTTGCGGGAAGCAACGCGTATACGCCGGACGACATGCCGGAAATCGATTACCTGATCCTTTCCCACGATCATTGGGATCACCTGGACCATCCGACGTTGACCGCGCTCAAGCCTAAGGTGCGCAATATCATCTGCGGGCTGGGCGTGGGGGAACATCTGGAACGTTGGGGATTCCCCCCGGAACGCGTGCAGGAGGCGGACTGGTTCGACACCCTGAAGCCGGAACAGGACTTTTCCCTTCATGTCGTTCCGGCACGCCATTTTTCCGGCAGAGGGTTGTTCAGGGACAGAACGCTGTGGGGCGGTTACGTGCTTGAAACCCCCGAACTTCGAATTTTCTACAGCGGCGATACGGGGTATGGAAGCCATTTGGCGGAAATCGGCAAACGGTTCGATGGGTTTTTGACCTCGCGATTCTCGAGAACGGCCAGTACGACAAGAACTGGAAGTACATCCACATGGAGCCCGAACAGACCGCCCAGGCCGCCGAAGAACTGCGGGCCAAGGCGCTGTTGCCCGTTCATTCCGGCATGTTCGCCATTTCCAATCATTCGTGGGACGATCCGCGAGGCAAGCCGCGACAAAATGTATCGCTTGGCGACGCCGAAAATTGGCGAGGTACTCTTCCTGGACGCGGAAGACCAAGTCTTTGCGCCGTGGTGGGAAGACCTGGAGTAGTCCATAGTTCACACGGTATGCAAAGAGCCGGATGACGCGTATTCCGTCGTCCGACTCTTCCAGGCTCTGCCCCCCTTGAAGTTGGGGAGAGACTTAACAGGGCTGCCAAGGCCGGCCGGTAAGCAATATATCGGCAATCCCGCGCGAAGCGCGGGGTTACAGATATATGAGGGGGGTCTGGGGTGCCGTCCGCGACATGATGAAGTAACTGACTGGTATCGCGGGAGCTTCAAAGACCGGCCGACTTCGGCAGTCCTGTTTTCATTTCCCCCAGGAAGGGTTTGTAAATTGATAGGGCCTAGCCGACGATGTGCCCGTCGGCCATGACGACGGTTCGGTGGGAGCGCCGGGCGTATTCCGGGTTGTGGGTCACCATAACGATGGTCACGCCGTCCCGGTTGAGACCGAGGAGCAGCTCCATCACGTCGTCACCCGTGGCGGAATCGAGGCTGCCGGTAGGTTCGTCGGCAAAAAGCACGCGGGCTCCCCGGGCCAGGGCTCTGGCAATGGCGACCCGTTGCTGTTCGCCTCCCGACAGTTTGCCGGGGGGCGATTGTTCTTTGTCCGCCAGACCGACCTTGGCGAGCATGCGCCGGGCGGCCTCCCGCTCGGCCGCGGAGACGGGGGAAAACCCGCCCATAAACGGCAGGAGCACGTTTTCCAGGGCCGAAAGGTAGGGCATGAGGTGATGCTGCTGGAAGACCACGGCGAACTCCGTCCGGCGCAGGTGGTTCCGTTCTTTCTCGGCGGCGGCGCAAATGTCGCGGCCTTCGAACAAGACCTGGCCGGAGTCGGGCAGAATCAGCGACGACAGGATATGCAGCAGAGTCGATTTTCCCGAACCGGAGCGCCCGAGAATACTCAGGAATTCTCCGGCATGGATGTCGAGGCTGAGGTTGTCCACGGCGGGCTTTGCCGTGCCGGGGTGACGTTTGGTGAGGGCCTGAGCCTGAATCAGCGGAGTGTGTGTCATTACAGTGATACCAGGGCTTGGGCCGGTTCCACGCGAGAGGCCTTCCAGGCCGGAAACGCGGCGGCCAGACCGGCGGCGAGGCCCGACGCGATGACGGTGACGGCAAACGCGCCGGGCTCAAAAGCCGGGAGCGCCACATCGGCCAGATGGAGGCGTTCCAGCACCCATCCGGCCGGCAGATGCCCGGCCAAATACCCCATGACGCCGGCGGGCAATCCGATGCCCAGCGCTTCCACGACAAAAACAACGAATACGGCGAAGCGGGAAAAACCCACCGCGCGCATGATGCCGATTTCCTTACGGCGTTCGGCCACGGCCGAAAGCATGGACATGACCAGCATGGCGCAGGCCGTGACCAGAATGACGAGGCTGATGGAAAACGTCAGGTTGCGGGCGAAATGCACGGCATACATGCGGCTTTCGGCCACTTGGCGCAGGGCGCGGACTTCCGTGCCGGGCAGGGCGACGCCGAGCTGGGCGACAATCTCTTCGATGGGGCAGCCGGAACACAGGGCGGCCACCTCAAGAAAAGACACTTTGTCGGGCGAACCGGCGACCGATTGCACAAACCCTAACGGGGCGAACAACACGGTGTCGTCGTCGCTGCCCGTCGGCCGCAGAATGCCGGTAACGAGCAATTCCCGCCCTTCAATGCTCACGGTCCGGCCGGGTCGTATGCTCAGAGCTTCGGCCAACAGCGCGCCGGCGAGGGCTTCGGCCGGAGCGGCCTCGGCGGGCAGTCGCCCGTCGGCCTGCCAATAGCCTTTCAAGGACGTTTCCGCTTTCCAGTCGACCCCCACAAGGGCGGCGGCACGATCGGAAATGGTCGTCACGGTGAGTAGTTTGGGGGCGATGACGGCGATATTGGCCCGCAAAGGCATCGTCTCGATGGCCGCATACGAGGCGGCCAAAGGGAGCAGGCGCTTTTCCAGGGCGACATCTCCCAGGGCATACCCGCCATAGGAGATTTGCAAGGTTTTTTGTTCCGGCATCACCAAAATATTGGCACCGTAACTGACAAGCTTTTTTTCAAAGCTGTCGCCGATGACCGCTGAAACCTGCCGCAGACTGGTCAGGGAAGCGACCCCCAGCGTAAACACGGCTGCCAACAGCAGCGTGCGCAGCCATTTTGCCCGGGCGCAGCGTAAAGGAATGGTGAGAAGCGTCACTTTTTCCGCTCATTTTCCGGGAAGTAGCCGGCTCCGTCGAGAAGATCTTTCACGGCGACATGCACGGCATCACCTTCAATCGCCACCGCCAGAGGGTGCGGATTGCAACCGCCGCCGGCGACGCCGATGCGATCCAGGGCGAATGTCCGGCCGCAGTTGACGCACACCATGACGCCGTTTTCAAATTGATAGCCTTTGCCTTCTTTACGGCAGACCTCGCAGGCGTCAAAGGCAGCCCGAAGCGTTCCTTCCTGATCGCGCACCAGGAAAAAACGGACTTTGATATCGTCTTCTTGGTAGCTGTAATGATGAGAAGCACCCTTTTCGAGCGACTTCATGTCGAGAACGATTTGACCGTCGCGGGCCGTGACCTCTTCAATGGAGCCGCCGAACAACCCGCCCAAAAACGCATAGGCCGGCGCCGCGCCGAGCAAAAGCAGCATACCCATAAATAAAGCAACTCTCCGCATAATTCTGTCCTTATCGAACGGCGTCCTTTCCGACAACCGTCTGTTTTATGTCGCTTATCGCGAAAAATACCTTTGCTTCTTCGGCTATTTTATAGTTATCCACTCCGATTTTGTCCAGATACGGAACGGCGATATTTGTTTCATGAATAAAAAAATCTTTGCAACTTCCGGTTGTTGCCGGTTGCGGAAGTGTTGACAGGAAAAGAAGCCGACGCGTATAGCGTGGGCAGACGGCCCGCAAGGTCGCCAAGCAAGTCCGCACACAGCCTCATTTTTTCGGAGAGATCATGGATATCTATAAAATTCACGCCAAGATGCTCATCGAATGCCTGCCTTACATCCGGCGCTTCCGGGGCGAAACCGTGGTCATCAAATACGGCGGTCATGCGATGAAAGACGAAGAACTCAAGCGTTCCTTCGCCTTGAACGTGGCCCTGTTGAAATATGTAGGCGTGCGCCCGGTCATCGTGCACGGCGGCGGCCCCCAAATCGGCAAGATGCTTGAGCAACTCGACATTCGTTCCACCTTCCGCGAAGGCCTGCGCGTGACCGACGAAGCCACCATGGATGTAGTGGAAATGGTCCTGGTCGGTAAAGTGAACAAGGAAATCGTCGGCAACCTGAATCAGGCCGGGGCCGGGGCTGTCGGCCTTTCCGGCAAGGACGGAAGCCTGATTTGCGCGCGAAAGATGGAAATGATCCTGGAAAACACCGCGTCGCGCGCGCCGGAAATCATCGACCTCGGCCGGGTGGGTGAGGTCATGAGCGTGAACACCTCCCTGATCGACAGCCTGTGCCGGGAAGACTTCATTCCGGTCATCGCGCCCACGGGCGTGGACGAAGACAACATCACCTACAACATCAACGCCGACTCCGTGGCCGGGGCCGTGGCCGGGGCGCTCAAAGCCAAACGCCTGCTGCTGCTCACGGATGTGCCGGGCATTCTGACCAAAGAGAAACAATTGATCCGCTCCATCGGCATGGACGACACCTGGGAGCTGTTTTCGAACGGCACGCTGCAGGGCGGCATGATCCCCAAGGTCAAGTGCTGCCTGGAAGCCTTGGAAGACGGCGTGGACAAAGCCATGATCATCGACGGCCGGGTGGAAAACTGCATCCTGCTGGAACTCTTCACCGACGCGGGCATCGGCACGGAAATCGTCAACCGTCGCTCCCGCGAGGGGGACTCCGGGCATCTTTCCCGGTATGGTCTGTCGGGGCATTCACACAACTAAAACGTCGCTCTTGCCAAACGTTTTTCGTTGCGCAGCAACTTGTGATTTCCGGTAAAGCGCTCCCTCTACCGGATAAAGTCCCAATTACAAACGGGGTGGCTGAGGCCGCCCCGTTTGTTGCATATCAGTCCGTCTCGCTTAGGCGCAATTCGTGAGTGGGAAAAACGCAAGAGCCTTCCAGTCGCTGAAAGTGAGAACGGGGGAAAACCGAGGTCAGCGCCCGTGTCACGGGTGTATGGCTCAACAGAAAGACCACGTCGAGAACTCCGGTACAGAAGTCGCGCGCCACCAGGGTAAGCAGGTAGACGCCGGGAAGCGTTTCGGAAAAAAGGGAAATGATATCCTTGCCGTATTCCCTGTAATGCTGCTGTCGTGTTTCGTCCGGGAACCCCCAGTCGTCGGTTCGATCATACAGCAAGGGGGCCGGCACGGTAAGTTGCAAAAATCCGTTGGGGCGCAAAATACGCAATAGTTCCCGCAAAGTTTTGCGGTCATCCGGCACATGTTCCAGGACATGGTTGCAAATGAGTATGTCCAGGCTGTGATCCGGCAATGGGATTTCTTGGATATCCATGGAGTTGATGCCGCCGTAAGTCGAAAGATAGAATGTGCCGAACCATTCGGAAAGAATGCTTCGATCGTCGGCAAACTGGAGGCAGGTGTAATCGTTCAATGGGTAAATGGGCCGTATGGCTTCCCACATGCCTCGAAAAATACGATGCCGCTCCAGAGAGCCGCATCCGGCGCACAGAGGCGCCAATCCGTCGGGGGTCATGCGTCCGTTGGGGCCGGGCAAAAATCGGCTGTCGTTGCCGCAAATGACGCAAGGATATCGTTTCTTCATGACGGCCCCTTTAAAAGTGTTCTATTTTATCCCATCCAGAATGCCATGCCATAGACAATTTCAATGTGAAATTGTCTATGGAACCATATTGCCGACAGGCTTCCGAACGAGCCCGCAAGCGGGAAACAGGGACACGTAAGTTGTTTGTTGCCACGCTTTCGATGAAAGACACGCTACACTCCAATCGGCCGGGCGGCACGCTTACGCATCCACCAGAGCAGATGAACATTTTCAATGTTTATCTGCTCTAGAGACGTCAGCGTCCCGCTTTGTCCAGCACCCAGCGCTTCAGCTTGGCGGCTTCCTTGAACAAGCTTTCACCGTCAAAACGGGTGTACCGGCCGTCTTGATACAAGACCTCCCCGTCCACCACGGTCAGGCGTACTTCGTGGCCTGTGGCGGCGTATACCAAGTGCGAAACCGGGGAGTACATGGGCAGCAGGTTGGGAGTGGTCAGATCCAAGGCGATCAGATCCGCCGGAGCACCGGGAATCAATGTTCCCAAACCATCCCAACAGAGGGCTTTGTTCCCGCCCAGAGTCGCGGCGTCGAGCACGTTTGCGGCCGGGGCGGCCGTGGGGTCGCCGGAAAATTTGTGCAGCAGCGCGCAGGTATTCATTTCCCCAAACATGTTCAAAGCATTGTTGGAGGCCGCGCCGTCGGTGCCCAGACCCACGGGAATGCCCCGCGCCCGCATGTCGTCAAAACGGGCCGCGCCGGAAGACAACTTCATGTTGCTGCGCGGGCAATGGGCTACAACGGTGCCCGTGGCGGCCAAGCGGTCGAGTTCCTCGTCGGTCAGGTCCACGGCATGGGCCAGGGTGGTCGTGGGGCCGAGCAATCCGGCTCTGTCCAGCAACGCGATGGGACGGCCGCCGAAGTTTTGCAGGCATAAAGCGGTTTCGGCGGGCGATTCTGCCGCGTGGATGTGCAGGGGAAGATGCAGTTCGTCGGCCAGGGCCTTGCAG
Organism: Desulfovibrio sp.; assembly: GCA_031551885.1. Classification (GTDB taxonomy): domain Bacteria; phylum Desulfobacterota; class Desulfovibrionia; order Desulfovibrionales; family Desulfovibrionaceae; genus Frigididesulfovibrio. The sequence goes on from JAVBMX010000025.1 coordinate 19,746, forward strand.
CGTTCCAAAATCTCCGGAGTGGTGGTGTAAACCGTGTGGGGCATGACCCCCGTGCGTAGCCGTTTTTTGTCTTTGACGAGGTCGGCATGGCGACGGGCCAAGTCAAAGGAGGCGTCGACGCTCGGGCAACGCGGGGTGGGAAAAGCGAAAATGCCGTCGCCCAGGCGGGCTTTGAGTCCGGCTTTGTCCACGCCGGAGATCACGGCGTCTTCAATCAGGTACATGTCCTGAAGGGCCGTGGTGCCGGTGCGGGTCATTTCCGCGCAACCGAGCAGGGTGCCCAACTCGACAATCTCGGCGGTCAGGTGCTTTTCCACCGGAAAAATGTGGTTGTTGAGCCATTCCAGGAGGGGCAGGTCATCGGCAAAGCCGCGCAGAAAGGTCATGGAAACGTGAGTGTGGGCATTGACCAGGCCGGGCATGATCAATGCCGCGCCCAGATCAAGGCGGCGGACCGGAGCATAGTCGGAAACCCGCTTTTGTGGTCCGACGGCCAGGACGTTTCCGTTATGGACGGCCACAAAACCGTTTTCGATGACTGTACGCTCTTCGTCCTGGGTGAGGACGTAGTCGGCGGTCAGCAGCAGATCGCAGGGGGTGTTTGGCATATTCTCGGCTCCCGGTGAGGATTGATCGGCATTACCGGCTTGCTCTTTGTCTGACCGACGCACATGGGCTGCGCCTCGCATGCTGCCGCGCCTTTCGTAACCACAAATCAAAATTTTAAAGGGAGGGAAGGGGGTTCGGGGGAAGGGAGGGGATTTTTTACAAAAAATCCCCTCCCTTCCCCCGAGGCACACTCTTCTTCTTTCCCTTTCCCCTTTCTCCCCCTAAAACTCCAAACTGCGCGGGGTGCGGGGGAACGGGATCACGTCGCGGATATTGGTGACGCCGGTCAGGAGCATAAGCAGACGCTCAAAACCCATGCCGAACCCGGCGTGGGGCACGGAGCCGAACCGGCGCAGATCAAGATACCACCAGTAGTCTTCGATCTTGTGGCCCATCTCGGTGATCCGGTTTTGGAGCATGTCGAGGCGATCTTCGCGTTGGCTGCCGCCGATGAGCTCGCCGATGCGCGGCACGAGCACGTCCATGGCGGCGACGGTTTTGCCGTCGTCGTTGCGGCGCATGTAAAAGGCTTTGATGGCCGTGGGGTAGTCGCGCACGATGACCGGCTTGCCGAAGTGCTCTTCGGCCAGAAAACGCTCGTGCTCGGTCTGCAGATCGGTGCCGAAGAACGCGGGATACTCAAACTTCCGGCCGCTTTTTTGGAGGATCTCCACGGCTTCGGTGTAGGTGATCCGGGCGAACGGTTCATCAATCAGCTTTTCCAGGCGCTTGAGCAGGTCGGTGTCCACGAAGCGGTTGAAAAGATCCACGTCCGGGGCGCAGCGCTCCAAAATGCGGCGGACCACGGCGCGGGTCAGGTTTTCACCCAGGTCCATGTTGTCTTCAATGTCGGCAAAGGCCATTTCCGGCTCGATCATCCAAAACTCGGCGCAATGGCGCGGGGTATTGGAGTTCTCGGCCCGGAAGGTGGGGCCGAAGGTGTAAACCTTCCCCAGAGCCAGGGCCATGTTTTCCGCTTCCAATTGGCCGGAAACGGTCAGGCTGCATTCACGGCCGAAGAAGTCGTCCTCAAAAATGTTTTGGCCTTCCTTGGGGTCTTTCTCGGGAGCCGGGGGCAAGGTGGTGACCCGGAACATTTCGCCCGCGCCTTCGCAGTCCGACCCGGTCAAGATGGGCGTATGGACATGGAAAAACCCGTTCTCGCGGAAGTATTCATGTACCGCGAAAGCCGCTTCGGAGCGGATGCGGAACATGGCCCCAAATTTGTTGGTGCGCGGCCGCAGGTGGGCGATGGTACGCAAGAATTCGTCCGAATGGCGCTTTTTCTGAAGAGGGAAGGCTTCTTGATCCGCTCCTCCCAGCATGGTCACGCTGTGGGCCTGGACTTCCCACTTTTGCCCTTTGCCGGGAGACTCGACCAAAGCGCCCTCAACGGTCACGGACGCGCCGGTGTTGATGTCGGCCGACAACGGATGGGCCGGGCTGTTCGCATCCACAATGATTTGGATACCGGAAAGGCTCGAACCGTCGTTGATTTCCAGGAAGGTGAGATCCTTGGCGTCGCGGCGGGTACGCACCCAACCGCAAACCAAAAGGGAAGAACGGGGCGCTTCGGCCTGCAACAGGTCGGCGATAAGGGCGCGGCGGGAAAGGGCGGAGGGCATGGGGGGACTCCTGGGACAGTTTGGCTTTGGAATTGTCTATGAAACCATATTGCCGAATTGCCGTTCTTGCGGCTTACAGATAAGGGTCCGGGGCCATGAGGTAGTTTTGCACGTAGTCGGTCACGCCGGCTTCGATGCTTTGCATGGGCGTGGTGTACCCGGCGGCGCGCAGGCGGTCCATCCGGGCTTCGGTAAAGTTCTGGTATTTGCCGCGCAGGTGTTCGGGCATGTCCACGTATTCGATGTCCACGGGCTTGCCCATGGCGGTGAACACGGCTTTGAGCAAATCGTTCCAGGTGCGGGCCGTGCCCGTGCCCAGGTTGAAAATGCCGTTGACGTGCGGGTTGCGCAGCAACCATGCGATGACCGCAGTGCAGTCTTTAATGTAGACGAAGTCGCGCATCTGGCCGCCGTCGGCGTATTGAGGGTCCGTAGAGCGGAACAGGCGCATCTTTCCGATTTCGGAGATCGTATGAAAGGCTTTGTTGATCACGCTGCGCATGTCGCCCTTATGCTGCTCGTTGGGGCCGTATACATTGAAGAACTTCAGGGAAGCGACGGCGTCAAGCAGGTTTTCGCGTTGCAGCCACAGATCAAAAAGCTGCTTGGAATATCCATACATATTTAAGGGCTTGAGCGCGCGGATGCCCGCAGGAGCGTCGTCAAAGCCGAGGGACCCGTCGCCGTAGGTCGCCGCCGAGCCGGCGTTGATAAAGCGGGCGCCTTTGTTCAAAGCGTAGCGGCATACCGTTTTGGTGTATTCCAGGTTGTTGCGCATGAGAAAGTCGGCGTCACGCTCGGTGGTGGCCGAACAGGCTCCCATATGGAGGACGGCGTCCACCCGGCCGAAGGCGTCTTCTTTCACGGCGCGCAGAAAGTCATCCCGGTGCATGTAGGCGGAGAAACGTCGGTTGACCAGATTTTTCCATTTTTCCGAGGTTCCCAGGTTGTCCACCACCAAAATGTCGTCGATGCCCGCTTCGTTGAGCATCCAGATCAGCGCGCTGCCGATAAAACCCGCGCCGCCCGTCACGATATGCATAGCGATTCCTTGCGAAAAAATGGTTGAAGAAGGCTCGTCCGAAGACGGAACTCAGCAAGAGTACTCAGGAATCGGAAGATCTTCAAGAGGCGGTCCCACCGGCTCGATTGATAAAGCGCGGCAACGGGGGTTCCTACTTGCGGAACTTTTCGGTATCATGGAATGACACATAAGGAGGCTCCTATGCCCTGGGTCTGGGCGGCCCTGATGCCGCATCCGCCGATCATTCTGCCGGAAATCGGCCGAGGACGGGAAACCGAAGCCGGCGCCACCCTCAGCGGCATCCGCCAGATGGTGGAAAACCTGCGCAAACTGCCGCGCCCGGAAGTACTGCTGATTCTTTCCCCGCATCAGCCGTATGCGCCCGGCGCGTTGTACCTGAACAACGCGCCTCGGGTGTACGGCACGTTGGCCGCGTTCGGCGCGCCGGACGTGGGAGGGAACGCCCGGGTTCCTTTGGAAGAGCTCAGCATGCTGGCCGCCTATCTGGCCGAGTCGGGCCTGCCGGTCAAGGCCGGGTCGACGCCGGATATTTCCCGCGACCACGGCACTCAAGTGCCTATGACCGCCCTGCAGGAAGTTTGGCCCGACGGCCCCCCCGCCGTGATGGTTTCCTGCCCCATCGGCTTGAGCCCCCGGCAGGCGCTCACTCTGGGCAAGGCCCTGCGCCGATACACGGTGCCGGGAAATTGGGCGCTGCTGGCCAGCGGCGATTTGTCGCACCGGCTTTCGCCGGAGGCTCCGGCCGGCTACAACGCCGAGGGCGCGGTTTTTGACGCCGCCGTTGTGGAAGCCCTAAAAACCGGCGACCCCGGAATCCTGCTCGATCTTTCCCCTCGAACCCTTGAAGGGGCGGGAGAATGCGGCCTGCGATCGGTTTTGACCCTGCTCGGCCTTGCCGGCGTGCCGCTTCAGGTCTTTTCTTACGAAGGGCCGTTCGGAGTGGGGTACTGTACGGCGTTGTGGAACGGCGAACGGGCCAATCCCGTGCACCCGTACCCGGCCCTGGCCCGTCTGGCGGTGACCCGGCATTTGCGCGACGTGCCCGAGCTGGATGAAAAGGAAATCCTGGCTTTGAACCCGGATGCCTCCCTGTGGAACCCGCAGAAAGCCTGCTTTGTTTCCATCAAAACCCGGGAAGGCGTGTTGCGCGGCTGCATCGGCACCATCCTGCCCCTGGCGGCCGATCTGGGGCGCGAAATCGTGATGAACGCCGTTTCCGCGGCGGCCCGCGACCCGCGCTTTCCGCCGCTGCGCTCGGAAGAGCTCGCCAATGTGCGTTTTTCCGTGGATGTTTTGAGCCGGCCCGAGCAGACCGACATCGAACACCTGGACCCCAAGCATTACGGTGTGATCATCACCAAGGGCGAGCGACGCGGCTTACTCCTGCCGGATCTGGACGGCGTGGACACCGTGGAGCAACAGGTTTCCATCGCGGCGCACAAAGCGGGGATTCAGGATATTTCCGGGGCGCGGTTCCAGCGCTTCACCGTGACCCGCTATCCGGAGGACTGAGATGTTGCCGGCGCGGTGGTGGGCGGCGGAGCCGATGGAAAAAGACGCGGAGCGGCGCGCCTACCGTTGCGGCTTGTGCTTCCACAACTGCCTGATTCCGATCGGCGGCAAGGGGTGGTGCGGCGTGCGCCGGGGCGGAGAGACGGCCCTGGAATCGCCTTTTCTCGGGCGTTTCACCTCCATGGCCGTGGATCCCATGGAAAAAAAGCCGTTGTACCGCTTCCGGCCCGGCAGCTTCATCTTCTCTTTGGGAAGCGTGGGTTGCACCATGCACTGTCCTTTTTGCCAGAATCATGAAATAGCCCAGCCCAAGGGGGCTCCCCGCCTGGTGGAGCTGTCGGTTCCCGAGTTGCTCGGCAAGCTGCGCGAACTGGGGCTTTCTTCCGTTGCCTTCACCTACAATGAACCGACCCTGCAGGCCGAGTACATTCTTGCCGCCGCGCCGTTGCTGCGCGAAGCCGGCATCGCCGTGGTTCTGGTGACCAACGGCATGATGAGCGACGCCTGTCTGGCCGACTTGGCCCCGGTTGTGGACGCCGCGAACGTCGACCTCAAGACCTTTTCTCCCACGGCCTATACCCGTATGGGCGGGGATCGCGAACGCGCGCAACAAAGCATTCGTCTGTTGCGGGAAGCCGGCGCCCATGTGGAACTGACCACCCTGGTGGTGCCGGGGATTTCCGACAACCCGGACGAATTCGCGGCCGAAGTGGAGTGGATTGCCGAGCTTTCCCCAGATATTCCCCTGCATCTTTCGCGGTATTTTCCGGCCCATAAATTCACGGCGCCGGCCACGGACGTGGAGTTGCTCCGGCAGTTCAAGGCTGCGGCAGAGGCCAGATTGCGCCATGTGTATTTGGGAAATGTGCGTTAAGGGCTGTTTCGCAATCAATTTTCGCCGCTGAATTGCCATTTTCCCGTGCGCCTGCCGCCGGAAACGAATCGGCTTTTCGCGGGTCAACCCATAGTTCACGGAAAAACCCGTTAAAGGAGACTCTATGCGTATATCTCGTTTGTTTTCCCTGTTTTTGTTCGCGGTGCTTGTCACGGCCGGCTGCACCACCGGCGGGCGCACGCCCTTTACCGGATCCATGGCCAGAATCGACGCCGGGGCGGTGAACAACGGCGAAAAGGCTTTGGTGGTCATGCGCGTTTCCAGCCCCTGGGGCACGCCGGCGGAAACACGTTGGCTGCATATGGAAAGCGGCCAACTGTACATGGTGACCTCAAAATTCGCGGCGGGCACCCAGCAGACCGCCAAGGAATACGACATGGTCACGTTGCCCCCGGGCCGCTACGTGCTGACCTACGTGCTGTATTCTGAAGATACCGGTCCGGCTCTGCCTTCCAACGTCTTCGACATCGACCCCAATCTCTCCAAAGTCACTGCGCTTGGACAGGTGAATACGGAAAAAGGCGCGAAGTCCGGCCACATCACCTCGGCTTTGCGCAGCACCGGTCTGGCCAAAGACGGCAAGACGCCGCTGATCGCCGCGTTCACGGTAAGCCGGGGCGAGGTCGTCTATCTGGGCGACATGACGATCCAATTCACCATTGACGGCAAGGTGCAGTTGCCCGGCTACTACCCGGCCGGAACCGTGGCTTGGTCCGTTCGCGACGATCTGGAACGGGCGCGTCTGGCCCTTTCCAACGAAGACGCCGCCCTTGGCACCAAGCTGCGCCAAGGACGAGTGACCAGAGGAACCTTGGCCAAAAATCTGTAGTCGAACGTTTTTGCGTCAACAAACAGGCCGGGATTCTCCGCAGGGAGGGTTCCGGCCTGCTCTTTAGACCAACCACATTGCGGGGGCTCTGAAGGTGGGGCCATCTCATCTGAGACGGCACCCCTCTCTATTCCATGCTTGGGACGTTGCATGGCGCAGGTCGTGCTTTACGCAGCAGGTATGAAAGAGAAAAAATATCCTTATAAATACTTTGGTATATATTATGCTTCCCCATCATGACAGGAAAATTTTTCCCTCCCATGAAAGATCGTATACGGAGGCGCATAATGTATATCAATGGAGTTTCCTCCTATGCTTCCCTCTTCCAGACTGACGGCGCCTCCACTAAGCAGAGTCGGGTGGCGGACTCCACGGATATGGAGAAAAGCGGTAAGGCGGCCGTTCGTGATACCGTTTCTTTTTCCAGCGAAGCGCTTGAGAAATACCTTGCCATGAAAAATGGCTCGGACGGCGCGGAAGAAAAGAACGATACCGAGCAGGAACTTGCAAAAAACAGTTTTTTCCAACAAGCGCATGTTGGTGGGAAGAAAACAAAAAGAATGGACCGTGCCGAGTTTATTGCTTTCTTAAAGTCGGATACGTTTGCCGAGGAAGCCATGGGCTATGCCAAAGCGGTGGCCACGGAAGAAGCGACGAGCGAAGACGGCGAAGATGCGGCCTCCGACCGAATCATCAAAGACATGGACGCGAAAAAGCGCCACGACAACTCCAGCGATGATGCGGACGACGATTCCGATGATACCCGTATTGAGGACCAAGCCAAGAACAATTTCGGCAGCCCCATAGTCAATGGAAAGCGGGCGGACGCAAAAGAACTCGCCGCCGAGATACACAAGCTCGAAGAGGAAGTGAAAGAACTCACCGCCACCTATGAGTCGATCATGGGGGGAGAAGGAGAGTTGGAGGAAAAACTCCGCTTAAGCAAGCCGGTGCAGAAACGTCTGGATGAAAGACTTCATGATCTTCAAGCCATGAAAGCGCAAATGCAGATGATGCAGGAAGAAAAAACGGCGAAGAGCGCATAGCGCCGCCACCCGCTCCCGCACTCTTATCGAACAGGCACGGAGCCTGCACATACTTTGAGAGCCCCGCGCCGGACGTGGGAATTCGCATACAAAACGGCCGCCGAAGAGACATTCTCCGACGGCCGTTCGCTTTTCTGCGGAACGAGCTTCTTACTTCTTCTTTTCCATAGCGGCTTTCAAGGCCATGCCGAGAGTACCCATGGAAGGCCGGGGGGCCGGTTTGGGCGCGTGGCGCTTCCAGTCTTTTTCCTCGGCGGTGTCCGTATCGGCGGCGTCGGCCGGAGCCAGGGAAATCCGCCGGTTTTGGGCATCGATCTCTCTGATCCGCACGGTCACGGGTTCACCGGGGCCGAGGCGCTCAAGGGAAGCTTTGCTTTTGGACTGCTGCAACGCCGAGTTCGGCATAAGCCCGGTCAGGCCGGGGGCCACGGCAATGAACAACCCGAAGGGAGCGCGTTTTTCAACCGTGCCGGTGACTTCGGCATCCAGGGTGAGGGTTTCTTCCACCGTGTCCCAAGGGTTGCCGGCCACGTCGCGCATGCTCAGCGAGATGCGCCGCTTGTCCAGGTCGATGTCTTTGACCATCACTTGGACCACATCGCCGGCCACAACGGCGTCTTCGGTCTTCAAGATGCGCCGTTCATAGGAAAGTTCGGAGATATGGACCAATCCCTCCACGCCGGGGAGCACCTCGACAAACGCGCCGAACTGGGCCGTGCGCACCACTTTGCCGGAAACCACGTCGCCGGGGTGAAGGCGTTCGTGAGCGCTCTTCCAGGGATCATCCATGACCCGGCGCAAAGACAACGAAATACGTACGCCTTTTTCGCCGCGATCAATGCCGAGAATCTTGGCCCGTACCTTGTCGCCGACGGTGACGGCCTCATCGGCCTTGCCCACGCGGGTCCAGGAAAGTTCGGAGAGATGAACCATGCCTTCCACTCCGGGAGCCAGTTCGACAAAGGCGCCGAAGGGAGCCAGTCTGCTGACCGTGCCTTCGATCACGTCATCCACGGAGACTTTTTCGAGCAGCGCGTCGCGGTGTTCGGCCTGTTCCTGCTCCAGAATCATCCGGCGCGAAACCACAATGTTGCGGCCGCCTTTTTCCAGCTTGGTGATCAGGAAGGGCAGCGTTTTGCCGATCACGGATTCCGGGTCTTCCAGCGGACGCAGGTCGATTTGTCCGGCGGGGCAGAACGCGCGGCGCTTCATGATGTCCACGGCGAAACCGCCCTTGATTTGCGCCGTAACCTTGCCTTCAACGGGCAGGCCGGCTTCGCGGGCTTCCTCCAGGGCGGCCAGGTTTCCGGCGCCGCGGATGATCTTGGAAAGTTTGACTTCCTGAGAAGTGACGTTCACGACGTACAGGTCCAAGGTGTCGTCCACCTTGTAGGGCAGTTCGCCGTCCACTTCCAGCTCTTCGCGGTCCACAATGCCGTCGACTTTCGCGCCGGTGCCGACAAACACGGTATCCGCCGTGATCGCCACCACGCGGACCGTCACCCGTTGACCGGGCGTGAGCCGAGATTGGGGGGCCTGCTCGCTTTCGTGTTCCGCGAACATTTCCGCGAACGACTGTTCGGCCGTGGAATCCGCCGGAGTTTCAACGGAAGGGGCCTCGGCGGCGATTGAGGGGTTGTCCTGAGCGGTCATGGGTACTCCTTAAAAATACAAAACAGCGTCGTTTCCAATACCAGCGAATATAACGGCAGGCAAGGCCCAATCAAAGGAAGATCCTTTTTGCCCACAAAACAAACCGGTTCCGGGCGAAGCGCTCATCCCGAAACCGGCTTTCTTTCGTTCAATGCCGACCTGATCGCGCAACTCCGACAGACGCCCGGCGGGGAAGCCCACGTCTCAGTGGTCGAGTCTGGCCCGGCGGTGCTGGATGTAGGCGTTGCGGAACGAACTGTAGGGTTCGACCGCGAGTTCGTTGACGGCGTCGTATTGATCCAGAATGTCGTCCAGCTTGTTGAAGCTCCGGAAAACGGCCGCCCCGGCGGCAAGTTCGCCGGGTTTTATGTAGGTGACCGGGTCCAGAAAGTAGTCCACACCCATCCCCACACTGTCGCGGGCCGTGGAAGGCCCAAGAATGGGCCAAACAATGTAGAAGCCTTCGCCCACGCCCCAGACCCCCAGGGTCTGGCCGAAATCTTCATCGTCATCCACCGGAACGATGGTTTTGTGGTTCTTGGCCACATCAATGAAGCCGCCAAGGCCCGCGGTGGTGTTCAGGACAAAGCGGGACATTTCCACGCCGGCGGCGCGGCCCTTGCCCTGCAAAAGATTATTCGTGAAACGGACGGGAAAGGCCAAGTTGTGAAAAAAGTTGTTCACGCCGGTACGGAAAAAGGACGGCGTCACGAATTCATACGCGTCGTAAGCCGGTCGGGCGGCATATTCAATGAACCCGTCGTTGAAGCTGTGCATGGCGCGGTTCCACCCCTCAAGCGGGTCGGGCACCACGGGCCCCACGTCGTCAAGGTAGTCTTCATCCGCGTCCAGCTCGGCCGTGGTGGCGGCGGACGCGAACGCGGGCGCGCCCAAACACAGCAGCGCGCACAGCAACAGGCGGCCCGAAAGCCGTGTGAGACTCGATCGTATCACCATCAACGCTCCGCCGGTTTGACTTCCGTCATTTCCCGGGCTTTTTTCTGCACTTGCGCAATCAAGTACTCGGCGTCATTTTTAACCAAAAGGTCTTGAAACTGCGAGCGGTAATTCTGCACCAAACTGACGCCTTCGACAATAACGTCGTAGACCAGCCAACCGGCGCTTTTTTGGGCCATGCGGTAGTCCACGCCCACGGTGGAATTCTTGAGAGCGATCCGGGTGCGGATTTCAATCCTGTCACCCTTGCTGTTCATGGTTTCACCGGTGTAGGTCGCGGTTCCGCCGTCGTAGCCTTCAAGCTTTTCCGCATAGGTGGTGCGCAACAGCGTGGTGAAGGCGTCGGTGAAGCGGTTTTTTTGATCTTCGGTGAAGGAAGTCCAACTCGGGCCGACGGTGCGGGCCGAAAGTTCCTTGAAGTCGAACAGGCCGGCGATCTCCGCCTGAACTTTATTCAGCGCCGCGAGACGGGCCTCCGGGCTGTTCAGATCGGCGGTGTCGAGAATATGCAACACATTGCCGACCTTTTGCTCCAGAGCCTGACGGGCTTCCGATTCCGCGGCGGCGGCGGCCGTCGCGAGGCAGGCCGTAAACAGCAGCGGCAAAACGGCGCGCAGGATATTTTTCATTTCACTCCTCCGTGGATAAACTCCCCAATGGCCTTTTCCAGGTCGAAGGCGGGGAGGGTTTCCGTCAATCGATCGCCGTCGGACAGGGGGTCCCCGCCGCCGGCCGAGATGCTGATGTATTTGTCGCCGATCAGACCGCTGGTCTTGACCGAGGCGATGGAATCTTCGGTCAAACGCACGTCCGGGTCAATGCGCAATTCGACCTGGGCGAAAAAAGTTTTTGGGTCGAGCCCGATTTTCGTCACCCGGCCGACCGGCACGCCGGCCATTTCCACCGTGGCTCCGGTTCGCAGCCCGGCAACGGAAGAGAAAGCGGCTTTGACGGTGTAGCCGTCCTGGCCGAAGACTTCCATCTTGCCGAGTTTGACCGTGAGATACCCAAGACAAAGGAGGCCGGCAAGCACAAAAAGGCCGACGGAAAATTCCTGATGATATTTTTTCATGGGTCAACCTTCTCGGAACGTGATTCCAGGCGTCCGGCCAGGGCGTCGTGCATCATGCGGCGAACCGACTCGGAAAGATGCAGACGCGGGTCGTCGCCGCCCGTGTCCCTATCCAGGGTTCTGCGCTCCAAAAATTGGCGCAGATAGGGATTATCCGTGTTTTCCAAAGCCTCCCGGGAGCCGCTGAAGACGGCCCGCCCCTCGTGCAGCACCAGCACGTGGTCGGCCACGGCCTTCACCCCGGCCATATCGTGACTGACGGAAACGATCGTCATGCCGGGAAAACGCTCTTTCATGGACAGTAAAAGTTCATCCATGCGGGCCGCATTGATCGGATCCAGGCCGGAGGTGGGCTCGTCGCACAGCAGGATGGGGGGATCCGTGACGATGGCCCTGGCCAGCCCGGCGCGTTTTTTCATGCCGCCGGAAAGTTCCGAAGGGTAATAGTCGGCAAAGTCGGCCAAGCCGACCAACGCAAGCTTGTGCAACACGATTTCACGCACGATCTTCGCCGGCAGCCGGGTGTGCTCGGTAAGCGGCAGGGCAACGTTTTCGGCCACCGAAAGCGAACCGAGCAAAGCGCCGTCCTGAAACAGCACGCCCATGCTCCGGCGGATACGACGGAACTGCTTATATGGCAATGCGAAAAGATCGTGCCCGCCCAAAATGATTTTTCCGGCCATGGGGCGGGAAAGGCCGATGATGTGGCGCAGCAGGGTGGACTTGCCGCAGCCGGACCCCCCCAAGACCACGGAAATTTTCCCGGCCGGAAGCACGGTATGCACATCCGAAAGCACTACGGTCTCGCCGTAACCCAGGCGCAGATGCTGCAAATCTATGGTCCAGGTGCTTTCGGCCATGGCGTCACAACAGGAAAGAGGTCAATACGTAGTCGGCCACAAGCAGCAGCACGCAGGACAACACCACGGCCGATGTGGTGGCGTTGCCGACCGCTTCCGGCCCCATGCCGTCTTTGCGCATGTGGGCGAAATAGCCTTTGTAGCAGCACACCGTCACCACACACAGAGCAAAGATCAACGACTTGGTCAGGCAGCCGGAGACGTCGGTCCAACGGACGTAGTCGTCAATACGCCCGAAATAGACGCCTTCGTTGGCCCCCAACATAAGAACGCCGGTCAGCCAGCCGCCGACGATGCCGACGATGTTGAAGACCGAGGTGAGCAGGGGGAAGGTGATGAGCGCGGCCGTGAAGCGCGGGGTCACCAGATAGGCCATGGAGTTGATGTCCATGACCTCCAGGGCGTCGATTTGATCGGTGATGCGCATGACGCCGATCTCGGCGGCCATGGCCGACCCGGCTCGCCCGGTAATCATGATGGCCGTCAACGTGGGGCCGAGCTCACGGATCAAGGTGAGGGCGACGAAGGACCCGAGAAACCCCTCGGACCCCACGCTGGCCAGCACGTAGTAGCCCTGCAGGCCCAAAACCATACCGGTGAACAAGCCGATCAGGGTGATCAAAAAAAAGGAACCCGCGCCGATGACGTACAGTTGGCGCAGGACTTTGGGCGCCTGACGCAAAGACGAAAACATGTGCCGCAGGCCGTCCAAAAGGAACAGCGCCATGGCCCCCATCTCTCCCAACATGGATAGGACAACGCGGCCAAGCCCGGCCACGGGTTCGAACAAAAGGGTGGATGGAGACATGGAAGCGGGCGGAACTCCGTTTTATCGTCGCGACAGAACGCATGCCGGACGAGAACTAAAACGTATCGTCCGGGAAGTCAAATATCACCGTGTCACGGGCTTTTTCGAGCGCAGCAGCGGGGCGGAAAGCTTATGGGCGGCGAGTGTGGCCTCCAGAGCTTTGGCTTCTTCGGTGGTTCCCCGGAGCGTCACCAAGGCTTTGTACCACGTGACGTTTTTGCCTTCAGTCTTTTCCGTCGAGCACTTGAGGCCGGCCTTTTTCAACTTTTCCACCAGTCTGTCGCACGGGTCGGCCGCTTTGTAGGCGGCCACCTGGAACACGTAGTCGAACACTTCCTTTTTCGCGTCGTCGACCACCGGGGGCTTTTCCGTCGCGGGCTTTTGCTGATCGGGTTTGGCCGGGGTCGGCGGCGTGGGACCGCGTTGGACGGCGGCGCTCTCCGGCCGCAGAATGCGGGTGTACGACAATTCTTCTTCGGGAATGACCGTGGGCGCGGGCGGCTCGGCTATCTGCGGCGGGGGCAGGGCGGAGGCCTCCACTTTCGGCATCAGTCCGGCGATTTGCGGAATCTGCTGCTCCGGCGCCTGCCCGCGGCCGACGAGAATCCCGAGAATGAACACCCAGACCAATCCCACGAGAAGGGCCAACAGCCCTCCGATCAGAGTGGGGATACGCAGGTGCAGGGTGACGCCCCGGGACTTCTTGGCCGGCGCGCCCGGCTTGATCGCATGATTCATTTACATGCTCTTCGGCGCGGACACGCCCAGCAGGGTGAGCCCGTTGCGCAACGTTTGGGCCACGGCGTTCAGAAGCCGCAAACGGGCGGCCCCCAGAGCCCTGTTTTCCGCTCCCATGACGGGTAAAACCGCATACGCCCGGTGCAGCAGACCGGCCAGTTCCATCAGGTAATGGCTGATGAAATGCGGGGAAGCCATGTGGGCGGCATCCCGGGCGGCCTGGGGAAAACGATCCAAAAGACGCAGCAAATCGAGTTCTTCTTCGGCGACCAGCAGCGAAAGATCCGCCTCGGCCGGGGTGGGGCCATTCTGCTCGTTCACCCGGCGTCCGACCGCCGCGATCCGGGCGTGGGCGTATTGCACATAGTAGACGGGGTTGTCCATGGTGCGCTGCTTGACCAACTCCAGGTCAAAGTCCAATTTGCTGTCGCTCTTACGCGACAGGAAGATGAAGCGGGCGGCGTCGGAGCCCACCTCGGCCAGCACATCGGCCAGGGTCTCGAACTTTCCGGCCCGGGTGGACATGGCGATCTGCTCGCCCCCCTGGAGGAGGTTGACCAACTGCACCAGCACCACGTCAAAGGCTTCCTGTTCTTTGCCCAGGGCGGCGACGGCGGCGCGCATCCGGGGGATGTAGCCGTGGTGGTCCGCGCCCCACACGTCGATGACCCGGTCGAAACCGCGCCGGTACTTGTCTGCGTGATAGGCGATGTCCGAAGCGAAATAGGTCAGGGTGCCGTCGGACTTGCGCAGGACCCGGTCTTTGTCGTCGCCGTGCTCGGTGGTGCGGAACCACAGTGCGCCGTCCTGCTCAAAGGCCCGGCCGGAACGTTTGAGATCCTCAAGGGTTTGCTCCACAGCCCCGGATTCCACCAGGGAACGTTCGGAAAACCACTCGTCGTGGTGCACGCCGAAGTCGAGCAGATCCTTTTTGATGCCGTCAAAGATGTCCTTCAGGCCGTATTCGTAACAGACGTCCTGGCCTTCGGCCTCGGGGCGCTCGGTCAGGCCGGGGTCTTTCGCAAGCAGCTCGCGGGCGATGTCGATGATGTATTCGCCCTTGTAGCAGTCTTCGGGGAAGGGCTCGGAGCGTTTGCCCGTCAGTTCCAGGGCGCGCAGCCAGATGGAAAGCCCAAGGGTGCGCATCTGCTTCCCGGCGTCGTTGATGTAGTATTCGGCTTCGGCATTGTAGCCCGCGAAGCGCATGACCCGGCACAGGGAGTCGCCGATGGCCGCGCCCCGGCCGTGGCCGATGTGCAGCGGCCCGGTGGGGTTGGCGGAAACGAACTCCACCTGCAGCTTTTTGCCGGCGCCGAGGTCGGAAGATCCGTAGTTGTCGCCGGCGTTTTCGATGAGCGGAATGACGGCCTGGCGAAAGGCCGGAGCAAAGGTGACGTTCAAAAAGCCGGGCCCGGCGATTTCCACGGAGGCGATCTCCGGCGATGCCGTGCGAAGTTTTTCGGCCAAAAGGCCGGCCAGTTCCCGCGGGTTTTTCCCGGTGTCTTTGGCCAGCACAAGGGCATAGTTCGCGGCGAGATCGCCGAATTTTTTATCTTTGGGAGGTTCGATGACGGCTTTCGCAGGCTTGGAGAAACCCAGTTCGCCCACGATGGAATCAAGGAAACCGGTCAACAACTGTACGGCGCGCATTCGTTCTTTCTTGTGGCTGAGGTGGGCCGGAGGCCGGCGGACAACCCTTCCTATAGCGCGTTTTTCCTTCAGTGAAAAGAGCGATGAAAGAGGAAATTATACCCTCATCGGCATAGGGAGTTTCGCCAAATCCCAACAAAGATGGGGAGTTTACAGGCCGAGCCCTTTTGCTTAAGGAAGACTCTCCAATCACATTCAGTTGACGAGCCCGCCATGAATTCCAATGCTTCCCGGTCCGAGTCCCCGATCCGTCCCGCCACAGCCCACCGCATTGTCCAGCACGCCTTTCTGCTGTTTTTCGCGTATGTGGGCGCGCGATTTTTCGCCTATGCCATGTGGGCGCTGGGCGAGACGGAAACGTTTGTCTCCCGCCCCCCCTCGGTGGAGGCGTTTTTGCCCATCGGCGCCCTGGTCGGGCTGAAACGCCTGCTGCTGACCGGCAATTATGATCCCATCCATCCGGCCGGGCTGACCATCATGATTATGGCGCTGGTCACGGCCTTCCTGTTCCGCAAAGGATTTTGCGGCTACTTGTGCCCGGTGGGCGCGATTTCGGGCGTTCTGCACCGCTTGGGCAAACGTCTGGGCATTGTCCGGCCTTTGCCGCGTTTCGTCTCCGTCTTGCTGACCGTTCCCAAGTATCTGCTGCTGGCCTTTTTTGTGAAAATCGTGCTTATCGACATTCCGCCGATGGGGCTGGAAAGCTTCATCCGCACCGAATATTACCGGGTGGCCGACACCAAGATGCTGCTCTTTTTCATGCCGCCGTCGCTCATGGTGGTGGTGATTCTGGGCGCTCTTGCCCTCGGCTCGATTCTTATTCCCAGTTTCTGGTGCCGGGGATTTTGCCCTTACGGAGCGTTGCTCGGCCTGTTCTCCATGTTCTCCCCCACGGCGGTGCGACGCGACAACGAGTCGTGCATCAATTGCAGACGCTGCACCGGGGCCTGCCCCTCGAGAATCACGGTGCATGTCAGAGAACGTATCTCCGGGCCGGAATGCGTGGGCTGCGGCGAATGTGTTTCCGCCTGCCCGGTTCCCGGTTGCCTGAACTTCGGCCTGGGCTGGGGCAAGCGATTTCAAATTCTGCCCGCGTTGTTCCCGGCCGTGGGCATGCTCTTCGCGGTCTTTCTCTTCTATTTCTGGGCCTCGGCAAGCGGCCACTGGCACAACAACCTGCCCCTGGAAATGGTCCGCCGGGATCACCTGGAGATTCGGAGCATGCAGCATCCTTGAAAAATACCCTGGGGGGAATGATTCCCCCCAGTCCCCCTCATCTGTCGGCACGCCCGCGCAAGGCACGGGCATGCCGACAATAGGGAGCCCGGAGATTCGTCCCCATTGCCGCTTACCTCACAGAGCCCAGGCTTATGCCGCTCCCCCCCCCATCGTCAAAGGCCAACTGAATCCGCACGTAAATGCTCCCCGGAGTTCTTGACCGCCCCGGCATCATCCGGCTACCTTCGCCCGCGAAACGGAGCACAGCATGCCGGATGTTTTCTTCGCCTTCGACCTCGACGGCACCGTCACCACCGAGGAGATTCTGCCGCGCCTGGCCGAACGCCTCGGCCTGCGTGAGGAAATGGAACGTCTTACCCGACGGGCTGTACAGGGAGACGATGCCTTTGCCGTTTCCTTTCGAGCTCGGGTGGATATGCTGGGGGATCTTTCCCCGGCTGAAGCCCAACGCGTCACGGCCGAAACCCCGCTGGACCCGGCCATCGCCGCCTTTATCCGGGAACGCCGCAGTTGCTGCGCCCTGGTGACCGGCAACTTGGATTGTTGGGTGAAACCCCTGGCGGAAAGCTTGGGGTGCCGCGCTTTCACCTCTACCAGCCAGATCAAAAACGACCGCATCGCGGTCAAAGATATTTTGAATAAGGCCGAAGCGGTACGGGAGCTTGCCCGAAACGGAGCAAAAGTCGTGGCCGTGGGTGAAAGCGCCGGGGACATCCCGCTGTTTGCCACGGCGGATGTGGGCATCGCCTATGCCGGAGTGCACAAACCGGCCCCGGCCTTGCTGCCCTTGGCCCGGCATGTGGCCCGCAGCGGCAAGGAGCTGTGCGCCTTGCTGTGCCAAGTGGAAAACGAACTGCGCCGGTGAAGGTCGGCAACCCGAGCACGCCGTATTGACATGTAAAAAGGAGCGACCATTCCATGCATGTGCTTCGTATGACTTTTACCGTTCTTCTCTTGAATATGTTTTTTGTCGTTCCGGCCGTTTGGGCCGAAGAGGCGGCAACGATGTCGGCCCTTCCTCCCGAATGGCAGGCGGAGAAGGAGCAGGCCACAATATTCGCCCAGGACTGGATTGCGGATCTCGACGCCGAAGACTTCGCGGCGGCGGCCAAACGGGTTCTGTCTCTCGGCAAGGAGCCGGAACCTTCCAAACCCAAAACATTGCGGGCTCTGCGCGCCGAAATGGGGGAATATTCCGAGCGCGTCCTCATGGGAGCGGTCGTTTACGCGGCGGCTACGGACAACTCGGAATGCAAAGCCCGAGTGAGTTACAGCACCAAAGCGGCGAAGAAAAACGTCGTGGAGGTGGTGGAGGTGCTTCTGGTCAAAGGCCAAGCGCCCGCCGTGCTGGACTATCGCCTTGAGCCCTATCGGAAGGCGGACATCGGCATTGAGATCAACTAGAGCATTTTCACTTTGAAAATGTTTGTGAAACCATATTTCAAAAGACTTCTGAACGAACCCGCAAGCGGGCGGCACGCTTACGCGGCCACCAGAGCAAATCAACTTTGAAAAGTTGATTTGCTCTAGACGGTGTCGTCACGAGCGCTTTATTATCCCCGGCGACGTCGGAACGACATTGTCCAAGACGCCGACAACCAACGTTTATTGACCACGTGACAAACGAAGAGGAGGAGTGGGGTGTCCGCTCCTCCTCTTCGTTTATTCTTTTCACGCGCCGGCCATGAAGTGGGGCGGCCCCGCGCCGATGCCCGGCGAAAAGGCGTGTTCCAGGGCTCGGACCAAATAGGCCTGAGCTTTGCGCACCGCTTCGGGCAATGGGTCGCCCAGAGCCAGGTACGCGGCGATGGCGGCCGACAGGGTGCAGCCCGTGCCGTGGTTGTTCGGGGTATGGATGCGCCGATGGGAAAGGGCAAGGTGCGAGCCGTCGGCCGTAATCAGGCGATCCGCCATTTCGTCGCCTTGCTCGTCAAAGTGCCCGGCCTTGATCAGCACGGCTTTTGCCCCCATGTCGATGAGGGTTTTCCCGGCTCGACGGACGTCTTCTTCCGTTTCGATGGAAAAGCCGCACAAAAGCTCCGCTTCCGGGCGGTTGGGGGTAAGCAGATCGGCCAGGGGAATCAGGCGTGTTCTCAGGCTTTCCACCGCATCGTCGCGCAGCAGCTTATGGCCGGACTGGCTGACGCACACCGGGTCCACCACCAGGGGAAAGTCTTTGTCGGCCAAAGAGTCTGCCAGAGTCTCCACAATGGGAGCGGAGGCGGCCATGCCGATTTTCGCGGCTTTGACCGGGAACCCCTCGCGCACGGCCTGAATCTGCAGGCGGACGAAATCCGGCGGCACTTCATGAATGCCGAGCACCCCCGCGCCGTTCTGGGCCGTCAAGGCGGTAAACACGGACGTCGCGAAACAACCGAGGGCGGTCATGGTTTTCAGGTCCGCCTGGACGCCCGCGCCCCCGCCGGAATCGGAACCGGCCAGAGTCAGCGTGACGGGAAGAGATGCGCGCATGAAACCTCCTGCAAACAAGTTTCAACAAAAACTGTTTGGAGCCATTTTACTTTTCATATGCTCTGACTCCGGGGGCGCGGCGGGTGCGTTTGGCGTAACGTCGCCAGGTCCCGCAAGCGGTGTCGGCACGAAGGGCGTCACGCCGTTTTGACGAACTCCGCAGCCATCAGAGCGCGCAGGGCCGCCACTTTGGCCGGGATATCCTCGGCCAGGGTGATGGCCGTGACCATCGCGCAGCACCGAGCCCCGGCCGCGATGATCGGGGGCAGTGTTTTTTCGTTGATGCCGCCAATGGTCACCAGCGGCACCGGGCTCCAGGCCGACACCTCTTTCAGGTAGGCCGGGCCTGAAAGCACGATATCTTTCTTGGTGTTGGTGGGGAACATGGCGCCGGCCGCGATATAGTCGGCTCCGCCCGCAACGGCGGCGCGGGCTTCCTCCATGTTGTGGGTGGAAACGCCGATGATGATGTCCGGCCCGACCAGTTTACGGACCACGGCCAAGGGCAGATCCTCCTGGCCGACGTGCACGCCGTCGGCCTCGCAGGCCAGGGCGAGATCCACGTGATCGTTGACGATAAAGCAGCATCCGGCCTCACGGGTCAGGCGACGCAATTCCAGGCACTCGGCCAGCATTTCGCCTTTCGGCTTCTTCTTTTCCCGATACTGCAAAATCTTCAGGCCGGCCTCCATCATGGCGCTGGCCACCGCAACGGTGGAGCGGCCGAGGCATTGGCCGGAGTCGGTCAGGGCGTAAATATCGGTTTGCGGAATCGTCGGCATCTCGTCTCCTGCTTCAATTGTTGTCGTGGGCGCGCCGGCGGGACGTCGATACCCCTTCGCATGGAAATGCACGGGCAAGCGCCGGATTCGGCCGCATCACCCGATATGCCCGGTGATATCTCCGACATCCAACGGGCCGCGCGAACCGGGAACGCCGCCGGAACCGGAAGGAGCGCTTGCGCGGGTGCCCTGAATAAGGCCGCCCCCGCTGCCGCCTCCTCCTCCGCCGCCTTTGCCCATGGCTTCCTGAAGTTGCTGATTAAGCTGCATCAACTGGTTGTTCAACTGGTTGACTTCCATCTGGGCGGCTTTGACCTCCGGCGACTCCACGTCCTGCAACGGCTCGTCGGGGTTGGCCCGTTCCTGTCCGGCCTGGGCCTCCGCCAGCTTTTCATTGGCCTTGGCCAGACGTTCGGTTACTTCTTTGATCTGCTTCTGCAGGAGGGCGATCTGCTCGGCCGTGCTGTCCTTTGGCGCTTCCTCGGCTTTGGTCGGCCCCCCGGAGGAACCCGCGGCATTCTTTTGGCTCTCCTCCGAATCCGCTTCCGTTTCGGCCGAGTCCGTCTCGTCCGCTTTCAATTTTTCACGTGCGGCTTCGGAAATGGTCACGGTGTCGCCGTCGGTCGCGGGGGCTTGGGTTTCCCGCCTTTTTTTGACCGACGCATCTTCCTGGAGAGGCTCCGTCCAGAGCTGTCCCGGAGTTGTGTTCACGGCGTCAAGAACATTCATGTTCGGCCTCCCGTTTGGTTCGTGTTTCCATTCAGAGCTTTCTTGACGTATCGGCTCCGGGATAAAAACATTTGGGCTCGGCCCCTTGGGTCCCTTCAGCCCAAAGGGAATTTCGGCCGAAGCTCCCCGCCGGGGGCATGCCTTTTCCTATCCCAAAATATGCGCAAGCACCGCATCGGCCTGAAGGGCGGCGGCCTGGGTCACTCTGGGGGCCATAGGCGGGGCCTGATCGGAAACATCGCCGGCTTCGTCGCCCACAAGCACCAGGTTCGCGCCCGCGCGACGCGCCTGCATGGGCGGGCCGCCCCATCCGGCCAGACCGGAGGCCGCCACGATAAAAAAACCGGCTCGGAGCAGGGCGGAGCACAGAGCGGCCTTGGTTTCGGCCCCGTCCACGGCTTCGACCACCACATCACAACCGGCGAAAAGCGCCGGGGCGTTTTCCGGGTTCAGGCGCAAGTCATGGCCGGCATATTCCAGCTCCGGCTCAAGGCGAAACAAAAGATTCCGCAAGGCTTCGACTTTGGGCTGGCCCACATCTTCCGGAAAAAAGGCCTGCCGGTTGAGGTTTGAGGCCTCCACCCGGTCGAAATCGGCCGTCACCAGACGCCGGATGCCGCTGCGGACCAGCATGACCGCCACGTTGGACCCAAGCCCTCCGGCCCCGGCGATACCGACGCGAACCGAGGCGAGACGCTCAAGGGCTTCCGGCGCAAGATACCGGGCAAGACCTTCGCGCAGTCTGCTCACGGGGTCGACTCCAGCCCCAGGGAGCGGTGTAGGCCTTGGCTCAGGGGCAAATCGCCGCCGGCCGGGAAAATCCAATCCGCGCCCACGGCGGTGTAGCCGAGCTTGGCGAGGGCCTCGCGCATTTGGCTCACCGAGCGGGGGTCGTCGATGACGAACTGCACCGGGTCGGGATTTTCTTCAATCGGCTCGGTGTACCCGCCCACGGAAGTCCGAACCCCGGCGGAAATGCGGGTGACGCCCAGGGGCACGAGGTTGTCGCGCATGAAGGCGCTTTCGCGGCTGGACATGGTGATGCCCGCATGCGGCAGAAAACAGCGCAAGGCCGTGAGGGCCTGGACGAATTCCCTGTCGGACACGGCCAGACCGGAGAAGTCCGGAGCCTTGCCGGCGGCGCACTCGGTTGAGGGCGGGCGCAGACGGGGCAAGGAAAAGGAGATGTCCGTCTCGGGAAAGCGCCGGGCCAACCACACCCCGTGCATGGCCGTATGGAAGAGATCGAGCCGCCAATCGGTCAGGCCGAGCAACGCCCCCAAGGTCAGCCCGCGCATGCCGCCCAAAGCGGCCCGGTGAGGGGCGTCCAGCCGGAAGGCGAAACAACTCTTGGGTCCGGCCGGGTGCAGACTGGGGTAGAGGGCTTCGTCGTAGGTTTCCTGGAACATGGTCATGGCGTCGGCCCCGGCCTTGGCCACTTCGGCGTATTCCTCCTCGGTCAGGGCCTGGACCTCGATGCCGACGGAGGGAATATGCCGGGCGACAATACTTACGCCCTCGGCAATGTAGTCCGCGCCGGTAACCTTGGGCGCGTCGCCGGTAAGCACCAGGACGCGGCGCAGCCCCATGTCGGCCATGGCTTTGGCTTCGACCTCGATTTCATGGGGTTTGAGAATTTGACGCCGGATGCGTCTGCCCGCGTGAAAGCCGCAGTAGACGCACCGATTGGTGCAGACATTTGCCAGATACAACGGCGCGAACAACTGCACCGAGCGCCCAAAGTGGCGCAGGGTTTCGGCATGGGCGCGGCGGGCCATATCCTCCAGTAAAGGAGAGGCATGAGGCGAGAGCAGAGCCGCGAAGTCCTCAGGTGAAAGATGGTCGCGGGCAAGGGCCGCACGGGCGCGCTCCAACGGAGCGGCAAAATCCGGAGCATTGGCCGCGAGTTCCCGCAAAACAGGGTAAAAGCCATCGGTACGGGGCGTGTATTCCATGATCCGACTCCCGGCGCGCCCATCAGGGGGAAACGCCGCTGCTGCAAAAGATGCCGTCTCGGGCGGAACCGGCCAAACCCGGCTAGGGCCGCCCTCAACGTGACGCGTTACTTTAAGAAACCCGTCAATGTTCCGGCTTCCGGGGAAGAGGCCGACGCACCGGAGGTCAACACCCGGCCGGGACCGGCCAGATAGGCCGCGCGCCCGGCGGCCACGGCCGCGCCAAAGGCCGCGCCCATGCGCATCGGGTCCGCGGCCGTGGCGATGGCCGTATTCACCAGGCAGGCGGCCGCGCCCATTTCCATGGCTTCGCAAGCGTGGGAGGGCAGGCCGAGGCCGGCGTCCACAATGATCGGCAGGGGAATGTCTTCAATCAAAATGCGGATCATTTCCTTGGTCTGCAGCCCCCGGTTGGAGCCGATGGGCGCGCCGAGCGGCATGACGGCCGCCGCCCCGGCATTGACCAGGTCGCGGGCCACGTAGAGATCCGGGTTCATATAGGGCAGAACGGTAAAGCCTTCCTTGGCCAAAACCTCTGTGGCTTTTGCCGTGGCGTAGCCGTCGGGCAGCAGGTTTTTGGCGTCGGCGATGATTTCGATTTTAACCCACTTTCCCAAACCGCAAGCCCCGGCAAGACGGGCGAGCCGCACGGCCTCGTCTGTCGTTCTCGCGCCGGAGGTGTTGGGCAGCAGTTGCATGGAAGAGGGGATATGGGTCAGGATGCCATTGTCCGGGGCGGACAGGTCCACCCGGCGCAAGGCCATGGTGATGACTTGCGAGCCGGAGGCCTCGGCCACGTCTTTGATCCGGCTTTCATCGCCGTACTTGCCGGTGCCGATGAACAGTCGGCTGCTCAGAGTTTTCCCCCCGATAACGAGGGGATCGTTTTCCAGGCGCATGATCAGCCTCCTCCTACAAAGCGTAAAAGTTCCAAAACGTCACCTTCGGTCAAAGCGACACGGGCGAAATCCCCGGACGGAACGATCGCGCCGTTGTGTTCGGCCACGACGCGCTCCGGCTCAAGATCCAACTCCCGCACCAAGGCCGCCAAATCCGGGGCGGCCGTCTGCCGGATGGTTCCGTTCAACGTGATGGTGATGGTCGCGCTCATGGAGTTCCCCGGTTCAAATGAACAAAAAACGCCCGTTCCTGAGGGGACGGGCGCGTGACGGCAAACTGTCGCTTCCCTACGGCGGTACAATCCGCGTCAGGTTCAAGGGGTCAGGAACGCCGGAATGACCGGATTGTTCCACTCTCAGCCCATATGGGCTCCCCCAGCGGCCGGTCGAGGATCTCGCCGGCGGAGACGGACAAAGAACAGTGCGCATGAGATGCGCGGGCCGCATACGGCCTGTGGTGAACAGTACGGGAAAAGATTTTCTTTGGCAAGCGGCGAAGCGCAAATATAAAGATAGTGTTTACAATATATTATGTTGATTTTCCGGCAATGGAACCGGTCAGAATTTCCGGAACGGCGATATGCCGCTTGGGGGGATCGAAGGAGGGGGGCTGGTACGTTTCCGCCGTGGCGAATCCGGCCAGGGTGTAACCCATGAGTTCCTCGGTGATGGAGGCTTTGCCTTTGCCGACAGCCTCGGCGATGGACGCCTGCAGGGCTTGGCGAATGGCGACGGAAACAGGTGATGGGGAAATGACGGACACGGCGAACCTCTCTTTTTCTCTTCCTCATCTGGTCGGTATTTTTTTAAATATCTTGAGGGAACCGCGTCAAATCGACGAAAAAACAAGGCCCTCAATGCGGAGTGCCGACACGTTGTTCATCCCGCGCGCAAACGTGGAGCCGGAGGCTTATGACGAATGACGGACTGCGTGAGGAAGTGTTCCAGGATTACGCCGCAGCTATTCAAACTCGCATTGCCGCTTATGACCCTGGCCCATCGCCAACATCGGCGACCGAGGAGTATCTCGCCGGACTCTTCCAACTACCCAGTAAACTTGGCATGTTTTGTGCAAAATTATTGCGATTAAGGAGGGACTCATGATACCCGACTCCGTCGCCCGCCAAGTCCCACGCGATGACGGCATTTTCATAAAAGCCTTGCCCTACGGGGCGATGTCGCGTTTTTCATGTCCGCTGCTTTGCGCGGAGGCTCTCCAAAAAACGCTTCGCGGCCGCCGCGTGTGGGTGCTGGGCACGGACGGACATGTCAAAAAAACATTGGCCCGTGCTTTTATCGTTATGAAGAACGTGGCTGAATCCATAACCTTCGTGGGCAGTTCGCTGAAAAAGCATGATCTGCCTTTGCTGAACAATTTTTTTTCCCGGTTGGCCGATGGCGACTGCAGAAAAGATGTGGTGCTGCTTGCGGAAGACGACTACGGCCCGGCCTTTGACCGGCTGTGCTCCGTACTGCCTTTTTTCGTGCCGGTGTTGACGCCCAACGGCTATCTGCTGCCCGGTATTCCCGGCGCGCAGTGGAACTATAGCGAATTGGGAACCGCCCTTTTATCGGAAGAGGAAACCCTTCCGGAGGCTTTGTCCGCAATGCGGTTTGTGGCCTGGGATGAAGGCGGCCGGTTTCGCCACAGCCTGGCCCCTCTACTGCGCGACATGGGCTTGCATGCGGCGGGAATAATAAGCAGGGATCCGCAGGCGTGGGGCGGGATAGTCGAAGGAGCGCGAGTCGCCCCGTTGAGTAGCCTGCGCCAAGGTGGGTACGACGCTGTTGTTGCCTGTATTGAGGATGGGGAAATTCCCTTCTCGCTGGTTCATGATCGTGTTCCAGACATGACTCCCGTGATGTTTGCCAAAAGTCTTGCAACATCTGGAGGCAATTTTTATGCAACATTCGCATTGCGGGCCTTTGCCAATTATGGAGAATTTTTTCGATCCCGGAAAGGATCCGGGCAAATGTTGTTTACGAAAGAAAAGTATCGCGTCTTGTATGATGAATACGAACGTTATGATGGACATTATGACGATTTGTGTGCCGTATCTTTCGGATATAAATTACATAGCGATACATTGATAAATGATTATTTCCCCACAGCTCTCTGCTCGATGGAGTCTGGATTCAGAAATACTTCGTACCACCAGGAAGTATATGATAATGAAATATATGTATATGGAATGTCATACACATTCGGAGCGCATGTTGAGGATACGCACACCGTGCCAAGTTTTTTGCAGAGTATATGTAATGAAAAATCATCTCTCAACGGTGGAAAAAGATATATTGTCCACAATAAGGCGATATCGGCAAATCCGATGAGCAACATGTTCGTATGCCTGTCGCATGCCGCGATAAAAAACGATGATGTCGTTATTGTGCATATAAGTGAAATACCTGAATATAACAACGAAAAATGGTTTTCATACATCAAAGCTATGGGTAAAATATGCCGCGACAAAGGCGCACATTTCGCTGTTTTCCTGCAACCCGCAATAGCCTTGATAAAGAATCATTCGCCTTATGAAATGTTTTTGTTGAACGAATGGGCACAGGTGCGCGGGTATCTTACTTCGGAAAAATATCTGGATGCCGGGCATTTCGAGAAACAGCAGCAGTATGTGGATGCCATTACCAAAGAAGGAATACGTTGTTTTTCATTGTACGAACAATTCGCCCGACCGCATGCCGGCGGCGAGTCATTTTTCGATTGTACCCATATGGGCCCCAACGGCAACAAGATCATAGCGAACGCCTATTACGAACTGTTCATCAAAAATCTCGCGTCGACTTCAAAGCCCCTATGCGCCGACGACCCAAGTCCCGATGAAAGGGGAGTATATGAGAGTGCCGCATACGCAAGCGCCATTCAAGATCTTGCCAAAAACATCCGCCATATGACGAGGACCTCCCCCTCCTTCGTGGACTGGATCGGCCACGTACCCAGGTTTCCGGATACGGAAGGCAAGCGCATGGGCTGCATTGTGATGAACTGCAACCCGTTCACTTTGGGGCACCGACACATTATTCGCACGTCCCTTGAGAGCGTGGACCGGCTGTACATTTTCGCCGTCCAAGAGGATCGCTCCTTTTTCAGCTTTGAAGACCGTCTCGCCATGATCCACGAGGGGGTGAAGGAATTCGGGAAGAGGGTGATTGTGGCGCCCAGCGGCGAGTTCATCATTTCCTCGGCTTCTTTTCCCGAGTATTTTGTCAAGGATCACATTGACTATACGCCCGACGCCACATCGGAGATACTTGTCTTCGGCGCTGTTATAGCGCCGGATTTGGGCATCAACGTCAGATTATTCGGCGAGGAGCCTTTTTGCCCGGTAACACGCGCTTATCACGAGCAAATCAAAAAGTATCTGCCTTTGTGCGGAGTGGAGTGCATGCAGGTGCCGCGCTTCATAAAAAACGGCAGGGCCATCAGCGCCTCTAATGCCCGTTCGCTGTTGCTGGAAAAAAATCTTGAAGGCTTTTCCGAACTGGTTCCACGTTCCACTTTCGCCTATACAGTGAAGCGGCTCAACGCCATATTCACCGCCAAAGTGGGGCACGGCGCCGTCATGGCCGAAAGAAGAAGCACGGAAGCGCGACCTTCGGCAATGTAACATTGCCGAAGGTCGCGGCATTTGCAAGGAACACGCCGAAGAAACGGTGCTTTTTTGTTGTTTTGCGGAATAATTCCTTGTGCCGGATTATGGTTTGATTGTACGCTCCGGTTTCACGCGGGCGCCATCCCTCAACCGCCAAAGGCGCGCTGCCGCGCACACGGTCGTTGCCGGTGGTTCAACCTTCTTATATCCGAGTTCCTATGTCCGGAGTCTGCGCGTTTCTCAATACCAGAGGCCCCGCCGCACAGGCCGAAGAGGCCGAATCCATGCTGCGCGCCATCGCCCACCGCGGCCCCGACGGCAGCACCGTGCATGCCGAAGGCCCCGCAGCCTTGGGGTATTGCCTGTCGGCCGCGCCCAGGGCCAAGGGGACTCCGGGCGATGCGTTTGTTCCCGTCGAGCAGCCGCTGTATGATGAAAAAACGCGGCGGACGCTTATCTGCGACGGCGAATTGTATAACGCCCAGGAACTGCGGGATGCGTTGTTGAAACAGGGCTGCCGGTTCCGTTCGCTCTCCCACGCCGAGGTCATGCTGCGCGCCTATGAGGTTTGGGGCGCTTCCTGCGTTGTGCGCTTTAACGGCTCTTTTGCGCTTCTGTTATGGGATGCGAAAGAGCGATCCCTTTTTGCCGCGCGGGACAGATACGGGGCAAAACCCCTGTATTACGCCTCATTCGGGGGCGTCACGCTTTTCGCTTCGGAAGTGAAAGGCATTCTTGCCCATCCGTCGACGAGTTGCTCCCTTGATATGGAAGCCCTGCTCGAATATTTCACCTTTCAGAACTTTTTCACGGATAAGACCTTGTATGCGGGCGTGCATACCTTTCCGGCGGGCTCGTACGCCTTTTTCCCCGCGAATGGGGCCACTCCGGGCTTTACGCGATATTGGGACTATCTTTTTCAGGAGCCCGAACAGCGACGAACCGACGACGATTACCTGGAGGAGCTGGATTTTTTGTTTCAACAGGCGGTTTCCCGCCGGCTTGGCGGGTGCCCCGAACTGGGTGTTCTTCTCAGCGGCGGGGTGGATTCCGGCGCCATTGCCGCTGTGGCTTCGCGCAGACATTCCTCGCTAAAGAGTTTTTGCTGCGGCTTCGATCTGCATTCGGTATCCGGCCTGGAGCTTTCCACCGACGAGCGCGAACAGGCGGAGCACCTCTCATACCTTTTCGGCACCGAGCATTACGAGGTGGTGCTTAAAGGCGGAGATCTCAAGCGCGTCATGCCCGCTTTGGCGCGGCACATTGAGGAGCCGCGCGTGGGCCAGAGCTACCCCAACTTTTACATTGCGCGCCTGGCCGGAAAGTTCGCCACGGTGGCTCTTGCGGGGGCCGGGGGCGACGAGTTTTTCGGAGGCTACCCGTGGCGGTATTACCGGGCTGTGGGCTGCAACGGGTTTGAGGACTATATCGACAATTACTATAAATA
Organism: Desulfovibrio sp.; assembly: GCA_031551885.1. Classification (GTDB taxonomy): domain Bacteria; phylum Desulfobacterota; class Desulfovibrionia; order Desulfovibrionales; family Desulfovibrionaceae; genus Frigididesulfovibrio. The sequence goes on from JAVBMX010000025.1 coordinate 48,179, forward strand.
CTGGCAGCGTCTCGTGCCCAACTCTGTGATGCCGCATCTCTTCGCTCCGATGTGGGAGGAAATGCGCCATGTGTGGACGCGCGACATTTTTCGCTCCGTCTTCATTTCACCCGCGGCGCCGTGCACCCCTGAAGACTATCTGAATCTCTCCCTGTACTTTGAGGCGCGAACCTTTTTGCACGGCCTCCTCATAGTGGACGACAAACTTTCCATGGCCCACGGTCTGCAATTGCGCACTCCCTTCCTGGACAACGATCTGGTGGAGTTCGCCATGCGCCTGCCCGCGCGCCTCAAGGTGGCCAAGCTTAGTGAAGTGGTTCGGATCAGCGAAAACGAGCCCGGCAACAAGTTCAAGAAGTACTTCGCCAAGACCAATGACGGCAAAGTGCTGTTGCGCCGCATGCTGGAACGATATGTCCCCTCGCATATCGCCAATGGTGTGAAGCAGGGTTTTTCCGCGCCGGATGCCTCGTGGTTCCGGGGAGACAGCATGGAATTCGTGCGCCACACGCTGCTCACGCCCGCAACCCGCCTGTATGAGTTCATGGATAGGGAAACCGTGCGTTCTTTACTCGACGAACACCTGAGCGGCAAAGAAAACCGCCGCCTGCTCATCTGGTCCCTGCTCAGTTTTGAGTGGTGGCTGCGGTGCTTTCTATGAACGCGCACGGCATAAACATTGCAACAGAGTGCGTATGAACATGCCGTTTCCGACACGCGTCACCCTCGAACTGACCAACGTCTGCAATTTGCGCTGCGTCTTTTGCCCTCGCCGCTTTATGGAAAAAGAGCGGGGGCATATGGATACGCCGCTTGCCCTGCGCCTTCTGGACGAGATGGGAGAACACCTTCCCGTGACGCTGGTGCCTTTTTTCAGGGGCGAGACGCTGCTGCACCCGGACTGGGACAGCATTCTCGGCCACGCGAAAAGGCGCGGCATCGGCCCCATCCAACTTGCCTCCAACGCCGTTCTTTTGACGGAGGAACGGGCACGTCGACTCATTGATCTGAACATCGATTTCCTTTCCTTTTCCATGGATACCCTCGACCCCGAGCGCTATAAAAACTTGCGGGGGGCCGATTATGAAGAAAGCCTGGACAATGTTCTGCGCTTTTTGAGCCTGCGCGCCCGCTCGAGATGTTCCACGCAGGTGCAGGTGTCCGCCGTGGAAACAGCGGCCGGCAGCGCGGAAATGGAAAACTTTGTCGCCTTTTGGCGGCCTAAGGCCGACAGGGTGCGCATCTACCGGGAGCATTCGGCGGGCGGAACACCCGGAAGTCTGGCGAACCCGCCCCTGCCGCGTTCCGAACGCAAGGCCTGCCATAAAGTTTCGGAAGATATGGTCATTTACTGGAACGGCGATGCGGCCCTGTGCAACCATGACTGGACCCGCAGGGTGACCGGGCAGTTCATCGCAAACGTGAGCGAAGGCGGCATTGCCGCCGCATGGCAAAGCGAAGCGTATCGACACATCCGCAAGGCCCATGAAACGGGAAGGCTCGCGGGTATAGCGCCTTGCGAGGGGTGCGATTTTTGGTCCGTGCGCCATACCCCGGCGGACGTGTGGGGACGAACGGCGGAATAGCCGCCCCTGTTGTGGGTGCGGGGCGTATTTTCAAGAAAGGCGCATAAACACATGCATACTGTTCCTGAATGGTTTTGCCGAGCCACCGGTTGTGTTCCCACCGCCGGAGAACTGCGTTTTCCGAATGCGGCGTACCGTCTTCATGACGGCGTATGGCTGCCCGGAACTTTTGAGCTCAGCCGCGATCAGCAACAAACCGGCGATGCTTTCGGCCATAAATGGCAACGGGAGGAAACCTACACTTCCCCGGCCATGCTGGCCCATGTCCGGCAGTGGCTTTTTGAACGCTACGGCGATGCTCCGGCGCTGGTGCGCTCCCTCGCCGAATCCCCTGTGGTGCTGGATGCGGGCTGCGGAGCGGGCATGTCGGCCATGGAGCTTTTTGGCTCCGTGTTTCGCGATATCCGCTACATCGGCGTGGACGTTTCGGAAGCGGTTTTCGTCGCGCGGCAAAGGGTCACGGCACGGGGATTTGACGGTGTTTTCGTCCGTGACGATATCGCCAAGCTTCCTTTTTCTCCAGGTGGAATGGACTGCATCTTCTCCGAAGGGGTGCTGCATCATACGGATTCCACCAAAGACGCCTTGGGGGCGCTGGTTCCGCTGCTTCGGTCCGGAGGCCTCTTTTTGTTTTACGTCTACAACAAAAAAGGCCCCGTTCGCGAATTTACGGATGACCATATCCGCGAACGGCTGCAGCATATGCTTCCCGGTGAAGCCTGGGAAGCTCTTGCCCCGTTGACGGAACTGGGCAGGCAACTCGGCGGCATCGACGCCGAGCTTGACCTTCCTGAGGGTATTCCCCTTCTTGGGGTACCGGCGGGGAGGGTGTCGCTGCAGAGATTTTTCTACTGGCATGTCTGCAAGGCCTATTACCGGTCCGATTTGGCGTTTGATGAAATGCAGCACATCAATTTTGATTGGTTCGCCCCCAAAAATGCGCACCGCCAGACGCCGGAAGAAGTCAGGGAGTGGTGCGCGGAGTTCGGCATGCACATGCGCCGATTCATTGTTGAACCGGCAGGGATAACCGTTATTGCCGAAAAACTGTGAGGAGCGGCATGCCGAAAGGTTGCGCGACAATTGCCGAAGTAGGGATACCGTGAGCACCTGTTTATTTATCGGCAGCAAAAAGTTCGGATTGCGCTGCCTTCAGACGATCCATGCGCAGGATGCCGAAAGCCTGTGCGCCGCCGTTACCATAGACGACAGGCATGACACGCGGACGGAGCTGTCGGGTTTTTCGGCCTATGCCGAAAATGCGTTTCCCCTGCACGTACTGCAGACGCCGCGAGAACTGTGCTCTTTCGTGGAAAAATACTCGCCCACACTCGTTTTTGTCTGCGGCTGGTACTCGATTATTCCGGAGCATGTACTTGCAGTTCCGCCGCTTGGTTTTGTGGGCTTTCACTTTTCTTTGCTCCCTCGTTATAGGGGAGGAGCCCCTGTTGTCTGGAGCATGATCAACGGCGAAACCACAACAGGTTTTTCCTTGTTTCAATTCACTAAGGAAATGGATGCCGGTCCGCTCTTCGCGCAAGGGAAAATACCCTTTGGAAAGCGTGACTACATAGGAGATGTGCTGCCCCGCATAGAAAATGCGGCCATAGAAAGCCTCAAGGAGGTGTTCCCGCGCATCATGACAGGCGCCGCGTCTTCCGTGCCGCAGTCGGGAACGCCTTCCTACGCGGCGCAGCGCCGGCCTGAAGACGGGAGGATCCACTGGAGTCGGCCACGGGAACACGTTTACAACTTCATACGGGCGCAAAGTCATCCGTATCCTGGAGCCTTCACGGTTTTTGAAGAAAAACGTCTCACTGTATGGAAGTGCGAAAAAGTACCGCACGAGTGTTGCGCCCCCCCCGGACAAGTCATAGCGTTTGACGCCGGGAAAGCCGTCGTTGCCTGCGGGGACAATGCAGCCCTCAGACTGGAAAGCGTTTCTCTGGAAGGTGACCATGTGTCGTCAAAAGAGATATTGAAAAACGCGCATATCCGCTTTGAATAAGCGGTGGTACGACATTATCAGCTGTTGAAGGACAGGGCCATGACCACATCTTGCACGCGTTGTCTCTATGATGAAACGCTTCCAAATATACACTTTGACGCGCATGGCGTATGCAATTATTGCCATATGCACGATTCATTGTGCCGGCAATATCCAACCGGCGACGTAGGAGAAAGGAACCTGCGCAGAACAGCCCTTGAGATACGTGAAAAAGGAAAAGTCAAACCTTACGATTGCATCGTCGGCGTGTCTGGAGGGTGCGATTCGTCATATCTTCTGTATGTCGTGAAGGAAACAATGGGGTTGCGGCCCCTTGCTGTGCATTTTGACAACTCATGGAATATGCCTGTGGCCGTGGAAAACATGCGGCGCATGGTCGAACAGCTGGATGTCCCGCTTGAAATCCACTCCGTGAACCCCGCTGAATATGAAGATATCTGCCTCTCGTTCCTGAAGGCGGGGGTACCGGATATTGAAGCCCCCGCCGACATGGGCTTGGCATCGGCCCTCAACAGGGCGGCCGAAAAATACGGAATCCAGTATGTGATCGACGGCCATAATTTCCGTACCGAGGGTATTTCTCCTTTGGGCTGGCTGTATATGGACGGAAAATACGTGGAGTCGGTCCAGCGCGCGTTCGGCTCGACGCCCATCCGCACCTATCCCACGGCAAGTCTGCCCACGCAGCTGCGCTGGATGGTCTTGCGGCGCATAAAAAGGATTCGCCCTCTTTGGCACATGGATTACGACAAGGAGGAGGTGAAACGTTTTCTGGCCGAGCGGTTCGGCTGGCAATGGTACGGCGGGCATCACCTGGAAAACAGGTTCACCACATTCTACCACAGCTATTTCATGCCGACACGCTACGGCATAGATACCCGCCTTTTGGGCTTCGCGGCGGCGGTACGTTCAGGAAAAAGAAACCGTGAGGAAGCCTTGGCGGAGCTGGACAAGCCGTTTTTCATGGAAGAAAATTTGCTTGAGCAAATCAAGGAACGCCTGCGCCTTTCCGACGGTGAGTTTGCGGCTCTTCTGTCCCTGCCGAAGAAAATGTATCACGACTATCCGACGGATAAGAAAAATTTTGAAAGACTCCGCCCCTTTTTTTGGCTTATGGCGAAGCTTCGACTGATTCCTTTGTCTTTTTACCTCAAATACACCAAGCCGGACACGTCGCGTATGATGTACGGCCGTCAAAACCGAGAAAGTCAGACGTAGAGCGATTCACAAGTGAAAAGGGGCTTTCCTGAAAAGTACTTTTAAACATTGACTGTTCCAAAAGGCATAAGCTGCGCGTCGGGCGCGGGCGGTTGTAATCCGGTTCCATCATCAGGCAGGCCGTTATGAGCATTTCTTTCATACCCATTGCGAAACCGGACACAGGCGCGGAAGAGCTTGAAGCCGTGGGGCGCCCTTTGGCTTCAGGCTGGCTCACCCAAGGACCGGAAACCGCCGCCTTTGAGCGCGAGTTCGCCACGCTGCACCAGGTGCGCCACGCCATAGCGGTTTCCAACTGCACCGTGGGGCTGCATCTCATGCTGGCCGCTCTCGGCCTCGGCCCCGGTGACGAGGTGCTGGTGCCTTCCTTTACCTGGGTGGCCACGGCCAATGCCGTGGAGTACCTTGGCGCGCGGCCGGTACTTACGGACGTGGATCCCGCGACCTTTCTCATGGATATGCAAGACGCCGCCCGTAAAGTCACGGCACGCACCAAAGCGGTTATTCCGGTACATCTTTTCGGCCTGTGCGCGGATATGGCCGCCCTGGAGCGGGCCTGCCCGGGCATTCCCGTTTTGGGTGACGCGGCCTGCGCCGTGGCCGGGGCTTCTCCCTCGGGCATGGCCGGGGGGCTTGGACTGGCCGCGGCTTTTTCCTTCCATCCGCGCAAGATGGTCACCACGGGCGAGGGCGGCATGGTCACCACCAACGACAACGCGTTGGCCGAACGCATGCGCCTTTTGCGCAACCACGGCGCGGCCGTTTCCGAAGAGGAACGCCATCACGGCCCGCAGCCCTGGCTGTTGCCCGCTTTCGAGGTTCTCGGCTACAACTATCGCCTTACGGATATTCAGAGCGCCGTCGGCCGGGCGCAGCTCGCCAAGCTGCCGCGCTTTCTGGCGGAACGGCGGGAGCTGGCCGCCAGGTACCGCGAAGGGCTTTCGCGTCTTTCCTGGCTCGCGCTCCCCGTTGAACCCGAAGGATATACGCACGGATGGCAGGCCTACGTGTGCACGGTGGATGAAGCAAGAGCCCCTCGCCCCCGCAACGAGTTGATGCGGCGTTTGCACGAGCGGGGCATTGCCACGCGCCCCGGCACGCACGCGGTGCACCTGCTTGGGCTGTACCGGAAGAAATACGGCATCGCGCCCGGCGACTTTCCGGGAGCGCTCGCGGCGGATGCGACAAGTTTGGCGCTCCCTTTTTTCAACGGGATGACGCGAGAAATGCAGGACACGGTAATCGCGGCCCTTGCCGCGATGTGAGCGCGCCGGAGAAAAACGCATGAAAATTTGTTACATAGGCAACACCTGCAATAATTCCTTCCACCATGTAAGGACCATGCGCGCCAGGGGTCATGATGCGGTGCTGTATTACGAAACAGGGCTGCACCCGCAGACGTTTCCGGAGTGGGAGGACCCGAGTATCGCCGAGAACAGGCCGAAATGGCTCCGGCCGTTTTCCTATAATTATTCCGCCCCGGAGGCTTGGCAGGGGGCGCCTCCCGCTCTTATGGAGGAATTTTCCGAGTTCGACGTCATCCATGCGGAAGATCGCGCGCTCATTTGGGCGTCGAAGACGGGAAAACCTTACGGCTGGTATCCCTACGGATACGACATGCTCCATTATTCCTTCGCCGGTTATGGGTTTGAGCAACACCTTTTGAAATACGGTCAGCCGCTCGCTCCCTGGTATGTCACCGCCCCTATTCGCTTTCGCCGTGCTGTGGCCGGGGCCGCATTCATCAATAATCCGCTGTGGATGCCCTCGCACTCCGCCACGCACCGATTACTGCAAAAACTTACCCTCCCGGAGCGGATTCGCGCCATACCGGTGTCTGTGGACACAGAGCTGTTTTCACCGGGCGAAGGGCCCGGCATGAGCGCCTTGCTCCGGGAATTCGGCATTGACGCCCCGCAGCCGCAAAGCCTTACGCTGTTTCTGCCCACAAGAATTATATTCGCCGAGGGGAGCGGCTATAATTACGGTTCGGATCGGCTGCTGCGGCTGCTGAGAAAATTTGCCGATACCGGAAGGAAGTTCACGTTGATTGTGGTCTCCAAAGACAGTCCCGACGAACCGCTTTTTAAAGAGCTGGTTGGTCGGCTCGGCCTGCATGACCATGTCATATGGATCCCCATGCAGCAGCGGCACAACCTTGTAAATTGGTACAGGGCGTGCGATGTGGTGGCCAACGAGTTCGGCGACGGCGGTTTCGGGTCCATCGCCTATGAAGCGCTTTCATGCGGGGCCTGCCTTTTGACGTCATGGAAGGTGAAAGCGCATTCGGATCCCACGTTCTTTTTGCCGGAGTACGCTTCATGGCCTCCGCATCTTTCCGCCGATACGGATGAGGACGCGTTGGAAAATCTCATCAACTGCGCCGACGACCCGCATTTTCGCACGGAACGACAAATGCTTGGACGAGAATGGGTGCTGGCGAACATCTCCCCGAACATGACCGGAGAGAAATTCGAGCAGCTTTATACGGACGCCATAGCCAGACATCCGGTGACAATTCGAAAGCCGGTCTATGATCCGCCTTCGCCGCTTAGATTGCGAACCATAGGCCTGCACCTGGAAAGCAACAATCTGGCCGCCGCGTTTTCAGGTATTGGAAAGGCGCTGAATGATAATCCGGAAGATCCGCTTCTTTTGCGGATTGTCCTTCAGCTGTACAACGCGGTGGGTGGCCCGGACCTCGGCAATGCGCTGAGGTGCGAGCTGGATGAACTGGGAGTCGATCTTTTATAAAAGGGTAGACGGCGGCTTGTAGGTTGCCGCTGCATCAAAGCATGAGGAATCATATGAAGATAGGCATAGCCATCTGGAGCATCACCTGCGGCAAGGGAGGGTCCGAAAGGGCCTGTTGCGCCCTTGCCAATCATCTGGTCACGCGCGGGCACCAAGTGGTGGTATTTTACAATGATGCCGACGATGCGTTTCCTCCCTATCCGGCCTACCGGCTTCTCAAGGCGGTGCCCATGCACAACCTGCGCCTGGGTCTGGACGGGGGCATTACTGAGGCCCGGCGTATGATTATGGATGAAAACCTGGATGTGCTGCTGATTTTTTCCAGCGGCAGCGAGCTCGTCTGGTTCCCCCAGCTTCTTTACAATACCGGCATTCCCGTCATTTACACCGAAAGAAGCGCGCCGCATATGGTGCGGAATCTGTACTGGAATCCCGTGGAACACTCGGCCTGCGTTTCCGCCATGGACCACGTGGTCCTTTTGATGCGCGGTTTTAAGGACGCCTATCCGGAATATATGCACCCGCGCATTTCGGTCATTCCCAACTCTGTGGCCATTCCCGACAGCGCGGCCTCTTCCGAGGGGCTCGAGAAGCGGCCCAAAACGCTGCTGACGGTGGCCCGATGTGTTGAATCAAAGCAGTTGCCCTTGCTGTTCACCGCGTTTGCCGGTATTGCCGACGCCTTTCCCGATTGGCGGCTGAGGCATTGCGGCGGCGGCAGTGAGGAGCGGCAATACCGGTTTTTGGTGAAAGCGTTGGGAATAGCGGATCAAGTCGATTTTACCGGCATAGTGGAAGATATGGAGCCGGAATATGCCGCCGCCCAGCTTTTTTGCCTGCCTTCGCGCTTTGAAGGATGCAGCAACGCCATCTTAGAGGCTCAAGCCGCCGGGCTGCCTTCGGTGGGGTTCGCGCAGGCGCCGGGCGTCAACGAGCTTATCGTCTCCGGCGAAAACGGTTTGCTCGCCCCCGAAATGACGGCTGAATCCCTGGCGCAGACACTGTTTTTGCTCATGTCCAAGCCGGGGCTGCGCAAAACCATGGGGGAAAAGGCGCGGCAGGGCGCCGTGCGCTTCGCTCCTGAAATCATTTTTGGCGAATGGGAATCTCTCGTGGAAGATCTGGCGAAATGCAAGAGAAAAACCCGTTTGATGGGTGAATTGCCCGCAACGCCGGAAGCAAAAGCGCAGGCGGTACTGCAAACCATCCTTCTGCGGTCCAACGTGATTTCGCCTTTTGAAGAATAGCCCTGCCGCCGGGGGCCCCGGAACAAAACAACGTTAAGGCGTTCCTCGTTAAAATGCTCTAGCCTTTCCGGCAAAGACCCGCGCCTTGCCGTTCATAGACGAGAGCACAGGCGGGGCAAACAAAGTCCTTGTTGAGCTTTTCGCCGCATTCGCACACCCAGCCGCGAAGGCGCGCCGGGTTGCCGTACACCAGGCCGTGATCCGGCACCGGGCGCGTAACCACGGCCCCGGCTCCCACAAAGGCGAAACACCCGATGGTCACGCCGCACACTATGGTGCAGTTGGCCCCAAGGGTTGCCCCGCGCCGCACCAGTGTGGGTCGGGCCTCGTCCATACGCCTGATGTGCGCCCTGGGGTTGATGACGTTGGTAAAGACAACCGAGGGGCCGCAAAACACTCGGTCTTCAAGCGTTACTCCCTTGTACAGGCTCACGTTGTTCTGAATTTTACACCCGTCGCCCACGCCGACGTCCGGCCCGGCGGCCACGTTCTGCCCCAAAACGCACCCCGCGCCGATACGTGTGCCTGAAAGGATATGGCAAAAATGCCATATCTTCGTGCCGTCGCCTATGATCACATCGTCGTCCACACACGACGATGGGTGGACAAAGTAGGCGGAACTCATACGCGCATGCCCTCCTGTACGGCCCTTGCCACGGCTCGGGTTTCCGCTTCGGTCATATACGGGTGGAAAGGCAGGGCCAGAACCCGTCGAGAGGCCTCAAGGGCCGAAGGCAGATCATTCGCCGCGTAGCCGAGATGCCGGAGCGCCTCCAGCATATGCAGCGGCTTGGGGTAATAAATGTTGACGGGTATACCCGCGCCTTTCAGACGCGCGACCAGAGCATCCCGCCGGCCGCCTTCCACCGAGATGCAATACTGCGCCCATACGCTGCTGCGTCCGTCCTGGGGGCCGGGAAAGTATGGCGGCGTCACGCCGGGGATGGGGGACAGCAGTTCGTGATAAAGGCTTGCAAGCGCCTGCCTGAACGCAAGTTCCTCGGCGAAAATATCCAGCTTGGCCAGCAAAATGGCGGCTTGCAGGGTATCCATGCGGCCGTTGATGCCGATGCGCGTGTTGTCGTATTTGTCCGCGCCCTTGCCGTGAACGCGCAAGGAGCGCAAAATCTCCGCGAAGGCGTCGTCATCGGTGAACAGCGCGCCGCCGTCGCCGTAACAGCCCAAGGGCTTGGCCGGGAAAAAGCTTGTGGCCGAGGCCTGGCAGCCGAGGGCGCAGGTTTTTCGCCCGTTATGCTCCGCTCCGAAAGATTGGGCCGCGTCCTCCAAAACCATCAGACCGTGCCGCTCGGCCAGAGGCAGAATGTCGCCGTAGGGCGCGGGTAGGCCGAAAAGATCCACGGGTATGACCGCGCGGGGCTGCAACGCCCGCTCTCGCGCCTGGATCGGTAGAGGATGGAGGGAGGCATCGCACGCCCGCACGGCTTTCACGGCCCGTTCCAGATCTTGCGGCCGCATGGTGAAGGTTGCCGGGTCGATATCCACCGGCACGGGCGTCGCGCCGAGCAGCGAGACCACTTCAGCCGTGGCGAAAAAGGTGAAGGCGGGCACGAAAACAGCGTCGCCTGGGCCTATCTTCCAGGCCATAAGCGCCATGAGCAGGGCATCGGTGCCCGACGCGCAGCTTACGCAGTGCCGCGCGCCGGTGAAGGCGCAAAGACGCGCCTCCAGTTCTTCCACTTCAGGCCCCATGATGTAGGAACCGTGATCGAGCACCGCCGCGATGCGGATGTCAATGGCGGCGCGGATGCGTTTTTGTTGTCTGCCGAGATCAATGAATTGCATAGGATTTCCGAGGATCAATACTCCAAGGGCAGGGACACGGTTTTGCGGTCCCGGGCCGAAATATAGGCGGCGATGAGCACTTCAAGGGATTTCAGCCCCTCACGCCCATCGGTTTCCGGCTGGGTCTCGCCCCTGAAGGTGTCCACCACGTTTTTAAAGTACAGCGGATGTCCCACCCCGTATACCGAAGCCGTTTCATACCCGGCGGAGCCGATGGAGGCATCATAATCCTTGGGCTCGGCGAAATCCCAGATCTGCACCTCGTTCACGGCCACACCGCCCAGGCGCGCGGTTCCGTTTTCGCCCAGAATGGTTATGGAACCCTCCAGGTTCTTGGGCCAGGTGAGCATGGTCACGGCCATGGACCCGAGTGCCCCGCTGCGCCAGCGCACGTTGAGCACGCCGGTATCCTCGACCTCGATGTCCCGGCCGAGGGTGCCGGTCATGGCCTGAACGTCGGCTATGGGGCCGATGAGCCATTCAAGCAGGTCCACGTAATGGCTTGCCTGGTTCATGAAGGCACCGCCGTCCATCTCCCAGGTACCCCGCCATTTGGCCGAGTCGTAATAAGCCTGGGGGCGGGTCCAAAAGACGTTGAGGTGCGCCATATAAATTTTGCCGAAGCGTTTTTCATCCACGGCGCGTTTGAGAAGCTGCAACGTGGGGTTGCGGCGGTTCTGCTTGATGACGAAAAGGCGCACATTGTGCTCGTCGCAGGCTTTTACCATGGCCAGGCCGTCGTGCCAGCGGGTGGCCATGGGTTTTTCCGTCATCACGTGCACGCCGTGGCGTGCGGCCAGTATGGTCTGTTCCGCGTGCAGTCCCGAAGGCGTGCACAGCGAGACCAGATCGCAATCACCCGAGCGCAGCAGTTCCTCGTAATTTTTGTAACCCTTCACCCGATGGCGCGCGACATGCTCGGCGAGAATGTCCTGCCGGTTGTCGCAGACGGCGGCCAGCTCCATTGAATCCGCATGCGCGGCCAGGCCCTCGAAATGCCTTTGGGCGATGCGCCCGCAACCCACAACGGCCACGCGTATCTTTCCGGCGCGGATAATCGGCAGCATCGGTTCTCCTTTTTCAATGCAAGGCGGTATTTTTTGCGCCTCGGTATGCGGAAGGCCTTTCTATACGAAGATATTCGCTGCGGGCGTGTCATTTCCGGCGCGTATCTCTTCAAAAAGCCGGACATATTTTTGTCCCAGCTGATCCAGCGTGAAGTTTTCCACAACGATTTGCCGCGCTTTTTGCCCCATGGAACTGAGGACCTGAGGCGCGCGAAGCAGATCGGCGGCAAGCCGCGCCATATGCCGCGCGTCTTCGTGCTCCGCGAGCAGACCCGCGCCCTGGATGACGACATCGGCCATCCCGCCGCCGCCCTTGAAGGCGAGTATGGGCAGGCCGCGCTCGGCGGCTTCCAGGGCAACCTGGGGGAAGGAGTCTTCCCGCGAGGTGAGCAGGAAAAGGTCCCCAGGCCGCATGAGCAGGTGGGGCTTGGGGATATACCCGGCAAAGGAGATGCGCTCCTGGGCCGGATGTTTGCCCTTGGGGCGGTTTATCCATTCTTTCAGGGTGTCGTCCGGCGGGCCTGCCCAGACGGCCTGGAAATCCGTCACCCCGAGTTCGTACAAATGAACGCAGGCGTCATAAAACAGGTCCGTATCCTTGGTCCGGCCGAGAGTGCCGCATCCCCAGAGAACGGGGGGGGCTTGCCCCGTGTTCGCGTTTCGCAGCAATGTTTCGCGTCGTTTTGTGTCGAGCTGTGTGGCAACGTCCGTGATGCCGCCGTGGATGACGGTTATGGACTTTTCGGCGACACCCATGCCTTTGAGCATATCGGCAATCGGAGAAGAGTCGGCCACGAATCTGCCGGTATATGCCTGCATGTCCCGGACGATTTGCGGATGTACAAAACGCTGTATGGCCCCTTGAAGCTCCATGACGCGCGTGACGATGGGAACCTCAAGGCCCGCGAGGCCGGGGTAAGCCGGCGGGGCTATGGCGGTGTTGCCAAAAATGCAATGGGGCTTGCCGCTCATGCGCCGGAGCAGGCGCGGGAGCACGCGTTCCACTTCGACGGAAGTCGGGCGAGGGCCAAGCGCGGCAAAAGCGTTTTCGTCGCGCACCACTTCCACGGGACAGAGTTGCTCGAATTCTTCGAGAAGTTCGCCGCCCAGCAGCGCCAGCACGCCCATCTCATAGTCGGTATGTTCGCGCAACCAACGTATAAGCGGCAGCAACGAAGTGGGCGCCCCCGTCAGGAAGCGGTCGTGCGCGACAAACAATATCCTGAACGGTTCCTTGCCCTCACGTCGTACGGGAGACTCCACGTCCGGCAACGGTGCGGTCGGCAGCGGCGCTTCCGACTCTTCGGTCCAGTGCAGAGTCCAGCCTTCCATGCCGGCGCTCAGGAAAGGATGGCAGGGCTGGAGCTTTTTCTGCCGTCCGGCGTACAGGGCGGGCTCGTTGACGAATATACCGCTCTCCCACGGTTCGTCTTTTTCGGAATGCCGCGCCGCAGGGGTCACGGACGTGAGCAGAAATTCGGCAAAAGGCGTGACCACCGTCCGCAGCCCATTTTCGCCGAGACGCAGGCAGAAGTCTATGGCCGCCGCATTGCCCATGGCGGGATCGAATCCCCGGCATTCCTCGAGAAGACGTTTGTGGGTGAAAAAACAATAGGGATCCGCCGAGGCCACAGTATGGGCCAGCCGTCCCCAGGAGAAATAGCCCAGAGCGCCTGCAGGAAGCCCACGGAAAAGAGAAAACAGCCGCCCGTCCGCGTCGATCATATGGCCGGCATGGTGTACGGTACCGTCGGCGGCGATAAGTTTGCCGCAGACAACACTTGTTTTGGGCCGCACCACGCGGGAGAGCATTTCCGCCAGCCAGTCCTGTGTCAAAGGTACAACGCCCTTTGCGAAAAAGCCGATAACGCTGCCGGCGGCAGCGGCTGTTGCAGCGTTGGCCCGTTCCGCGAAAGACAAATCGTGCGGCAAGGGCAGCAAGCGCACCTGCGCTTTGCCCGTTGCCCAGCGCTCCAGTTTTGAGCGCTGAAACGGCTCGGTTTCGGCGTCGTAGAGCAGGACGAGCTCCAGCTTGAGGTATCCGGCCTTTGCGAGAAATGTCTGCGTCAGGAAGGGGGCCAAAGGAGCGTCCATTCCCAGGTCCAGCACAAGCGAGACAAGGGGCGCCGGCTTCGGCAGGCTGTAACGCACCCTGGTGAACTGCGTCCCCGGCACGAGTTCCGAAGTTCCCGCGACTCCCAGGCGATCCAGGTGCTCCTGCAACGCCCGCAGGGCGTTGGTGAGCACCTGCGGTTTGGCGCCGATATCCGCGGCGGTGCTGCCGGAATGCGAACGCCAGTGGTACAGCACTTTGGGCACATGCACGAAGGATGATTCCGGCGCATTCTCCGTATACCGGAAGAGCATGTCGTAATCCTGCGCGCCCTCGTACCCCAGGCGGAAGCCCCCGATGCCGCGCAGCCTTTCCGTCACATAGACGCCAAGGTGGTTCACGAAATTTTGGCCGTACAGCAGTTCAAAGTCCCACCGTTTTTTCATGAACGGGTAGAAAACGGCGCCGTCGTCCATGACCTTGTCTTCATCCGAATAGAAGAGCAGGCCGTCCGGATGGGCCGCTATGGCGGCGGCCATTTCCCGTAGGGCGTCGGGCGTGAGCAGGTCGTCCTGGTCCATGAGGGCGGCATATTCATGCCGGGCCATGGCAAGGGCCGTGTTGGTGGCGGCCGAGATATTGCCGTTTTCTTCGCGGAACTCCACGCGGATGCGTGGATCGCTCGCGGCGAGATCGCGCAGCAACGGGACGATGTCCGGGTCGGACGAGGCGTCGTCGGCCATGCACAATTCCCAGTGCGGCCACTCCTGACGCAAGAGTGAATCCACCGCCGCGCGCAAATGCTCGGGCCGGGGGTTGCAGACGGGCATCAGCACCGAAAAGGCCACGGGAACTTCCGGGAGCGGAACCGACGCGTTCTCTTTTTGCGGCAGATATTGCAATTCCCGCCACAGAGTATACGCCCAGCCCTCTAGGGGTGAAGCAAGCGTCCCTCTGGTAATTTCCCGCATCCGCCGCAAAAAAGGCAGGTAGCTGTCGAGCCGAAAGTCGCCGGCCCTGTTTTGCCACGCGCTCAGTTGTCCCGCCAAATCGTCGAGGCCCAGTTCTTTCGCCCAGATGTGCAGTCCCTCGGCGCTCTTCAGGTACCTTTCAAAGGTGAGGCAAAAGTCGAGAAGGATATTAAGGGCGAAAGAGACCGATTCGCCGTCGCGCAGGCGTTTACCGACCGCCAGCAGGGCGAAAAGGTGCTCCGGCACGGGCCGCAGATGCGCAAGCGAAAGCAGAATTTCGTGCGCGCCCCGGATATCGCCTCGTCGTTCCAGTGTCTCGGCCAAGGCGGCGTAGCCCTCATGCCAAAGAGGATAATGCGCGATGGCGTCACACAGCGCTTCGGCATCTCCGGCGCGAAGCAGAGGGGCGAGCCGTGAACTTTGGGCCTTTGGCATGCCGGGGCTTAGTGTCTGCCATTCGCCGAGCTGCAGTTCCAGACCGTCGCCTTTCAGATGCACGTGCCAGTCGGGAGTAATGTGCTGGATGGTGGTGGAGGTGAACAGCGCGGAATTTTGCGCTTCATGCGTATGCCGCCCGGGGGTCTGGCTGGTGAGGTGGTACAGGCGCGCCTCGGGATTGACGGTCATGCGGTACCCGGCGTTCCAGAGCCGGGCGCACAAGTCAACGTCCTCAAACCCGTTGATGTAGCCTTCGTTGAAGCCGCCATGCTCCAGAAACAGGGAACGGGGCATGAGCATGCAGGCCGCCGTGATGATCTGGAAAAAACGCCGCTTTTTCGTCAACTCGCTCGTAGCGGGAATGCCCTCGTACAAATGCCCCACCTTGAGCGTAGGGCTGACGAACACCCCAAGGTGCTGCACAGTGCCCCCGAGCGGGCCTTTTGGCGGGTACAACAACACCGGCCCGGTGGCGGCGATGTCGGGGCAGTCGGTAAAGTCGCGCATCAACAAGTCGAGCCACCGGGGGCATTCGGGCAGGGCGAGGGTATCGTTGTTCAAAAACAGAACGTATTCGCCGCGTGCCTCCCGTGCTCCGAGGTTGGAGGCCGGCCCGAAATTGATGTTCCGTTCCATACCGCGGTAACGGAATAAATCCCCGAAAAGGGCCTCGCCCAGCGCTTGGCAAGAAGAGGGCGTGGCATCCGTGGAGGCGTTGTCCACAACGATGACTTCACACCGGCAGCCCTGAAGGGTGAGATGTAAAGAGCGCAGGCAGGCTTCGGTCAGCTCCCACTTGTTGTAAACGGGGATGACGACGGATACGTGAATGTCGGCGGGCACGGCATGTTCCTTGTTGCTTGCACGGAGTATCCATGCTGCTGGTCTAATATAGTATCTTGCCTTTTGCCATTTCAATATTTTCCGCATTAAGGACATCAAAAAAATAATAAATGCTCTCGCGCATGTTGCTGTTTCATCAAACTCCAGAAATGAAAGATGGTTATTGCTCTGCATAGCGATGCGCTATAATAGAGTAAAATGGCTTGTTCCATCTTTTTACTCTGAACATTTTCGTTTACTTCGGATACACGGGCATTTTATGTTCATGCGGGAAGGAAAATTTGTTGAAACCCGGCAGGTATCGTATTTCGTATAGTATAGCGTAAAGCAATGATACCCACAATATGCTGGGCGCAACCAATCGGCATCTATAGTATGTTATGGGCTTCAGCAATTCACCGACGCGGTCTAATCGAAACCGCCTTTCCAACCGCACTCAGGCTTTCGCCGCCGGCGGCTTGCCCACCTTTTTGGCTCTTACCTTCTGTCTGGCCTGGGCTTTGGAAAAAACCTTGTCTCGTATGCGCTCAAAACGCAGCACCGTGCGCAGGCAGGCGACGCCCAACGCCACCACGCTGATGACGAAAAACAACGCTTTTTGCACTTCCCAGCGTTGCCGGGCGATGGCCGAGGCCGTGATGTCCAGGCCTATTTTGTCGCCATAGAACAACAAAAGCGGGAGCAGGGCAAAAATGAAGACAATGCCGATCGCTTCAATCCATAAAAAAGACTCGGCAACGGAGAGCAAAAAGAGGGTGGAGTCACGCACCATGCGCAAGAAACGCATTTTCTTTTCCAGCTTCACCAGACGCTCTTCGCCGTCCGTAGCCAATCCTTGGGCTTTTTTGAAGGAGTCGGGCATATGAAAGTTGGCTTTCAAGGCCCAATTGAGCGCCGTGCTGCAGTGGTTGAAGCTTTTGTTGAAATCCACCATGATGCCGGGGAAAGGAAACCAGGCGGCCTCCTGATGCACTTTATCCAGCCGGGTGACAAAGGAGGTGAACAAGGCTTTGTATTCCTTGCCGGTGCGCGAAACGAAGCGCTGGATATCTCTGTCCAAGACGGCTCGGCCCGCGCACATGTTCTGATAGGCCACATAGTTGGCGATCCGGCCCGTTTGCAGCAGCAAGGCGATCTTTTCTTCGGCCTTGGCCGCGAACGGGTTGTCCGGCATAAACCAGTTCGGCAACTCCAGATGCATGGCGTGAAGTCTGCCGCGCTCCTCGGTCACCAGGGTTTCCATGTCGTTCCACAGGCGTTGCAGGCAGGCCGCGATTTGGATTTGCCCCCGCTCCAGCTCCGGATCCAGCAGCATTTTATTAAAGTAATGGCCGTCCTGCGCGACCAGATAGGCGAACCCCACGGCCGCGCGTTCGGCGAATCCGCTTTTTACCTCGCAAACCAACCGGCGGTATTCGGGAAACATCCAGGTGGGGCAAAGATGATGCACCTGATCGTACACGAGTGAAGCCTGAGCGTTTTTTCCCCGGTATTCCAGCAGTCTCCCCTGCAGATATAAATGCCAGGCCTGCACGACGGGGTATGATGAGGCCAGCTCCGCCTCCTTCCAATACGCCTGGGCTTTGGCCAGGTCGTCCCGTTCCAGCGCCAGAAAGCCCCGCAGGGAAGTGACCCGAAAGTCACGCGGGTTGCGCACCTGCAGGTCCTGCAGTTCTTTGTCCGTTTCGACCGGATCCAGAGTCGGCCAATCACGGCACAACTGCCAGAGGGGTGAAGCGTCTTCCGGCGCCGATGTGGCCGCGCTTTTCTTCAGATCTTTTTCCCGAAGCCGCCAAAACAGCGATGTCGCCCGCAATTGCGTCTCCCACGTGAGATCGTAGAAGGCGCGGTAAACGACGCCGGGGTCTTTGTCTTCAGACGCCAAGCTGTAGGCGGCGCTCTCGGGGTTCTCCTTCATGCGTTTGTCGATGGCCTGCACGCTTTGGCGCATGGCCGCGAAATCGAGCACCGCCATGCGGCTCCAGACCTTCTCGTCGCGCCCGCTCATGTGCCGGGTCGGGCAATCGGCGGTTTTGTGGCTGCGTTGGCCGCAATAGAAACAGTGGATGTTTTCGCCGGGCGCCAGGGTGGCCGGGGTCAGGTTGGGCAGGGCGGTGGTGCCGCTTTCGGGCGTGATGGAAAGACTGACGCTGCACCAGTCGTCCGGGTGTTGCCCGGAAGCGGCGAAACGCACCTCGTGCAGGGAAAATTCTTCCCCCAGCATCAAAGCGTTGCGCTTGAACATGTGCGGGTAGTCGGGAGTAAGCTTGTCGAAATCCATCGACAGTTTTTGCGGCAAATCGTTGTTGAAGTTCAGGCCCTTCTTGTCCACAACGATCATGACGCACGGCCAGTAATGCTCGGGGTGTTCCGCTTTAAGCCGGAGAATGAGCTGGAGAAATTCCCGGCACCAGTTTCTGAACTGACGCAGCCCTTCAAGGGGGAACATCAAATTGAAATCATGCAGGATGAAACGAAATTTGTTCCGCTGCAGAATGCTCTCCACATGCCCGAACATTTCCCGCCATCCGGCCTGAAAAGCTTTGTCCAGCGGGTTGCCCACGGGGCGCAGGACGATGTACCAACCGAGCGAAGACTGGTAGGGCAGGCGGGCGTCGGCTTCCAACGAGTTGCCCATCCGCGCGGCGAACCCGGCGGGCGGAGCCTGCGCCGCAAGCGACAAGCCGGGAATACCCTCGACGGTGGACGCGAGGGAAGAATCCACCCAAACGGAAAAGGACGTGGGCGTATCGACGCTTTGTTTTTCCAGCACGGGGTCGAAGATCAACTCCGAACCCATTCCCGGCCCCAACTTGAAAGCGACCGGAAAAAGCTGCATAGTCAGCTGTAACGGGTTGAATCTGGCCCATACGGCCAGTCGGGCCGCGGCCAGAAACACATCCCCCGAAAAGAAAAACCAGAGGGCCTGACCGCCCGTTCGGGCGACCGAGACCCCGCCGTAGTCCTCAAGCGTCTGGACCACGACGGTGTTCATCTCGCCCGACCACGCAAGCCAAAGGCCAAAGCCGTCGCAGCCGAGCCGCGCGTCGGTCACTTCGGATTGCAGGGCGCGTAATTCCTCAAGGCTTATCATTCCATCCTACCTCGCAAAGGAGCGAACTTATGGACATCAGCAAAACCATCCAACAGCTTAAAGCCGAACCCGGATTCACCGACAACGTCGGGATGGTTCTGGTGCACAACGGTGTGGTGCGCGGGTGGTCGCGCGCCGATCGTCAAAAAGTCGACTCCATCAAAATAGAGCCGGACGCCGCCAAAATGGAGGCCATCCGCCGAGAACTGGAAGGCCGTCCCGGTATTTTCCGAATCGTCGCCCATGCCAACTCCGGCTTGATGAAGCCGGGGGACGACGTGCTTTTTCTCATCGTGGCCGGCGACATTCGCGAGAACGTCAAGGCCGCTTTCGCCGAACTTCTGGACAGAATAAAGGCTGAAGCCGTCTTTAAACAAGAAGTTTTGGCGGAATAATCACTCTTTTTATGCAACAAGCATGCCTATCGGCGACGTGATGTCTGTCGCGCAACGGAAGGCGGGCATATCCAAAATATTTTTTTGAGGAGAAGCGTGAGGTGGGCCTTACGCAAAGTCGGGTGGTATGAAAACTCTGTTTATTATCGGCATCACGCTGTTCTTCCTGCTTTCCCTGCTGAAAAAGGCGACACGCTTTCGATCGGCCCAATCGCCGCCTCCGAGCCCCGGCCCGACCTCCCAGATGCGGGACACCCGGGCGACGTTGGCCCGGCGGGTCGCCGAAAATCCCGACGACGCCCGCCTCTGGGCCGAATTGGGAGCCGCGATTTATCTTGAGGCCCAGTCTCGCGGAGCCGAGGTGGAAGACCCCGACGTCACGCAGGCGGACGAGCATTTTCGCACCGCCGTCTCTCTGGCTCCGCAGGATGCTTCCATCCTTGCCGATTGGGCCCAATGGAAGGCCCGGCTGGTTGCCGAGAATGACGAGCTGCGGATGTTCACTTATGAAAAGTTCGTCAAGCCCAAGCTGCGAAAGGCCTCCGAACTCGCCCCGGGGAACGGCGAAATTCCGTATTATCACGCCGCGCTCCTGGCCGAGATCGCGGAAGGCCAACTGCTTCTCGCGGAGGAGTTTGACTCCCCCGACAACAAGGAACGCCACACATTGCTGCGCGAGCGCGACCTGCTGCTGTGGGACGCCGTGGATCTGGCGCATCAGGCTGAACGCAAACGGCATGATCGGCTCGAGTGCCTGTCTTTGCGCGCCGAATTGTTTGTCGATCTTGCCGAGGAGCGCGACGGCGGGGAAGAAAAATACTTGCTCCAGGAAGCCAAGACCAGTTTGGACGAATATAGGCGGCTGAGCGGCGAGGCGAGCCCCGATGAAGAATATGTGACGCTGTCGCTGGAGCACCTGCGGGGTGAGGCCGCTGTGCCGGTGGCCCGGCCGACGAAGCCCTCGACGAGTGTTCCATCGGTGGTGGAGCTCGGTTCGCCGCACCCACGAACCTCCGCTCCCGCGCCGAGCGGTTTTGGGCAGGCCGCCCCCCCGAATGCCGCTGCGGCGGCGACCCGAGGACCCGTCTCGCCGCCGGTCGTTTCCGAGGCAAAACCCTCGGCCGATCTTGAGGCGAAATTCCTTGAAGAAGGGTTGCGTATTCCGGAAGACGCTTTTGCTTCCGCTCCGGCGGCCGCTCAAGGAAGGCTTTCCGAGCCGGAAACCGTGCCGCAGGCCGTCGTTTCGTCCCCGACTCCGATCATGACCGCGACGAATCCCGACTTCAGTCGCGCGGCCGCCGCGTTGGCTCCTCCCATGCCGGCCGCTTCGGCGCCTCGTACGGATTTCCCCAACGCACCCAACTGGGAAGCTCCCGCCTACAACGTGCCAGACTATGCCCGACCACAAGGCGAGGCCGAGCACAATGCTCCGGCGACGCCGACCGAGCCCGGCGACACGGGTAAAAACAAAAATTCCCGGTCCGACACCCCCGGAGCCCATCGCCCCCTTTCCTATCGCCCGCTTTCGCGCTGAACGCGCAACGCCCCCCCAACATATGCAAAAACCGCGAAGGCCGGCTCGGCTTTCGCGGTTTTTTTGCTGGGGAACACGTCTCTCGTTCAGACAAGACTTCCGGCGGGACCGAAGGCGTTCAGCCGGCTGTTTGCTCCGAACGCTGCTCCGCCTCACGTAACGCCGCCCGAACGTTGAGGTAATGCGGGTGCACCCAGAACAAAAAAAGCGCGGCGGCGACCACAATGAATACGGCCATCAGGCTGTAAACGAAACTCCATCCCAACGATTCATACAACCTGCCCGTCAGCAAAACTCCGCAAAAAATTCCCATCTCCAGCAGGGTCATCAGGGTTCCATTGGCCGCGCCGCGTCGCTGTGGAGGCACCATGTCGTTGACCATGGCCATGAGCACCGGCAGGCAAAGCCCATCACCCACGCCCTGCAGGAGGGCGGCCGCAAAAAACAGGATCGGCTCCCGAACAAAGGCCAGCAGCACCAAGCCCGTGGTCAGCAGGACAAAGGAAAGACAGACGATGCCCTTGGGCCCCCGGCTGTCGTAAGCTTTGCCGCCGATCAAGCGCGAAGCCGCCGTGCCCAGGGCAAAAAAGGTAAAAAACAGGGTGGGGGAGGTATGCAGCTCGTGCTTGGCATACAGGGCCGCGTAGTTCATCAGGCAGCCATACGACAGGGTGACGAAAAAAACCGTCACGGCCAAGGGAACGGCGCTTTTCTCAATGGTCTGCCGGAGGGAAAAAGGCTTGCGCTTCAGATCCAGGTTCGGCAGGCGCAGCTGCAGCACCGTGAACCAGCCCAAGAAGATTAGGACGCCGCACGCGACGAACAGGGTGTTGAAATCGAGGTTTTCCACGACCAGCAGCCCCAGGTTCGGCCCAACGGCCATGGCCAGGACCATGGACAGACCGTACCAGCCTATGCCTTCCCCTCTGCGGGAAGGAGGAATGAGGTCAACGGCCGTGGTGCCGGCCGCGCCGATGACCGTGCCCCAGGCCAGACCATGCGTCAAACGGAGCAGCGCCATACCCACAATGCCGGTTACGAAAGGGTAGGCGAAAAACAACACGCCAAAAATGAAAAAAGCGGGAATATACACTGCGCGACGCCCCAGGGTGTCCAGCCAGTACCCGGTCAACGGGCGGGCAAAAATGGCCGTCACGATGGAGCAGGAAGCCAACACGCCGAGCAGAGAGCCGGACAGGCGCATCCGCGTTTCGAGAAACAGCGTGAATGTCGACATGGCCGCGTAGAAGGCCAGGACCATCAAAAGCTGACCCGCGCAGATCAGGATAAAATTTTTACTCCAAAGAGGCTCTTTTGAGGGCATGATTTTTCCTCGAGTCGAGTCTTTTC
Organism: Desulfovibrio sp.; assembly: GCA_031551885.1. GTDB lineage: Bacteria > Desulfobacterota > Desulfovibrionia > Desulfovibrionales > Desulfovibrionaceae > Frigididesulfovibrio. Next base: position 70,540 of record JAVBMX010000025.1, read on the forward strand.
GTATGCCTCTACGCTTGAGGTCGAAGAAAGAAAAGCCCCGGCGGAATGATTTTCCCTTCCGACTTTCGGAAAAATTCCGACATCTGAAAAAAAAATCCGACCGGTATGTCGCCAAATACGTTTTAGTATGAATTTTTAGGGGTGTTTGTTTTATAAATCAAAATGTTATGGCCATTGTCATGATTTTTTTCCTCAGGTACGAGGAGGGGAAACTTGTCCGCAAAAGGAGAATGATCATGCAACGCCAAAAATCCAACGACGTCCTGGCCACCGTCAACCGCGGCACGCCTGCCGAATCGGGATTATGTACCCTATGCCGGGCCGATTGCGCCGGGAAATGTGAAACGTGGCTTTCCTGCCTGAAAGGAAGAGAAACGCTCTATCCGCGTGATTTCGGCGCCATCACCGCCGGGGCGGATACAGCCGCGCCCACGGGCATCGGCTATGACGCCCTGCGCATTCAAGGGTACTGTTACGGCGCGCACGGAGCCCCGGCGAGCGCGGCCTCGGGCGACGTGCTGTTCACCGACGTTTCTTTGGAAACGGAAATCGGCGTGAACAAAAAAATCAAAGCCCGGTACCCGTTCGTGACCGGCGCGCTCGGGTCCACGGCCGTGGCCGCCCGTTACTGGGATTCGTTCGCTTCGGGCTGCGCCTTGTGCGGCATTCCCATGGTCGTGGGGGAAAACGTGGTCGGCATCGACCCCCAGGCCGAGTTCAAGAACGGCCGGGTGGTCAAAGCGCCGGAACTGGACCGCCGCATCACCTCCTATCGCCGTCGCCAGGACGGGTACGGGGCCATCTTTGTCCAGATGAATGTGGAAGACGCCCGCAACGGTGTGGCTCAGTATGTTTTGGATACCTACGGCGACGATGTGGTCATTGAACTGAAATGGGGGCAGGGGGCCAAAGACATCGGCGGGGAAATCTCCGTGACCGACATCAAGTACGCCACGTTCCTGCAAAAACGCGGCTACCTGGTGGACCCCTCCCCCACGAGCGCGGAAGCCGGGCAAGCCGACAAGGACGGCGTGTTGCAGCACTTCGCCAGACACAGCCGGCTCGGATATACCGACCTGAATCATTACAACGAAGTGTGCGACCACTTTTTGCAAACCGTGGCCGAGCTGCGCTCGTTGGGCGCGGCCCGCATCACCTTGAAAACCGGGGCCTACGGGATGATTGGGCTGGCCTTGGCCATGCGTTTGGCGGCCGAAGCCAAGCTTGATCTGTTGAACGTCGACGGCGCGGGCGGCGGCACGGGTATGAGCCCCTGGGACATGATGGAAAACTGGGGGGTTCCGGCCCTGCTGCTGCATTCCAAAGCTTATGAATACGCCAAGCGCTTAAACGATCGCGGCCTGAAGCCGGCCGATATGGCCTTTGCCGGCGGCTTCGCCTCTTCCGGCTCGATCTTCAAAGGGTTGGCCTTGGGAGCGCCGTTCACCAAACTTATCTGTATGGGTCGGGCCATGATGATTCCCGGCTTCCTCGGCGCGAACATCGAAGGCGTGCTGCGTCCGGAACGCCGAAGCGCGGTTTTCGGCAACTGGGAACAACTCCCTAAAACCGTTTCCGACATCGGCCTCACCCCGGAAACCATCTTTGCCGGCTGGCATGCCGTGCAACAAAAAATCGGCAAAGACGCCATGAAAGAACTGCCTTTCGGCGCGGTGGCCATGTGGACCTTGCTGGACAAGCTTGGAGCCGGCCTGCAGCAGTTCATGGCCGGGGCGCGCAAGTTTCGTCTGGGAGAAATCTCCCGTGAGGACATCGCCTCCTGCAACCGCGAGACGGAAAAAGAAACCGGCATCCCCTTCATTACCGAGGCATTTGACGACGAGGCCCGCCGTATTCTCGACAGCTGACGACCGGAAGGGCGGTTTCATCCGGCCGTAAGTCTCCCCTTCGAACATGTGGTTCGGAGGGGAGTAATTTTTACGGGCGCCGGGCTCCGTGGCCGGCGTGCCTATGCCGGGGACTCGGCGGACACGCGTTGTGCCCAAGCCGACGTGCCCACTGTGCGCTTTTTCATTGTTCAATTTTTTTGGCATATCATTTGAATAATATTGAAATATTTTCCCGCCCCGCCTCCATCACGGCCATATCGCCTTGGGCATAGGGGTTGGGAGACTGCAACCAATCGTCCCAAGCCTGTTTACATGAGTCCATTTCACGTGGTCCGGCAATCGTTATGCCGGGTTCTTTTTCCCATAGCGCCCGTCCCCAGCCGCAGGGGTAAAAATACCACTCCGGAGTCCAGCAGGGCTGCACTTCCTTCGGCAACCGCCCTTCTCGGGGAAATCCTGGTACGGCAACGGCCATAAAGTCGCCTTTTTTTCATAAAAGGCAGGAGTTTCGGCAGCATGCCTTCGTTGTTGCCGAAGTATTGATAGGAATCCACGCTTATGATCATGTCAAAATATTCCTGCGCAAACGGAAGCTCTTTCGTCGCATCAACCAGGAAGGGAAATATCTTTGCATCAAGTCCCAAGCCGGCAAAGCGTTTCGCGTTTTTGTCGGGGGAAATCCATGAGTCGGCCGCAAACGCCGTCACATCATATTTTTCCGTATTGCAACGCGCCGGGCGGAAACCCGCATTTTACGCCATCGCTCTTGACCTTTGGAGAAAAAGAGAGGAACAACCGAAGCGCCCGTGGAGCCGGCGCTTCAGGCCTTCGCCCAACGGGAAAAGGAGCAAACCGCGTGCGCGCCGTCATTTACAGTCTTCTGGCCTCCATTTTTTTCGCCGCCACCTTCACGCTCAACCGGTCCATGGATCTTGCCGGCGGACACTGGACCTGGAGCGCCTCGCTGCGGTTCTTCTTTATGCTGCCCATGCTGGCCTGCCTGTTGGGCCCCAAGCGCCTGCGCGCGGCTCTGGCGCATTTTTCCGCTCACCGCGCCGAGTATCTGCTCTGGAGCACCGTCGGCTTCGGCCTGTTCTACGCGCCGGTGACTTTCGCGGCGGCCCACGGAGAAGGCTGGCTGGTGGCCGGCACCTGGGAAATCACCATCATCGCCGGGCCGTTGCTGACGTGTAAAGTTCCCGTAAATTAGGTCCATTGCCAAGTAGAGACTTCTGGTTAAAACTCACCCCAGGAGAATTCAATGCGCAAGACCCGGTTCACCGAATTTCAGATCGTCAAAATCCTTAAGTCCGTGGAAGGCGGCATTGCCGTCAAGGACGCCTGCCGCGAGCACGGCATCAGCAGCGCCACTTACTACAAGTGGAAATCCAAGTATGGCGGCATGGAGGCTTCGGACGTGCAACGCATGCGGGAGCTTGAGGCGGAAAACCGCAAACTCAAGCAGATGTATGCGGAACTGAGCCTTGAAAACGTCATGCTCAAGGATGTTATCGAAAAAAAGCTATAAGGCCGGTTCAGAAGAAAGAGATGGTGGCGTATGCGGTGTCCGCGCATGGCCTAAGCGAACGAGCCTGTTGCCGGGCGCTCGGCGTCAGCCGGAGTTATTATGCATACAAAGCCAAGCCGCGTGATGACAGCGCGGTAATACAGGCTCTGTCTGGACTGGCCGACAAAAAGCCCACTTGGGGGTTCAGCAAGCTGTTTGATTCTCTGCGCCGCCAAGGGGCGGCCTGGAATCACAAGCGGGTATGGCGCGTCTATTGCCTTATGGGCCTGAACAAGTGGCGCAAAAGTTTCAAGCGCCGTTTGCCCGGCCAGACACGGTGTGTGGCGCAACCTTTGGCAGCCAATTACTGCTGGTCCATGGATTTCATGCGCGACACTCTGTACAGTGGCAGAGTGTACCGGGTTTTCAACGTAATAGACGACTATAACCGTGAAGTCCTTGCCTCGGAGATAGATACGAATATGCCTGCCGGACGTATCGTCCGGATTCTGGATCGCATAGCCGCCGAGCGCGGCACGTATCCCGAACGGCTGCGAATGGACAACGGCCCGGAGTTCGTCGGAACAGTGATGTCCGTCTGGGCGGAGGAGCACGGCGTTGCCTTGGATTTTATCAAGCCGGGCAAGCCGACCCAGAATTCATACGTGGAGCGGTTTAACCGCACGCTTCGTGAAGAGGTGCTGGATTTATATATCTTCAACAGCTTGAGTGAAGTACGGATAGCAACAGAGAAATTTGTCCGCGAATACAATGAGGAGCGGCCTCATGAATCTCTTGCGAAAATGCCGCCGGTGGAATTTGCCGCCCATCGGGCCGGGACATGCCCCGGCCCGATGGGCCACTCGTAACACTACTGGAAGTTTTTACTAATATCTGGCCCTAAGAATGGGGACTTTACA
>JAVBMX010000048.1:0-4854 GCA_031551885.1 Desulfovibrio sp.
CTTCTGCGATTGAAGCGGATAAATCCCGATTGGATACTGACGGGACAGGGTTCCCGTTTCATGGTTCCGAGCGATTCAGCGGATATGGCCCTCCATGTGGTCTATCTGGCCGAGACCAAGCCCCCGGAGCAATGTTCAGCCCAAGACCTCATCAACGAATTGGTAAGGCGGGCTTTGCAAAAGAAGGATGCAGCGGGACTAGCTGATGAGGTTGCTCAAACATGGCGACCAGTCGATGAAGTGAAGGAATAGCGGTGTGATTATCCACACACCCCAAAGGCGAGCGCCTACGCCCCTGCCTGAACGCAGGCGAGAAAAAAGGACTTGGAGTGTAACTATCCAAGTCCTTTTGATTTTTTGGCGCGCCAGGAAAGATTCGAACTCTCGACAACGTGCTTAGAAGGCACGGGCTCTATCCACCTGAGCTACTGGCGCAATAGGAAAAGGTTAAAGATTGGTGGCCCATTTTGGCCGTTTTTTTCGCCTCGCCAATCCGCCTGTCATATCTTAGAAGGCAGATGCTCTATCCGACTGAGCTACCGGCGCGTGGGCATAGGGATATCGGCGGAAAGGCGGCCGGTCAAGAAGATTTTCATTTTTTGCGGGTTCGTCGACCGGCCTTTTTTTCAATTCGGGCTCTATCCTTTTCGGGAGCCGAGGAAGGATTTCGGACGGCCCCTGGGCCCCGCCCGCCGACTTTCTCCCAAGCCGGACCGGCGCCTTCATTGGCCGGCCCCTGGCGTTTTGTCCTCCCGAAGCGTACACAACGGCATGCACAATTCTTCTCCCGTCCCTTTTTTTCCTGACTTCGCCGCATTCCAGCGTCACCTGGACGCGCGCGGCATGTTCCGCATCAACCCCGGCCTGGAGCGCATCGCCGGTCTGCTGACGCGCCTGGGCCTGACCCGCCCGCCGTTTGCCGCGGTTCAGGTCGTGGGCACCAACGGCAAAGGCTCCACCGCGACCATGCTGGCCGCCCTGGCCCAGGCCCACGGGCTGAAGGCGGGCCTGTACACCTCGCCGCATCTGGTTTCGGTGCGCGAGCGTATTCGCGTGAACGGAGTTATGGCCTCGGAAGCCACGCTGTTGCGCGGCCTCGAGCCCGTCATGGCGGCCGGCGGGGGGGAGGCGACCTATTTCGAGCTGCTGACGGCTCTGGCGGTTCAGGTTTTTGCCGACGAGGGTGTGGATTTGGCCGTGCTGGAGTCCGGCCTGGGCGGCACCTGGGACGCGGTCACGTCCGTGGACGCCGACCTGACCCTGTTCACCCCCATCGAGCTGGATCACGCCCACATTCTTGGCCCGACCGTGGCCGACATCGCCCGCGACAAAGCCGGAGCCATGCGTCCGGGTGTGCCGGTCCTCTCCGGGCCGCAACGGCCGGAAGCCGCGCGTGAGTTGGCCGAAGCCGCCGGAAAGAAGGGGAGCCCTCTGCGGATGACGACCGACGAACCCTGGCCGGCCGGGTTTGAGCCCAAAGATCTCGGCTTGGCCGGCCCGCATCAGGCGGACAACGCCCGTCTGGCCCTGGCCGCCTGGCGTGTGTTGAGGGAGCGGGAAGACCTGCGCCGGAAGCTTGACGGGGGGGTCCCCGATGCGGCGGCGGAAGGCGAAGGCCTGCGCGCGGCGCGGATTCCCGGCAGACTGCAACGAACGGCTCCATGCCCGCCGGCGGAAGAGGGGGCCTTCGTGCCCTGCGCTTTGGGGCGGCCCGCCCTGGTTCTGGACGGCGCGCACAACCCCCACGGCATGGCGGCCCTGGGCCGAGCCTTGGCGATGACGGGCGTCGCCCCGGCGGCAACGGTGTTCGCCTGCATGGCCGACAAAGATGTGAACGACCTGATCGCCCATGTGCGGGTGGCGGCGGTGGGGGGACCGATTATTGTGCCGCGTCTGGCGGACAACGAACGGGCCATGCCTGCCGAAGAGCTTGCCGCGCGGATCGGCCTGAACGCCGAGGCCGCGCCGTCGGTGCGGGAAGCCCTGCGCATGGCGGCGGAAGTCGCGGCCGATCGTTTGCCGGAATCTTTCACCGAACCGGAAACCCGGCATCCGGTGCTGGTCTGCGGGTCGTTGTATCTGTTGGGGGAAGTCTTCACCCTGTGGCCGGACTTGCTCGAGCCGGTCACTCGGTAAAGGTCAGGGTCACCCGCCGGGATTTTCCGAAGTAGGCGAACCACAGGCCGTTGCAGAGCACCTGGAGGGCAATGCCCACCAACAGAATGGAGTATTGCGCCTCATCCAAAAATTGTTGCAGCGGTCCGGACATGAGCAGAAAGGCAAAAACGATGAAGACGCTTTGCGCGGCCAGCAATATGCGGTTGGCGCGCACGGCGCTTTTCTTTCGTTGAAACAGAAGATACAGGCAGACGATGATGCCCGCGATCGAAAGCGCGTCGAGCACGAAAATAATGCCGTTCAGGCGGTCGACCTCGGCGGCGGCCAAGGGATCAGATTGGAGGGCGTCGTCGACGCCGTCACTGCGAAGGTTGTTCAAAAATGGCAGAATATTGAGCGCCTGGAACACAACATACGTTGTCAGCCACCCGCCGATGCCCGTCAACCGCGCGTCTTCCGGGGTGCGCGCGGGCTCCGCCGGGTTGCTTCGTTTGAACGGAGCACGCTCACCGTCGGATTCGGTTTCGGGTGCGCCGGCGGACTTGGAACCGGAAGCGTCGTCGTGATCGGGCCGGGAGTTTCGATCCTCGCCGGCATCCGGTTCGGCGGGCCGCCCGTTGTCGGAAATCGGTTTGTCGTTTTTCCCGTCGTGTGGATCGTCGTTCATAGTGCATTTTCACTTTGAAAATGTTTATAACGCCATATTTTAAAAGGCTTCTCAGCGAACCCGCAAGCGGGAAACAGGAACGCGTAAGTTGTTTGTGCCGCCACGCTTTGGATGAGAGACACGCTACGGTCCAGTTGGCCGGGTGGCACGCTTCACGTCCACCTGAGCGAATAAGCTTTTCCAAAGTTAATTTGCCCGGCGCCTCCCGCCGGACTCCGTTTTGCCGGACTCTTCATCGCTGTAACCCGACGCGGGCGAGCGGGTCAATCGCCGAAGGTCGAGGCGCTGCTCGGCTCCTCTTTTTGGGCCGCATGATGCCACAAATTTTTTATTCGTGGCACGTTGACCTCGGTCGGCCTCCCGGCTATGCTTTTGTTCAAGGGAGCCGTTATGCATATATCCGAAGGGGTCCTTTCCATTCCGGTGCTGAGTGTGGGAGCCGTCGCGGCCGCCGCCGGCGTGGCTGTCGGTCTGCGGGTTCTGCGGGCTGAAGATATGCCCAAAACCGCCTTGTTCGCTTCGGCCTTTTTTGTGGCTTCCCTCATTTACGTCCCGGTGCCGCCCGGCAGCGTGCATTTGGTGCTGAACGGCCTGATGGGCCTGGTGCTCGGGGCGGCGGCCTTTCCGGCCATTTTCGCCGCCCTGCTGTTGCAGGCGTTCTTTTTCCATTTCGGGGGCATCACGGTGCTCGGAGTGAACACCTGCGTCATGGCCCTGCCGCCGGTGATCTGCGGCTATATTTTCTTGCCTCTGTTGCGCAAGGCGAACCCCCTGGCCAGACGCCTCGCGGCTTTTGCCTGCGGCGCCGCGTCCATCCTGCTTTCCGGCTTGCTTGCCGCCACGGCCTTGGTCCTTTCCGGGGCAGGGGTTGAGGGGGTCAACTTCACGGCCTCGGCGGCGACCCTGCTGGCCGCCCACTTGCCCCTGGCCCTTCTGGAAGGGGGGATTACCGTGTTGGTCGTGGCCTTTGTGGAGCGGGTCCGCCCGGAATTTCTCAACATCGCGCCGCCTGCCCGGGGCTAGGTCGGGCATGGGCACCGCGCTTCCGGCCGAACACCGGATCATCGCCGCCGTGGCCTTGGCGATCGCGGCCGCTGCGGCGAGGGATTTCGTCTCGGCCTTCGCGGCCCTTGGGGTTGGGCTGGCTTTGACCGCCTTGGAGCGCCCCCCGGTCAAACTGCTGGGCAAAGCCTTTACGCGCCTGAACGCCTTCTTCCTACTTATTTTCTGCACCCTTCCTTTGGGCTTCGGCCCGCCCGCCGGGCCGGCCCTCGCGCTCGGTCCCGTGTATTTCACCCTACACGGAGTCATCGCCGCTACAATCATGTTGCTCAAGGCCAATGCCGTGACCCTGATCTTCATCGCCCTGCCGGGACGCCTCGGGGCGCGGGAAAACTGTCGGGCTCTGCGGAATCTCGGTTTTCCGGCCAAGCTGGTGACCCTGCTGCTTTTGATGGGTGGGTACATCGGTCTGTTCGCGCGTGAGCTGGAAGCCTTGCGCGCCGCCGCCAAGCTGCGCGGTTTTGCGCCCTCCTTTTCGGTCCATACCATACGGACTTCGGCCTGCCTTGCGGCCATGCTCTTCATCCGCGCCTGGGACAAAAGCGTGCGGATGGATGAAGCCATGCGCCTGCGGGGGTTTGACGGCCTGTTCATTCTCTATGGGGAACGCCTTCCGGCCGGGCCCGCCGCTCTGGCGCTGACCGGGGCCTGCCTGCTCGCAGCGCTTGCCATTCTGACCGCCGGCTTGTACCGTGGGCCGCTATAAGCGGTGGTCCGTAAATTAGGGGGACTCAAACAGTGCTGCGCAGGTCAACCGGCCGGCAACACTCCCGCGATGTGAGCAAGGCTGTCTTGCAACAGCGCGGGCGGCACCCAAATCCCCCTGGCAGGGGATTTGGTCAGGGCTGCGGAGGGCATTTCTCAGCGAAACCCTGCTATGTAAAAAAGGTGTCTCACGCCCGTACGAGCGGCACCTGCCCCTCCATTGTCGGGCAGTAGGGGGGGCAAAACACACTAGGGACCACAGGTGGGGGGGGGGGGGGGGCGACCGGCCAGGAGCGGCAGGA
>JAVBMX010000118.1:0-10117 GCA_031551885.1 Desulfovibrio sp.
TCCCCTGCCCCGCCTTCCAAACGCCCTACACCGCCTTAGCCACTCCACAGCCCCACCGTAGGCACTCCCCTGCCCCGACAGTGGGGAGGCCCGGGAAAAGTCTCCTCCCCCGGACGGGGTTTGGTGCCGCACGGTGCAACAGGGAATAAAACCCGGCGCATCGCAAGCGCCGCAAAAGCGCACCTTATGCGGCCCTGTTGCAGCCCCCAAAAAAAACTTCTATTCGGCCTCGACGGCCGCGGTATCCTCTTCTTCTTCCACCTGAGCCAGCTTATCCGGGTTCATGCCCAGGTGTTCAATGATTCTTTTCTCAATGGCCGTGCGCAATTCGGTATTCTCTTCCAGCAGAGCGCGGGCATTTTCCTTGCCCTGGCCCAGGCGTTCCTTCTCATATGAAAGCCAAGCCCCGCTCTTTTCGATGATGCCGCTGTCCACGCCGAGATCCAAAATTTCCCCGGTCCGCGAGATGCCCGTGCCATACAGAATGTCGAACAAGGCAACCCGGAAGGGCGGCGCGACCTTGTTTTTGACGACCTTGACCTTGGTCCGGTTGCCGAAGCTCTCTTCTTTGTCTTTCAGGGTCTGAATCTTACGGATGTCCAGGCGCACCGTGGCGTAGAACTTCAGAGCATGGCCGCCGGTGGTGGTTTCCGGGCTGCCGTAGCCGGTCACGCCGATCTTCATCCGGATCTGGTTGATGAAGATCACCGCCGTGCGGGATTTGTGAATGGAACCGGTAAGTTTACGCAAAGCATGCGACATGAGCCGGGCCTGGCCGCCCACCTGGGTCTCGCCCATGTTGCCTTCAAGCTCCGCCTGGGGAATAAGCGCGGCCACCGAGTCGATGACCACCAGGTCCACGGCCCCGGAGCGCACGAGCAGATCCGCGATTTCCAAGGCCTGCTCGCCGTAGTCGGGCTGCGAGATGAGCAGTTCGTCGGTCTTTACGCCCAGGCGCTTGGCGTAGTGCAGATCCAAGGCATGCTCGGCGTCGATGAAGGCGCAGGTGCCGCCCGCCTTCTGGCATTCGGCGATGATGTGCAGGGTCAACGTGGTTTTGCCCGAAGATTCCGGACCGTAAATTTCCGCAACCCGGCCGCGCGGGATGCCGCCCACGCCCAAGGCCAAATCCAGGCCGATGGAGCCCGTCGGAATAACCGCGATGTTGGCGTGGTTGGTGTCCGACAGCTTCATGATCGCGCCCTTGCCGTGCTTGCGCTCAATGGTGTCGAGGGCGGTGCTCAGGGCTTCCAGGCGGATTTCTTCCGGGGTCAGGGCGGGTTTTTTGGCCATGCGGGCGGTGCTCCATTAAAGGGGAAAAAGTGAAGGAAATCCATTCCTAGCAAAACCAAATCCGGAAGTCCAGACGGCCCGGCATTCGGCGGGGTCGGCTTGAACGGCAGGACGGCGGGAACCGGGCGACGTTGAACCGACAAAACGCGTTTCCGGCGGACCACCCGGCCCCCACGCCGCGAAGCCGCCCGTACCCCGCCTCTTTTCTATTGCTCTTTCCGGGGCTCTCTTGATAGCGTTCCGGATAGGAGGATTCTTCCTCCTTTTCAAGCCGCCGGGGGGTGAGCCACAACACACGCCTGCAACAGAGTGCTCAAGAAGTGTCGGAACAACGGTTTTTACCTTTGTCCGCGGTGGGAAGCCTTTTCATTATTCGGCGCGCCCGGCCCGGCGCCGCCGGAGTGCATCATCGAAGGGGGAAGATTTCATACTCATTTCACGCCGCGCAAAGCCGTTCGAGCATTGCGTGGGCACGCTCCCTTCACCAAAAGGCTTGCTCGGCAAAGAACAAAGACTTCGTTGATCGACACCCCTTACGGATCACCGCCAAACTCGGCGTAAAGCCAAGAGAAGGAGTGCACAATGAATACGTTGCGATACAAAAAGAAACGTTCGATTTACGGTAAAATCGCCGCACTGTTGTCTCTTGTCGCATCCATTATCACAATCTTCCTCTTTTACAGATATTGCCATGATGAAGGAAAATATGAATTGAAAACGAGCCCTGATGTTTTTGTCTCGGGGCGTTTCGGCGACGGCTTCCTCATGGGATTGGACACATCGGAGCATGTCTTCGGCTGGGCGGGCCTTAAAGAAGGCGATATTTACATAGAGTACCCGGGAGCGCAGAACTGGGGAACATGGTATATCTCCGTTGGGAAACCGACGGAAGATAAAGAAAAAAGACATTACATGGATTTTTCGGGCCTTTCAAAGATGCTTCTTGAGGTGAAAGGCAGAAAAGGAGAAGTTGTCGTCGTCTACCTCAAAGATCGCGACGACATCAATGACGGCAAAGAGTCACGGTATGCGCTCCAACTCCACAACGACGGCTGGAATACCTATGAAGTCGCGTTGAAAAGCTTCACAACCGCGGACCTGCCTACGTTCCATATCGTCGGCTTTGCCTTTGGGCCCAAGCCGCAGACCATTTTTGTACGCAAAATAACGTTTCAATAAAGTGGAGTCCGCGCCGCAATCGCCTTCACGTCGTCTTGCCGGAGCATATTGCAATAAAAGCGCAAACCGGCATCCGCCGGACCGCCGTCGGGCAGTGCGACGTCCCCCAAAGCCGCAATGCCTTCAAACCCGGCGGCGGGAACACGCGAAGAAAGCGTGCCAAAGATATTTTTTCCAACGGCGCGCCACGCTCGGCCGCCCGTCACTCTTCGCGCAGCGCCGCTTTGATCCGGCACACGCCGCACATTTCGGTGGAGGTCGGGTATCCGCAACTTGTGCAGGGGGCCAGAGGGTCGGGAGCCTGCGCTTCCTGGGCGGCAAAGGCGGGGCGGCCGCGTTCCAGGAACCCCAGGTAGAAGTCCAGCTTTTTACCGGGCATGTGCTCTTCCAGGTCGGTCAAAAGGCTTTTGTGGAAGGTGAAGCTCGCGCCTTTGCTGTAGGGGCAGGGGGCGGAATGATGCGGGATGCCGCGCAAAAACGCGTAGTTGGCGGTCTCGAACTCCGTCAGCCGCCAGAGCGGCTTGACCTTGCGGGCGAACCCGCCGGAGCCGCGCTCCTCGAGCAACAGCGGTCCCTGGTCGGCCAGGTAGGCGGTATCCCAGCGCAGGGTGTTGCTGAACAGGCGGGCGAGTTCGTCGTCCAAATTGTGTCCGGTGGCCAGGACGTCGAAGCCTTCTTCCAAGGCGGTGCGGTTGAAAATGTGCCGCTTGATCTTGCCGCAGGCCGAGCAGATGGGGCGCTTCAGGCGCTCTTTGACCAAAGGAATGGGAAGGCCTTCCGCAGCGGTTTCTTTGACGATCAGCGGAATGTCGTGCGCTCCGCAAAAGGCCTCGACCACGGCCCGCGCCGCCGGAGATGAACCGGGAATGCCCAGGTCCACGTGCAGGCCCGTGACGTTGTACCCTTGGCGGGCCAACTCAAAGGCCAGACCCAACGAGTCCTTGCCTCCGGAAAGAGCCACCAGAATGGAATCTTCGGGGCCGAACAGCTTTTCCTTGCGGATGCCCTTCTCCACCTGCCGGGCAAAGAAGTCCAAAAAGCACGGTTCACAAAAACCGGCGTGGTGGCTGGGCAGGGCAACCACAGCCGTGGCTTTACAACGAGTACATTTCATAGCGTAAGAAATCCTTTGGAGAACATATTGTTGCCTCCGGCGGGCAAAGGCAGGGCTCCGCCCTGCACCCGGCAGAGGGACTGAGCCCCTCTGCACTCCCCATTGGCGGCGAAGTCCGCGCGGGCGCGGCCTCCGCCGCCCCGGGGAATGCGTATGGTTCAAAGCAGTGTATTTACGCCGGGGGTATGTTTTTCATCGGCGCCTATGATTATCGAAACTCTTTCACGTATCCCGACCGCTTTTGAGTCGGTCGAGCGCGCCGCTCGCACGGGCTTCCGGTCTTGAGACATTTTTCAGCATTCCGGCCCGGTGCAGAGAGGTTTCGCGTACCCGGTCGGGCCGGAATGCGACAGAAAGGCGGAACATACCTGTTCTTGCTCCACGCCGTTGACTCATAAAATTTTTTCTTTTCTTTAAGAACTCACTCAACGTCAACCACAACGACACGGCCACCGGCACATACCCAAATCGAGGGGGTCCGGGGGAAATCATTTCCCCCGGCCGCCGGAGGCACTTGAGCACTCTCCTCTCTTATCCCCCTCATCCCGACGACGTGACGATCTTCACGGTGATTACGTCGCCCGGCAACACTTCCCTATCCTGCGTGAGCAGCCCCCCGTCGCGGATGACCAGGGCCGTACCTCGGCGGATGTCCAGGGCCTTCAAAAGCATCAACACGTTTTTCGGCCGGGGCACGACAATTTCACGTCCGGCGGGCTCCAAACGCACGGTGACGGTGGGCGGAGCACGAAATATTTTTTCTTCCACGGAATGATCCTTGTGATTGCGAAGAGACCGACACGGCGGTCCACTCAATTACGGCAAAGCACCCTGGCCTTCAAGCGGCATAAGCAGGAAATCCGCCCCTTCGTGCACCTCCACCCGAGCGACGCCGATGTCCGCGTAAGGGGCAAGGGGAAAATCCGCTGGAGCGAACGCTTCGCCCTGGCGGGAACGAGGAACCCACAACGACAACCGCCCGCTGAAACCGCTCGAGCGGAAACGCCGGGCCTCTTGCTCCACAAGCAGATACAGGGCCCGAATCCGGGCCAGATTGCCGAGGGAAGAATGCAGCGGCCCGGCAAGGGCGCGTTCCCGCAGACGTTCGGGTTCGGCCAACCCCATGCGGATGACCCGAACCCCGGCCTTCCAGAGCACCAAGCAACTCCGGGCGAGAATCTCCACGGCTTCGGCCTCGCTCAGCGAAACGTAAAAACCGGATTCCCAGAGGCGGGCCAGGGGAGAACCGGCAAACACCACGCAGGGGTACAAGCGCGCGCAGGCGGGGCGCAGAGCGGCGGCCCGCGCGGCGTCTTCAACGGCGGCTTCGGGCGACAACCCCGGCAATCCGGGCATGAGCTGAATGCCCAAAGCGAGCCCGGCATCCAAAACCATGCGGCAGGCCCGTTCGGCCGTCGCGCCGTTGTAGCCCCGGCCGGAGGCGGCCAGAGCCGCGTCTGAAAAACTTTGCACCCCAAGCTCGACCAAAGAGCAGCCGGACCGCTGCATACGTTCCAGCACGGCCGGATTGACGGCGTCCGGACGGGTGGAACAACGAAAACGCCGAATACGCCCGACGTCACGAAGCGAGCGGGCGAATGCGAGGCAGCGTTCCAGATCCGCTTCGGGAAGAGCCGTGAAGGTTCCCCCATAAAAGGCAAGCTCTTCCACGGTGTCGGGGGCGACCCGCAGATCATTCGCCGCGGCCGCGAGAAGCGCTTCGGTCGAGGCCGGTTGCCGATCCGTTTGAATGTCCTGGGCGCAGTAAACGCAACGCTGTGGACAACCGGCGAAAGGCAGGAAGACCGGAAACACGTCCCGACTCGCGCGCTTCGGTTCCGGATGGGAAAAAGCGTGCACCCGCCGGGCTTCCGGCGGGGGGGAGGCTCCGAACCGGCTTGATTCTTTTTGTTTTCTCATCTATCGTCACATGGACATAATGGTCAGCCGGTTTTGACATACAGGAGTTCGCCATGCCCCGCAACCATCCTCATGTGGATGAAGACTGTATCTTCTGCAAGATAATCGCCGGCGAAATTCCCTGCGCACGGGTGTATGAAGACGAGAGCATTCTGGCTTTTCTCGATATCAACCCCATCGCCAAAGGACACACGCTGGTGGTGCCCAAGGCCCACCACCCCACGCTGCTGGAGTTTGACCCCGCCCTGGGCGCGCCCCTGATGCGGGCCATGAAGCGCGTTGCCGAGGCCGTGCAGGCCGAAGTCATGGCCGGGGGGTTCAACGTGATCCAGAACAATTTTACCTGCGCCGGGCAGATGGTGTTCCACGCCCACTGGCACATCATCCCTCGTTTCGAGAACGACGGCCTGCCCGACTGGGTCGGCGGCCGTTACGCCGACAGCCAAGAAATGCAGCAACTCGCCGACGGCATCCGCGCCCGAATCTGACCGCTTCCGAAAAGGACAACCTCATGAGTGAAAAGACGCTTACCAAGGCCGACATTGTGGATGTGATCTACGAAAAAGTGAACCGCAACCGCAATGAAGTAAAAAAACTGGTGGAATCTTTGCTCAAGATCAGCAAGCAGGCGATCAAAAAAGACGAAGTGCTGCTGATCAGCGGACTGGGCAAATTCGAAGCCTACAGAAAAAAGGCTCGTAAAGGCCGCAACCCGCAGACGGACGCCACCATCACCCTGCCCGCGCGCAACGTGGTGGTCTTTCGGGTTTCCCGCAAATTTCGTTCCGAATTGAACGCCTAAGAACAGCCACCATGCGCTCTGCAACGCCCCGGTCATGCCGGGGCGTTGCTTTTTGCCGGAACGCCGCGCAAATTTTCAGGGCCCGCGCCGCCGTTGTTTTGGCCGCCAAACCGCCCGATTTCCCGGCGTGAAACGGAACAACACGAAGCGGCTCTCCCCCACCCCGGCGGCTTCACCCTTGAGCGGACGGAACGAATGGGGTAGGATCCATTCCCGGTATTTATATCCCCCACCACCTTGGGAGGTCGCCATGTTCCGAACAACCGACTGACTTTTGGCCGATGTAAGACACGGTGTGTCTTTTCGGCGCGGAAGTCGTCGTGTGGGCGCGGCAAGCGGCCTCTCCCTTTTCGAGAACGCTGCACCATAACCGCTCCCCACGCCGCTGCCGAATCGGCCGACGCGCATTCCCCGAGGGGGGACATGCGACGGGCGTTTCGAATTTCGCCCGACGGTTTCCCGCACCTGAGCCACACCTCCGGACGCGCCGCGTTTTTACCCGGCGCGCGAGCAACCACACACGATTCTCAACGTCTCCGGACGGGTTCATGTACGCATACCAACCGCCCCATAGGCCGCACAGGCCGGGACCGGGCGCATGAGCGCCCCGACGCCTCCAGGTTGGAGGCTCCCGTTTTCGGCCGTTCCACGGCTTGCCCCGCCCCTCGCGACAGGGTGTTCAACCACGCTCCGGCGGGTTGCGTTTCTTCTTTTTAGACTGATCGCCGCTCTTTCCCCCACTTCCCGCGCCTGCCGCCCGCCCCTTCCGGAGCGCGGGCTTTTTTGCGCGCGGCATTCTCCTTTTTGTTTCAGGCATACTCGGAATGAATGTGCACGGCAGCCACAGCGGACGCCCGTTTGCGCGTTCGTTCCGAACTCTTTGGGCGCACCGTTTTCGGGAAAAATCGCATTTTGCGATTGCCTGCGTGCTTCCCGACGCGGCAGCTCCCGGCCGTACGACGCCGTTTTCACCAACCAGCAACCCACATGAGGAAATCGTATGAAGAACACAACCGATGCGCCGTCCGCCTCGGGCGGCGGGCGCTGCAGCCGGCGCGACTTCCTGCGCGGCTCGGCCGCCGGAGCGGCGGGCCTTGCGGCCTTCGGCGCGCTTTCGGCCGGCGCGGCCGGGGAATTCACGGGCAAGACCCTGCAGGTCTGGTCCTGCGGCGGCCTGGCCGAGGGCATGATGCCCGCGCACGAGGAGTACCAGGCTTTGCGCGGCGTCAAAATCGTCTATACCGGGGCGTTCGCGGCCGCCCTCGGCAAGTCGCTGATGGGCTCCGGCCGCACCGAGGTTTTTTGCGGCCGGGTGCTGGACCTGGCCAAAAACCTGAAAAAAGCCGACCGGATGGTCTCCTTCTCGCCCCTGTGTTTCACGTCCTACGTCATCGTTACGCCCAAGGGGAACCCCAAGCGCATCGCGGGCATCGAGGACCTGGCCGGCAAGGGCGTGCGCCTGGCGCTTGCCCCGGACGCGTCTCCCCCCGGCGGCGCGGCGGTCACGGGTATCCTCAAGAAATCCGGCCTGATGGAGAAGATCATGCCCAACGTGGTCCGACCGGGAACCTGCGTGCAGACCACCGTGGAAAGCGTGGCCCAAGGCGAAACGGACGCCATGATCGTGGAATTGCGCATCCCTCGGCTGCATCGCTTTGCCGGTTCTCTGGAGGTTGTGCCCCTGCCTTTCGCCCTGATGCCCCCCGGCCCGCTGACCTTCACGATCGGGATGATGCGCGAGGCGGAAAACTCGGAGCTTGCGCGGGACTATATCCGGTGGATGACCTCGGCCGCGGGCGGACAACCCCACCTTGAGCGGGCAGGTTTCATTCCGGCCGACTCCGCCCAAGGCCGCGAGCTGATTGAAACGTTGGGGGTGAAAGATGTCTGAGCAACACGCCCCGGCCCCGGAAAAAACCTTGTGGCGGCCCCTGAAAACCCGCGTTTACAACCGCCTGTTCCAGGCCGTCATGCTGGTCGGCCTCGGGCAGTGGTCTTTCTACGGCATTTTTCGCTGTCCCTTCATCGTGCCGTATATCAACTGTCAAAACTGTCCGGTCATCACCTGCCACGGCAGGCTGTTCTCTCTGTTCTGGGGGTTCTGGATCGGCTGGATTGCCCTGGCCGCGCTCTTCGGCCGGGCCTTTTGCGGCTGGCTCTGCCCCGGCGGAACGGTCGGCCGGCTGCTCGGCCTGCTCTCACCCTTGCACTTGAAAGCCAAAAGCTTCGCGGCGGCCCTGCTCCCCTTGGGCAAATACCTGGGCCTGGCCGTCGCGCTGTGGGTGTTCTTCCAGATGAACCAGCCGCGCGTGAACATACCCATCCGCGTAGGCGAGTTTTTCCAGGCCGTGACCCAGACCTGGAACTTCGCCCAGCCCATTTGGATCATGCGCACCCTCATCGTGCTCGGCTTTTTGGCCCTCGGCCTGCTCCTGCCCGCCGCGTGGTGCCGCTTCGCCTGTCCTATGGGCGGCGCGCTGGAATCCGGTAAGCGGTACAGCCTCTTCAAGGTGTTCAAAACCACCGCCTGCAACGACTGCAACCTTTGTAAGAAGGCCTGCTATATGGATACAAGACCGGAAGAATCCGACTGCACCAACTGCGGCGACTGCATCGGCTCCTGCCCGCAAAAGTGCATCGGCATGGGGAGGAAGCCGTGAACGCGCCGAAGCACCCCTGTTTCGACGCCTCGGCCCACGCCCGCTGGGGCCGGCTGCACCTGCCCGTGGCGCCCGCCTGCAACATCGGCTGCGCATACTGCGACAGGAAAACCGACTGCGTGAACGAATCCCGTCCCGGCGTCTGCAGCCGGGTGCTGTCGCCCGAGGAGGCCGCCGATCTGGTGGACCGGGTCGCGCGCGGCCCGATGCCCCTGGGGGTGGTGGGCATAGCCGGCCCCGGCGACCCCCTGGCCGAACCCGAACGCAGCCTGCGCACCCTCGAACTTGTGCGCCGCGGGCACCCCGACCTGTTGCTCTGCCTTTCCACCAACGGCTTGGTCCTGGCGGAACACGCCGCCGACCTCAAGGCCTTGGGCGTGGGACATGTGACCGTGACCATCAACGCCGTTTCCCCGGACATCGGCCGGCGGATCTACGCCCATGTCCGCGCGCCCGAGGGGGTGTTGCGCGGCTCGGCCGCCGCCGAGGCGCTCCTCGAGCGCCAGACGGCCGCCCTGGCGGCGTTGCACGCGCATGGGCTGACGACCAAGGTCAACACCGTGGTCGTTCCCGGCGTCAATGACGCCCATGTGACGGAAGTCGCCAAGTTCGCGGCCGGATTCGGAGTAACGTTGATGAACTGTATCGGCCTTATCCCCGTGCCCGGAACGCCCATGCGGAACGTGCCGCCCCCCGCCCCGCAACGCTTGGAGGCGATCCGCCGGCAGGCCGGGGAATACGTGCCGCAAATGCGCCACTGCGCGCGTTGCCGGGCGGACGCCTGCGGCTTGCTCTTCGAGGCCGGCGGGGCTCCGCCCCCTGTCCCGCTTCACCACGGCCGGAGGACGCGCCAAGACTGCCGGCCACCTTCAAGGTGAACGCCGACCGCAAAAACTGAAAACAGCAACGCCCCGGCACAGCCGGGGCGTTGCCGTCAACAAACCTCGACAAAAAATGAAATACGGCGGCTTAACCAGCGAGCAGTCGGACAAGGAATATTTTCATTCGGACTAGGCTGTGTCGACATTCAATTTAAAGTGAGTTAGGGTCATGGCAGGAGGGCTGCCATGCAACGCCGACATGCTTTGCGCGATGACCAGTGGGAGCGGATAAAGGACGCCTTGCCGGGCAAGGTTGAAGACCCCGGCA
>JAVBMX010000047.1:0-7374 GCA_031551885.1 Desulfovibrio sp.
TTCCTTACCGACACGCGCGGCACCGGCATCATGAATTCCTATCTGGCGGGCTACGAGCCGTTCCGCGGCGAGTTCACCGCCCGCTTCACCGGCTCCATCGTGGCCGACAGGCCCGGCCACGCCGTGGCTTACGCCATCTACAACCTCGAGCCGCGCGGCGTCATGTTCGTCGTGCCCGGCGATCCCATATACGAAGGGCTGATCGTGGGTGAGCACAACCGCGATAACGACATCGACGTGAACCCCACCAAAGAAAAGAAACTCACCAACCTGCGAGCCTCAGGCAAGGACGAAAACATCATCCTTACCCCCGTGCGGCCCATGACCCTCGAACGCGCCATCCAATTCGTGGCCGACGACGAACTCGTGGAAGTGACCCCAAAATCCATCCGCCTGCGCAAAGCCGTGCTCAGCGCCCAGCAGCGCCACCAGATCGCCGGGAAGAAAAAGACGGCGGAGTAGAACGCTCCTTTACATTCAAAAACGATGCAACAATAAAAAAAACTACCCCAACCCCCCGGGGGGGGGCCCCCACCCCCCGCGCGGGGTCGCCCGTGGGGTCCCCCCCCCCCGGCCCCCCTCCTTCCTGATCCGCGATTGATATGGTCGTGAGGGGACTTGCCGCCCTTCCAAGAGAGTCCCATAAACAAAAGGAACCGCCACATTCGGGCGGTTCCTTTTGTTTATGGAGTGCGTAGCACGTTATGATTTTGCTGCGACGGCCTGCTTTTTCGCATCATGCCACCACTTCTTCGCCCGGGTCAGCCACAGGCCGCCCCACAGACAGGCAAAGAAAATCATGATTTTCACCAGGAAAGGATAATCCGTCCAGCCAAATACCTGCTTCAGGGAAAGCCCGACCGTGATGAAAAACGCCATCTGGAAAATAAAGATGTCGTACGAGCTTTTGCCGAGCTTGATGAGATGATCCCGGCAGGGAAGGCGGTGTTCGTTGTCGCGAAAAACCGTGAACACCAGAAACGCCGTGTAGAAATAGGCCGGGTAATGCTGAAAATACCAGTCGTCGGCCCGGATAAAGAACAGGTTCCAGTACGACGGCGGCGTCGCGCCCGGAGAGGAAAACAGCGATACCATCGCCATGTACACAACGCTTATACCGACCAACAGACGAAACGTCTTGGGTTGGAAGGGGTTCCCATCGGCCAGAACCGCCCCCAGGCAGCAGGCGAAGAGATAGCGGAAGTAAAAAATTCGGTAGATGTAACGCCCGGCTTCCAAATCCACAAAGGCGAACGGCAGCTCGCACAGGGCCGAGATGACCAGGGCCACACCGAGGAATTTGAGGTCCGAACCCATTCGGGGCCGCAGGGCGAGCACCAGCGGGAAGAAAATCAGGTGCTGCACGATGAGCGGCACAAAATATCCGCCCGGTCCGAGGTACCCCATGATCATCGTGTTGCCGAAGAGCTCCAGGCCCAGGGGCTCTCTGCTCCACATATAGAACGCCAGCACCACCACCGCGTACGGAATATACAGGGGCAATACTTTGCCCGGCAACGAGATATAGTAGGACTTCAAGTCCTGGAGGAGCCGCTCCCGTCCGAGATCCTGGATGATTCCCGAGCACTTGCGACAAGACAAAACGCCGGTGATCCCGGCGACCATCAAAAAGATGGGCATGGCCTGCCAAATATGCCAGGGCGCCAAGGTGTTGAACAGCGTCGAGGTGCCGAAAAGGTGCAGCAACACCACGGACGCGGCGGCAAAGCCTTTGGCTGTGTCGAGATATTCCAGCCGGGATTTTCCGGTTCCGGGTGTGGTCATGGCGACTCCGAGGTGAGGGTGTATCGTAAACGATTATTGCATCCTCAAGCACGATGCAATCGCTCATCGCATATTCCGCGATAAAATGAAATCCGTCATTTCCGCGCCGCAAAAAATGTCGGAAGCGAAACCGCGCCATGCGCACGGCCTTTCTCTTCGGCAGAGCTGAAAGGAAGACGGATAAAAAGGGGCTCTCTGATGACCGGAACCAAAGCCTGCCGGGATGAGGCAATCGTGGTCGTTTTCCAATCCCCGTGATGGGGATTGAATCCCTTCAGTCCCTTTGGTCCGTGGTTCGGGGCCCGCTGTGCGGGCCGAACCACGGACCATTGAGGGGTGCAGGGTGCCGCCCGCGCCTGTACAAGGCAACCTTTTCACATCGCGAGAGTATTTTCGACCGGCCGACCACGGCAGCTCTGGCTCATTTCCCCTGCCGGGGTCGGGGACGGAACCCCCAAAACAAACAGAACATGATTCTACGCTTTCAGCACATTCTCCAGGGCAACGGCGAAGCGTTCCAGGTCCGCCTTGTCGATGGTCAGGGCGGGCACCAGGCGCAACACTTTTTCCTGAGTCAGGTTGAGGATGAACCCCGCTTCAAGCAGCGTGTTCCAGACTTCCTTGCCGGGAAACGCCAGCTCGATGCCGATCAGCAGACCCATGCCGCGAACCTCGGCGATTTTGCCGGGGCAGGCTTCGGCCACGGCGCGAAACCGTTCCATCGCCCAGGCTCCAAGCTCGCCGGCGCGTTGCGGCAGGGCGTCACGTTCCATGATTTCAAAGACTTTTTCCGCCGCCTTGGCCACCAGGGCCCCGCCGCCGAAGGTGGTGGCGTGGCTGCCCGCCTCAAAGGCGGCCGCGACGTCGTTCACGGCCAGCATGGCCCCCATGGGCAGACCGTTGGCCAGAGCTTTGGCCGTGGTCAGCACATCCGGCGTAACGCCGAAGTTCTGGAAGGCCCACCACTTGCCCGTACGGCCCATGCCCGCCTGAACCTCGTCGACCATAAAGAGCACGCCGTGTTTCCGGCAGATGTGCTCGACGCCCTGCAGGAACGCCGCATCGGCCGGGCGGACGCCGCCTTCGCCCTGTATGGGTTCAATCAGTACCCCGGCGGTTTGCGGGGTGATGCTCGCCTCCAAAAGAGCCAGATCGTTCCAGGCAATGGTTTTGAACCCCTGCGGCATGGGCGCGAAGCCGTCCTGCAGGCTTGCCCGACCCGAGGCCGCGATGGTGGCCAGAGTCCGCCCGTGGAAGCAGCTTTCGAAGGTGATTATTTCAAACGCGTCGCGGTTTTTCACTCGCTGCTGATACCGGCGGGCCAGTTTAATGGCCGCTTCGTTGGCTTCCGCGCCGGAGTTGCAGAAAAAAGCCTTGCCGAAATGGGCCGTGCCCAGAATGCGCCGGGCCAGATCGAGCTGTTCTTTTTGGAAAAACAGGTTGCTGACGTGAATCAGGCGTTCGGCCTGCTCCGCGATGGTTCGGGAAATTTCAGGGTTGGCGTGCCCAAGGCCGGTCACGGCGATGCCGGCCAGCAGGTCCACATATTCCTTGCCGGAATAATCCCACAGGCGCGACCCCTTGCCGTGGGAAACGGCTATGGGGTACCGACCGTAGGTTTTGCACAAAAGTTCGGATTCCGCCTGCCTGAAATCGTCGAGACCGGTCTGCATCGTTTTGCTCCGTGAGGAAGGGTACGTTCCGTATTTACCGGCCGGTATGGCCGAAGCCGCCCGCTCCGCGTTCGGTGGTGTCCAAGGCGTCGACGAGGCGGAATTCCGGGCGGAAATACGGCTGAAACACAATTTGGGCGATGCGTTCGCCGCGTTTCACGGTATAAGGTTCCGTTCCCGTATTCAACAGGAAAACGCGAATCTCACCGCGGTAGTCGGGGTCGATGAGCCCGACCCCCTGGGCCACCACCATGCCTTTGACCGCCCCAAGGCCGCTGCGGGAGTATACGAATCCCGCGAATCCCGGAGCCTGCGGCGCAATGGCGATGCCCGAGGGGATCCCCTCTCGCCGGCCGGGCAAAACAACGCATTCCTCGATATTTTCCAGGCAGGCGCGCAGGTCTACTCCCACAGCTCCAACGGTGGAAGGCCGCAGGCCGTCCGGGCCGTAAATCGCTTCCGCGTCACGAAAAAATACCACCTCGACGGGTGATGTCGTCAAACAAAGGCTTGTCACCGAAGCACTCCTGTGGAAGAATGATGAAGGTGCGGGAATTTTTGAGCAAGCCGTTCCCGCCCGGCGGATTGCCTCCGCCGTACTCAAGCCCGTTGCTTTACCCCGGCGGCGGGCGCAAGTCAAAGGCGGCCGCGCGTTTCTTCGTGCAGCCCCATCAAGGAGCCTCTATGCTGCCGCTACGCGTCTTTTCCGTTGCCCCCAATCTTCCCGCCTCGTTGGCGCCCCTTCGCGAACTCGCCCACAACCATCGCTTTTCCTGGTCCCCCGGGGTGGAAGCGTTGTTTGAGGAAATGGACCCCGCCCTCTGGGACAAAAGCTATAAAAATCCCGTCTGGATTTTGAATCATGTGTCGCAGGAACGCCTCAATGAACTCGGCCAAGACGCCATCTACCTGGAACGCCTGGAGCGCCAGACGGAACTGCTCAGCGCCTACCGAGAGGCTCCGAGCCCCTATGCATTCCCCGATGTGGCCCCCGGCGCTCCGGCCATCGCCTATTTCAGCCTGGAGTTCGGGGTCAGCCTCTGCCTGCCCATTTATTCCGGCGGTCTCGGCATTTTGGCCGGGGACCACCTGAAGTCCGCCTCGGACCTGCGCGTGCCCCTGCTGGGCATCGGTCTGGCTTACGCCCACGGGTACTTCCGCCAATACATGACCCCGGACGGCTGGCAACAAGAACGGTATCCCGACTACGACTTTGAGCAGATGCCCCTGCGACCCGCCCAATGCCCCGACGGCACGCCCGCCGTGGTGCATCTGGCCATCGGCGATCGTCCTCTGGCGGCCAAGATTTGGGAAGCCCGGGTCGGCCGGGTTCCCCTCTACCTGCTCGACACCAACATTGCGGAAAACCCGCCCGAGTTCCGCCAAATCACCTCGCGGCTTTATGGCGGCAACCTGGAAATGCGCCTGTGGCAAGAGATTCTTCTGGGCATCGGCGGGGTCAAGGCCTTGCGTGTGCTCGGCCATTCGCCCCAAGTCATTCATATGAATGAAGGACACTCGGCTTTTGCCGGGCTTGAGCGGGTTCGCCTGCTTATGCAGGAAAACAACCTGCCTTTTGAAGTGGCGGTTGAAGTTTCCGCTTCCGGCAGTATTTTCACCACCCATACCCCGGTGCCGGCTGGCAACGACCGTTTCCCGCCGGACCTGATGCAGCGGTATTTCGAGCCGTATGCCCGCGACATGGGCTTGGCTTTCAAGGTTTTTATGGCCTTGGGCCGCGAAGAACCCCACAACGACGCCGAAGATTTTTGCATGACGGTGCTGGCCTTACGCCTGTCGCGCTTCAACAACGGGGTTTCCCGCCTGCACGGCCAAGTTTCGCGCAAGATGTGGCGGCAGATTTGGAGCCAGTTCCCCATGGAAGACGTGCCTATCGGCTCGATCACCAACGGCGTGCATGCCCCCACCTGGGTGGCCCCGGAAATGGGCAGGTTGTACGAGCGGCACCTGGGGGAATCCTGGCGCGAGGAAGCCGACTGCGCCCGCATCTGGCAGCGGGCCGTCGAGATTCCCGACGATGCCTTGTGGTCCACCCACGAGTTTCTGCGCGCCCGGCTGGTGTACACGGCGCGCAAGCGTCTGCGCGCGCAAATGCAGGCCCAGGGATGCCGGGCGCAGGAACTGGCCCTGGCCGAAACCGTTCTCGATCCGCATACTCTGACCATCGGCTTCGCCCGCCGTTTCGCCACCTACAAGCGGGCCCGGCTGATCATGCAGGACCTGGAAAGTCTGACCCGCGTGGTTTCCGACAAAAAGCAGCCGGTGCAGTTCATTTTCGCCGGCAAGGCCCACCCGCAGGATCAGGGCGGCAAGCAACTGATGAAAGACATCATCAACCTGTGCCGACAGGCGCCCTTCCGCAACACGATGGTATTCCTGGAAGACTATGACATGGACCTGGCCCGCACGATGATCTCGGGCTGCGACGTCTGGCTGAACAACCCCCGCCGTCCTCTGGAGGCCTGCGGCACCAGCGGCATGAAGGCCATGTTCAACTGCGCCCTGCAGTTCAGCACGTTGGACGGCTGGTGGGACGAGGCCTGGCGGCCGGACAACGGTCTGGGCTGGGCCATCGGCAAAGGGGAAGACTACGACGACCCCGACTACCAGGATGCCGTGGAGCTCCAAACTCTCTACAAAGTGCTTGAGTCGGAAATCATTCCGGATTTTTATGACCGTGACGTCTCCGGTCTTCCTCGGGCCTGGGTGCGCCGGATGAAAGACGCCCTGGCCGAGTTCGGGCCGCGTTTTCATTCACACCGCATGGTCCAGGACTACCTGAAGACCGCCTATATCCCCGCCTGCGCCGGAGCCCACGGCCTGTATCGCGACAACTTCGCGCCGGCTCGGGAACTTTCGGCCTGGCGCATGAACATCATGACCCGCTGGGGCGGGCTGCGCGTGACCGACGTGGAAACCATCGGCGGCGTCGATCCTCTGCCGATCGGCACGTCCGTGACGGTCCAAGCCAAGGTGCATCTTGCGGACATTCCTCCGGAGCACCTGCGTCTGGAGATTTGCCTCGGCCCCCTGGGAGCGGACGACGCCTTCATCGACCGGCATCTGTCGTTGATGCACCCCGTGGGCGGACCGGACAACGGCATCCAGACCTGGGAAGGTTCTTTCCGGCCCAAAGAAACCGGCCGCTTCGGTTTTACGGTTCGGGCCATGCCCGCCCACCCGCTGCTGCCGGCCGCGAATTCGCTGGGTCTGCTGCGCTGGGCGGAGTAAGACCGCCGACGGCTCGTGAAGCCATGTAAAAAAGCCCCGGCCTGACTTTTTCGGTTGCACAACGAAAGAGTTTCAGGCAGGGGCCTTTTTTTCAAAGCCGCAAGGCTCTAGGCTTTGCTGACAAATACCCTGAGCCAAGCTTTGATAGCTGCTAGAATTAAAAATCCTGCAAAGTGGGTGGCCTTCTTGTCATATCGGGTGGCCACCCGCCTGTTTTCTTTCAATTTGCCAATAAATCGTTCAACTACGTTGCGCTCTTTATACTTGTCGTGGTCTGTTTCCGGCTGGGATTTACGACACCTTCTGAATGGAATTACCGGCTCAGAGCCCGCGCTTTCAATCTGCCGGCGCAACGCGTCGCTATCATAGCCCTTATCGCCCACGACCGCTCGCGCCTGGCATGCTATCGCCAGCGCAGCAAGCTCAGGGGCATACTTGCAGTCGTTTGACTGCCCTGGCGACAAAACCAGTTTGAGCAGCCGTCTCAAGCTATCCACAAGCACATGGATCTTTGTGCCGAAACCGCCTTTGGAACGGCCTAAAGCTTGGCAGCCCCTTTTTTCCGAGCGCCCGCTGCATGACGATGCGCCCGGATAACGCTGCTATCCATGAAGGCAACGCTCACCTTGAGCACACCAACTTTTTGCAAGCGCATCAGCACCTT
>JAVBMX010000010.1:0-65257 GCA_031551885.1 Desulfovibrio sp.
GGCAAAGTTTAATGGCGTAAAGCGGAGTTTCGAACTCCACCTCAAAGAGTGCGAATGGCGCTACAACCAAGCGCTACCCCAGCTTCTCGACGGCCTCAAGCTCTTGGTGGCAAAAAACAAAGACCTGATGGTCTAGAGCCATCCCTTTTTGGGAAATCGCCTCTGGGGCGACGGAACTTAAAAATTCAACTTAAAGCCCATGGAAGCGCCGGCAGCCTCTCCCGGCACATCTCCGGGGCTTCCCTCAAAGTTGCGTACCTCGCCGCCGAATTGAAACTGCAGGTTCTTGGCGACATCCATATCCATATAGACGCCCGCCCCCTCCACACTGCTGCCGGGGCGCACGGGGGCATAAATGGGCGAGCTCTGATCCTGTGGGTTGACCGTCACCCGAGCGGCGGTGCCGTTCTCCATCTTGTAACGCATACCGACTTCCGGCGGCGGCAGACCGTCCATATGCGACATGGTGGCACGGCCGCCGGGCAGGGGAGCCCGCCGAGGGGAGATGCCTTCGGCCGGGTATTTACGCTCGGCGCTGAAGGAGACTTTTTCATCCCGGTTGGGACCATCCGCCTCGGAAGCATTGGTGGAAGCCTCGGGCCGCTTGGCGGCCGACGACTGTTGGGTGCGGACGGGAGGCTCCACGCCGAAGGCCTTCAAGCCAAACTGCCGTGACGGTTTTTCCGTGTTTTTTCTTACCCCGGGACGGATGGTCGGAGCCGCTTTCCCGGCGGGGAAAGACGACGAGGCCTTTGTCCCGCCGAGCGCGGCCCCCGGTGGGGAGGTTGCGACGGGCGGCTTGGGGGTCGGTGGAGCGACGATTTTCGCCGGTGCGGAAGGCGTTGTCGGTGTTGCGGTCTGCGCGGGTTCTGCCGAAGCTTTCGCGGCCGGAGCGGGAGGCGGCTTTACAGCCGGGCCGGTTGTCGAGGGCTGCGCGGGCGAAGATTTCAACGCTTCAGGGGAAGCGGGGGCTTCCGAACCGCCCGAGGCTCCCGGAGGGGACGAAGGCGGCTTGGCCGACGGCGTGACGGCGGTTTTTACCGGAACGGACAAAGCCGGGGATGCTTTATCGGCCGGAGCGGGTGAAGGTTTTCCGGCGGGTGAGGGGGCTGAGGGAGAGCGGACGGCTGGCGAAGGCGCCGGCTTGGAAGCCGTGCCGGGAGGGGCGGTCGGCGCGCTCTTGGCCGTCCCGGCGGTTGGTTTCACCGGAGGCGCTGCGGGCTTGGCTGTGATGGGCGGTTTGGCCGGCGTAGCGGCCGGTTTGGGAACCGAGGTCTTTTTCGGCGTGGAGGCGGCCGCGGCTTTTGTGGACGCGGGGCGGGCCGACGTCTTGCGGGCGGCGGGCACGGTGGCCGACTTGGACGTCGCGGGCCGCTTGGCGGCCGTTTTCGCCGAAGAGGGGGCGGCTTTTGCCACGTCGGATGTGGCGGACTTCGCCGCCTGCGCCGCCCATGCTTCCATAAAAGGCACGGCCGCGCATATCGATGCGACGACGCCGATCACGCAGGCGTTCCGAAGCGCCATCCGGTAAAATTTTTCCCATTCGGACCGCATGCCGCCCCTCCGGTTATGCTGTACGGCCGACCAACAGACTTTTTTAGTTGGAACAAGTCTAGACTTTTTTTTATTCCTCGGCAAGGGGGTTATGCAATGAGAGTATCTTGACGGGGCATTCGGCCGAAATGCGTCGGCTCGGCATGCACGCAAGCGGACCCGCAAACAGGAAAGCCCCCTGAACCATACCCGCGCGTTGCGGCAACTCCCTTTGAGGGAAACGCCGCGCAAAATTTTTCTGAGGTGTTCGGGCGCGAAACGCCCGAACACGGGTCACTCCGAGACGGGCCGCTCTTCGCGCCTTGTTTCACGGCGGCCGACGTGCGATACTCCAACGAACGGCCGGTCGACCGCACAGAGCCGCCGGGCCGCGAAATTTTTCCGGGAGCAACGATATATGCCGGCACTCATTATGTTTTTGAACGGTTTGGCCATCATGGTCTTTGAAATGGTCGGGGCCAGATTGTTGGCCCCCTGGCTCGGCACCTCGGTGGTGGTCTGGACCAGCCTGATCGGGGTGATTCTGGCCGGCCTGAGCCTGGGATATTGGCTGGGCGGAAGATTTGCGGACTCCACCCTCAAAGCCGTTCCGGACAAAAAAAAGAACCGCGAGGAAGCCGACGCCGCGTTGCGACGGGCCTGGGCCCTGCTTTCCCGGATCCTTCTGGCGGCGGCGGCCTTTGTGGTCTGCGCGGCTCTGCTCCAGGACTCCCTCCTCCCTTACCTGAGCAAGGCGATTGCCTCCCTGCACATGGCCACCCTGGCCGCCGCGCTGCTGCTGTTCGCCGTGCCGAGCGTCCTGTGCGGCATGGTCTCGCCCTATGTGCTCCGGATTGCCATCCAAGACAACCCCCGCGCCGGCGGCACCATCGGCGCGCTCACGGCCCTTTCCACCATCGGCAGCATCGTGGGCACCTTTCTGGGCGGTTTCGTGCTGATTTCCTTTTTCGGCAGCCGGGAAATAACCTTGGGCGTGGCCGTCTGTCTGCTGACGGCGGCCTGCTGCGCCAAGGCCAGGCCCTTGGCTCCCAAGTTCATGATCGTCGGTCTGATCGTGGCCTGCGCCCTGCTCAGCCGAATTTCCACCATGGCCCAGGCCGAGGCGGGCATTCATATCCGCGAAAGCGCCTACAACACCATGCGCGTCAGCGGAGGCACCCTGGACGGCCGGCCGACGCGTTTTCTGCTGACCGACCCCGGCAGCAGCCAGTCCGGCATGTACCTGGATGAACCCACGGATCTCGCCTTCAGCTATACCCGCTGGTACGCCCTGGCCACCCGCATGCATCCTTCGGCCAAACGCGTGCTGATGCTTGGCGGCGGCGGTTTTTCCATTCCAAAATGGATTCTCGCGGGAAAGTCCGGGCTTGATCCCGCCGGCGTGCTTATCGACACCGTGGAACTCGACCCCGGCATCACCGGCGTGGCCCGCGACTTCTTTCAGTTGCCCGTTGAGTCGCCCCATCTGCGCATCCATCACGAAGACGCCCGCATCTTTTTAAACAGGCAAGCGGCGGAGGTGAAGGGCGACGACGGCCCGTACGATCTCATTTTCGGCGACGTGTTCAACTCCTATTACACGGTTCCCTTTCACATGGGTACCGTGGAGGCGGCGCAGCGCATCCACGCCCTGCTGGCCAAAGACGGCATCTTTATGATGAACGTGATCGCCGCCGTCGAGGGCGACAACGGCAGACTGCTGCGCGGCATTCACGCGGCCTTTGCCGAGGTGTTCGACGAGGTCTACATCTTTCCCGTGCAGATGCCGGGCAGGCCCGACATCGTGCAGAACGTCATGCTTCTGGCGTTTCGCACCCCCCGCCCCCTGCCGGTGGACGACGTCAAACATCCCGAGTTGGCCCGCTTCTGGCCCAACCGGTATACCCATCCCCTGGAAACGGACGTTCCCGCCCTGCGTGACAACTTCGCTCCCGTGGAACGCTACACGCTGGGGTATCATTAAATTCGTCCATCAGGAGACGCGCTATTTTCTAACTCTCTGGCCGGACGGGCAAAAAACGGCTAAGCAAAAAATGAGGGTTTTTTTTCGTCTCCACTTCCCGACGCGACACCACATCGCCCCCCACCCCGTGAGGCCCGCATGGAAAATCGAATCCTGTCCCCACTTGAAGCCCGGATCCTGCCCTGGCTGGTGGCCGTGGCCTTTTTCATGGAAACCCTGGACGCGACCATCCTGAACACGGCCCTGCCCGCCATGGCCGAAAGTCTGGGGAACAACCCTCTGCAGATGCAGGCCGTGGTCATTTCCTATCTGCTCACCGTGGCCCTGCTGATTCCGGCCTCGGGCTGGATAACCGACCGTTTCGGCATCCGCCCGGTGTTTATCGCGGCCTTTCTCATTTTCGGCCTGGGGTCGCTGTTGTGCGCCCTCTCGCCTTCTCTGCCCTTGATTACCGCAGCTCGGGTGCTCCAGGGCATCGGCGGATCTCTGCTCGCGCCCGTGGGCAGATTGAGCGTGCTCAAAGCCTACCCGCGAGAAGACCTGGTCGCGGTCTTGAGTTTCATCACCATTCCCGGCCTGATCGGGCCGCTGCTCGGCCCCACCTTGGGCGGATTTCTGGTCAAGTATGCCACCTGGCATTGGATTTTCCTGATCAATATTCCCGTCGGCATCCTCGGCGCGGTTGCGGCCCTGCGCTTTATGCCCAACCTGCCCAAGCCGGAGAAGCCCGAACCGTTCGATCGCTGGGGTTTCGTGCTTTTTGGCATCGCGATGATCGCCATCACCATGGCCTTTGAAGGCGTGGGCGAACTGCACCTGGCGATTACCCCCATGGTGCTGCTGTTCTTTTTCGGCCTGACCTGCCTTATCGTCTACTGCCTGCACGCCCTGCGAGCCCCGCATCCGCTGTTCAGCCCCGAACTGTTCCACACCCGCAACTTCACCGTGGGCATACTCGGCAACCTGTTCGCCCGGCTGGGAAACGGAGCCATGCCCTTTCTCACCCCCCTGCTGCTGCAGCTGGGCCTTGGGTTTTCTCCCCTGAAGGCCGGTCTGACCATGATCCCCATGACCATATCCGCCATGCTGGCCAAGCAACTCATTCAGCCCCTGCTCGACAGGCTCGGCTACCGCAAACTGCTGATCGGCAACACCCTGTGCCTCGGCGCGCTCATCGCCTGCTTTTCCTTCATCGATAAGGAAACGCCCTACCTGGAAATCATCCTTCTGTTCAGCGTCTTCGGCGTGGTCAATTCCATGCAGTTCACGGCCATGAACACCTTGACCCTGATCGACGTTCCCGGCCGATACGCCGCCGCCGGCAACGGGATGCTCTCGGTGGTCATGCAGGTTTCCATGGGGATGGGCGTGGCCTGCGCGGCCGCGATCCTTGGAGAGTTTTCCGGGTTGCGCACCGCCGCGCCTCCGCTGGACGTTCTCGACGCCTTCCACAAGACCTACCTGTGCCTCGGCGTTATGGCGGCAATTTCAGCGGCGATATTCTCGCACGCCCGGCGCATGGACAAAAAAAATCCGGAAGCCCCGGCCCATTAGCCCCCCATTAAGCCGGGAGACTCAAACAGGGCTGCATAGGTTTACCGGCCGGAAACTCCCGCAATGTGACAAGGTCGTCTTGCAACAACGCGTACGGCATCCCAATCCCCCTTGGCAGGGGATTGAATCCCCCTGTCCCCCACTGTCGGCAAACCCGTGCTTTGCACGCCCGCGAAAACACCCCACCTCTTCAGGAATGCCTCCGCTTCAGGCGGCATCTTTCCTCGTTCCATGCGTTCCCCGCGCGGCGACTACCAACGATGCGCCCATGCGCCGCTTCGCTTACGCCTCCAGAGACAACCGAGGCTCCGGCCCTCGTTCTTGCCTTCTCCGCCCGGCCACTATACTATAATGCCAATATTCACCCCGGCGATTTAGGGAAGTACCCGCATGCTCATCCGCTGCCCTCACTGCGAATACGCGCGCACCATAAGCGCGACCAAAATTCCCAACACGGCGGAAGTGGCCACCTGCCCCAAGTGCAAGTCCCGCTTCCGTTTCCGTACGCTCGATCCGGATGAGAAGCCTACCCACACGCCGCCGGAGGCCCCCAAAGAAAAAGCTCCGGCCGATATCTGGGAAGCGGTGGACGCCCTTTCACGCTCTCTGCCACCGCCGGCAGGCAAGGGGCAAGCTGCTCCCGACAACAATCGCGGGCGGAAGCGCGATGCCGGCAGGGAAGCGCCGATCCGCGAACCTCAGCGCAGGCGCAGCGATTACCCCGACTACCAACCCGAGCAATCCGGAGAACCGAAGCGCAGATGCGGCGACACACCCGCGCCCGGAACGCCGAGACGCCGCCGGGAAGACCAGCCCGCCCCTGCCGAAGGTCCGAGACGCCGGCGGGATGATTGGGTTCCCCCTGCCGAACCGACCGGGTACCAAAACGAAAATCGTTTTTCCACCGCGCGGGACCCGGATCCCGCCCCGGACCATGAGGCGTCCGCCTTTTCCGACGAAGCGCGTCCTGCGCGTGAAGACCATCCCGCGCAGGACGCCGAGCCGAGACGCCGTCACGACGATCCGATCGAATTGGCCGACGAGTCGCGGCGCAGACGTGAAGAAGAACGCGCGACCCGCCGCGCGGCCGAACAGGGACCCAACCTGTTGGCCAAAGGCGCGACGGCGGCCGCAGCAGCCGTCAAAGCTCCCCTGGCCTGGGCCATACGCAAATTTACCCAGCCCCCGGCGGAATCCGCCGCGGAACCCGTCGAGGACGCGCCGCACCAGCGACATAGGCCACTCGAAGTCGAACGCGGCAGCGAATACATGCCCGCCGGCGTCGAACCTGCCGCACAGCCTTCCGCCGTCATTCCCGCCGAATCTGCGGAACCGGAAGCGCTGATCGTGACGCGAATGCCCCTCGCTCCACCGGTGGCCGACCCGGCCCCCTTTGAGGCGGAACAGGCCGGTCCGAGCTGGGAGCCCCAAGAGCAGGCCGCCCCGTCCATGCCCCACACCGAGGCGAAGCCCGCCGCGCATAAGGCTGTGGAGGAGCCGACCGAAAGCGAAGAACAGCCTTTGGCGGAAGAATCCACGCAAACCCACGCCGAAGCCGAGGAACAGCCGGCGGCACGGGAGGCCCAACCGACCGAAGAAGCTGAAAAAGCCGAAGCGGCCGAGATGGAGGAGATTGGCGAGAGTCGGGCAGCCGAAACAGCGACCGAAACCGAGGAGCGGCTCCTCGAGTCGGAGGCCGCTCAAGCCCAGGACCCCGGTGTTCTCCCCCAAGCCTTGGGGATTCCCAGGGGACGGGCGACCCCTCCGGCATCCTCCGCCGGCCCCGCCGTGTTTCCTTACTCCGCCGACGACACCGCTTCCCCCGAAGAACGAGTTGCCCGCGATATGCTCCTTCTGCGCGAAGAGGGGGAACGCCCCACCCGCGATCTGGGCCATATCGACCAGTGGGCGCACGACGCTGACGGCGATCCGGAGGGGTACACCGACATTCCCTGGGAAAACCAGGAAGCGCACGGACGTTTCGGCGGCTTTGTCGCCACCGTGCGGGGGATGCTCCTGCGCCCGACATCCTTTTTCTCCGGCATGCCCGCTTACGGGTCCCTTGCTCCGGCCTACCTGTTTTTCATCATTCAGTCGTATATCGCCCTGCTGTGTACGCTGCTGTGGCGGCTGGCCGTTTCCACCGCGCTCAACGACGCCGATCTGTTCCCCCCCACCCGACTGGGGTTGCCCATTTTGCTGCTGCTCACCCCGCTGTTCATGGGCCTTATGCTTATGTTCTGCACGGGGGTCATCAGAACCTTCCTGCGAATCATGGCTCCGGAGCAGGCGGACTTCCCCGCCGCGTTCAAAGTCATCTGCTACGCGTCGTCGGCGTTCGTCTTCTGCGTCATTCCCCTCCTCGGCCCGGCGGTCGGATGGGTCTGGTTCGCCACCACGATGGTCTGCGGTTTTCGTAACGCCCTCGGCCTTTCCTGGTCCATGGCGGGCCTGACCGCGCTGCTGCCGGCGGTGCTGCTGCCCGGTTCCATGGCCGCGCTTTTCTTCTGACGCGAATCCCCCTCACCCGTACCCCGCGCCGCCGGCCTGTCCGACGGCGCGTTTTTTTGTCGGCGCACTTCGTAAGACCCACCAACCTTTCCGCTGTGTTTTCACATAGGGTATCTTCACTTTGAAAATGTTTGTGAAACCATAGTTCAAAAGACTTCCGAACGAACCCGCAAGCGAGTGTCAGCTTACGCTGCCACTGGAGCAAATCAACTTTTCAAAGTTGATTTGCTCCAGCCATCAAAAAACCGGCCGGCTCCCCGCTCCACCTATTGGCGTTTTTTTTGCAAAGACTCTTCGCGGGCCTTCCGAAACGGCACTTTTTTGACGTCGTTCTTGCGAAAGGTTCGATCTTCATCGCCAAGAGGTTGCCATGCAGCGTTTCCTGCTTCTTCTCTTCCTTGTGCTCGTGAGCGGCTGCGCCACGGGGCGAGGCGTCGACGAGTACGTGGAGTTCAGCCCCGCGACCAAGTCAAAAATCTACCGCGACCAATGGGTGCACCGCTCGCCGCCGGAAGTGCACGTCCGCCCGGCGCACGCGGCCGGAAGCTCCTACAAGGTCCTGTTCATCCCGTTTCGGGTGACCCAGCCCTCAGCCGATCCCAACATCATGGGCTACACCGTGGCTCGGGTGGTCTGGCAAACGTGGCTCTCCATGCAATTGTTCCCGGCCATGGAATTTTCCGGCGAACCCACCCCTTACCGCCGGGATCTCGCCGTGGCCTTGGCCCGGCAACGCGGCGCGGACATCGTGGTGGGCGGTTTCGTCACCTACCTCTACGCCGGCGGAACGGCGGGGGATTCCCAACTCGCCTTGCAAATTGAAGCTCTTGACGCCAACTCCGGGCAAGTGATTTGGTCCTTTGCCCAAAGCGGTCTTATGCCCGCCTCGCGCACGCAGGATTATTTTTTGTTCTCGGTCAAAACCCGCCTGCCCTCCGATCCCATCCAGGCCATCGCCAGAGCCATCGCCGGCGACACGGGAACGGTCATTCAGGACTGGCTCAGCGAACCCACGCCGGAATCGCAAACACAACGTCTTGACCGCCAAACCCGCGACGCCCTCTTTTCTCCGCCCGACCCGGTGCCGGCCCCTCGTGTCGCGCCGCAAGTTCCGGTACGCGACGACCGAGCTTTCTAGAACAGGACCATATTGATTTGGGGTGGGGCCATCGCGCCCAAACCCGACGGTTGCGCACACCGAGCGTTCACAGCCTGTTCGTACTTTATTCAACAGTTTTCGCTGGTTGGTTGAGTTGCGCACAATGTTCCAAATCGACACAGCGCCTTGGGAACAAAAATAAACCGCCCTTTTAGGGGCGGTTTATTTTTGCGCGTGAGCCGGGATTGCAGACGGCTTCATGCGTTCGCTTCAATCAAAGATCCGGGCCGCCCACAGGACGACCCGGATCTTAAAAAGCCGACGGGGCACCTCAAAGCGCCCCGTCGAAAAACACTCAGCGTGCTTTATTCGGCAGCTTTGGCCGCGTTCACGGCCTTGGTCAGCCGGGAAACTTTGCGGGCGGCATTTTTCCAATGGATCACGCCTTTACCGGCGGTTTTATCCAGAACGGAAACGGCCGCGGCCAGAGCTTCGGAAGCTTTGGCGGGGTTGTTTTCCAAAAGAGCCGAGCGCACGGACTTGACCACGTTTTTCACGCGGGTACGGGCGGCACGGTTGCGGGCGGCCTTCTTCAGGCTCTGCTTATGACGCTTGAGGGCGGATTTGTGGTTGGCCAAGGGATTCCTCCGAATCTTTTCCGAACGTTTTCAATAAATTACGGCTTTACATCCGCCCTGGGCGAAAGGCTGCCGGATGAATGTCAAGCGCCTTGTGTAGTCTTTTAGGGAGTCACTGTCAATAGAAAAGACCAAGACCACGGTTCCATTTAAAAAGAGCCGCAAGCGCCGCCCCGCCGGGGATCGCGGCCAAGCATGCCGCAGACGCTTTCCTAAAATCTCCGGCGGGCGGGTCCGCCCAAACATCGGAAAAGGGGAGGTCAAAGCGACCTCCCCTTTTCCCGTTATGCTTCAAGGAACAGGAGAGCAATTTCAAGGTTTCTTTGATCTAAGCAAGCTGGGCGAGCAGCGTGTCTTTGATCGAATCGATACTGCCTTCGCCGTTCAGCTCAATATATTTGGTCTTTCCCTTGGCGGCGAGATCTTTATAGAAGTACGCGGCGGCCAGGGTACCGGTCTTGGTGTCGTAGTAAATATCATGGCGCTTGTTGATGGCGGCCTCGTCCTGGTCGTCACCGCGGCAGGAAAGGTCGCCGCCGCAGACGCGACATCTGTCGCCGCACGGCACGATCATATCAATGAAGATGTTGTTGGGGTGGTTGTTGTCGTTCGCGCACAGCCGCCGACCCATGATCCGGTTTTTGGCGATTTCGCGCGGCAGCAAAATTTCGATCGTATAGTCCAGCTTCATGTCTGCGGCCTGGAGGGCGTCCCACAGTTTCTGGGCCTGAACCATGTTGCGGGGAAAGCCGTCAAGCAGCCAGCCGTTGGAACCTTTGGTCTTCAGGGTTTCCAGAACCATGGGGATGGTGATGTCGTCCGGCACCAGATCGCCGCGATCAATGTATTCCTTGGCCTTTTTGCCGAGTTCGGTGCCGCCGCCGATGTGCTCGCGGAAAATGGCGCCCGACTCGATGTGAGCCAGACTGTACTTCTGCTTCACCAGAGCCCCTTGGGTGCCCTTGCCGCTGCCGTTGGGGCCGAAAATAAGAATATTCACGCGACGTCCTCCTCGTTAAATTGTTCACAAGCCATTAGCGCGAGCGGGCGGACCTGTCAATGCCGCAAGCCGGGATACTCCTCAGCGCTTCGCGCAGGCCTTCTCCGACCAATTCGGCATCGCGCAGAACACCGATAAAACAGAGGGATTCCCCATTGCGCGATCACGGTCGTTGCGCGATCACCTCGCGAATCAGGTAAAGAGGCGCCTCTCGGCGCTTCTTCGCTCTTCCCAGGCACTGCGGGCCTCGTCCGTTTGCGCGAAGCACACGTACCGGGCAAACTATTATATACACCACGCATACCGCCGCCCAGGAATTATTTTCTTCCCGAACGCTTTCTTTTTAGAGCAATTTCACTTTGAAATTGTCTATGGAACCATATTGCCGACAGGCTTCCGAACGAGCCCGCAAGCTGGTGTCCGCTTACGCGTCCACCAGCGCGGATGAACATTTTCAATGTCAATCTGCTCTAGAGGTATCGGGCGGCGATGTGGCGAGAGCCCTCACTGATAGCGGCCGTTCCTGAAGTCTTCGCGAAATTGATGCACCGCGCCCTCGGAGGTCATGAGCATGTCCATCTGCCGGGTGACCTGCAGCAGCCGGCCGAGTTGATCCAAGCATTCCATGGTTCGCTCACGGGGGTATTTTTGGAAACGGGACTTTACCCTGTCGCCGCGCACGTCCACGTTGAACCCCAGGTCTTCCAACACCAGGCCGATGGCCCGGCAGCGCCTGGCCCGGCGCTCCTCGCCCGCGGCCCCGCCTTGGAAGCTGAACGAGACGTAATTCTTACTCATTGTATTGCCGCAGTAAGCATCCAATACACTGTAGTGATAACCGACGCGCGAACTGAAGTTCACCCAGCGATCGGAGATGATCGCGTAACTTTTGTCGCCGAAACGCCCATCGCCGTCCTGCGGGTTGATCAACTGCCGCCCCATGACCGACATGAACCCGCCCATGTTCACCGGGCGGGGCCTGCGAAAAACCACGTCCGGGTGCAGCATGCCGCTCAACAAGGCTTTGAGCGGGGTGCAGACGATCTGCTCCGGGGTCACGGTCGAACTGCCCGGCTCGACCGTGGTGCCGTTGTCCAGATCGATGATGTGGAGATCGATGGGCAACGGAGCCTTGAGTTTCAAGGCGACCCCCCCGGCATCTGCGGCGGTGTCGCTGATCGAAAACATTTCGTGATAGGAAAGCTCGTGGGCGTAGCGCATCACATCATGCAGGCTTTTGCAGCCCGAAGGCGCGAACGAAGCCGCCTGCGGGTCGGTGAGATGCAGCGGCAGAATCAACTCGGCCACGTCGCTCAACAGTTTGTATACCGGCGTGTTGTGCAGGCGCACGGGGTCCAAGTTCAGGCGCAGGGGGAGCAGTTCTTCCACCACGCCGTCGTAAACCCTGCCGGAGAACGCGTCCACGGTAACGACCCGGCCCGGCTGCAGGGTATCGAGAATGCCGGGCAGATTCAACACGGTGGGTACCCGATACTCCCGGCAGATGGTGGCCATGTGCCCGCTGATGCCGCCGGTTTCGGTCAGCACCGCCTGAGCGCGGTCCAGGACGACGGCGTATTCGGCGGACGAATGACGCGCCGCCAAAATGCCGCCCTTGGGGAAGTTCAGGAGGTCTTCCGTTGAGTGGGGCACAACCACGGGACCGTGCCCCACGCCGGGGTAGGCCACGTCGCCGCCCTCCAGAAGCAACGGATACCCTTCAAGCAACGGCGGCTTGGGGGCCGGGCCTCCGGCGGAAAGTACATCCAGGGGGCGGGACTGCAAGAGCACGAGAGCTCCGTCCTCGTCCTTGGCCCACTCGACGTCCTGGTGGCCGCCGTAATGCTTTTCCAGGTGCATAACCACCCGAGCCAACTCGGCCACTTCGGCGTCCGACAGGCAGAAGGCCTTCCGCTCTTCTTCGGGAACCGGATCGTCGTACATAGAGCCGTCAGGGCCGAGAATCAACCGGCGATCTTTCATGCCCGCGCGCCGGCGCAGCGGCATGGGCGGGTTCCCACGGGTGAACACCCAGAGGTCCGGCGTGACCACGCCGTCCACCGCGTATTTGCCCAGGCCCCAGACTCCGTTGATCAGCATGGTGTCCGAGAGCAGGTTCACGGGATCATGAGAATAAGCCACGCCGCTGCTGCCGGCGTTGATCATCTCCAGGCAACCCACGGCCATGGCGCTTTCGCTGAGGGGAATGCCCTGGTGCAGCCGATACAGGGTCGCCGAAGGCGTGAACAGGCCCGCCACCACCCTGCGCCAGCTTGCGGGAAGGTCTTCGCGCGGCACGTTGAGTTCCGTCTGGAACTGCCCGGCGAAACTTTTGTCGCCGTCTTCGGACCGCGCACTGCTGCGCACCGCCAAATGCAGAGGCTCATCACCGAAAACCGCGGTGCAGGTTTCCCGAAGGGCCTCCTCCAATTCCGGCGGCATGGGCGCCTGCTCCACAAGCGCACGCACCTCGGCAAGAATCACGGCCAACGCTTCCCGGTCTTCGGAATCGACCCGCAGGAGCAGCTTTTCCACTTTCTCGCCCAGACCGTCATATTCCATAAACCGGTGAAAGGCCGCAATGGTCACGGCAAAACCGCGCGGAATCGGCACACCGGCCATGCTGGCCATTTCCCCCAAGCCGGCGCACTTGCCCCCGACCCAGTCCACCATGGAAAGGTCCACTTCCGTGAGGGGGATGGTGTACCTGCGGCAGGCGTCGCCACATTCGGCCGCTTGGCCGATGAGCTTGTCGAGGCCGCTTTCGATGTCGTCCACAGTCCGGTTCAGTCCCCGGTGCGCCCCGGGGCGCATGGATTCCAGGCTCTCGGCCATGCGTCGGGTCAGACGCACGGCCTGCCTGGCCGTATGCCGCACATACACCGCGCCGAACAGACTTTTGCCGGTGAGTTTTTCTTCCAAATCCCCCAGCAGCTCACCCAAGGCGGCGTTGGCGTCGATGAGCTTGCGGAAGCGGGCGTAGCGCTTGCGAAACCCCTTCACCACGGCGACGTCGTTCTGCGAAACCGTATCCACGGGCCTGCGCGGCGAGAGCATACGTACGATCTTGTCCCACAGCATATGCCTACCTCGCCCCTTGCAGGATGTATCTGGTGCCCGGCCCGGCGCCTGTCTTTTTCAAAATGCCCAACTCCACCAATTCACGCAAATCATTTTGCGCCGTGCGCGACGATACCCCGCCGCCGGCGGCGGCTTCATACTCCGCCCTGCTGAACCCTCCGCGCCCGTTCAGCGCGGCCAACACCCTGGCTTGGCGCTCGTTCAGGCGTTCCCGGTCCACATCCGCCGCGGGGGGGGGGGCGGCGACCTCGTCTTCCGCCTTCCCGGCAACACTCACACGTGCTTTTTCCACGCCGCCGGGGGCGAAGTCCGGCGTTTCCTGTTCCAGCGTGATGTGCCGACGCAACAGGGTGTCCCCTTCGGCAAAGGCGACGGCTCGGGTCAGGCAGTTTTTGAACTCACGCACGTTGCCCGGCCAGTCATGGGCGGCCATGAGTTCAAGGGCGCCCCGAGAAAGACGCATCTCGGTCCGGTTCATGCTTTGGGCGGCCTCGTGCAGGCAATAGGCCGCCAACTCGGGAAGATCTTCCTTGCGCTCCCGCAACGGGGGCGTCTCGATGGTGATGATGGCCAAGCGGTAAAACAAATCCTCACGGAAGCTGCCTTCTTTCACGCAATCGCGCAAATCCACGTTGGTCGCGGCCACCACCCGAGTGTTGAAGGGAATTTCCCGGTCCGTGCCCAACGGACGGATGCGCCGCACCGCCAAGGCCCGCAAGAGGGTTTGCTGCACTTTGAGGGAGGCGTTGGCGATTTCATCCAGCAGCAGCGTGCCGCCGTCGGCGGCCAGGAACGCGCCTTTGCGGTCGGTTTTGGCTTCGGTGAACGCGCCCTTGATGTGGCCGAAAAGCGAGTCCATCAGCAGGTTTTCGTCCAACGCGCCGCAATTGATGGAGACAAACGGCCCGCCGGCGCGCGGCCCGGCGTTGTGAATCGCCTCGGCCACCAGCTCTTTTCCCGTGCCGGTTTCACCGAAAATCAACACATCCGTGCCCGCCTTCGCCGCCTTACGGACCTGCTCGCGCACCTCGCGCATCAGCCGCCCCGAACCGACCAGGCCGAACTCCTCCGTCACTTTCGGGCGCAGGGCCGTCTGC
This sequence comes from Desulfovibrio sp., assembly GCA_031551885.1. Lineage (GTDB taxonomy): Bacteria > Desulfobacterota > Desulfovibrionia > Desulfovibrionales > Desulfovibrionaceae > Frigididesulfovibrio. The sequence goes on from JAVBMX010000010.1 coordinate 14,498, forward strand.
TGCAGATCCACGGGCAGGTTCGCCGTGGCGCTGTGCATGGCTTTGTTCATGCGCTCCAAATCGCTTTGCAAAACCATGGCCCGGGTCACCACGGAATTGGCCGCGGCCTGCAGCATCTGGTGTTCTTCACAGGTCGGACTCACGTGCAGGGCGGTCAGATCCCCGCCCGCGCCCATGTCCTCCAGTTGTAGGGCGACATCGCGCAACGGCCGGGAAATCCGCCGGCCCGCCCACACAACGACGCCCGCCAAAATCACCAAAGCCGTCGGGAGAAAAATGATAAAAGCGTTGGCTCCGCGTAAAAATATCGACAGCAGCAGCGACGAGGTCTCAAAAAAAGCAATGCCGGCCACCGGAACGGCCGGCTGCCCCTCGGCCGGGGCGAACCGCACCGGCGCCCAGCAGAGAAAGGCCGGGTACCCGGAATAGTCTTGCGAGTAGTGGGCGGCGGAGGTTTCCGATCCGCCGCTTTTGTCGTCGCGGATGTCGATGACCATGCGCCAGTAATCTTCATGCACGGCCCAGGGGCGGAAGGCGGCATCGTAGCCGGGGCGGGCGAAGTCGCCGGAATACCCGCCGCGTACGCTGCTGGGGAAGAAATCCTGCCCACCCGCTTCAAACAGAATCCACCCGCGCAGATCGAAAAAATAGGAGAGACGGCGATCTTCGTTGCGGGCCAACGCCTGAAGCGGCGAAGATGTATCGCCGGCCCCGTAGAGCGTTTTATACAACGCGAACAAATCGACGCCCACGATCAGCACCCCGGCGCCGTCCTTCAAGGGAAGAGCCATACGGATGAGCGCTTTGCGCACCGGCTTGGGCGCCGGCTTGCCGGAGGGGTAATGCACCACAACGGCGGGCAGCAGCATGGCCCTGCTCGGGGTCAAACTCACGGAAGCCTGCTGCTGTAGACCGGCATACGGACCGGCAAGAGCTTCCTCGGCCGGAACCTCCCACATCTCTCCGCCATCGCGCAACAGGAGAAAACCGCCCGAATTCTCATACGCTACACCAATTTCAGCCACATAGGGCAAGCTTTCGCGAAATGCGTCATCCAGACTTTCGCGAACCTGTTGCACGGTTGGACTACCCAGATTCGCGATCCGAAAAAGCCCGTTCCGCACCCCGGAAAAAACCTCTTCCACCTTGGATGCCTGGAGTCTGGCTTCTGCTTGCGGGAGAAGGGAAACAGCCTCACGCAACGAGTCAGCCGCCACATGGTGCCCAAGCCAGATTCCGATCACTGCAAGGCATATTCCCACGGGCACAAAGAGCAGAGCCAGACGAAAACTCAAGCCGCGATCCCTGAGGGGTCTGCCGAAGCTGGTACCCAAACGAGGGCGAAAATCCAAGCCCAGAGCCATATTTCCTCCGTTGCACGATAAACGGGCCTTTTCACGAAGTCACGCAAACAATATCGGCTTGTTAGAAAAATCACAAGTAAAAATATCCGGTTGGTTATCGCGCAGACACGGCCGGCACGAAGTGTGCTTTCCCTATCGACAACAAACGACGCGCAGGGCGTCGACGACGAGACAACTTTGTGACGCAACGGAGGAACGTATGAAACGGTTTAAGCGGCTCTTGCTTTTACTCACGACCACGTGTCTGTGGGTATTGCCCGCCATGACGGCTTCCGCCGCCGGCGGGGGAGGCTCCCCCATCGTCATCGTGGCCGACACCAGAAAGCTCTCCGGAGTCATGCATTGGTGGGCAAGCCAATACAACGACAGCCACATGATGTTCACCGTCATGACGGTCATCCTCATTCCCCTGGTGGGCTGTCTGTTCGGCCTGATCGCGGATGTGGTGATGAACTGGATCGGCATCGACCTTAAGAAGCGTTCCATTTCCGAACACTAATCGGGCAATAAGGATAAGGAGGAGACCTCATGGATTGGCTCTATATCTTGATGCCCATCGCGGGCGTAAAAATTTTCTGGCCCGGCCTGATCATTCTCGGGGTCGGCGTCGGCATCATCGGCGGCTTTTTCGGCATGGGCGGGGCCTGGATGGTCACACCCGGCCTGAACATTCTGGGCTTTCCCATGGCGTTCGCCATCGGCACCGACATCGCCCACATGGCCGGAAAATCGTTGATTTCCACCATGCGTCACGGCAAGTTCGGCAACGTGGACTACAAACTCGGCATGATCATGCTCGTGGGCACGGTTGTCGGCTTCGAGGTCGGCGCCCAGATGGTCATGTGGCTTGAACGAATAGGAAGCGTTGAAAAAGTGGTGCGCTGGATCTACATCGCCCTGCTGATCTTCATTTCCTGGATGGTCTTTTATGATGTGCACAAGCGCCGGCAAAAAGACAAGGCCGCCGCGGCCGCCGGCAAGACGCTCGACGGCAACGTCACGGGCGTAAACTGGGCAGCCGCTCTGCACAAGATCCACATTCCGCCCATGGTGCACCTGACCGTTTCGGGCATCTACTGCTCCTTCTGGCTGCCGGTGTTCGTGAGCTTCTTCACCGGTTGGTTGGCGGGCATTCTGGGTATCGGCGGCGGCCTGATCCGCATGCCGGCCCTCATCTACATGGTCGGCTGCCCCACCCACGTGGCCGTGGGCACGGACCTGTTCGAAGTGATGATCTCCGGCCTCTACGGCGCGGCCACCTATACCTACAAGGGACGCACCGAGTTGGTCGCGGCCATGGTCATGCTGGTCGGCGCCTCCATCGGCGCGCAGGTCGGCGCCGTGGCGACCAAGTACATCAAGGGTTACGGCATCCGTATCGCCTTCGGCATCTGCGTCGTGGGCTGCATGGTCTCCATCCTCATGAAGCTGGTCCAGCCCTGGGTTCCGGACCTCAAGCCCTTCCTCGACGCTTCCGCGACCGTGCTGATTCTGGGTCTGGTTTCCGGTATGTCCATTTACATCTTCATCCGCATGGTCGCCGGTGTGCGCGACGAACTTGCGGCCAAGAAGGCCCGCGCTTAAGCGGCATAAAAGGAGGAATACATGTTCCGCAAACTGCTGCTTACCCTCCTGGCGCCGGTGGCCCTTTTCGCCCTGACCGCCTGTTCGGACTACGGTCAGGTCATCCAGGGGCGCACCGTGGCCTTTAAAGACGAGGGCGCGGTGAAGACCGTCACCTTCATCAAAGACTCCGGCATCGACGACAAAAACCCCCACTACACCGAGCTGCCCGCCGTCAACTTCACCCTGCCCACCGATCCGGCTGAAACCGGGCAGCTGCCCAAGGCCGGGTTGCGCATGAAGTTGGATCTGGAGAAAAAGATCATTACGATGTACAATCCGGAAAAGGGCGCTTTTGAAGATCTGCCGTTCGAACTGCTCCAGAACGACACGGGCGTCAACGCCCAACACCCCCTGGTGCAGAACAAGAAGTTCCCGGAAGTCAGCGCCGCGGAATACACCATCACCATCTTCTCGCGCCGCCAGGGTACGCTCTCGGTGATCAAGCTCGCCGCGGACGACTTCAATCGCTATAAGGAAGCGGATTGGGACGCCGGCGACGAAGTGCGCATCTACTACAAGGAAATGGGCAAGTCTTTGCGCTACATGAACGTAACCCGCACCGACCTGACAAAGAGCAAGTAACCGTCAACCCGGCGCGGCCCGTGCCGCGCCGGGTTCCTCATCCCCAGGCGCCGGAAGACCTTCTTGCGGCGCCGAGCGGAAAAGGAACCCACAACACAGAGCAGGAGGCGCCGGCATGCGCGACACAACGACTTCATCCAACTACAACGCCCCGCAGCCCGCCATGGGCGAAGCCGAAGGCGTGGAGATCGCTTCCGGCCTCCACCGGCGCATTCTGACCGTTGTCGTCAATCTGCTGGTGCTGGTGGAGCTCTTTGTGGCCATGTATTTCGCCGCCAAAGACATGGACACCCTCACCCCGGTCTTCTTCAAAGTCTTTTTCAGCCTGCTCGTGCCCACCCTGATGGGGGCATGGGCGGCCCGGCGCTTCCTTTCCCGCCGGGAAAAAGCATGAGCCCAGCGCCGGAAGACGCGGCCGAGCGGAAACGCGCGGCCGCCCTTCTCGCCCGCGCGCGGTTTTACGGCATTCTCTGCGCCGTGCTGTTCGGGTTGGCCGCCCTGACCGTTTTGGACGGCCTGCAAACGCTCATGCGGCATGACTTCAATCGGCTCGACCTGATTCCCGGAGAGACGCTCGCCGTCTCCGGCTCTCTACCCCAAGGGGCGGAAACATACGCGGATCTCACGTTCACCCTGAAAGGCTCATCGGCTCTGCGTTTCACTCCTCTGGAGTCTTTTAAAGGATTTTGGTTCGGCGGCCTGATGTGGCGGGGGCAAGTGACGGCCGCGCCGGATGCCGCGCCCGGCCGGGCGACGCTGACCATCATCGATCTTGTGCCCGCGAAGAAGGTTGCACCGGCGGATGCGAACGGCACCGGAGGCGACGCCCCCACGCCGCCGGACGCACCGACCGAATCGACCTTGGTGCAAAACCCCATGCTGGTCCATCACATTTATATCCACGCGGATGAAGCGGCCCGGCGAAGCTCCGAGCTCTCTCTGCTGTTGCGTTTTACGGGTGTTCAGCCGTTCACCGCGGCCGTGTTCTTCTTTGTTTGCGCTGTGGTCGCCGGTTTCGCGCACTGGCGGATCTTCGGGCTGGCGGAACGGGCCCTCGCGACATTCGGAATTTTCTTCGTTCACGGCGTCAAGACGGAGACGCGGGGCACGGTCGCCGCTTTTTCCCTCTCCGGAAGGGACGACGTCGCCCCCGGGCAAAAGGTGCGGCTGCTTGACGTTTCGGGACAAGCGGTGGGCAGCGGAACCATCACGGAGATCTCCCGCAACAGGGGATTTGCCCTCTTCCCGCCCACCGGTCGGCCGCCCCGCTACGGCCGCCTCGTGACCCTTGAGTGAACCACTGGCCAATCTACCGCCGGACCGGCAGGAGCGCGCCATGAGACTGGACCCCAAGTACGCACGTCTGCGGAACACCATCTTCGCGGCAACCCTGTGCTTCGCCCTGCTGCCCCTGCTTCTTGTGGGCATCATCATTCCCACCCAGTTTACCGGGCTCTACAACGACAAGACCCTCCGGGAAGTGGAAAACGTCGCCAAAGCCAAGAGCCGCACCATCGACATGTTCTTTGAGGAACGCATCGCCCAGTTGCGCATCCTGTCCACAATGAACAGCTTCGAGGAACTCACCAAGGCGGGCAAACTCCAGGACGTGCTGCGCACCTTGAAGAACGCGTCGCCCTCATATGTGGACCTGGGGGTCATCGACATGGACGGCAACCACGCCGCCTACGCCGGCTCCTACGACGTGCGGAACGCGAACTACAAGAATGAATTGTGGTTCAGCGAAACCAAGCGCAAGGGCATCTTCATCAGCGACGTGTTTCTCGGGTTCCGGCACTTTCCGCACATCATCATCGCCGTATTGCGCGAAGACGGCGACAAAGCCTGGATTCTGCGCGCCACCATCGACTCGGCGCTGTTCACCTCGGTGGTCCAGTCGTCGCAGCTCAGCCCCGAAGGCGACGCCTTTGTGGTCGGCCGCACCGGAGAGTTGCAAACCGACTCATACCTGGCCGGCCAAACCATGAGCAAAGTTCCCGTGGAATGGCCCCGCAGCGGCAGTTCCGTTTCCGAAGAACAGCTCCGGGGCAGGAACATGCTTCTGGCCAAAGTTCCTCTCACGCAGGTGCCTTGGCTTTTGGTCGTGGCCGAAGACCCCGCCCAGGAGTTTTCCCTGCTCTTTCAGACCCGTTCCCTGGCCGCCGTGCTCATTCTTTTTGGGGTGACCGCCCTGGGCCTGGGCACCTGGCTGGTGACCCGGATGATCGTCAACCGTCTTATGGAGGCGGATCGAGAAAAAGCCTCGTACGACTCATCCCTGCTCCAGTCGAGCAAGATGGCCTCGCTCGGCAAAATGGCCGCCGGCGTGGCCCACGAAATCAACAACCCGCTCATGCTCATTCGCGAAAACGCCGGCTGGATTCGCGATCTGCTGGAAGACGAAAGCGCCCGCACCATGCAGCATCACGCGGATATCCAAAAAGCCGCCCTGAAGGTGGAGCAGCACGTGGACCGGGCCAGAGACATCACCCATCGTCTGCTGGGTTTTGCCCGCCGGATGGACCCGTCTTCCGAAAGTCTGCCGGTGAACCCCATCGTGGACCAAGCCATCGCATTCCTGGCCGGCGAGGCGACGTTCCGAGGCATCACCATCAAACGCGACTTCACCCAAGATGAACTGCGCGTGTCCACCGACGTGGGGCGGCTGCAACAGGTCATCCTCAACGTCATCGACAACGCCATCGACGCCTTGGGCGGTACGGTTGAAAAGGGCCTTGGGCATGTCATCGTCAAAACCGAAAAACAGGGCGATGCGGCGGTCATTACCATCCGAGACAACGGCCCCGGCATTCCTCCGGATAAAATCGGCAGCATTTTCGACCCGTTTTTCACCACCAAAGCCCCCGGCGAAGGCACCGGCCTCGGTCTGTCCATCTGCTGGTCGATCATGGAAAGCTTGGGCGGAACAATCGCGGCCGAAAATCCGCCCGACGGCGGGGCCATGTTCACCATCGTCTTGCCGACCGGGTCGTAGGTAGATAAATACATTGACGATTTTCATCTGGGGGGAATGATTGACTCGGCGCATCATGCGCCTCGCCCTTCGGGCACCGTCGGAAGACCTCCGGCGTCCATCCGGCTTCCTGCCGGATGAGCCCCCCAGACCCCCTCATGTGTCGGCAAGCCCATGCAAAGGCGTGTTTGCCGGCAATTTGCATCACGAAAATATTGCCGATCGATACTCTTCCCCCCTTCCTTCCGACTCGCAGAGCACGATTGCAGTCCCCGACCGGTTCGGGTAGTCGATTCCTCTGGAGCCCACTTCCCGCCCGGACAGGCGCAGGCAAAGGGCATTCCTGACTTTGCGCCTCGCGCGGAACAAAATCTGCTTGACGCCCCCCGGAAACGGAACGTATATATTGACGGGAAGTTCTTTTGGGAAAACCCTTCCCACTCCCTGCAACGCAATTCAAAGGAGACGGAATGAGCGCCAAAGACATCATTACCGTCGGCATGATTCGACGGGTCAACGAACGCCTCATGGAAAAAGGGGGCGAAGGCGGCGGACGCCGGCCGGTACGCTCCTAATTCCTGGGTCGAGAGCTCTCCAACCCGGTGCAAATCGACGCGGAGTTCATCAATTCCACGTGGGCGAAAGTCCAGAAGCGATCGCTCTGTGGCTAGGTTCAACTATATCTATTCAGAGCTTGTCAAGAAGCCCGGCGATCTTGTCGGGCTTCTTGCCTATAGTATCTATAAGCAGGAAAAAATCGACTACCTCACCAGCTTCACAGAAGAAAGAGGCTCCCCGCCCGAGCCGCACGAGCTGGACGAATTCCACCGGATGAGCATGAGCCGTTGCCCGCAGTATCGCGTCATCGCGGAGCAATTGATGGAAGAGTTCCAGGCCGAAATTTTTGAGGGCGCGGTGGAAGTTCTCGATACGCAGTATAAAAACGAAATGCTGCGCAAACTCACCAACGCGAAGTGGGTCGGCATCTGGCAAAGCTTGGCCGGCTCGGCGCTCTATACGCTGATCATCGGTGCGATTGTGGTGATTGTCCTGGGCATACGATACGGCGTTTCCGGGGTGCTCACGGAAGCCATGAAAGTTATCGGCGCGCAATAGCCCAGTCCCCCGGCCGGGGATTTTTTGTTTTTCTCCCCATATCCGCCGAGGATGAATATTCCCTCCTCCCAAAGCCACACCGCAAGGGACAATCGTTGCTCCCCAGCAAGCGCGGCCTTGAGCTCCTCCGACGGGCGGCGTTATCGCGCCGTAGCGAGAAATCTCGCCATCCCCCACTCCATCAGGCAAACGGAAAAACGTTTCGAGCGACGCTTCGGATTCCATGGCGTCATGCTCGAACTTTTTGAACGCATCGCTGCAAATGCTTCCGACCGTTGTGACGCCGGTCACCCTTGCCGAAAACGGCCGCCCCGTCCAGGCGGATACCCGCTGAAATGTATTGACGGAACTCTATTTCTGTAGATACTTGAACCGGAACGGAAACGACACGATGTCTCGTCGATGCGTCATTCCAAACCAACATCATAATACCCCTCGTTACAAACAAAAAAGTTCCTATTATGCGGAAACAGAAAGGATGAAGACGGGACTGAGAACTCGGGTGCTGTGCCTGCCGGGCATTGTGCTGTTCCTGGCGCTTGGGGGGTTGTGCGCCTTTTTCGCGTTCGTCCCGCGCAATCAGGCCGACGTTGCGTATATACAAACCGTTTCAGCGGAACTGAATGCGCATGCCGCAGTCATTCAAAAGAAAACCGACTACGCTTTCGCCCTGATTCGGGCCTTTTCCTCGCAGTTGCAGGGGAGTGCCGGCGTCCCCGCGGTCATCCGGCGTTCCGTCGCGCTCGCGCAAATGGAACAGCTATACCACGACAACAGGGACGAGTTGGCCGATCTGTGGGTCGTCTGGGAGCCGAACGCCTTTGACGGCAGGGACGAAGAGTTCATCGACGACAAACCCGCCCACGATCATACCGGCCGATTTATTCCGGTGGTTTCCCGAGGCGGTGTGGAAGCCGTGGCCGGCTACAACATACCCGGTAAAGACGGTTGGTATATTGAACCGCTGAGAAGCCGGCGCGACTTCGCTTCCGAACCCTACACGTTCACGTATGGCGGCAACGGCCCCACCGCAACCATGATGACCTTGAGCACCCCGATCGTTCGCGAGGGCGAATCCGTCGGGGTCGCCGGCGTGGACCTCGACCTCACCGAGCTGACGAATACGGTTCGCGGCATGTACACCGACGGCTCCAAAGCGGTGCTGCTGACCGGGGAAGGCACTTTTTTAGTCGCCCCGACCGACGATGCGTCCGGCAAAAACGTGACCGATATGCCGCAACCCATGCGCGACGTGTTCCTAAAGGCCGCCCGAGGCCAAACCGCCCATGGGGAAATGAAGGACGCGACCTCCGGCGAAACCGTCTACCTTGTCTATACCCCCGTCGCCATCGGCGATACGGGCAAACCGTGGGTGTTCGGGGTACACATCCCCGCCTCTCGTATTTTTGCCGAGGCCGACGCGTCTCTGCTGCGGGTCGGCATCGCGGGCGGCGCGGCCTTCCTGCTCGTGCTGCTTGTCCTCTTTTACGCCGTCGGCACGGTGACTCGTCCTCTCCGCACGATCGGCGCGACATTGGATGAAGCCGCGCGCGGCAACCTGGACGTCACCCCGAAAGAACTCGAACGCGGGGATGAAATAGGAAACATGACCCGCGCCCTGAACGGCCTGCTTACCAAGATACGAGAGCAAAGGGACGAAGCGGCGGAAGAGCACCGGCGGCTTACCCGGGAAGTGGAGCAGGCCCGCCGGGACGAGGAAAGGACGCAGGCCGAACTCGCAACAGCCGAGGCGAACCGCGACGCTCTTCTGGACGCCGTCGGCAAAGTCGGCGAGGTGGCGCAACGGGCGGGCGCGGCGGTGGAAGAGGTCTCCGCCCTCATCGCCGCATCCGGCCGCAGCGCGGGAACCCAAGCCGACAAGCTTGGGGAAACATCTCATTCCCTGGCCGAGGTACGCTCGGCTGTGGAGGGCGTCACCATCGGAGCGCAAGAATCCTCTCAGGCCTCGACGCATGCGGCCAAGGCCGCCCGGGAAGGCGCGACCGTCGTACGCAGGTCTATGGAATCCATCGAAACGGCGCACGCCGGCATTGCGGAGCTGAAAGATACCATGCAGGAGCTGCGTCTGCGGACCCGCGCCATCGACAACATCGTCACGGCGATCTCCGATATCGCGGACCAGACGAATCTTCTGGCCCTCAACGCGGCCATTGAGGCGGCCCGAGCGGGCGAATCCGGCCGAGGTTTCGCCATAGTGGCCGATGAAGTGCGCAAACTGGCCGAAAAAACCGTGACCGCGACCAAAGAGGTCACCGGCACCGTCACGGCCATCAACCGAGGTATCGAAGAGGGACTAAAAGGGGTGGAGCGGACCGTGACCGGTATGACCGCTTCCACCACCCATGCCGAAGACTCCGGCAAGGCTCTGGATACCCTTGTGGGAGAGGTGGAAGGCATCGATGCCCGAATAGCCCGGATATCCGAAGCGGCGCAGGGACAACTCGCCGTCTGCGGACGAATCGAAACCGCCGTGGCCGAAATTTCCCGCATGGCCGAGGCGACCGCCTCAAGCATGGATGAATCCGCCGCCGCCGTTCTCGAACTGGTCAGGGAAAGCAAAACGCTCCAAGAGCTTCTCCAGCGCATACCCACCGCGTAGGCTTCTTCTTGCCATCGGTTCGAACCCGCATCACGGCGTGCGTCGCCGACGGGCAGGCCGCCCCCTCCGCTCACCCGCTACGCGCAACGACAATGCCGTCGGAAAATTACCGCGGCATTTACTCCGCTCATAAGGCGATTCCCGGCAAAAGACGAATCAACGTTTCAGTCCTGCGACCGGATGGAAAACAATGCCTGTCGTCGGCTCTCGGCAAAATACGTCGCTACCGAACGGTGGCGGGATTTGACTTTCGCCGAGAGAGGGGTCATCCTCAACGACCATGATTATCAAAACCTTTTCTCTTTTCGTGCTGACCGCCATCGCGGAAATTGTCGGATGCTGGTTGCCCTATGTCTGGCTTCGCAAGGGCGGTTCCATCTGGCTTTTGCCGCCGGCCGCGCTCAGCCTGGCTATTTTCGCCTGGCTGCTGACCATGCACCCGGCGGCGAGCGGACGGGTGTACGCCGCTTACGGCTGCGTGTATGTCGTCACAGCGCTCGTGTGGCTCAGGGTTGTGGACAGGATTCCCCTGTCGACGACCGACCTCTTGGGCGGGGCCGTGGCTCTCGCCGGCATGCTGACTATCGTTTCCGGCTGGGGCAGAACCGTCTGAGGCGGTCGCCATGCCCCCACCTCTTCTTTGGCTTTGCCGCTCAGCAGGCGTTGCCCGTGCAGGGTTACACGTTCCACGTGCGTCCGCTCAGCGGCGTCCCAGACTCCAGACCGCGCCGTTGGGAGCGTCGGCAAAAACCTTGGTCCCGTAGCTGATGGCGGTCTTTTGCACCCGCATTTCCGGCCAGGGGCCGAACTCCGCGCCCAAGGCCTTGAGCAGCGACAACGCCGTGGGGGTCACGGTCTCCCCCTCTCCCGCAAAACCGCGAACCGGCACACCTTCCAGCAGGCGGAGCACCGCCGGGGCGGGCGACGGCATAAGCCCGTGGGCGCAACGAATCGTTCCGTCCGCCAACGGCAGGGGGCTGCACACGAACCGGTCCGGCTTGATCAGGGTGAAGATGCGGCAGGCCAGGCAGGTATCCAGAATGCTGTCCAGGGCACCCACTTCGTGAAAGGCGATCTCGGCCGGAGATGCGCCGTGCACGGCCGCTTCAGCTTCGGCCAGAATACGAAAAGCCCTGCCGGAAAACTCTTTGGCTTCGACGGGCATGTCCGAGGCTGCGATGATGCCTTCAATGTCCGCCAGGGTGCGGTGGACATGCTCGTGGGGCAGTTCGATCCGGCAGCCCCAGCCTTGTACGGCGTTGACCGCGCGTTCCTCCAACCGGAGGCTGTTCGTGAGGGCGGGCAGGCGCAGTTCGGCAACCAGCACCTCCAGCTCTTCGGAAGTCAGCTCCGCCATCCGGGCCAGACCGGCCAACATCATATCTCCCGACAGCCCGGCGACCGCGCGTACGGTCAAAACCGTACCGCCCGCCGGGGTCGCGCCGCCGCGTCCGTGCGCATACTTATGCCGCTCGGGCTCAGGCGCATGGGAATGACCGTGCTCATGATAATGTTTATGGTCATGGCCGAAGGCATTTTCGTGCTCGTGGAAGTGCGGATGCGTATGGAAATGCTCAAGCCCGTGGGCGGGATCATTACGGTCGGAGTGGTCGTGTTCGCCGCAATCGCAGGGGTGATGTTCGTGCTTATGGCTCATGCCGCTCCTCTGGAAGGTGTTTTCTCAGATAAGCCGTCCCCCTCCGTAAAACGCAGAATTGTCGACTTCTGAGGGGGTTCGGGGGCTCATGCGGCAGGAGCCGCATGGACGCCGGAGGTCTTTCGACGGCGTCCGAAGGGCGAGGCGCACGATGCGCCGAGTCAAATCATTTCCCCTGCCGGGGGTGCGGGTGCCGCCCGCTTAGCCCTGAGACCACAAGTATCTACAATGGTGGAAGCGTTGCCGGTGGGTGGCCTGCGTGGCCCTGTTTGAGCCCCCACCTTCAAATTTCATCTCAACCCAACAAATTCACGACTCTGGCGGCCGCGCAGGCCGCGCCGTAGCCATTGTCGATATTGCAGACGGTGACCCCCGGCGCGCAGCTGACCAACATGCTCGCCAGGGCGGTTTCGCCTTTGCGGGCCGCGCCGTAGCCCACAGATGTGGGCACGCCGAACACCGGCTTGCCGGTGAGCCCACCCATCACCGAGGCCAAGGCCGCGTCCAGGCCTGCCACGACAATGACCACATCGTAGGCGTTCAGTTCGTCCAGGTTGGAGGTCAAGCGCCACAGGCCGGCCACGCCGTTGTCTTCATATACCTGGTGGGAAATGCCGAGGTATTCCAAGGTCCTGGCGGCCTCCCATGTGGTGCGGCCGTCGGCCGTGCCGGCCGAGACCACGGCCACCCTCCCCTTGGGTCGCGCCGGCAGCACGGCGTTGAAGGCCGTGCCGGAAAGCTCGTGAAAGTCGTACCCTTGCCGCACCTGTTCCGGAAACGAGGCGAACAGGTCCGAAGCAAGACGAGTGAACAGCACGGGAGCATTGAGGGCGCGCAGGTGTTCTTCCAGCAGCGCCAAAAGGGCCGCGCGATCCTTGCCCTCACAAAACACCGCCTCGGGCAGACCGATACGGGCCGCGCGGGCGTGATCAAACAAGATGCCGTGCATGGGGCGCATGGTCATGGATTTCTCCGTTCGGTCATCGGGACGCCGCTTCGTCCGGCATGCCGTTCCAACGCCGGAACAGCTCGTTTTCCACTCCCATGGCGTCCAGAATCCGGCCGACCATCATGTCCACCATGTCTTTCAGGCTGCGCGGGTTGTGGTAAAAACCGGGAGACGCCGGCACAATGGACACCCCCAGGCGGGCCAGCTTGAGCATATTTTCCAGATGCACGGCATTGAGCGGCGTTTCGCGCACCGCCAAAACCAACGGCCTGCGCTCTTTCAGCATTACGTCGGCAGCCCGGCAAATCAGATTGTCGGCAAGACCGCCGGCCACGGCGGCCAAGGTGCGCATGCTGCACGGGACAACGACCATGACGTCGCAACGAAAGGAGCCGCTCGCCAAGGAAGCGCCGAGGTCGTCCTCTGCATGCAACGTGTGGACATGCCGACGAATCTCCTCGTCGCCCACGCCGCATTCATGGCGCAGCACCTTGCGCCCCCAAGCGCTGAGCACGGCGTGGACTTCGTGCCCGCCGAGCGCGTTCAGGGCGCGCAGCAATTCAAGGCCATAAACGGCCCCGCTCGCGCCGGTGAGTCCCACGATAATCCTCATGCCGATCTCCCTTGTGGGCCGAACGGCCCGAAACCCTTCTTTTACGCCAAAGGCCGCCCACGCACAACGTCCCTGGCCGGCGGTCCGTACGAACCAGCCGACAAAGCCGCCGAGCCCTCTCCCCCGGCAACGCGCCCATAAGCCGATGTCGCCGCTTATCCGGCAGTGAGCATTTCGGTTGGACGGCACCGGAGCCGGCTTGCCGCCAGGCAAGGGAAACGGCGCCCGGCGCCGCAGCGCGGTAAAATGAGCCCACGCCGCCTATCCCGGTATCTTTACACTTCCGGGGGAGCGCGGTATTCCATAACACTATGCAGGCAGCTTTACTCGACCGGTTGCGCCGGATCCTTGCGGCTCTGCGCCGCCCCCTCATCGCCCTTTCCGGCGGACTGGACAGCCGCTTTCTGGCTCACGCGGCGCACATGGCGCGGGCCGACGGCGTCCCCCCCCTGCTCGTCCATTGCCGGGGACCGCACATTCCGGAAAGCGAAACCGCTTCGGCCCAAGCCTTTGCCGCCGCGCGCGGCCTTCCCCTGCACATCTTCGACTTTGATCCGCCGACAATTCCCGAAATCCGCGCCAACGGCGTCAGGCGTTGCTATTTCTGCAAACGCGCCCTGTTTTCCGCTTTTCTCACGCTGCGGGGTTCCCTGTGGCCCGGCGACCCACCCCCCCTTTGCGACGGCACCAACACCTCCGATCTCGGACTCTACCGTCCGGGACTTCAGGCCCTCAAAGAATTGGGAATCCGCTCGCCTCTGGCCGAGGCGGGCTTCGGCAAACAGGACATTCGCGAAGCCGCCCGCGCCTGCGGTCTGGAAAACCCGGACCAGCAGGCCCGCCCCTGCCTGCTCACCCGTTTCGCCTATGATCTCGCCCCCACAAGCCCTGCCCTGGTCGCGGCGGGCAGGGCCGAGGCCGACATCGCCGCCCTTGTGGGCGAAGAAGAAAACTTTCGGCTGCGCCTGTTCCCCCCGGATGCGGCCGAACCCGGCACGCCTTTGCCTTTCGCGGCCGAACTGCACCTGGAACGAGACCTTTCGCCGGAAGAAGAAACCCGAGCCCGTAGCCTGATCTCCGCGCGGGGTTTTCACTGCCGCGCCGTGCGCGTGTTTGAGCGGGCTTCCGGCACCTATGACGCGGCGGCCGGGCTGAGCGCCGGCGGCTCCCGCCCGGATGCGCCGAAAGCCGAAGAGAGCCGCCCATGAGCCCGGACGTTTTTCCGAGTGACGCCGTGAGCCCGCCCGCTGTTGTCCGATCAGCCGCCGCTGCCGCCCTCACCTCTTTGCAAAGGAACACCCCGTGTACACCGGCCTAATGCTCGCCCTCGCCCTTTTTCTGGTGCTGCTCAACGGCTTTTTCGTGGCCGCCGAGTTCTCGTTCGTCAAAGTGCGCAGAACCCGCCTGGAAGTTCTGGCCCATGAAGGGAACGCTCTGGCCCGGGTCGCCTTGTTCGGCGTCGACAATCTCGACGCCTACCTGTCGGTCTGCCAGTTGGGCATCACCCTGGCCAGCCTTGGGCTCGGCTGGATAGGCGAACCGGCCGTCGCCGTTCTGGTGCATCCGTTTTTGCAGCTTTTCTCCATCACCAACCCGGCCCTGCTCTCGTCCATTTCCATCACGATCGGGTTCACGGTGATCACCTTCATGCACGTCATCCTCGGCGAGCTGATGCCCAAATCCATTTCCATCCAGCGGGCCGAGTCGACCGTGCTTCTCCTGGCCGTACCGCTTAAAATTTTCTATTACCTGAGCTTCCCTGTGGTCGGAATTATGAACGGGATCTCCAACTTCCTCCTGCGCCGCATCGGTATGCATTCGGTCGGAGAAACCGAGGAATCCCACTCCCGCGAAGAGTTGCGCATGCTGATTATGAACTCCGGCAAGGAAGGGCTGATGAGCCCCTCGGAAGAACGCATGCTCGGCAACATCTTCAGCTTCTACCAGAAGAGCGCCAAGGACGTGATGATTCACCGCACCGACGTGATGATCCTGAATCTGCACGAAGGCACGCGGGTGGCCCGAGACAAGGCGCGGGACAGCGGACACACGCGCTTTCCCGTCTATGACGCCGATGAGGACGCCATCGTCGGCTTCCTGCACGCCAAGGATATGCTCTATCTCGACGACGCCTCGGACCTGCGCTCCATCTTGCGGACCGCGCTCTTCGTCCAAGAAACCACCCACCTGGACGGGGTGCTGCGCCTGATGCAGGAGCAGCGCGTGCAAATCTGCGTCGTTTTGGATGAATACGGGGCCTGGCAGGGCATCACGACCATGGAAGACCTGATGGAAACCATTGTCGGCGACATTCAGGATGAGTTCGACAACGAAGCCCCCGACGTGGTTCCCCAGCCCGACGGCAGTCTGCTGGTTTCCGCCGAACTGTCTTTGGAAGAGTTGGCGCGGCACACGGACATATCCTGCGACAAGCACGAGATCGACCTGTATAAGATTCTGGCGGCGCACATTCTGGATCAGCTGGGGCGCATCCCTTCGGTCGGGGACCAGGTGATCGTGTGCAACAAGGTGTTTACCGTGGCGACCATGGATCGTCGACGTATTCGGCGCATTCGGGTTTCGTCGCCCCGCTGACGGCGTGATGATTTCCGAGGTTTCATGCAAAAAAAGCCGCCCTCCGAGAGAAGGGCGGCTTTTTTTGAACCGCAAGGACGGGGCTTATACCCGTCTTATCATCACCCGCCTAAGCTCCGGCAATCGGAATCCGGCGCGGCTTCATGGCTTCGGCCTTGGGCAGGAAGAGATTCAACACACCGTCTTTCAGCGATGCGGTGATTTGATCCCGTTCCACCATGTCCGAAAGCGTGAACGTGCGCTGAAAATTCACGGCCTGGAACTCGGAATGCAGGGTGCGCCCGCCGTCCTGGGAGACATAGCGGCTTTCTCCCCGAATGGTCACCTCGTCCTCTTCCAGGTCGATGGAAAGGTTGTCGGCTCCCACACCGGGCAGGTCCATGAAAATGTGGACGCCGTCCTCCATTTCCACAATATCGGTAGCCGGAACAAAAAACTCGTTTTCGGCGCTCATACTCGTTTCCTCCCTGTGCACACTCGGCATGTTCTACACTCCGATGGATATTTTACGCGGACGCGTTTCCTGCGCCTTAGGCAAAACAACGCGCACGATGCCGTTCTCACTCTTGGCCGTGACCTTGTCGCGCTCCACGGGCACATTCAGCGACAGCACCCGTTGGAAAACTCCGGCCATGCGCTCCTGCCGAAAGTACCTGCCTTCAGGCGAGGTGCGCTCGCCCCGGATGATCAGATTCCTGGCGGTCAGGGTCAAATCAAGTTTGTCGGCAGGGACTCCGGGGATATTGATGTCCACCACGTAGTCGCCGTCGTTTTCCTGTATGTTCACCTGAGGGTACTGCGGGCGCCTGTACGACGAACCAAGGCGCATCATATCTTCAAACAAACGTTCGATGCTTTGGGGGGCATCATAAAGGGTACTGAAGTCAATAACCATACCGATCTCCTCCCGGCATTTTGTTCTTGCACTCGTATGTCGGCTCGCGGCTTCAGCCGCTGTTCTCATTCAAATGTAAGGCGACTCTTCCGGCAGTCAAGAGGCGTATCGCTCCTTTGCGGGAGTTCCCTCTCCAGGGCTTGCCGCCGGCCGGCCCCGTGGCTATACTGTTTTTTCGGCCGGAGGATCGGCCAAGGAGACGTCATGAACGATCACGAACTGCGCGAACTCTTTCCGCGTATAAAGACCATTGCCGTCATCGGCGCCAAAGACAAACCCGGCCCGGTCGACCGCGTGGGCCGATATCTGATCGGCGCGGGCTACACCGTGTACCCGGTGCACCCGGTCAGAAAAGAGGTCTGGGGCCTGCCTGTTTATCCCACGCTTGCCGATATCCCCATGCCGATCGATCTGGTCGACGTGTTTCGGGCTCCCGAATTCTGCCCGGCCCATGCCGAGGAATGCGCCGCGCTCGCGCACCGTCCCCTGGTGTTCTGGATGCAGTCGGGCATCAGCAACGAACAAGCCCGCGCCACGGCTCAGGCCGCCGGAATCGGGGTTGTCGAAGACGCCTGCCTGATGGTGGAACTGCAGCGCCTGTTCCCCCTGGGGCCCAAGCGATGAGCGAACTTCGTCCCGCTTTTGACTGTCGCATGTGCGGCACCTGCTGCCTTGGCTCCGGCGGCATCGTGGTCGACTCTGAAGACCTGAAGCGCCTGTGCGCGTATATGGCGCTGTCGCCCCACGATTTTTCCGAGCGCCACGCCGAACGCCGCAACGGCAAACTCGTGATCCGCGCGGGCGACGACGGCCGATGCGTGTTCTTTGCCGTCGGAACCGGCTGCACGGTGCACCCGGCCAAGCCGAACATCTGCCGCGCCTGGCCGTTTTTTCGCGGCAATCTGGTCGACCCGGAAAGCTTGGCCCTGGCCAAAGAGTACTGTCCGGGCATTCGTCGGGACGTCGCCCCGGAGGAGTTCACCCGCCTGGGCTTGGACTATCTGCGGGAGGAAGGCCTTGTGGGCCGGGGGAGCTCCGACGAAGCGGCGGCGCTGCAGGTGGAAGACGTCGCGCTTTCTTTCGCGAAAAGATGACGGCCCGCTTGCAAAAAAGTATAAAAGCACCTATGAGCGAAGCCAGGATCCTTTTTCACATCCCCTGCGGCCGTACCGGTTTGTGAGAACCGACGACCGAGCCGCCGGGGGAATCTCTCCGTTTTTCATTCCGGCCCAAGCACAGGGAGCACCATGACGCGCAAAGAATGCTACGCAGCTTTGGAACTGCCTGAAGGAGCGCCTGCGGCGGAAATCAAACGGGCATACCGACGTCTGGCCTTTGCGCTGCACCCGGATCTGAACCCCGATGTTCCCAACGCCTCGCGCCGATTCCAGCGCCTGAACGAGGCCTATGTTCTGCTGACCAAAGGCGGGGAAGGAGCTTCCGCTTCCAAGTCGGACTCGGAACCCGACGCGCGCGCCAGGGAGGAAGCCCATAAAGCTTACGCCAAAGCCGAAAAGAACCAGGCCGGGGCCAAAGCGAAAGAGACGAAATCTGAAGAGCCATCCAAGGAAAAACCGAAGGGAAAAACCAAAGAAGACGTCCTCAGCGACATTCTGGACGATCCCTTCGCTCGGCGCGTTTTCGAAGACATTTACAGCCACATCAGGCACGACGCCCGCCCCAAGGCCGCTTCCGGGGCTTCAAAGGCATCCGGCAAGCAGGCGCCGCCCATCCGCAAACCGAGCGTTCGTCGTGCGAAAAACGACAACGGCCTGATGACCAAAGTCTCCGGCTGGTTCCGCAAGCAAATCGACGACGAGCAAACCCTGCGCCTGCCGAGCGCCAACCTCGTGCCCGGAGCCAAGGTCCGCCTGGAAATCCGCCACGGCTTGGGCGGAGAATCGGAAGTTGTGGAAATCACTCTGCCGCCGGAGTTCATCCCCGGAAAATCCGTGCGCCTCAAGGGCATGGGCAGACGCCTCGGCAAATGGCGCGGCGATCTGTACGTGCGCATCGAAGGCCAGTAACCGCGAACAACCCGGACGGCACGGTCCGCCGAACGCCCTTGCCGCGACTCGGCCGGCGCATCCACACGCGCTTTACGCAACAGGCCTGTAAGCCGTTCACCGGCAAAGCGGCGGCGGCCGGGTCAGCGCCCGACCCGCATTTCCGCTTTATCCCGTTCCGCGACAATCAACAGCACGGCCGCGAGAATCAAGCCCGCGCCGATCCACCCGAAGAGCGTGAAGCGCTCATCCCAGACGATCCAGGCCATGATTACGGCGAAAATGGGCTCAAGGGTCGCCAAAACGACCGTGCGTACCGGCGACAGCCGCCGCAGTCCCGCGCAGTAGGCCAAGTAAGCCACATAGCTGCAGACCAAGCCCAAAAGAAAAGCCACCAGCCAGTCCATCGGCGTTTTGGCGGCGAACGGCACCAAAGGCAGCAGAACCACCGCGCCGACCGCCATACTCAGGCAGTAAATGGTCGCGGCCGAATACCGTGCCAGATAAATTTTGGAAAAAATGTAGTGAAACGAGTAGGCAAGCCCGGCCAGCAAGCCGCACAGCACCCCCAGCGGAGCCACGACCTCCGCCTGGCCGCCGCCGGAAAAACTTACGAAGGCCGTGCCGGCAAGGGCCGTGGCAATGGCCGCGACTTTCAAGGGAGTGACGGGTTCTTTGAACACGAGACGAGAAAATACCGCCACCCAGGCCGGGGCCGTATACAACAGCACGGAGGTGACGGCCGCGCCGCTGTGGCGCACCGAATACTGGTAGGCGACAAAAAAGCCGGCGATGCAAAAAATGCCGAACAGCACAAACGCGCCGGCATCCGCTTTGCGTTGAATACGCAGCGTCCCCACGGCGAGGGAGTGCACCCCGAACAACGCCGCGCCGAAGGCCGCCCGCCAAAAAGCCGTTTCCAGCGGATGCAGCCCGCCGACAAGAAGAAATTTGGAAAGAATGCCCAAGAGGCCCCAAGACCAAGCCGCCAATAAGACGAAGAGATATCCAGAATGCCTTTGGATCATAGATTTTCCTTATATCCCCACCAGCTTCTCCGCACTTTTACTTTCTCCCCCAACATTGTCAACGGTTTCTCCCCGCGCGTCGGATCTTTCTTTAAATGATTGCAGCCCGAACGACCTCGGTATATACTTGGCCTGCGCCGAGCAATGCAGCCGGATCCAAGCCGTCAAAACAGGCCGACTTATATGACTAAAAACAAGCCGTCCGTTGTTTCATATTTGGTTCTTCCCTTATCGCTCATCCTGCTGTTTTCTTCCGGGGTTGGGATTTACCAATGGGGCGTCAGCGACTATGCCCCGGAATCCGTTCGCGAATTTTTCGCTAAAATTTCCGGGACACCTTCCACACCAAGGAATCTAAAGGCCTCCACGCCGCCTTCTCAGACCGATACGCCGCCCCCCGTGCAATACAGCGAACCGGCCCCCAAAGACCCCCTGTTCGACCCGCCGGCCGCTCCAGAGTCCAACGCCGTGGCGGAAACCGACGCCCCCTGGGTGGAGCTGGAACAAGAGCAAGATCAAGAAGCGCGGCAGGCGCCTGTCGCCGTTTCTCGGTTCGAATACAACAAAGCCGTTCCGGCCGCTGGGCTGAACCCCATCAGCGTGCGCGGAACGGTGCAGATCAAAGAGCCTGTCGATACCGACAACCTGTACGGTTCCTCTGAAAGCCGAACCGACGCGGAAGCCCCCCTGCCGGCCGTCAGAGGCGAAGACCCCATGGTCCGTCTCGACTTTGTCCAGGCCATGGCCCGGTATCTCGCCCGCAACTACTGGCCCTCGGACAGCCACCCCGCCGCTCGCGGGCGCGGCATCACCACGGCCGGAACCAAGTTGACCAATTTGACCTTCGGCGTTCCCATGCGCGGCTTCGGCGTATCGCCGGAAAGCGGCCCGGCCGGTCGCAAGCGGGTGCTTGACTACGCCATGAACAAAGAGATGCTCAATGCCTTGTACACCCTGTACGGCAAGCGCTTCTTTTCGGCCTTGGCCAAAGCGGCCGACGAACGCCGCATTCCGGATGAAAACGGCCGCCCCCTGACCCCCGCCGAGCGTTCGGAAATGTACACCATCTATGCCGAGCGCGCCCGCGCCCTGGCCGGGGTCATCCGAGCCTGTTGCGCCGCGCCGGATCTGGACGAACGCATTACAGCCTATACCGCAGCCGAAGAACAAGTCTACATGGTGTACGAGCAGCTTTTGAACCAGCCGAACGACGCGAACCGTTCCTCTCTGCAGGCGTCGTACCAGCAGGCCATCGTCAAACGGGATCAGGCCAGAGAAATGGCCGCCTCATCCCTGCGCCGCGCCGGCGACACCAAAGGCATGGATACCGACTCGCTGGTCTACATCGCGGCGTGGCTCAACCGTCGCGGCTTTGAGAAAAGCGATGCCTTCCAAGCCCTGGCCGACACCTTGGACCGCGTCGCCACGCAACTGGACAAGGACCGCGCCACGGCGCAGGAAAAGGGAACGCACACCGCCCTCCAATGAGTACACGCGCCTTTCCTTTCATTCTGGTCGCCGGTGGTTGCCGTAGCGGCAAGAGCGCTTACGCCCAGAAAATTTTGGAATCCCTGGCTCCCGTGCGGCTCTATGCCGCAACCGCCGAGGTTCGAGACCCGGACATGGCCCGCCGGGTCGCCGCGCATCAAGCCGCCCGAGGCGAAGGGTGGCATACCGTGGAAACACCCCTCGGTCGGCTTCCTCTCTTGCCCTCGCCCCTGCCGGAGCATTGCGGCGTGCTGTTTGACTGCCTGAGCGTATGGACGGCCGGGCGGATGGAAAGCGGCCCGAGCGACGAAGGTGCCGTCATGGCCGATGTGCGCGCCTGCCTCAAATTTTTGTATGCCCTTCCCTGCCCGGTGGTGATTGTCGCCACCGAAACCGGCCTCGGGGTGATCCCCGCGGACCGGACAAGCCGTCGTTTCCGGGATTTTTCCGGCCTGGCGGCGCAGGAGGCGGCCCGAACGGCCCACGACGTGTATTTCATGCTCTGTGGCCTGCCCTTGTGTCTTAAGGGAACGCCGCCGCCCATCCCCCCTTCACACCTTTTCACCGACGGAGAATCTCTCCATGCCTCCGGCCAAACCGGGTGACTTTATCACCGCCAAGTGTTCCCGCTGCGACGACGTGACCGGCCATGTGGTCATGCTTGTTCTGGACGGGCAAATCGCCAAAGTTGAGTGCAAGGCATGCGGCAGCGTGCACAAATACCGGGAATTCCGGCCGCCGAAAACCGCCGGGAAAACACCTTCCCTGCGCAGGGTTCGAAGCGGGCAAAGCCGTGAAACGGCTGTGGATCTTGACGCGCCGCGCAGATCGTCCACCGTTTCCCGCGCTCCGGCGGCCCCTAGAGGCGCGGCCAAGCTGCACAGCGCCTGGCAGGAATCCATGGTCCGGCTTGCGGTTCTCGAACCCAAGCCGTATTCCATGCAGGAAAGCTTTGAGGTCGACACCCTGCTGCTGCACCCCACCTTCGGCCGGGGTGTGGTTTTGAAAACCGTGCGCCCGGACAAAATCGAAGTCCTGTTTGAAGACGGCATAAAAATCCTACGCTGCAAACTATAGAGCCACCGCTATGCTCGAGCTTTTGCGCATCCGCGATCTTGCCCTGATTGAAGACCTGGAGATGGAATTTTCTCCAGGCATGAACGTGATCACCGGTGAGACCGGCGCGGGCAAAAGCTTTATTCTCAAGGCTCTGGACTTCGTCACCGGCGAAAAGGCCGGAGCCGACCTGGTGCGCCCCGGCAAAGAAAAAGCCGTGGTCGAGGCCTTGTTCGTCGTGGACGGTAAGGAATGCATTCTGCGCCGCGAATTGCCGGCCGAAAGCGGCCGCAGCCGGCTCTACATCGACGATACCCTGAGTTCCCTGGAGTCCGTGACGGAAATGCGCGGCAGGCTTTTGCTGCACACGGCGCAACACGGCCGGCAAAAGCTCTGCCGCCCGGCCTGGCAGGCCGCCGTACTGGACGGATTCATGCGCCGGCCGGATCTGCTTGAGGAAAAAGACCGCCTGGTCGGGCTTCTCGGGGCCTGCGCCGTCAAGCGGGCCGCGCTTGAGGACAAAGTACGCGAGCTGCGGGAAAAGCGGGACATGTTCGAGTTCCAGTTGGCGGAAATCGACGCCGTCAAACCCAAGGCCGGTGAAGAGGATGCCCTGGAGCAAGCCCGTACGGCCGCCCGGAACCAAACCGCAATCACCGAGAATGCCGTCGCCGGGCTGGCCGCGTTTGCCGGCGACGACGACGGCCCCGGCCTGTGGGACGCCCTGACCACCCTTGAACGCGCGGTCTCGGCCCTGGCCAAGGTCCACGATGGCTTTGAGGAAACGGCGGAAGCCCTGGGCGGCGCGCGCGATACCCTGAAAGATCTGGAAAAGAACCTGCGCCGGGTGCGTTCCGAAGCGGCGGAAGAAGCGGACATCGATTCCATTGAAGAGCGACTTTTTGCTCTGGCGCAGCTCAAGCGTAAGCTCAAGCGGCCATTGGACGAGATTCTCGACCTGCATGCCGAGATTGCCGAGAACCTCAGCTTTCTCGACTCCTGCGACCTGGATCGAAAACACTTGGCCGCCGAAGAGGAAGAACTGGCCGGGCGACTGCGCGACCTACTGCAAATCTTGAACCCCGCCCGCAGACAGGCCGCCGAGGCGCTGGCCGAAGCCTTGGGGGTGGAACTTCGCGGGCTGGGATTTGCCGATGAAGCCGCGGCCATGTTCGAATTCAGCCCGCACCAGACGGTGCCCGGCCGCGACGATTTGGCCGAAGAACGTCCCCGCCTGCTCTGGCGGCCGAACCCCGGACAACCCGCTCAGCCCTTGGACCGCATCGCTTCGGGCGGGGAGCTTTCCCGCTTTCTCTTGGCCTTGGTCGGTATTCTGGGGCGCAGCCTTGAGGCCGAGCCGACCTTCATCTTTGACGAAGTGGATTCCGGCGTGGGCGGTCTGACCCTCAACCGGGTGGCCGAACGCCTGGAGGGCTTGAGCAAAGATCGGCAGATCATCCTGATCACCCACTGGCCGCAGCTTGCGGCCAAGGGAAAACGCCACTTTCTCGTGGACAAACGGGTTGCCGACGGGCACACTTTTACCCGGTGCACCCGACTCACTCCCGAGGCGGTGGCCGCCGAGTTGGCCCGCATGGCGGGCGGCGGCAGACAGGGCGAGGCCTTGGCCCGCGAACTGGTGCAGGAATGAACAAAACCCTCATCGGCTTTCTGATTCTTCTTGGGCTGATCGCCTCGGCGGCGGTGGGCATCTATCTGATGATTCCCCGTCAGGACAGGCTGGGCGAGCTTTTGTCCGCAGCCATGCAGGAGCCGGAGAAAATGCCGGAACTCATGGCTTACCTGGATCGGGAAATCGAACGCGCCCCTGAAGATTTCTCTTTGCGGTCCACCCGAGCGGCCGTGTACGCCGAGTCGGGCAGAACGGCCGATGCCCTGAACGACATTGAAGCGCTCATCAGCCGGAACCCCGACAACCTGGGGCTGGCTTTTGTCCGCTGCACCTTGCTGGAAAGAATCGGCGGCCCCCCGCGCGACAAGCACCTGGTCTGCTACCGGGAAGTGGCCGCGCGCTTTGAAGACACGCCCGAATCTCCCAAAAGCAAAAATCCGGACTACATCGTCGCCGCGCTCATGGCCGAGTTGCCGGAAGCCGACGATTTGCGCCGAGAATATCTGTCCGGCCTGGGCGACTCCGCTCCCGACAAGCACCTGCGGGAAGTCTTCGCCAACTTCAAGCCCGAGAATCTGACGGGCATCCGCCCATGAACCCGGAATCCCTCTACCGGCGTCTGGCGCCGCTCCTGCGTCCCCTGGCCGCGCCCTATGCCCATATGATGGAACGGCGGCGGCAAGCCTATGCCTGCGGGCGGAAAGAAACCTACCGCCCCAAAGTTCCGTGTATCTCCCTCGGCAACATCGCCTGGGGCGGCAGCGGTAAAACGCCTTTGACCGGAGCCCTGCTGACCTGGGCGGCGGAGCGAAACCTTCGGGTTGTGGTGCTTTCGCGCGGTTACGGCGGCGCTCCCGGCGACCGCCCCCTGCTCGTCGCGCCCGACACTCCGCCGGAACGCTGCGGCGACGAACCCCTCATGCTGGCCCGCGCCCATCCGCAGGCTCGGGTGGTGGTTTTTCCGCGCCGGGCCGAGGCGGCCCGCTTTGCCGAAAACAACCTGACCCCGGATTTGTTCCTGCTCGACGACGGCATGCAGCATCTGGCCGTGGCCCGGGACCTCGATTTGGTTTTGCTGCGTCCCGCCGATGTGGCCGAAGAATGGGGACGGGTCATCCCGTCCGGCTCCTGGCGCGAAGGACCCAAAGCCCTGGCGGCCGCCTCGGCGTTTTTCCTGAAAACAAACGCCGAAACCTTCGATCGCCTGCGTCCCCTGATGGAAAAACGGTTGCGTTCCTTCAACGTTCCCGTGTTCTCGTTCGACCTTGCGCCTTCCGGGCTTGCGCCGCTCGGGGAAAACGCCTCCCCACCCGACGGGGATTACGCGCTCGCCACCGGCGTGGGTGACCCTGCCGGCGTGGAACGCACCGCCGCCCTTCTGCTCGGTCGGCCTCCGGCCGCCGTATTTCGCTTTGCGGATCACCACCCCTTCGGCCGGGCGGATGTCGAGCGCATCACCGCTCCCGGCCTGCCGGTCGTCTGCACGGCCAAAGACGCGGTCAAGCTCGCCCCCTTCGCGGTCGCTGCGCCCGTTCCCTTTTTCAGCCTGAACGTCCGCCCGGTCTGGGGGCCCGCCCTGTTCAGCGGGCAACCTTTCCCGCAGTGGTGGGAAGAACGGCTGCACGCCCTCCGGCCGGAGTTTTTCCCATGAGCAAACGTTTTTCGCCGGACGAAACGCCGGACGACCTTTCCGCGCTGGTGCTGCGCTGCCTCAAGCAGACGGGCCGGCCGTTGGATCTGGATTCGGTATTGCGCATCCTGCATTTGCCCCGCAAGGCCAAGCGGGATGTTCAGGCTGTTTTGCGCGAACTGGCGGCGGCCGGTTCGGCGGTTCGGGCGGGCAACGGCTATGCGTTCGCGGGCAAGCTCAAAAGCGTGGAAGGCGTGGTTTCGGTGCAGCGTTCCGGCGCGGTGTTCCTGACCAGGACCGGTTCGGGCGGGCGGGACGTGTACCTGCACCCGGCGAACCTCGGCGACGCCCGGCACGGCGACACGGTGCGCGCGGTGATTCTGCCGGGTCGAACCGGCGCTTCGGTCGAAGGCAAGGTTGTGGAAGTGCTGCACCGAGGCATGGTGGAAGTTCCGGTCACGCCCGTGCGGGAGCAGGCCGACGGGCACTGGGTCTGCACGCCGACCTCGCCGCGCATTCAAACCCTGTTTGTGGTCGATGTTTCGGCCCTGCCCAAACCGCCGCACCCGGGTGGCACCCTGCTGGTCCGCCCCGGCGAAACGCTCGGGCCCGGCCTGTGCGCGGCCGTGGCCACGGCCGACTTGGGCAATGAAGACAGCCCGGAGGCCCAGGAACGCCTGACCAAAAGCCTGCACTCCGCGCCCGGCCCCTTCCCCTCCGACGCCCTGGCCCAAGCGGCCGAGGTCCCGGAACACCCGGCCGAAGCCGACTTCTCCGGACGTGAGGATCTGCGCGCCCTTTCGTTTGTGACCATCGACGGCGCCGACGCCAAAGACTTCGACGATGCCGTATACGTGGAAGAAACCCCGGCCGGGTATCGCCTGTTGGTGGCCATCGCCGACGTCTCCCACTACGTGCCCGAGGGGTCGCCCCTGGACCGCGAAGCCCTGCGCCGGGGCAATTCCTGGTATTTTCCGCGTTCCGTGGAACCCATGTTGCCCCATGCCCTGTCCAACGGCCTGTGCAGCCTGAACCCGCAGGTGCCGCGCTTGGTGATGACGGCGGAACTGCATGTTTCCCCGGCCGGAGCCGTGGGGCGAACCGCGTTTTACCCGGCGGTGATCCACAGCGCGGCCCGGCTCACCTATGATCAAGTTCGGGACGGGCTGCTGCTGGATACGCCGAACCCCGACGCCCTGCCCGAGGCCGTGACCCCCATGTTGCGCTCGGCCCTGGCCCTGGCCCGCCTTTTGGCGGATATGCGCCGCCGGCGCGGTTCTCTGGACTTCGATCTGCCCGAGGCCGAATTTTTTTTCGATGCCGAAGGAAACATCGAGCGGATTCACCCCCGCGAACGCCACTGGGGGCACCGGCTGATCGAGGAATTCATGCTCGCCGCCAACGAAGCCGTGGCCCGTTTTCTGCGCGGCAAGAACCTGCCTTTCCCTTACCGCCTGCACCCCGCCCCGGACCCGGAAAAGCTGGAAACCCTCGGCGCGTACCTGGCCGGAACGGGCCTCTCGGAGCGACTTGGGCGGGAAAAAAGCAAGCCGGCAGGCCGGGGGAAGCGGCCGCGCCAAAACCCGGTTCCGGACGTGCGCGCCGTACTTCGGGCCGTGGCCGGAACCCCGGCCGAATACACGGTCAACCGGCTGGTCCTGCGGGCCATGATGCAGGCCCGCTACAGCCCGGAGGCCGAAGGGCACTTTGGGCTGGCTTCCGATTGCTATTGCCACTTCACGTCACCCATTCGGCGCTATGCGGACCTCATGGTCCACCGGGCGCTCAAACATACCCTGGCTCTGCCGGGCTATGGCCCGCCACCGTCTTTTGTCCGCCAGGAACGCATCTGCGAAGACCTCAACCTGTGCGAACGCGCGGCAACGGAAGCCGAACGCGAAATCCACAAGCGTCTGTCCATCCTGCATTTACGCGAACGGATCGGCGAAGAACTTGATGGGGTGGTTTCTTCCGTCGCCGACTTCGGTATCTTCGTGGAACTGCCGGAGGTGCTCTGCGACGGGATGATCCGCCTGGGATTCCTGACGGACGACTATTACGAATACATCCCTGAGCGCCAGGAACTGCGCGGCAAAAACACCCGGCGGACCTTCCGGCTGGGTATGCCTCTGCGCGTGCGCCTGGTGGAGGCAAGCCTCGCCCGTTTGGAAATCGATCTCGCTCCGGCGGATCTGGATGTGGACACGGCTTCCGCCTCTTCCCACCCGCCTATGCGCCCGGAGCAGCGCCCCCCGTCCCGCCGCAAGTCCTCAGCGCCGGAAGCCCGCCGCCCGCACACCCAAAGGAAACCGCGCCGAAACGCGCGCTCATCCCGGAAGACGGCTCGCGGGCGGAAGTAATTTATTTACGATATAAGTTTACTTATTATACGGATCGCGCTATGCTTTCCGTATGTTCCGATTTGTACCCGCCATAGCCTTTGCCCTCTGGCTCGCCCTCTTCCCCGCCGCAACGGGGAACCACGGTGCGCAGCCCGACGTCAAGGCCGTGGTCCTGCAGGTCATTGATGGAGACTCGTTGCTTGTGGACATCCCCGACTTCCCGCCCGTTGCGGGCAGACGAATCGGCATTCGCGTGGCCGGGTGCGATACGCCCGAGCTTTCCGACGCGAACCCCGAGGTGCGGCGGCGGGCGTATCAGGCCAAAAACCTGACCGCGCGCCTTGTTCCGCCGGGTTCACAGGTGACCCTGCGCAACATCCGGCGGGACAAGTACTTCCGGCTGCTCTGCGAGGTGGAAACACCCCAGGGCGATTTGACCACTCTGCTGATTGAGTCCGGCCTCGCTCTACCTTACAATGGCGGGAAAAAACCGCTGCACATGGCCGACGCTCCGCCCGACCCCGGCGTATCCACGCGCGCATTTCCCGCGCATCTTCCGCATTGACTTGGGGCTCCGCCCCAAAACCCCGCTGGGGGAAAGAAAACAGGACCGTCAAAGTCGGCCGTTCGTCGATACTTCCGCGATGTAACGAGCCTGCCTCACACCGAGACGCGGGCGGCACCTGCACCCCCATTGTCGGCAAGTCGGCGTGAAATGCCGGCTTGCCGACATATGAGGGGGGGTGGGGTGCCGTCCGCGTCTCGGTGTGAGGCAGGAGTTCTCACGTAGTGGGAGTAATACTCATCAGGCGACTTCGGCAGCCCTGCTTGAGCCCCTGGATTATCCTTTGAATTGATCGTAGGCGTCCAAGATTCGCGAGGAGTAGACCAGGGCCGCCCCGGCGTTCAACTCCACCGCCACGGTCAACGCTTCCAGAACTTCCTCGCGGGTGGCGCCCTGTTTCACGGCTTCAGCCACATGCACGGCGATGCAGGTGTCGCAACGCGTCGTGGCGGCGACCGCCAGAGCGATCAGCTCACGAACTTTGGGGCCCAGCACGTTCCGCGTAGCGGACCCTTTGCCCATGCCCACATAGCCCTGCATCAGCTCGGGGTTGCCTTTGGCCAGCGTGCCGATGGCGGCCGCTCCCTTGCCCAAAAAATCTTTCCAGTCTTGCAGCATACGATTCCTCCACGGTTGGGGTGCACGTTCGGCAAATCCATTCAGCCGTCTTGACCCCATCGACGGGCGAAGTCAAGCGCGTAAGACCACGCGGACAGGGTGTTTGCCTCATTGTCTTATTTTTTGCCAAGGCATTGATGCAGCACCTTCCGCCAAAGCCCGACACCTGTTGAGGCGATTGTTTCTGGCCGTGCTTTCGTCGCCGCAAAAAAGCCCGGCGGGCGCCGGGCTTTTTCCATTCATGTTCATTTTCCCCAATAAAACCAGCCACCAAGCCTTACACCCAGCCAGAAAACCCACGGCACATGCGCCCGAACCCACCAGGGACGGCCTCGTTTGCGCAGGTTTGCCGCGATGCAACGGCGCAGGATGCCGTCCGCGAAGCACCGATCCCGCGCCTCTTCCCAGAGGTGGCGGAGGAAGGAGCGCCCGTTGCGCGCTCCGCCCTGCTCATAAAACAGATCGTGCTCGTCGCAGCAGCCGGTAAACGCGAGACGTCGGCCTTCCCCGGCCAGGCGGATATATTTGTTCCACCACCGGGCCAGGGAGTCCATGCCGCCGGAACAGCCATTTGCGCTCATTACCATCCCTCCGGCACTTGGAAGGCCGTCGGGTATGCCGTTACCGCCTCGACGGTCGAAAGCGCCGAAACATCCGCATACATTTTCTGCTGTTGCCCGGTAAGGGAAGCATAAAGCAGCCGCCACTGCCCGGCGTTGGCCAACACCTTGGCGGCCATGTCGGCCACGGCTTCACCCCTGCCGCGAATCTGCACCAGCAGCGACAACACCGGGGCGAGCGCTTCCGAAGCGCCCCCCGGGTCGGCCAGAACCGCCCGGGCTTCGGCTTCCTGAATCGGCCAGCCTTCGCGTTCGGCCGCCGGGTAGACGGCTTCGATGGGAGCGAACGCGGCCTGATACGCGGCCATCACGGCCGCAAGTTTGGCGGCTTTGGCCTCTTCCAGGGTGAGCGGCCGTTCGACCTTGGTTTCCAGACGCCTCTTTTCCGCTTCCCAGAGCGCGAGATACGGCGCGACGACCTCGGTATATTCCTCGGCCGAGAGCGTGCGGTTGGGACAATCCGTAAACTCCATGTGCCCCGAGTCTCCACGCCACTGCAGGGCATGCAGGTTTTCCGGGGCGATAAAATCAACGTTCAGGCTTACACCGTCAACGATGACGGCCTTATCCTCGGGTATGACTGAGATGTGCATAAAATCTCCTCGGCGGCCGCCTGGTTACAGTTTCATAATGAAGCACAGGGCGTAGTACGACGGTGTAAGGTCGTGTTCGTGCGGCTGGGAACCGCCGACCGCCCCTGTGGTCGATCCTGTGGCCCCGTTGTACCCCCCGCCGGTCGTGCCGCCGCCATACTGCGCACTGTACCCCGGCGCGGTATAGCCGTGCCCGTGGTTGGGCATCTGACTCAGCGTCAATGTCGTTGCCCCGGTTTTTTTCGAGCCGCCGGTTGTTCCCGGCGTGACCGTGCCGCCCGCGCCGAGAATAAACCGATCAACGAGATTCGGCGTGCCGTTCGTTCCGTCGCACAGCGCCCAACCGGACGGCACGGTCGCCGCCGCGCCGCTCCACATCACGATGCCGCCCGCGGGGAATCCGGCAGGAATGGCCCCGACGGCCGCGCCGATGGCCGCCTTCACCCCGGCCGGAGTCGTGGCCTTACCCGCCTCGGTTCCGGCCACGGTCTCCGCCGTTGAAGCAAAGCGCACTTCGGGAAAATTTTCCCACCCATAGGCGGTCCCGGCCGCGTTCGTTCGATACACCTGCCCGGCCGTGCCTCCTGCCGGAACCAAGCCCAAAGAAGCCGGGGAAGCGACACCCGCGCCGCCGGCGCTTTGAGCCGCTCGTTCCGCCCACTCCCGGGCGTTCGCCGCCTCCACGCCCGCCTGTTCGGCTGCCGATTCCGCCGCCGCGAGTTTCGCTTCCGCCTCTTCGACTTTTTCCTCCACCGCACCCCGAAGTGAGGCGGCGACGGCGGCTTCGTTCGCCGAGTCGGCGGCAGCCTTCACGGCGGTCGCGCGGGCATCAAGCAGGGTTTCGCGCAACTCTTCCGGGGTTCCCGCGTCGCCGTCGGCCAGTTGAATGCTCCGGCGCTGCCGCTCTTTCAGTTGCAGGCACATAAGGGTGAGCTTGTCCAGACAGTGTTCCAGCACTTCGGCATCCAGAACGCCGTTGTTGCGGAAATCCGTTTCCTGGGTAAAGGGCTGATCCGGGAAAATGGTCAGCCCCCAGTCTTCGGGCACAGCGGCGTGCACCGTGCCGCCGGCGTGTTCCGACGAGACGGTGACGGTGTAGTCCAGACCGCAGGTCAAACGATTTTCCGCACCCGACGGTTCGGTCACAACCACGCCCAGATCTTCGCCCTGCAGAAAAGGAAAGCCCACGGGCCAGTCCGTCTGCGCCCCGCCGCCGATATACCGTTCACGAATAATTTCTCCGGAACTGATGGTCATGCCGTTCCCCTTTGCGTGTTTGCGGAAAAATCGCCCGCCCCGCCCCGCGCCGCAAGGCCGCCCGCGCTTTTCCCAAAGATTGAAGCTGCGCCAACACCGCCTCGGCGGTCGCCTTGCGCAGTTCGGGTTTCGGATTCCCGGAAAGGATCCCGGTCAACCGGGATATGTGCCCGGCAACATCCGCCTGTCGCCGCCGCAGGGTTTCTTCCCGCCGCGCCTCACGTTTTTGCGCCTCAAGCGCCTCGTGCTCCAAGGCAAAAGCCTCGACCGAGGCGCTCAGGTGTTCTTCGGCCTCGGCCCGGGTATCATCGTCCGGCGCTCCGGCCAGCACGGAGCGGAGAAAACCCGCGTCGGGCCGCCGGGGGACGCCGCCCCCGCCTTGCCCGGCCCCACCTGCGCCGGACTGTTCCAGAAAATGCTCCATGGCCGAATCAACCTTGTGCGCCAAATCCAGGGCTGTGGAATTCCGATCCCCGCGCGCCTTTTGAGAAGCGATGGTCGGGGCGCCCTGAAACAACGGCCTGCCTTCACCGGCCGGTATACGTATGGACATGTCTCCTCCTGAGAACAATTTCACGTTGAAATTGCCTTTGAAGCCCTCTTGCCGGCGGACTTCTGAACGGGACCGCCTATTCATGCGGAGCCGTGGCTAAAACCGACTCCGAACAGTGTTGACACGAGATGATTTTTTTGTTCTCCGGCAAGGAGGATAAGCCTTTTATGGAGGGAGTGTACTTTGGCGGTACTCGACCGGCTCATTCCCCAGGAGGGGAATCGACGCCGGAGGTTCCCCCGACGGCGCCCCGAAGGGGCGAGGCGCAAGAAGCGCCGAGTCAATAAAAGGCGAAGCCTGACGCCGCCGGGGGCAAAAAAACGCTCGTAGCGGCACCGTCTAGGAAAACAGGCCGGCAACACTGCCGATGGCGGGGGAAAAATGCTCAAAGGCGTCGAATCCTTTTTCAAGGGTCGTGCGCCGATCCCGGCCCGCCTCGGCCTGGGATTTCGCCTTGGACTGCAACAGCGAAGACTCGTAGCGCAGATTGCTGTTTTGGTATTGGGTTTCTTCATCCACGGCGAACAGGTCTTCGGCTCTGCGTCGGGCCGAATCCACCAGCACATCCAGGGCCGAGCCGGTGTCCAGTTCCACCCCGCGCGCCGCCAGAAGCGATCGCGAAGCCCCGTCGCGGGCCGCGTATTCGCGGGCGCGGTCGCGCTTGGCTTTGTCCGCATCGTAAGCATTTTTCCGAATCTGATGGTCTTTGAGCGCCGCCTGATGCTCGGTCATGGCCGCCGCGTTCTCCGCCTCACGCTGCGCGGCTTCGCGGTCCGCTTCCGCCCGGGTGAACTCGGTGACCGAACGGGCGATGCCGAACGCCCCTCCCATAAGAGAGAGCGGATCAAAACTCATGCACATGGAGACCTCCTTTTGTTGAAGTGGATAAAAAACAATCGCGCGTCGCCGTCCTCGCCGTTCGGCTCCGCCACCGGAAACGCGGCCGGTTTCAGGGTGAACCCCAAACGTTGCAGAAATCGGCTGTTGCGCCCGTCGCCCTCTTGTTCCAAGAGAAAGTTGGCCAAGCCCGAGAAACGCGCCCGCTGCAACGGCAACAGCAACCGCAGACACCACGCCGCCACGCGCGGAACCGCATCGAGGGCCGGCACGCCGACCATCCAAGGGCTCCCCCAGGGAAGAGCCTCGGGAACCGGCCGCGTCTCTTCCAACGCAACCACCCCGCCGACGGCCAGGGTTTCCCCCGTGACCTCATGAACCAAGGCGTACCGAAAATCGGACCGGGCAAAACTCCGCTCAAGGCGCTCCGCAACCGAGAGCCCTCCGCTGGTGAGGCGTTCGAGCGTCTCGGCTTCATGGCGATCGCTCGGCCGCAAATCACGACCGACGGCCGCAAGATGCTCAGGGCCGGCGGCGACCAGGGCGAACCCGTGGAAACGGGCGAGCGCGCTCACAGTTCCCCCACTTCCAGTTCGTGAGCAACGGCCATCAAGGTGAAGGGCAAGGGATCATCCTGGCGGAAGTAGACCCCGCCTTCGATGGAGGCGTCGGAGTCGATGAGCATGGAGCAATCGCCGCTGAACAATGACAAAGCCTTGCCCATTTCGTGCGGAATGCGGCGGAAAAGCACGTCCCGCAAATGCTCCGCATCCGGGCCGACCTTGCAGCCGAGGGTCCGATACAGCCGGAACCGCACCCGGCCGACCCTGCGGGTCATGCCCAGGGCCGCGCCCTGGGCTTCGGCCAGCTCCGAGGCCATAGGCGCGATGTCGGAGACGTACCCCAAGCCAACATGGATGGCCGACGCCGGGGTCTTCAGGGCGACCGCGCCGTTTGTCACCACCTGGGGCGGGTGCACCCAGCCGTCGGCCAGAATCTGGACCTCCTTGCCTTCCAGATGCCCCAGACCGGAAAGCCGGGTGGTCGGCGGCCCCTGGTAGGAAAGGCCGGAATCCACAAAGAACGCCGCTTCGGCCTTGGGCACGCTCAAGGGCGCGTCAAAGGGCGGGTCCATGCGCTCCAGGGTACGGACGGTCTTCCAATTGCCGGTGAGGGGATCGCGGCAGTCGCGCCGCACCACGAACCAGGCTTCGTCATGTCCGGTTGACGGAATTACGGTCACGGACTCCACCCGCCCGGCCGTATCGTGCCGGTGCCAGGCCGCAACCTCGTGTTCCTTGATCAAGGTCAACGCGGCCAGGGTGCCGTCGTCGAGCACGCACCAAAGCACCGAATGCGGGCCTGCCTGCCAGGACCAATCCACAATGCGGCGCTCGCGAAAAATGTGCTCGGCCAGAATGGTCATGTCCGTACCGCTGAAACTGTCGGAATCCAGGAAGTAGCGAAACTCCCGCACCACCTTGCCCCCGCGCTGCACGTAGAGGACCGTGTCGCCCACGGTCAGGGCGGGCAGATCGGCCGACCCCCAGGAGCTGTGGCGTTGCGCCTCGCACGAAAGAGCGGAAAACGGCTCGCCCCCCGCGCCGGAAAGGGTCCATTCGCCGTCTACCGTGCCGATCAACAGCTTGCCGGCCGGCATCATCCAGCGCACGGCGTTGACCCGGTCGGCCGCGAGGGTCACGGTGCAGGCGTCGTCGCTTTGCAACGGGTAGGAAACATTCAGGTTGTCGTAGTTGCCCGTGCGCCCGGCCCAGATGGTCTGTGGAGCCCTATCGGACGCCGCGAAACATAGACGCTGTTGATAGAACTGCACCGCGGCCGGGTAAGCCCCGTCGCCGTCGAAGGGGTCGCGGGCTTCAGGAACGCCGCAGGCGTAATCGGCCGTCTGGCCGCGATCCACATACGACATCCCCACGGATCGCCCGACCAGGCCGAAACTGCCCGACCCGCCGCCGCCGCGAAACACGCGGTATTCCCGCGCTTCCGGCACGGCCTGCCAGGTCAGGGTCACGTAATTGGACGTGTTCAGGGTCGCAGCCGCCGTGCACAGGGCTTCCTGCGAAGGCAGGCTTTCCTCTTCCGAATCCGGAGCCACGGCGGTGACCACATAGGCGTAGCTTCGTTCGGCCGCGCCGGTGGGCGTGGCGACCACGTTTTCAGGCGCGGCGACACAGGGACCGAAACGCATGGTTTCCAAGCGCCAGTCGGCGTGGCCGTAACGCATCAGCTTACAAGGCGGCATATTCCGGGACACCAGATACATGACGTCGCCGGAACGGCAGTGGCGCAGGTTCCAAATGTGCTCGCCGTCGAACGGAGTCGCCAGGGCAAACGGTTGAGCGGAGGCGTCCAAAACAAGGCCTCCGTTGTGCCAGACCCGCAGGCCGAGGTGGAAGAACTCCAGCACGTAGGCCTGTTCCTCATTGAACACGAACGGAACAAGGCGCACCGGGCGGGCGGCCTCGCTCTGCACGGCCGCCTCGCCCATAAAGCGCAGGCCGGGACGCCGGAACACCGCGCCGTGGGGGGTGCAGAGCATGTTGCGCAGCACCCGACAGCCGGTGCCGTAGCGCCCCTGGTCCATGCGCGCGCCCATGAAGGGCGACAGCTCGCCGCTGTTGAAGCTTGTTTGAACGATGGTGGTGCGGGCCATACGCTACCTCACCGCCAGCCAGGGGTCTTCGCCGTAGCGCGCGGATATCTCGGCCGAACCGTCCTCAACGGCGTCGGCCGTTTTGGCCGCTTCAAGAGCCTCCTGGGAACGCCGGGTCATGACGTCCTCCATGCGGGCGCTGTTCAGCAGGGGCACGGCCAGGGCCGCCGCCAGTCTGCGGGCCAGGGCTTCAGCGAAAAGCGGCGGGTAACGGGAGGGCTCGTCCAGGGCTACGGTCAGCAGGGCACAGGCGGGGGCCGCGTCGGTCAGAAGCACTCCCCCGGCCCGCAGGCTGTACGGCCTTTCCGGGTCAAGCCGGCGCACGGCCAGGCAATCAACGGGCAGGCGGTAGGCCAGGGCGAACGTTTCACCCTCTCCGGCCGGACCAAGGGGCGCGAGCGAGAGCCGTTTACAGGCAAAACTCCAAGCGTGGGAGGCAAGCAACTCATTGCGGGCCTCCGGGTAGGCCCTGGCGCACAATTCCGCCTCGCGCCCGGCCTGGGCGAACGAAAGGATCTGGGCCGCGCCGAGATGCCGCAGGGCCTTGTTGCAGATGGCGACCTTGCTTTGGATGCCGCCGCTGTGAATGGAAAATGCGGAGCTCATTTCCCGCCTCCTTCCGGTTCAAGCGCTCGACGGGCGGTTTCGAGCAATTTATAAAGAACGGGCAGGGGCAAAGCCGGAGCGACGGCAATGCCGAGGGCCGTGAGCGCCGCCGTTACGGCCGCCCGGCTGAAGCGTTGCTCTTCCCGCCGGAGGGCAATGGGATCATCGGCCATGGGTTCTCCTTCCGAGTCGGTTTCAAGGTGTAAGCGTCCGCGCGCATGCGCGCGGGCCGGCAGGTACATCGCACGGCCGCCGGGCTTTCCAAACGAGCGCGTCGAGCCCGCGCGGGGGGAGCGCCGGATTCCGAACCCGGCGCTCCCTTGGCGATTACCGGGGCAGGTATTGGAAGAACACGTCCACCGCGCCGGAGGCCGAGGCGTCATCCGTGCCGAGCACGACCCGCACGTAGCGGCGGCAGTCCGAAGGCAGCGGAATTCTGCCCAGGATCGCGCCGGTGTCGCGGGTGAGGACGGAGGCTCCGGCCATCAGTTTGAAGGTCAACGGCAGCGCCGTGAGGGCGGCGGCATCGTCGCCGTCTTCCAGAATTACGGTCAGGCTTTTGCCGGCCGCGATGGTCACGGGGGAAACGGCTTTGACCACGGCTTCGGCCGCGCCCATCATGGAACCCGCCCGCTGGGGCCCGCCGTTGCCGGCGGTCTGCGTGTTTTTGGGCAGGGTCTGATTTTGGGCCAAGGCCTCACCGTGAATGCGAAGCTGATGATCGTACATGCGCGTTCCTTTGCGGTTGCGGTTACAGGACGACCTTTTTCTCGGCGCCGTCTTTGAAGTTGTAGGAGGTGATGATCTCGATGCCGTTCCAGTGGCTGATGCGCCGGTCCAGTTCCTTGGAGTCCGGAGTGATGTGCAGGGCCGTCTGCTTGTAGCGGAACAGCATGTTGCGCACCTTTTCGTGCATGAACAGGTAGGTGCTGCCGGAACCGGCCCGCACCGAGGCCAGCAGATCGTCGATCATGGCTTCCGTGGGCTGCTTCTGGGCGCTGATGTTGACCAGCGAGGCCACGGAGTTTCGGCCGGCGATCTGCAACCCGAGGTAGGCCTTCAGGCGCATGCCGTAGACCAGAATGCCCTGGTGCTTGCCCGAGGGGGCCTTGTACAGCGCGCCGTCGTTGATGCCTGCGGAATCCAGCAGCGTACCCTTGACGAAGCACTCGGGGGAGTAAAGGCCACAGGTCTCACCCGAGATGAAGCGCACGGCCAGAATGCTGTAGCAGCCGTCGGCGGTCGCGCCGCAATCCACAGCCGTCTTGTTCTTCAGCGAGTAAGCTCGGAAGTTGTCGTACAGGATGCGCTCTTCCGCGCTCATGCCGGACTTGCGCAGCACCTTGGGCAGTTTGCGGGAAAAGTAGGATTCCTTGCCGCCGAAAAGCTTGGCCGTGTCTTCCGGGCATTCGATCTCCCCGCCGAGGATGGAAAGGTCCACCTTGCGCAGGTTGCCGGAAACATCCACGGCGGGCAGGGGGCCGTTCATTTCCACCCAGCCGGCACCCTGGATTTCATCCACTTCCTCATACATGTTCCACAGGCCGTGGCTGGCCTTTTCAAAAGGGATGACGGCCAGGACGGGGGCCTCTTCGGTCAGTTGGTCCACCTGCTCCAGTTGCTGAACCGCGAACTTGGTGGACAGTTCCTTCAACGTGCTTCCCATTGCTTTGCTTTCTCCTTGTTACAGGTTGAGGTGGTTAAGGCGGTCCGGTTTGGCGTGATACTGCGTCAGGCCGCGCTTTTTGTTCCGGGGCAGGACCGAAGAGTCCAGCCCCATCGCAAAAAGCTTGCCTTCCTTGTCTGACGTCAAACTGAACCGCCCTACTTAGGGACAGGCAGCTACCCCCTCATCTGTCGGCAAATCCGTGCAAAGCACGGTTTTGCCGACAATGGGGGTGCAGGGGCCGCCCACCCTGAGCGAAGCGAGGGTGGGCAAAGTATCGTAAGCCCCCTGCCAGGGGGACTGGAGTGCGGCCCGCGTTGCGGCAAGACAGCCTTGTTTACACCGCGGGAGTGCTCCCGGCTGATAGACCGACGCAGTCCTGTTTGCGTCCCCCAACCCGTTCAACGATTCTTGAACACCACTCGGCGGAGGTATTCCTCGGTGCTCATGGGAGCTTTGGGAGCCGCCGCGCCGGGGGCCGTGCCGATGCTGTCCTCGGCCATGTCCCGCCCGAGCAGGGCCATGAGTTCGCCGAAGGCCGGGTGGTTGCCCAAGCCGGCGTTGACCAGGGGCATGAGCCGACCGCCCATGCGTTTGTCCAGGGCGAAACAGGTCCGTCGGGCCTTGGAAAGCTGTTCGTCGTAGCGGGAACCCCACTTGGCCCGCAGCTCGGCTTCGCAGCGCTCCTGCATCTGCTCGGCCAGACCGTTTTGCTCGGTCATATAAAAGCTCACGGCTTTGGCGGCCTGTTCGGGGCTCAAGCCCGCGCTGCCGCAAAACTGTTTGAAACGACCCAGCAGGGCCTGATCCACGTGTTCGGCGGGAAAACCTTCCGGAAGAACGGCATCATAGGCCTGCGGCTCGATTCCGCCGGCCGCGGAGGCAAGGCCGAGATCTTCCGATGCAAAGGGTCCGCCCGCCGCAGAGGACGGATTTTCCCCTCGGGCCGGCGACGCGGTCGCGTACATTTCCTGACTCATGAAACCTCCTGTTACGGGTTGGGAGTGGATTGCCCGGCACAACGCCGCATTCCGGCAAGGTGGATGCGTAAAAACCCCACCGGATCGGCGACGACCGCCTCGGCCATGCGTTCGCGCGCATAGTCGAAAAGAGCCGCCGCGGCATAAATTTGCGGAGCGGGAAGACTCACGGCCCCATAGGCCTGGGCCTCATCAAGCCAGCGGCGCAAAACCCGCAATCCCGCCCCGCCGGGCATGCGCAAGACCGCGCGCAGGTCTTCGAGGTACCGGGCGCGGATACGTTCCGGCGCGCCCTCTTCACCGCCCTTGTCTTCCTGGGCGGCGACGGATTCCGCCGACAAATCAAGGGGAAGCAGCAGCTCCCGCAGGGCTTCCGTCGTTTCGCGGGCGTCGGAATCGGTCATGCCGGACCTCCTTGCGCGGCGTCGGGATCCGTGGCCCGCAGGAACCCTTGCAGGGCCTCGGCCAGATCCGTGCCGCCGGCTTCCCCCCCGGCCGGCCGCGCCGGGGCGCGCAGGGCCGCGACCTCGGCGTCGGACCGCACCAGACGCGCGGGCACGCCGGAAATGGCTGCCAACTCGTCCACCGCTTGATCGAAGTCGATTTTATCGAGCACGCCGGGAGACACGGCGGCCATGGAGGAAACCTCGGCCGCGAGCCGGCGCACCGCCTCGGCCCCGCCCCGGCGCTGGGCCTGGGCCAGAGACGAGACGTATTCCACCTTCAGCTCGCCGCCCCGCAGGGCAAGCGGCGCCTCCGGCAACAGTCCGGCCCGCGAGGCCAGCCCGAAGACCCGAACCAAGAGCGGATCAAGAATCTCGGTCTGGTGCCGCTCGATGACCGGCCCCAGCAGGAGCATCTTTTCCTCGCCGCGTTCGGCGATTTCGGTGGCCGTGATGTTCGAGCGCCCTTCTCCGGTGAACATCATGAACAAATCGTTAAAGAACCCTTCACGCACGGCCCGGCGCACGTCCTCAACCGTGCGGGCCATGGCCGAAAGATCCGGCGAGATCTGATAAAGAGGCCCGATGCCTTCGGGCTGATGCGGGTTGACGTAGTTGATCGCGCCGGGGATGAGCGAAAGCCGCTGCTTGAATCCGGCCGGCACGCGCATGGGCGGGTTGACCATCTTGTGCACGGCCAAAAGCCGGCTGCGGGTCATCTCCTGAAGCATGCGCACGTCGGGCAGAATCTCCATGGCCGGGGAACGGCCGTAGATGTCGGCTCCGAGCACGTCCCAGCGGGCGCAGAGGAAAGGGAACTCCTCAAAACCGCCTTCGTGGAGCAGGCCTTCGGCTTCCTTGGCCTCCCAGACCAGAGAGGCATAGGGCATGTGCAGGTTGCCGAAGGCGGCCGGGTTGCGTTCCGGCCTGGGCATGACCAGGTGCATGACTTCCAGGGGCGTGTCGGGCTTTTCGCGCAGCAGGCGCTTGGTTCCCCGGCTCAGGGCCTCCTCGCCGAAAGCCGAAGCCAGTTGGCGCGGCGTCATCAGAATGCGCCGCAGCACCGTGTCCACCCTGCCCGCCGTGTCGCAGGCCCAGGCGAATTCGCCGCAGGTCGGGCAGGCGAAGCGCAGGTGGCGGTCCGGGTCGCTTTCCACATACAGGCAGGCCGAGCCGAACAGGGCCAGTTCCATGTACATGGAGTGAACGGCCTGGTAGAAGTTGGAACCCGCCAACAGGCTGTAGAGGTTCTGCTCGACCACATCGAGCCAACGGCGTTCCGGGCCGGACTCCGCGTCGGCGTCGCCGCCGCGTTGCAGGCGGAACCACGGACGCGCCGGGCTGGTCAGGCCGCTGTGCAGACCGGCGGCCAGCACCCGGAGCGCCCGGCCGGCCGTGCCGTCGAGAATACGCTCGCGGCTTTCGGCCTCGTCGTTGCCGGTGGTTGGGCCGGCGTCAAAGCGGCCGCGCCAGGGGGCGATCCACAAGGCCGCTTCGCGCCAACGCGGCACCCAGTCTTTTTTTCGTTCTTCCAGGAGCCCGGCCAAACGGCGGGCCTCACGCAGGCGTGCGTCTTCCATACTATTGCCCCAGCAGGGTTTTGCGGGAAACGTCCGCTTGCGTGGTGTCGCCCAGGGTGCCGGTCAAAATGGTGGACTTGCGCCCGCCGGCCAAGGCGGCCGCTTTTTTGGCTTTGTCCGACGCGCGACGTACGGCGTCGGCCTCTTCTTCGCGCAGGGTCTCCGGCTCGGCCGGCAAAGGTGGGGGGGTATACTTTTCAGGTTTGTAGGATTTTCCGCCGCCGCCTCCCATGGAAGCCTCCTTTGGTTGTGGTTGACGCAATCGACAATGCCCTCGGCGGGTTGCCCCGGGCGTGTGGAAGGGTCATACACCCGGCCTTTTGGGCAAAAACGACGGGAAAGGGGTGGGAAGGGGGCGGGCGGGTTGTCCCGTGCATGCCGGGCATATGCGGGCCGCTTTTACCGGCGTGCGGGCAAACGGCAAAACAACAATAAAATTGCACTGTTATAAAAGCGACATAAAATATTGACAAAACGATTCGCCCGAGGTTTTCCAACCGAACTTTCGGCATATGGGACGGTACCGGGGTCAGTTTGTCGTCAGACAAGGAAGGTGAGTTTTTCTGATGGGGGCTGGACTTCTTTAGTCCTGCCCCCGGAGGAAAAATGAAGCCTGACGCGGTATCACGGCGAACCGACCCCGGTACCCATGGGTCGGATTGTTTGACAAGAAATTGAAAACAGGCCAACGTACCGCCACGAAAACCAATGGGATACCCGCACGTGAGTAAACATATTCTGGAAAAGCGCCGTTTCGTTGAAAGTCTGAGCCCCGGCATGGAAGTCTCGGACCTGTTTCTCATCGCCGTCGCCCAGCAGGCGCAGGCCAAAAACGGCCCGTATTGGCGTCTGGAGTTCCGTGACGCCCACGGGAGCATCTCCGGCAAGATCTGGAGCCCGCAAAGTCAGAATTACCCGGAAATTTCCCCCGGCATCGCCCTGGTGACCGGACGGGTGACCAGCTACCGGGACCAGCCCGAGATCGCCGTGGATTCGATTCGGCCGCTCACGGCCGAGGAAAGCGCCGGCCTGGATCTTTCCCTGTTTATGCCGGCCGCCGCCCGTTCCCCTCACGATATGCTGAAAGACTTGGGCCGCCTCGCCGTCGGCGCTCTCTCGCATGACCCGTGGAAGCGCTTTGTGGCCGCCGTGCTGGCCGACCCGGAAATCGCCCAGGGCCTGCCCACGGCTCCGGCCGCGAAGGCCATGCATCACGCCTACGTCGGCGGTCTGCTGGAGCACACGCTTTCGGTCTGTGGGCTGTGTATGCGCCTGTGCGACCACTACCCCGCCCTGGATCGGCAAACCCTGTTCGCCGGGGCGCTGTGTCATGATTTGGGCAAGATCTGGGAGCTGTCGCCCGGCCTGGTCGCGGAGTACACCACCCAAGGTCGGCTCATCGGGCATATGTCCATTGCCCTGGAACGCCTGGCCCCCCTGATGCGCGAAGCCGGACTTGAGCCGGAATACGCGGAGCATCTGCGCCACCTCATCTTGAG
The DNA here is from genome assembly GCA_031551885.1 of Desulfovibrio sp. Classification (GTDB taxonomy): domain Bacteria; phylum Desulfobacterota; class Desulfovibrionia; order Desulfovibrionales; family Desulfovibrionaceae; genus Frigididesulfovibrio. The sequence goes on from JAVBMX010000010.1 coordinate 57,163, forward strand.
CCACCACGGCACGCGGGAGTTCGGTTCCCCGGTGTTGCCCGCCACGGCCGAGGCTTTGGCCCTGCACTATGCCGACAACGTGGACGCCAAGCTCAACCAGATTGAATCCACTCTGAACACGGCGTTGGGTGAAGCCAAAACAGGCTGGTCGGCCTATGTGCCCGCCTTGGAACGCACCCTGTACCGCGCCCCCAAAAGCCCAGAGCCCGAAAGCGCGACGGAAGCCGAAACCGAGACCGAACCCGACTTTGAGTTCGGGCCGCTTTTGTACGACGACCGGCTCTGTGAAGAGTTCGACCCGAACTTTCATCTGAACGACGTTTCCGATTTCCCGGAATTCCTTTTTGACGATTCGGACACCTTGCCGGAAAAAACCTTCCTGCCGGCGGAAGCGTCTTCGAAATCTCAAACAACGACCTCGTCCACGTCCACGAAGTCGGCGGAACCCTCCCCGCTCACCGGTGAGGCTGCGGCCCCCCCCGCCCCCAAGGCGGACGAACCGGTACCCTCCCCTTTGCCCGCGGAAGCGCAAGCCTCCGACACAACCGATTCCGGCACGGAAGCGGCGGCGTCCACCTCCCCTGCCGAACAATCGGAAGAGGTCTCGCCTGAGACAGGATCCTCTTCCGATACAGCGAAGTCCGCCGAGGCATCCGCTCCCACAATGGAGGAGCCGGATACCCGCGAGGCTCCGGTTGCCGTGGCGAAGCCCTCGACTTCCCCCGTTGAGGCTGTGGTCGACGTCCCCATGACGGACACAGCCCCGGAAAAGGTCTCTTCCCTTGAAGCGGTGGAAGTTCCCGAGCACGCTTCCTCTTCCGCATCTGAACCGATGGATGCCGTGCCTCAGGAGGCTCCGGCGATTCCGGTCGCCCCGCTTGATGCCCAATCGTCCGAGACAGGCACAGAACCTTCCGCCGCCCCGATTGAGGCACAGTCCGAGACCGGTGCGGAGCCTTCCGCCGCAGCAGCAGCCGAAACTCCCCCGACTTCCGACGCGCCGGCTCAGGCCTCCTCTGAGGCGGGATCCCCAGACACTCCTCCCGCGCCCAAGAAAAAAAGAGCGCCCCGGGGCTCCCGGGCCAAAGCCGCCGCTGCCGCGGCAGCTTCCGCGCCTGTTGCCGAGGAGAAGCCGGCCGAATCCGTATCTTCCGATGTCCCGCCGGGCGAAGCGCCTTCTCCCGAAATGCAGGCGGACAACGAACTCTCACCCGATGTGGCGGCTTCGGCGACGACGCTTTCTGAACCAGCTCCTTCCCAGGCGGAAGCGCCCGCGACTGCCGGCGCCCAGGCCGATGCCTCGGCTTCCTCCGAATCCGGCGAGGATCCGGCGGCTTCCCCCGCGCCGAAAAAAAAGAAGGCGGCCCCGAAAATTGAATCCTTATCCCTGCTTGGCTGATGTTTATTTCGTTTGAAGGCATAGAAGGTTCCGGCAAAGGCACCGTTCTCCGTTCCGTCTGTGAGCGGCTGACCGAGCGCGGCGTTCCGTTTTTGTCGACCCGTGAACCCGGCGGCAGCGATCTGGGCGCGCCCTTGCGCGCTCTGCTTCTGGACGCCCGCCAAACCATTGTGCCCAAGGCCGAGCTCTTCCTGTACCTTGCCGACCGCGCCCAACACGTGGCCCAGGTAATTCGCCCGGCCCTCGCACGCGGCCGGCTTGTGTTGTCGGATCGCTACGCCGACTCGACCATCGTCTATCAAGGATTCGGACGCGGGCTGGATGTTCAGGAGTTGTTTCGGCTCAACGAAACGGCCGTTGACGGCCTGTGGCCCGACATCACCTTTGTGCTGGACGTGGACCCGGAGGTCGGTCTGGAACGCGCCCGCCGCCGCAACACGGAGTTGGGCCTTTCCGTCTCCGAGGGAAGGTTTGAGGCCGAGGCCATGGAATTTCACCGGACCATCCGTCAAGGCTATCTCGACTGGGCGGCCCGGCACCCCGAACGGTTTCGGATCATCAACGGCGGTCTGCCGCCGGAAGCCGTTTTCCACGATGTCTGGAGCATTCTCTCCACCCGATTCCCCGAACTCTCCATCGAAGCGAGGTAGTTATGACCGCCGTCGGCAAAAAGACCGCCGTGAAGAAAGCCCCCTCCCCAAGCGCCGCCAAAACCGCTCCGGCCCAAAAGGCCCCCGCCGCGAAGAAGGCTCCGGCAGCCAAAGCTGCCGCTCCGGCGGCCACGGCGACGCCCGCCCCGGTGAAAAAGGCCGGATTCCAAGCCGGACTTGAGAGCGTCTGGGAACTGCGTCTGGCCGAAACCGCCGCCGCCCTCACCAAGCGCGGCTATGAGGTTTCCATCGCGGCCGACTCCAAAGCGGCCGGCGAACTGGTGCTGCGCAAGATTCTGCCGGAGAGCAAAGCCCATTCCGTGGCCTTTGGTGGATCCATGACCGTTATGGGTACGGGTCTGTATGACGCTCTGAAAAAGACCAAAGGGCTTGAAGTATTTGACACCAACGACATGTCCAACGGGCCGGCCGCAATGATCGAAATGCGCCGCAAAGCTCTGAACTGCGACTTTTACCTGTGTTCGGTCAACGCCCTGACCCGTACCGGGGTGGCCATTCTTCTGGACGGCATCGGTAACCGGGGCGCGTCCGTGCAGTTCGGTCCGCTGAAAGTGGTGCTGCTCGTCGGCCGCAACAAAATCTGCGACGATGTCGAAAGCGGCATCGAACGGATCAGAACCATCGCCGCCCCGGCCAACACCATTCGTCTGGGCAAAAAGACCCCCTGCACCAAAACCGGCTACTGTATGGATTGCTCCTCGCCGGAGCGGATCTGCTCGGCCTGGACCATCCTGGAGCGCAGCGCCCCCAAAGGCCGGGTTCACGTGGTGCTGATCAACGAAGAAATTGGTTTTTAGGATCAACTTTTCATTGTTTTCTTGGAGGGACGCTGCCCCTCCAAACCTCCCTGCAAGGGGATTGAATCCCCTTGACCCCCGTTGACTCGAAAGCCTGCCCGCTATGCGGGCAGGCTTTCGAGTCGTTGTGGGGTGCAGGGGAAATCATTTCCCCTGCCGGGGGTACGGGGGCGGAGCCCCCACTTGCTTAAAACTCATAGCTCAAAGCCAGAACGGCGTGGGTTCCGGGGTAGTAGTAATAATCGGGCTCATATTCCTGATTGAAGACGTTCTTGACGGACAAGGTCGCCTTGAACTGCTGTTCTTCACCCAATTCCAGCCCGACGGTGAAATCGGCGGTCTGCCCGGCTTCGTGCTCGTACCAAATTTGATCGTCACCACCGTCGAATTTATAGGGAGCGGACATCCGATACGAAGCATCCGTAAACACGCGGCTGCGTTCGTCGATGGTGTGCTCCCAACGCAGGCCGATGGTCCCCCAGGCCGTGGGCACCCGGTTGGCTTCCGTGGTGTAGTCCTGATGCATAAGATGGGTCTGCATCAGGGTCACGTTGCCGTAGGGGGTGAAACCGGTATCCGTGATATGCCAGGCCGCGTCGAGCTCCCACCCGTACGACTCGTAGGTACCCGCGTTGACGGTCTCGTTGACGCTCCAGGTGGTGTTGGGGATGTACCCGATGACCCGGGTGGTCATCATGTCGTCAATCTTGTTGTAGAACAGCGAGGTATCCAGAATCAGGCTGCCGTTGTTGTAACGCGCGCCGATCTCGTAGTTGTACGAGCGTTCCGGCTTCAGGTTCGTATTGGGCACAAGGTACAACCCGGTCCCGGTCAGTTGCGAGGCCAAATCCGGGGTGCGGAAGCCTTGGGAATATTGCGCCCGCAGGGCCAGATTCTCGAACCCCGAGTAAACGATCCCCACGTTTCCCACCAGGCTGGAGTCGGAAACGGAGTCCTCCTTGGAGGGATCCTGCTCAAAACGTTGCAATGAAGTCCGTATCCAGCTCTGGCGCAGACCCATGGTCAGCTTGAGATCATCCATCAGGCTCCATTCGTCCTGAATAAACAGGGCCATGGTTCGTTGGGTGGCGTCAAAACTGTATTCGGGAGCGCCGGTGGAAGCGATGGAATGGTTGAGCAGCTTGTCGTACAGCACTTCCATGCCCACCGATACATAATGGGAATCAAAGAGCCGCCAGTCGCTCTGGATCGTCCCCCCGTAGGAATCCGAGATGTCCTGCAGCTTGTTGGAAGCCCAGGTCGCCCCGTTGGCGTCTTCGCCGCGCTGAATGACGTCGCGGGACTGATAATATGTGTTCACGCTCAGTTTCTTAAAGTTGTCGCTCAGGTCATCAAGCGTAAGCGAGGCCGTGTAGGAGTCACGCCTGTTCCGAGGGAAGTCGGAAAGGTAATAGACCGCGGGATCGTCCTGATCATAGAGGATCATCTTCTTCTCGTCCCAGGAATAAATCGCGCTCATTTCCTGCACGTCGGAATCGTAATGCTGGGCGGTGACGTTCAGGCTGCCGCCGTCCCAGGCATACCCCATCTGGCCGAAGAAACTTTCGGCGTGGTACGAACTGTGGTCGGCCGTGCCGCCTGCCGCAAGCTTGCGGTCGTTGGCGTTTACATAGTTGCCGGAAAGCCGGTAGGAAAACCCGTCTTTGTCGCCGTAGATCGCCATACGCGGAGCAACACCGGTCGTGGACCCGTCGAGAATGACCTTGGCCTTGCCGGCCACGGGTTTGCCGTTGCCGCCCTTCTTGGTGATGATGTTCACCACCCCGCCGATGGCGTCCGAACCATACAAAGCGGAAGCCGGCCCTTTGATGATTTCGACCCGTTCGATGTCGTCGGGGTCGATGTTCATCAGGCCCTTGTTCATATCCTCCTTGAAGATGGAGTTCTGGCGCACCCCGTCGATGAGGTACAACACCCGCCCTGCCTCAAGACCCCGGATGGAAACCATCGCGTTGTTGCCCGCCCCGGTCTTGCCGGCCGTATAGGTCACGCCGGGGGCGCGCACGAGCTGCTCGGCCACATCCGTGCTCGGGTGCTCTTCAATTTCCTGCTTTCCCACAACGGAGACGGACATGGGAATATCCTGCAGGTCTTCCTCAACGCGAGTTGCCGTAACCATGATTGCCGGCAATAAGGTGCCCCCCGAGGGGTCTTCGCTTTTTTCAGCGGGCGCGAGATCGCCGCTTTCCTCCGGCTCTTCCGCCCAAACGGCTCCGACCGGACCGGTCCAAAAAATACCCGCGACAAGTATGCTCCCGACTGCCTTGCTCAATACACCCATACCAACCACCTTTTGCCCACCGCCCAACATGGGGCGGCTTCTAAAAATCATAAAAAGCACCGACGCCGGACAATCTGAAATTTCTTGATGGTGAGACTCAAAATCAGTATAGTGAGGCGTCTCTTTGCAGATCCCGGCTTGCTTTGCAAGTTGTTTAGCAAGCCGACGACAAAAATTTATAAGGCAAATACGAAAAAATGTATCAAAGTGTTGCGGTGTACTGATTTTCTCCCGCAATACCGTCGTCGTGCGAGGTTCGTGGCGTGGGCACAAGGCAAAACGGAAAAATTCTGCTGATCGATGACGACAAACGGCTGCATGAAGGCATCCGCGACTATCTGGAACCGCACGGTTACCTCATTCGCTCACTTTACACCGGCCTGCACGCCGAGGCCGAGCTTGAGGCCTTCCGCCCGAACCTGATCCTGCTCGACGTCATGCTCCCGGACGGCAGAGACGGATTCGATCTGCTGCGGGAAATCCGCAAACGCTCCCGCCTGCCGGTCGTCATGCTGACGGCGCGGGGCGAGGAAAGCGATCGAATCGTCGGCCTGGAGATGGGCGCGGACGACTATCTGGCCAAGCCGTTCAGTCCGCGCGAGTTGCTGGCCAGAATCAAGGCCGTGCTGCGCCGGGTCGAGGGCGGCTTTGTCGAGGAAGCGGACACCCTCGCTTCCGGTTCCTTCACCTTGGACATGAAGCGCCATAACCTGTGCAGGCAAGGCAAAACCCTGCCGCTCTCCACTTCGGAGGCCCGTATTCTGCGGGTTTTTCTCAACCATGCCGGCGAGGTGCTCAGCCGGGATCAAATTCTTTCCCTGGCCTTCGGCACCGATCATTATGCCGGGGACCGCAACGTCGACGTGCATGTCAGTCGTTTGCGGGGCCTGCTGCGCGGTTTCGCCGCCGACCTTGCGCCCATTCGCACCGTGTGGGGGACGGGCTATCGCTGGGTTGACGGTGCGTAAGCCCCTCCGACTCCGCTGGGGTTCGCGTCTGTGGCAACGCATTTTCACCTACTCTCTGCTTTTGGTGCTGCTTTCCCAAGCCACCCCGTTTCTTCTTTTCCTTCTTGGAACCGAAGACCGCGAAACCCGCCGGGACAACATGGCGGCCTTTTTCCACGACATCATCCTGGTCAATCTGAACGGGCGCGCCCAGGCCGACGCCAAAATGTATCTGGACTATTTCAACGGGTTGGGTCCGCAGTTGTGGTTCGAGCGCCCCGACGGCTCCGTGCTCTCGGGAACGCCCGTGGCCGGGCTGGACTCCGCGAGCCGACAACGCCTGCGCTCCCCGATTCCGTCAGGCAAGCCTTCCGTCGTTGTGTACGAAGCCGAAGGTCTGGCCTGGGAAACAGGGCCTTCCGAACCGTTGGGGCTTCTGGTCACCCCGGTGCGTTTTCGCGAAGGCGAGGCGGTCATGTGCTACACGTACTGGAACGGACGTTTTCCACACGTGCAGGATCACTTTTATTGGGGGGTCGGCGCGCTGGTTCTGGTGGGCGGGGCGCTGAGCCTGTGGATGGCCCGCCACGTGACCCTGCCGTTGCGCCGGTTGCGGGGTGAAGTCGCGGCAGTGGACGAACGCGACCCAGCCGGACGGGTGACCGTACAGGGGTATGTCGAAGTGACGGATGTGGCCGAAGCCGTCAACCGGCTTACGGCGAGCTTGTCCCGGCATATACGGGGAATGCGCGAACTCATGGCCAATGTTTCGCACGAATTGCGCTCGCCCTTGGCTCGAATGACGTTTGCCGTGGACTTTATTGAAGAAGGCCTGACGGAAGCCGACGTTGCCCGCACCCCGGCCGATGCGAATGCCCGGCGCAAAACCGCCCTGGCCCGCAAGCATCTTGGCCTGCTTAAAGAAGAGCTTGCGGTGATGGACCAGCTTATCGGCTCATGCCTGCTGGCGGGCAAACTGGATCTGCAGCAGCGTCCGGCCGATCTGCGGCCTCTGGATCTGTCCCGTCTGTGCCGGGAGGCTTTCGCCGGGCAGGCCGGCATGGCCGAAGCTCGCGACATCCGCTTTCTCCAGGAAGTAACCGGCGATGTGCACATTCTCGGGGATGCCCTGCTCCTGCGCCAAGCCGTCGTCAACCTGCTGGACAACGCCCTGCGCTACACCCTACCGGGCGGACGAGTCATCGTGGCGCTTGACTTTGAAGCGGAACCCGCAATGAAGGAAGCCGCACCCGCCGAACCGGAAACGACCGCCCGACGAGTCCGACTGTTGGTGGCGAACACGCACCCTCCCCTGTCCTCGGAGGCCCTCCAGCGAATCTTTGAGCCTTTTTACCGCGCGGCTTCGGGCGACAATGCCGACGGGTCGGGGCTCGGTCTTGCTTTGGTGCAACGGATTATCGCCCTGCATGGGGGAGAGGTGACGGCCCAGAATGCCGAATGCGCCGGCGAGTCCCTGTTTCAGATATCCGTCACGCTGCCCGCATGGTCGGAAACTTCCGCCGAACAACCGACCAGAAGCCCGACGCAGGATGCGTAAGCGAAGCCACGTATACTTCCCGCCACAAGCGAACGACGCGGCATCCGACCTCGTCTTGGTCCGGCGAGGTGAACATTCTGCCCCACATAAGTCGGGGGGCCGGGGGGGGGGGCCGGGAAGCCCACCAACACGGGGGGCGGGGGGACGAACACCACCCCGGGCGATAGGGGGGGACCCCAAAAATAAACAAAAAAAAAAAAGGCCACGGGGACGATTTGTAGATAAAGAAAAAACCCCCCAACCCCCACCGGGCCCAAACCCGCCCCCGGAACACACCCCCCCCCCCCACCCCCCCCCCCCCCCGCAACCCCCCCTCTTCGTGTCGGGTTTCTCAACCCCCCCCCCCACACAACCCCCGCGGTCGTGTTGCGTGTCACGCCCCCCCCGACAATGAGGGTGCAGGGAGCTCAGCTCCCTGCCG
>JAVBMX010000008.1:0-5135 GCA_031551885.1 Desulfovibrio sp.
CCCCCCGTGTTTGGCGGGGTGTCTGCCCGACGTTTGTGGGGTTCTGGGGGTAATCTTTCCCCCCTGGTGGGGTTTGGGGCGACAGCCCCAAAGCGCAAACTACTCCGAGGCTTTTATGTCCCTGCCCGTGCTTTCCCGACAAGACGTTCTGGACCGTATCCTGGCATTGCCGCGTCCCGGCGAGGAGAACATCCTGGCCTTTTACGAGCACCGTTTGGGCGGCATCTGCCGCGATGTCCGGCTCATGCTCATTCCTTTGGACGACCACTTGGTCCACCGGAGCGACGGGGCGTTCGAGACCCTGCGCTACAGCCGGGGGATTATGTACCGGCCGGAAAAACACCTGGAACGCCTAGGCCGTTCGGCCACGGGCATCGGCATCGCGCCCCCCGTGCCATGGGAGGAAGTCATCCCGATCATCCTGGCTGTGGCCGGGGCGGGTGGTGAATCGGAAGGCTTGGTCCGGGTGCTGCTCAGCCGGGGTCCCGGCGGCTTCGGCATCGATCCATCCGAATGCCCCGTGGCGGGCTTGTACATCGCAGCCTACCGGCAGCCCACGCCGCCGGACGAATGGTATCGGGCCGGGCTCAAAGGCGCGCGGGCGAGTATTCCGGCCAAATCCGGCGGCATGGCCAAAATCAAGACCGCCAGTTACCTGCCCAATGTGTTGATGACCAAGGAAGCCCGCGAGAAAGGCGCCGACGTGCCACTCAGTTACGACGAGCAGGGATTTTTGGCCGAAAGCGCCGTGGCGTCGATCCTCTTGGTGGATAAAGAAGGCGTGGTGCTCGTGCCGCAATCCGAAGCTATTCTGCCCGCCACCACGGTGACCCGGGCTCTGGAACTGGCCGGCCCGGACCTGCCGCGCGACAAGCGCCCCCTGACCGAGGACGACGTGCGCAAGGCGGCGGAGATCCTCCTGCTCGGCACCGGCCCGGACTGCGTGGCCGTGACCGCCTATGAAGGCACGCCTGTGGGCGACGGCGCGGAAGGCCCGGTCTGCCGGGAACTGCGCCGGCTGATTGTGGAGGATTCATTGGCCTCCGGCACCCCCATCCCCGGCCTGGGCGGCTGAGCCGGCCTTCCTTCGATTTTTGGAGATCCCGACTCGTGGCCCGATTGTGTTTTTGCAACAGCACCATCGCCTGGGGCGGCGGTGAGCGCCGGCACCTGGAAGCCGCCCTGGACATGGCCCGGCGCCGTGCCGGGCGGGTGGGAAGGTAAACCATGGCCCGATTGTGTTTTTGCAACAGCACCATCGCCTGGGGCGGCGGTGAGCGCTGGCACCTGGAAGCCGCTCTGGACATGGCCCGGCGCGGCCATGAGGTCACGCTGATCTGCCGGCCCGACGGCGCGCTGTGCGAACACGCCCTTCCCTCTGCAGGCCCTGTGGGCGCGGGAAACGTGACGGTCGCGCCTTTCGCAATCGGCAGGCTGTCCTTTCTCAATCCTCTGATGCGCCGACGGCTGACAAACTTTTTCCGCAGTCGGAAGATCGATGCCTTGGTCATGAACCTGCCGGCGGATCTCAAGGCCGTCGGACCGGCGGCGAAAGATGCCGGCACGGCGCGGATCATCTACCGCCGGGGCAGCGCCCTGCCGGTCAAAAACTCCGCCCTCAACCGCCGGCTCTACAGCACGGTGATCGACCGGGTGATCGTCAACTCACGGGCCACCGGAGAGCTGATTCCGCAAAGCCTGATTGCCCCGGACCGCGTCACCCTCTTGCCCAACGGCATCGACATCGCCGCCTTTGACGCGGCCCTCGCCCGCGCCTGCGGGGAACCGGCCGGCCGCGCCCTGGAAGACTGGGTCGCGGCGGCCCGCCGACAGGGCGACCCGTTGATTCTGGGCAACGCGGGCCGGCTTAACCGGCAGAAGGCCCAGCATCTGTTTGTGCTCCTCGGCAAAGCCGTGGAGGACCTCGGCCGGGATGTGCGCCTCATTCTTGCGGGAGAAGGTGAACGCCGCGCCGAACTCGAAGATCTGGCCCGGCGGCAGGGCGTGCGGGAGCGGGTCTTTTTCGCGGGGTTCCTCAAGGATCTTTCCCCGTTCTGGCGCAGCCTGGATCTGTTCATCCTGACCTCGCTCTGGGAAGGGTTCGGCTATGTGGTGCTTGAAGCCATGCTCGCCGGGGTTCCGCCCGTGGCCTTTGCCGTGAGCAATATCCCGGATCTCGTCCGCCACGGCGAAAACGGGCTGCTTTTCCCCCTGCCCCAAGACTCGGAAGCCGTCACTCCGGCCACCCTTGCGGACCTGCGCGCCGTCGCCCAAGGCGTTTTGGCCGACGCCGGAACTCCCGAGCAACGCCACGCCCTGCGCCGCCGGTCGCGCATCCTCGCCGAACGCTTTGATCAGAAAAAAGCGATGGATACCCTGGAACAGTTGCTGCTCGGCCGGGAATAAAAAAACCGCGTCGGCGCGGTCGGTGGGCGGAAAAAAATGTTTCCACGCTCCGGCCATTCCCTCTCGAGATACTTTGGACGGGCGGGGTAAATGAATATCGGTCTAGGCCTTGGGCATGCCCAAACCACAAACGCGGTACAAACGCTCGTAGACGGAACTGAGCCTGCGGGCCACGTTTTGGGAAAAGCCGTGGTCGCAGAGCCTACAGTAAACATGCAGGGGATTGAAGCGGTGCTGCAAATAAGAACGGAAACGTGCCATCAACTGCTCTTTCGGTTTCGGCGTCGGAAAAACCGCCAGCCCGGCATGAACGAAATCGACCGCCGTCAGGCGACCCGTCGACTGTAGTGAGGTATAAGGCATGCCGCAGTTCATGTCCATCATCCCAATGTCGCTTTTTCGACATTTATGCATTCCTCTTTGCATTTTCTTATCGGCAACGGGAAAAAAATGATCAGGGCGCTCGAACCGAAAACACTCCGCGCGGGGGAGGAACGCTTCCGGCTTCCCGTCGGACGGGTTCTGGCCGCGCCTTCCTGGCTCATCCCCGGTGATCTTGCGGCCAACTGCCGGTTTCTGGCCGGGCGGGTGGATGAGGTCGGTCTGCTCTTTTTCGAAACGGCCGCTTGTCTCGCCTATACCGACAAAGACCTGCCGACGGAGCCGGCCTGTCTCTCCCTTGCCTACCACGTGCATCTGCCCGTGGATCTCCCTTGGGAAAATCCTCCAGCCTGCGCCACGATCTGCGCCTCGCTCCTGAAGAAGATCGCCTTTCTGCGCCCAACCCGCGCCGTGCTGCATCCTCCGGTCGGGAAGTCCGCGCCGGGCGTGCTGCACGGCTTTCTCGAAGCCTTCGAGCGTCTCGGACACGCCCCCGAATTGCTCGCCGTTGAGAACCACAAAGACTGCGACCTGCTTGACCTCGCGGAGGTCGTCCGGGAATTTTCCTTGCAAGTATGCCTGGATCTGGGGCATGTAAGAGCTTATGGGCAGGAAGCGTTGTTGGATTGTCCCGCTTTGACCGGGCGGGTCACGTTGCTCCATCTTTCCGCCGCCCGGCCGGGCAAGGACCTGCATCGCTCCCTGGCCGAGCTGGATCCGGAAGGCCACGCGCTGTTGCGCCGGGCGCTCGCGGCAACCCCGCCCGACGCGGCCCTGATGCCGGAAATTTTCGCCCTCCCGGGGTTTGAGGCATCGCTCGACATTCTCCACCGGGCATTGACCGTTCCACTTTCGTCCGACAACGCCGCCCTCTGAGGAACTCATGGCCTATTTCCGCTCCCTGCCCAATCTTCAGACCATGCTGGATCTCTTCAGCCGCGAAGACGACTGGCTGATTCCCATCAGCGCCGACCCGGACGCCATGGCCTCGGCCATGGCTCTGAAGCGGATCATGAGCCGGCGCGTGCGCGACGTGCACATCGCCAAGGTCAACGAGATCATCCGGCCCGACAACTTGGCCATGATCCGCTACACCCATCTGCACATGCTTGAGCTGACCCCGGAGTTGATGCGCGGCAAAAAGCTCGCCATGGTCGACTCGCAGCCTTCCCATCATCCGTTCTTCAAAGACGCGACCTACGAGATCATCATCGACCACCATCCGCTGTCGGCGTCTTCACAGGCCCGCTACCAGGTCATCCGGCCGGAATACGGCGCGACCGCCACGCTCATGACCGAGCACCTGTACAGCCTGGAGATCCGGCCGGGCAAACTGCTGGCCACGGCCCTGCAGTTCGGCATCAAGACCGACACGGCGAGCTTCGAACGGCACTGCACCGATGTGGACATCCGAGCCTATCAGTACCTGGGGCGCTTTGCCGACAACGCCTTGCTTTCACGCATCTCCCGCAGCGAATTTCACCGCCGTTGGCTCGATACCCTCGCTTTGGCCTGCACCAACATGTACGCTTTGGGTTCCGGCCAGTACGCCTTTCTCAACGAGATCGACAATCCGGACATCCTGGTGCTCATCGCGGACTTTTTCATGCGGGTGTATGAAATCCGTTGGGTGGCCGTGGCCGGGTTGTATGCCGGTATTGTGGTGGTGGTCTTCCGGGGCGACGGCATGTCGCGGGATGTGGGGCGTTACGCCTCGCAGCTGTTCGGCGAACTCGGCTCGGCCGGGGGGCACAAGGCCATGGCCCGCGCGGAGTTTCCCGTGGAAGCCATGGACGGAGCCGACCCGGAACTGTTCATCTGGCAACGCCTGACCACTCCCCTGCGCAGTCGTCCCAAAAACAACGTGCCGCCTCCGCCGGAAGCCTCCGGCCCCCCACGCAGCGCCCACACCCCCGAGGATGACGAACTTCCGGATTAAAGCACAATCTCGTTAAGGACTTTCGAGAAACTATCGGTTCGACACTTGGGGGTGGGAATAGTTTGGCGTCAGACAAGGAAGACAAGTTTTTTGCTGCGGAAGTGTACTATTATGGTACTCGACCAAAGCAAAAAACGATGGCTGACGCCGTATCACGCCAAACTAACCCGCCACCACCCAGACCCCACCGCCAAGGGGGGGCACCCCCCTTGGAACCCATATGGCCCTTTTTCGGCAAATCCGAAAAAGGGCTCTCTGCGCAATGCGCCTAGGCTCAGGACTCATTAATTGCAAAAAGTAGAAAAGTTGGTTAGTTGTGCTCAGGGAGGACGCAATGAGCCAACTTTTCTATCTTTCTGTCGAGCAACTTGAGCGTATCAAGCCTTTCTTTCCACTTTCACACGGCATT
>JAVBMX010000065.1:0-11818 GCA_031551885.1 Desulfovibrio sp.
CCCCCCCCCCCCCCCCCCCCCCCCCCCCCCCCCCCCCCCCCCCCCCCCCCCCCCCCCCCCCCCCCCCCCCCCCCCCCCCCCCCCCCCCCCCCCCACATCTCCAACCTTCCCTCTCTTCCCCGTCCCACAGGAGTCTCCCCATGAGCTTCTCGGTTCGGAGATTTCGGGCTCTGGCGGACAAAGAAACCCGGCGGCTGCTGCGCGAACCGGGCAACGCGGTCATCGGGCTGCTCCTGCCCGTGGTCCTGCTGCTGATCTTCGGGTACGGGCTTTCCATGGACGTGGAAAACATCGACACCGCGCTGGTGCGTGACGCCTCGGTGCCGTTCGCCCGCGAGCTGGGCTCGCGTCTGGACGCCTCTCCCGCGTTTCGGGTGCGCGAGACGGATTCGTATCAGGAAGCCAGGGACTTGATGATCCGGCACGAGGCCGAAGCCGTGCTGCGTTTTGAGCGTGATCCGGGGCGCGGCTGGAAGGGGCAGATTCTGGTCAACGGCGCGGACGCGGCCAGAGCCAGACAGGCCGCCGGGCTGCTGGAGGGAGCCGTGCGCTTGTCGTTTGCCCGAAGCGAAGGCATCCCGCCGGAAGCGATTCGCCCGGAAACGCGGACCTGGTACAACCCGGCCGGAGAAACCCGGCTCTACCTGGTCCCCGGCGTGACCGTGCTGATCATGACCCTGATCGGCGCGCTCCTGACCGGGCTGCTGCCCGCCCGCGAATACGAAAGCGGCACGTTTGAGGCCCTGTTCACCACCCCGGCGGGCAAAGGGGAGATTCTCTTTTCCATGATGGCCCCCACATTCGCCCTGGGCATGGCCGGGCTGGGCCTGTGCCTGGGCTGCGCCGTGTTTCTCTTCGACGTGCCCCTGCGCGGTTCGCTCTTCCTGCTGCTGCTGGGGTCGTCGCTGTATCTGATCGCCTGCCTGGGCATCGGCCTGTTCATCGGCACGCTCTGCCGCAACCGGTTTCTCGCCTCGCAGGTGGTGTTGATCTCCTGCTTCGTGCCCACAATCATTCTCTCGGGATTCCTTTTCGACCTGCACAGCGCCCCGGTTTTCGTGCAATACCTGGCCCGGGTTCTGCCGGCCACCTGGTACGTGGAGCTGCTCCAAACGCTTTTTCTGGTCGGCAACCCACCGGCTGTGATAGGACGCGACCTAGCCGCCTTGGCCTTTTTCGCCCCGGCTCTGCCCCTGCTGGCCTTCGCCCGCACACGCAAGTCGCTTTAGCATTCCGGGCTTAGTACTTTTTGGGGCTGCCGCCCCAAACCCCGCCTGGGGGGAATGATTCCCCCCAGGCCCCCTCATAGTCGGCAAACCGCGCAAAGCGCGGATTTGCCGACAAGGGGGGTGCAGGGGATTCAATCCCCTGCCAGGGGGAGTGGGGGACGGAGTCCCTCACCCAACGAGGGAGATGCTCCATGCGTTTTTTCTTTGCCAGAATGTTCGCTCTGTGCCGCAAAGAGCTGAAGATGATCCTCAAGGACCCGCGCAGCCGGATGATTCTGGTCATGCCGATCATCATTCAGTCGCTGCTCTTCGGCTATGCGGTGAGTTTCGACCTGGACGACGTGCCCTTCGCGGTTTTGGATGAGGACAACTCCGTTCTGTCGCGCGAACTGGCCCGACGCTTTGACGCCTCCCCGGCTTTTCGCCGCGCGGCCGTCATCCGCAATGCGGCCGACATCGCCCAGCTGGTCGATTCCGGCCGGGTGCTGATCGCGGTGTCCATCCCGGCCGACACGGAACGCCGGGCACTCTCCGGCCTGCCCGCCCCGATCCAAATCATCGCCGACGGCCGCAACGCCCTGACCGGGGCCACGGCCGCCCGCTACGCGACCTCGATCGTGGAAGGCTTCGCCGCCGAGCATTCCGGCCGGAAGGCTCTCCTGCACCTGGAAATCCGCGCCCTGCACAACCCGAACCTGGAAACCCGCAACACCATGCTGCCGGGCCTAATCGCGGCCTTGGCCATGCTCCAGACCATCCTGCCGGCCGCCCTCTCGACGGCCCGCGAACGCGAACAAGGCACCTTCGACCAGTTGTGCGTCACCCCGCTTTCCCCTCTGGCCGTGATGCTCGGCAAGGCCCTGCCGCCGATGCTGGTGGGGTTCGCCCAATCGACCCTGATCTTTTGCGTGGCCCGGTTCTGGTTCCAAATTCCCTGCGCGGGCTCGCTGTGGGCGATCTTTGTCGTGCTTCTGCCTATGAATATGGCCCTGGCCGGCCTGGGGCTGATCGTCTCGGTGCTTTCCCGCAACATGCAACAATCCATGCTGCTGTGTTTCGCCCTGATTATGCCGATCATGCTACTCTCTGGTCTGACCACGCCCATCCGGGCCATGCCGGAACTTATGCAGCGCTTCACCCTGCTCAACCCTCTGCGCTACGCCGTGGACGCCGTGCGTCGGATCTATCTGGAAGGCGCGGACCTCTCCGTGCTGCTCCCCAACCTGCTCGGCCTGGCCCTGATCGCCCTGCCCTCCCTGGCCGTCGCGGCCGTCCTCTTCCGCCGCCGGGCGTGAGGGGATGAGAGGAGAGTCTTGAGGGATTTTTTTCCGGGGGAAGTGACCTCGGACCCCCTCATTTGCCGAGCAATCTGCGCTTCCCCGGATTGTTCGGCACCGGGGGCACGGAAGGCCCTCGCCCCTCTGCCGGGGCGGGGGCCGACGAATCTCCCCCCGCAAAACAAAAAAACGGGCGTCGCCAAAAGCGACGCCCGTCAAGCGACCCGCTA
This sequence comes from Desulfovibrio sp., assembly GCA_031551885.1. Lineage (GTDB taxonomy): Bacteria > Desulfobacterota > Desulfovibrionia > Desulfovibrionales > Desulfovibrionaceae > Frigididesulfovibrio. The sequence continues at coordinate 2,737 of JAVBMX010000065.1, forward strand.
CAAAGGGAAGGCAAGCCGTTATTTCAACGTGCCGAGGTAGTCCGCGACGGCCTTCAGGTCTTCGACCGTGCGGTTTTTCACCACGCCCTGCATGATGTTCTTTTTCGCCCCGCCATACGTTCCGGCCTTGTAGCCGTCCAGCTTGGTCATCAAGTCGGCGGCGGCCTGTCCCTTCAGGGCAGGGGCTGTGCGACCGGCGGCATCCGGGCCGTGGCAGCCGGCGCAGGATTCCGCATACAGAGTTTTGCCGTCGGCGGCCGCGGCGACCCCGAAAGCGATGTTCATACAGATGAGGCCCGCAAACGCGGCGCCGGCAACCAATTTTTTCATGTGAAACTCCTCCGGATTCCGTGAACACATGTGTTTACGGCCACTTGGGAAAAGGTGACGCCCTCTCGAGCGAAAACCGGCCGAAGCCGACCTGTTTGATCCGTCTTAGCGTTCCGTATAACGCGTAATGAATATTTTGACATTATTTTTTCCGCTCCACGAAGAGATTGCCTGTCGACGCGGAAAAGTCGCCGCGACCAAGAGGTGAAGCAGGCATATCGCAAGCTTATCGATCATGGCTTTCCGGTCCGCATTCGGAAACTTATTCATTACCCGAGATAAGGTATCTCAAATTATTGCGATACAAGTGTCAAGATATCTATTCTCGTAATGGGCGGCATTGCGAAAAAATATCATCCGGCAACCCTTCGGATATGACAAAAAGAGGCGAAACGGGTGGAGCGGCCGCGCGATGTTGCAGCGGGGGGTGGAAGTATGCGGGGAGCATGTCGGCCGGGCGGACGGTCATCCACGACGGATCGTGAAGCGACCGATAAGGAGGAAAGACACCCGCCCGCCCTCTCGGGAGGCGGCTTTTCAGGCTGGAGAGGCATCATCGGCGAGGCCGTGAGGGGCTGCCCACCCTCAGCGCCGCGCCAAGGTATCCGCCACGGCCTGAGCGGCCATGCGGGAACCGCCGGTGCGGGGGGCCAGCCATTCGGCAAAGCAACGGCGGGTTTCGGCAGCGGCCGCCGCCCGGTCCACGGGCCGTCCGGCGGCCGCTTGAGGCAGGGCAACGGCAAGGGCTTCGGCATCCGCCACCTGCTCCACCGTGCCGGTCTGAAAGATCTCCTCCCCCACCCAGAGGAAATTGTTCCGGTGCGGGCCGACCAAAGCCGGTGTGCCCAAGGCGGGGGCTTCAAGAAAATTCTGCCCACCGAGAGGCGCGAGGGAGCCGCCGACAAAAGCCGCGTCCACATGCGCATAGAGCAACGCGAGGTCCCCGAAGGTATCCCAGATAAGCGGGCCGGCTGAGGATGCCGCCGCTCCGGCAAGCAGTTCCGAGCGCAGGACGGCTCCATAAGGGGCCAGCGCTTTACGCCAGGCATCCACCCGGTGCATGTGCCGAGGGGCCACGGCCACGGCCGCACCGTTCGCGAGCAGTTGGGGCAGAATGCCAAGCAGGGCTTCTTCCTCCTCCTCCCGAACCGAGGCCAGGGCCAGGCGCGGCATGGCGGGGTCCGACCCGGCGGCGAGTCCGGCAAAGGGGTCCGCTCCGATCGGCGGGGTAAGGGCCGCGCCGTCGAACTTGATGTTCGGCATAACCGAAACGCCTTCCGAACCGAAGATCTCGGCGAAACGGGCAGCGTCGTCTTCCGAAATCGCCAGGATGCGGTCCGGGCGGATTTCCCGAAGCAGGGGACGCAGCAGCCGATAGCCGGAAAGGCTTTTGGGAGTCATGCGGGCGTTGAGCAGCAGCAGGGGAACCCCGAACTCCCGGCAGGCGGCCATAAGGCCGGGCCAGATCTCGGTTTCCAGGAGCACGACGCAGGCCGGGCGGGCCAAGGCCACAGCCTTACGCATCAAGGCCGGGTTGTCGAGGGGAACGTAGCGCGGAAGCAGGGAAACGCCGGAAGGCGGCGCGATCTTTCCCAACACCTCCAGACCTTGGGCGGTCCAGGTGGTGGAGAAAAAACGGGGAGAACGGGCGACAAGTTCGGGGAGGGTTCCGGCTTCACGGACAAGCGCCCGCACAAGGGCAGCCTCGCCGCCGGAAGCGGCCTGAACCCAAATGAGGGGGCCGTTCTTCGCGTCCGCGGCATCCGTGCCCTCGAACGGTTCACCCGAGAGAGCGGTGCGCTCCTCAAACCCCTGGGAAAGACGCCGGTTGCGGCGGACCAAGGGGGTCACCGCCGCCCACAGGCCCCGGTACAGGCCGAGAAAAGAACGACTGAACAGGCTCATTATGTTGCCGTGAGGGTATTTTTGAGGGAGCTCCGCCCCCTCAAACTCCCCCGGCAAGGGACTGAGTCCCTTGCACCCCCATTTTCAAAAATCCGCGCAAGGCACGGATTTTTGAAAGGTGAGGGGGTCCGGGGGAACTCAGTTCCCCCGGCGGGGTTTGGGGTGGAACCCCGAAAACACTCCCTACCGAAGCATGGTGCCGATGCGGCCCCAGTTGATATTCACCCAATCGGTGCTGGACCAATAGATAACGAGGGCTTTGCCCACGATGGTGTCTTTGTTCACGAAGCCCCAGAAGCGGGAATCCATGGACTGGTCGCGGTTGTCGCCCATGACGAAGACCTTACCCGAGGGCACGGTTGTGGGCGGCATGTTGTCGCGCCGGCCCATGAGCGTGGCGTCGGTGTGCTTTATGTAGGCTTCCTGCACGGCTTCGCCGTTGCGGTAAAGCTGCTTGTCTCGGATTTCCAGCACGTCGCCGGGAATGCCCACCACGCGCTTGATGTAGTCTTGACTGGGGTCTTCCGGGTAGGGGAAGACGATGATGTCGCCGCGCTGCGGCTCGCCCGTGGAGACGATCTCTTTGGCCATGAAGGGCAGATGGATGCCGTAGCTGAACTTGGTGACGAACAGCCGGTCGCCGATATGCAGGGTGTCCAGCATGGAGCCGGAAGGAATGATGAAGGGCTGCAGGAAAAACGTGCGGATCCCCAAGGCGATGACCAGAGCGATGATGACGACTTTGGCGATCTCGCCAAGGCTCTGCAGGGGGGTCTGGTACAGATTGCTCATGAATCGTCTCCAACCTGAAGGGCGGCGAGAAAGGCTTCCTGCGGCAGTTCGATGTTGCCCATGCGCTTCATGCGCTTTTTGCCTTCCTTCTGCTTTTCAAGGAGCTTGCGTTTACGGGTGATGTCGCCGCCGTAGCACTTGGCGGTGACGTTTTTGCCGAGCGGCGCGTTGCGCTCGCGGGCGATGACCTTGTTGCCGACGGCGGCCTGGATGATCACTTCGAACAACTGCCGGGGGATGGTGCGCTTCAGCTTGAGCGCGACGGCCCGCCCGTGGTGGTAGGCTTTGTCGCGGTGCACGATGACCGCGAGCGCGTCCACCGGGTCGCCGTTGATCAGCATGTCCAGCTTGACCAGGTCGGCCTCGCGGTAGTCGATGAACTCGTAATCCATGGAAGCGTAGCCTTTGGTCGTGGACTTCAGGCGGTCGAAAAAGTCGTAGACGATCTCGGCAAAGGGCAGTTCATAGGTGATGATCACCCGCCCGGCCGTGAGGTAGCGCATGTCTTTCTGGCGGCCGCGCTTTTCCTCGCACAGGCGCAGCACGTTGCCCACGTAGTCGCCGGGAACGTGGATTTCCATGCGCACATAAGGCTCATAGAACGTTTCAATGCGGCCCGCGTCCGGCAGCTTGGCCGGGTTGTCCACGGCCAGGGTTTTGCCGTCCGTGGTGTCCACCTTGTAAACGACCGACGGCGCCGTGGCAATGAGCTCGACCTGGAACTCGCGCTCCAGACGCTCCTGGATGATTTCCATGTGCAACAGGCCCAGAAACCCGCAACGGAAGCCGAAGCCCAAGGCCTGCGAGGTTTCGGCCTCAAAGGAAAAAGCCGCGTCGTTCAACTGGAGCTTTTCCAGGGCGTACTTGAGGGATTCGTAGTCGGCGCTGTCTGTGGGGTACAGGCCGCAGAACACCATGGGCTTGACTTCTTTGAAGCCCGCCACCGCTTCCGTGGCCGGGCGCTCGACGTGGGTGATGGTGTCGCCCACCCGGGCGTCGCCCAAGTCTTTGATGTTGGCGCAAAGAAAACCGACCTCGCCGGCCGCGAACGAGGGAATATCCACCGGCTCGGGCGAGAAGGCGCCCAGGCGCAGCACTTCGTAGGTCACGCCCGTGGACATCAGGCGAACCTTGTCGCCTTTTTTGATCGTGCCGTCCATGACCCGGAAAAGCACGATCACGCCCTGGTACGAATCGTACCAGGAGTCGAAAATCAAGGCTTTGAGAGGAGCCGCCGGGTCGCCCCCGGGCGCGGGCAGGCGCTCGACGATGGCTTCAAGCACCGCGTCCACGCCCACGCCGGTCTTGGCGCTGATGGGCAGGGCGCCGGCGCAGTCCAGGCCGATGCTCTCCTCGATTTCGGCCTTGACCCGATCGGGATCGGCGCTGGGCAGGTCGATCTTGTTCAGAATAGGGATGATTTCGTGGTTGTGGTCCAGGGCCAGATAGACGTTGGCCAGGGTCTGGGCCTCGACGCCCTGTGAGGCGTCCACCACCAAAAGCGCGCCGTCGCAGGCCGCCAGCGAGCGGGAAACCTCGTAGTTGAAGTCCACGTGACCGGGCGTGTCGATGAGGTTGAGGATGTATTCCGTGCCGTCTTTGGCTTTGTAGGGAATACGCACGGTCTGGGCCTTGATGGTGATGCCGCGCTCGCGCTCAAGATCCATGCGATCCAGATACTGGTCGCGGCGCTCACGATCGGAGACCAGACCGGTGACCTCAAGAATGCGGTCGGCCAAGGTCGATTTGCCGTGATCGATGTGCGCGATGATGCTGAAATTCCGTATGTGATCCTGACCGGCCATAGTGCCTCGCGGGCCGAAACACGGCCCCGCAATGGGTTCGGGTGATGGAAGCTGAACAAGATAGGCCAAAGAGTCGAGAAAGTCCATGCTCCGGCACCGACCGGCTTGCGCGACCCCGGCGGCGGGAGCGGACGCCTGTCGGACACGGCAACACGGACCTTTCTTCCGAAAGCGTTTTCGCGCGGCATGCGAACGGTTTATTCCGCCGGCATGCAGGGCGCACATCAGAATTTTTCCGCCGACACCTCAAGAAACCGAAGCGCCACGCCGATAAAAATACATCCCGACACAGCCGCTACAGGCAGTGTCCTTTCCGCGCCGAGACGAATGCGGCGACCGACAACCGCCCACCTTCGCGTGCACTGCCGGTTCATTTCGAAGAGAAAAATTCTCGCTTCATTATCATGCGCTACCGGCGGCCGGCCACTTCATGTTTGACGCACCGCAAGGACTATGCGGCACAGGCGGGTTTTCCGAGACGTGCCGCCGGGCTTTCTTTTTTGGGCGCACACCATAAAAAAACACACGCCCAAACTTGCATTTTCACTTACTTCTCTGATAATAATAACATAACTTTTACCTTTTCCGTTTGTTGCAGGGTACTTTTATGGATGCCGCCGCCGCTCTTTTGCCGTTTTTAAAGTCATCGATCCACCCCGCGATAGTTCTCGAGGCGCGTACGGGCGCGTTGCTCTGGAACAATGAACTCTATTCCTTCCAAGCGGGCGAAGACGGGCCGGCCGAGGGCGCGAAAGTCATTCATGACCTGCTCACAGCGAACGAGACCTTGCGGAACCTGGCCGAACGGGCCGGGCGAGACGGCTCTTGGCCGGGCGAAAGCCTCCGCGACGGCATGGCCTTTACCGCCCGCCACGAAGAGTGGGAAGATCTATTGCATGCCCTGCCCGTCGTCTGGAACGGCCGGCCCGCCTTTGTCGTCCGGTTTCAGGACATGACGCAACCCCAGACCGCCTCGGGCGAAGCGGCCCGCCGGGAAGCCCTGCGCAGCCTGAGCGGCGACCCGGCCCTCACCTCCGGCAATTTTCATGTCGCCTGCCGGCTGATCACCCGCATCGCCGCGACGACCTTGGGCGCGGTCCGGGCGGGCGTCTGGCGACTGGAAAACGATCAGCTGATCAACGAAGTCATTTACGACGCCCGCACCAGCACCCACTCCCGAGCCGAGGCGTTCGGCGTGGACATTTACCCGCGCTACGTCGAAATGCTGCATACCGACCGCAACATCGTTATTCCCGACACCCAAAACGACACGATTCTGCCCGGCATGGCCGAAAGCTACAGCCTGGGCGGGATACGCGCGCTTCTGGACTGTCCGGTTCGTTTGGGCGGCAAACTGATGGGCGTGGTCTGCATCGAACACGCCGGCGAGCCGCGCTGGTGGACTGTGGAAGAACAAACCTTCGGTGCTTCCGTGGCGGACTTTGTGGTCATCGCCCTGGAAAGCAGCCGGGTGTTTGAAAGCGAACGGCGAATCAGCACGCTGCTTTCAAACCTTCCCGGCACGGCATTTCGCTGCCGCAACGACTTTCCGGTTTTCACCATGGAATACCTGAGCGAAGGCTTTCTTGAAATGACCGGGTACCCCCCCGAAGATGTGGTCAACAACAACAAGCTCTGCTTCTTCGACATCGTCTACCCCGAAGACCTGGAACGCCTCAAAGAGGACAACGAAGACACCCTGCTCCAGGACAAACCCCTGGATACGGTGTTCCGGGTCATCCACAAAAACGGCGACCTGCGCTGGGTCTGGGAACGCAGCCGGGTGGTCGAACTGCGCGACGACAACCCCAATTTCAGCGTCGTTGAAGGCTTCTTCAGCGACATCACCGAACGGATGCGCCTGCGCGAGGCCGAGGCTGCCGGCAAGGCCAAAAGTGAATTCCTGGCCAACATGAGCCACGAGATCCGCACGCCCATGAACGGGGTCATCGGTCTGGCCGCCCTGCTCGCGGATACGCCCCTCTCGGCCCTGCAGCACAAATACGTGTCTTCCATCCGCCGCAGCGCCGACGCGCTCCTCAGCGTGATCAACGACATTCTGGACTTCTCCAAAATCGAAGCCGGCAAGCTGGACCTGGAAATCATCGACATCTCGCCCCGCGCGACGGTTGAGGAAGCCTGCGACATTCTTGCCCTGCGGGCGGCGGAAAAGAAGCTCAAACTGGTTTTTCTGCCGGAAGCGAACGTGCCCGCCTTCGCCAAGGGCGATCCGGGGCGCATCCGGCAGATTCTGCTCAACCTCATCGGCAACGCCCTGAAGTTCACCGACGAGGGCGAGGTGGTCGTCCGCTGCCGGGCCGACAAACATACCGAAGGTGACCACACCCGCGACGTTCTGACGTTCGAGGTGGAAGACACCGGCATCGGCATTCCACCGGAGCGCATGGCCACCCTTTTCAACCCGTTCATCCAGGCCGACTCCTCCACAACCCGAAAATTCGGCGGTACCGGTCTGGGGCTTTCCATCTCAAAAAAGCTTGTGGAGCTCATGGGCGGCGACATCTCTGTCGAAAGCAAGCAAGGGGGCGGCTCGCGCTTCTCGTTCTTTCTGCCCCTGGAGCTTTCCGAGGCGCAAAGCCCGCACGCGCTCTTCGCGCACGATCTGCGGGGCAAAACCATCGTCGTTTTCGACCTCCACGCCCCGTCGCGAGCGGCCCTGGCGTCCCTCCTGCAGGGGTGGGGGGCTCAGGTGCTCGAGCCTCTCTCCTTGGAAGCCTTTCTTCGGGCTTTGACCTCGGACGCCCGCCGGCCGGATTTCGCCCTGATGGACTTCGCGGCAGCCGGCATGAGCGCCCAGACCTGCGCGGACATTCTCAAAGCCGGAAAGTGTCTTGACGCGTGCCCCACGGCCTTCGTGGGCTCCGTCAATGTCCATGTGCCCGACGACCTGCTGCGTCAGGGCGTTATCGCCGGGTTCCTGGCCAAGCCCGTGGCGACGGAATCTCTTTCCCGCCTGCTGCACGGCGTGTTCGCCCAAGAGAATTCCGCCGCGCCTTCTTCCCAAGAAGGCGCCTTCTGCACCGAGCATGCCTGCCCGCCCCGAACCATCCTGCTGGTGGAGGATTCCCCCATCAATCAGATGGTCGCCGTGGATCTGCTGGAAAATATGGGGCACCGGGTCGATACGGCCGACAACGGTCTGCCGGCCATCGAAATGCTGCGGCAAAAGAAGTATGATCTGGTCCTGATGGACTGCCAAATGCCGGTAATGGACGGCTACACGGCCACGGCGAAAATCCGGGATCCCCAAAACGGCGTCCTGACGCCGGATGTGCCCATTGTGGCCATGACCGCCCACGCCATGCGCGGCGACAAGGAAAAATGCCTTGCCGCCGGCATGGACGCTTACATCGCCAAGCCCATCGACATGGAGCAGTTGAAGCGGGCCGTGCGGATCTGGGGCGCGGCCGGGGGCGAGCGGGCCAGACTCGCGGCGCATGCGGCCGCCCCCGCGCCCGAGGCGATCGTCCGCCCGGTCCAGGTCGACACCTTTCCGGAGGTCGAGGGCCTGCAAACGCGCGCCGCGCTTGCCCTGATGGGCGGCGATCCGATCCTGTACCGCAAGCTTCTGCGGCGGTTCGTCACCGGCTACGCCGGAGCCGGAAAGGCCCTACGCGCCCTGATGCCCGGCCCCGATGCCGAGCGCATGGCCCACACCATCAAAGGTCTGGCCGGCAACCTCGGCGCGCCGGGGCTGGTGGAAGCGGCCGGCGTTTTGGAGTCTTTTTTCCGAACCCCCGTCGCCGAGCAGGATCTCGCCGCGCTTCTGGAAGCTTTTGACGAAGCGTTGCGGAAAACCGTCTTCGCGGCCGAGAAAGCTCTTGAGCACTCCGACCCGGGCCGGCCGACCACCCTGCTCGACGAAGCCGAACTGCGCAACACCCTGAACGAGTTGCTCCTGCTGCTGAACCAAGACGACGCGGCGGCCTGCATGCTGTTTGAAAAACTGCGCCCGACCCTGGAAACCCGCAACCCCGCCGCGAGCGCCGAGGCAGCCGAAGCCCTGGGGTCGTTCGATTTCGCCGCCGCAGCCGAAACCCTGGCCCCTCTCATTGGAGGAGATGTTTTTACAGGGGGTTGAACCCCCTGCACCCCCATTGTCGGGGGGCCCCCCCGGGGGCCCGGGGGGGCGCCCCCAGCGCGGGGAGGGATGTTGCCCCCCGCGCCGGGGGGAACGAAAGCCACGCAGGCGCATAGCGCCCTACCCCCCAGAGAACAAAACCCAACCA
>JAVBMX010000039.1:0-9468 GCA_031551885.1 Desulfovibrio sp.
CCCCCCCCCCGGGGGGGGGTCTCCCCCCCCCCCCCACACCCCCTTTTGCGCCCCCCCCCCGCTTGTTCGCCGGGGCCCCCCCGACATAATGAGGGGGTCTGGGGAGGCGGAGCCTCCCCGAGTCCGGAAGGAATGCCCGAACTGTGCCCCACGCCCGCAGAATCACCCGTATCGACGCTTCGGCCGGGTCCGGCAAAACCTACCGGATCACCCGCCGTTTTCTAGCGCTCATGCGCCGGGCCATGCGGGTGTACCCTCCGCCCGGCTGCGATTGGGAACGCCCCCACGACGACTACGCCTTGAGCGAAATCCTGGCCGCCACCTTCACCAACAAGGCGGCGGCGGAGATGAAAACCCGGATCGTGACCGGCCTGAAGAACGCGGCCTTGGCCCGTCTGAAGACCGGGCGGCCGGGCGGCCGGGCCGAGCGACAGGTGGCCGCCGTGCTGCGTCATTACGGGGCCCTGAACGTCCGAACCATCGACAGCCTGCTCAACGCCTTGGTCCGTCTTTCGGCTCTGGAACTCGGGCTGCCCCCGGACTTCGAGCCGTCCTTCGATCCCCAGGACTACTTCACCCCGCTCTACGACGCCCTGATGCGCGACCTCGGCGACCACGCGGCCGACCCCGTATTCCTGAGCACGGACGCCGCCGCCCTGCGCGCCGCTCTGGAACAGGCCTGCCGGGCCGGGCTGTTTTCGGTGCGTTCCACGGGCTTCAGCCTGCGCGGCAGTCTGCACCGGGATCTGCACGAAATCTTTTTGCTGCACCTTGGCGGCAAGACGGTTCCGGCCATGAGCCAGGATTTCGTGCTCGAATCCGCCGGCAGACTCAAGTCCCGCCTGGATCGCGCCCTGGCCGCGCTCATGGATTTGCTGGAGGCCGAACAGCTGGCCCCGATCAAAACCTTCAACGGGTTCCTGGCCAAGTGCGCGGAGTTGGAGCTGTTCGGCCTGCCGAGCAGCGACACTTACGCCCATAAGGAATGCCTCGGGGTTTGCCTGCTCAAGGCTTCGCCGCCGGCTTCGGACGCGGCCGAAGCGGCCTTTGCGGAATTCCTCCGCGCCTATGCCGAGCGCGCGGCCGTGCTGCCTTTGCTCCAAGACGCGGCCGGGTTCGCCCCGCTGACCGTTTTGGTGGAAGAACTCCGGCAACGGGCCGAAATATTTTGGCGGCGCGAGCGCTTGTTGCCCGCCCCGGCCGTGCCGTTTCTGGCGGCCAGGCTGCTTTCCGGCGAGTACGGCGTCTCCGACGCCCTCTGCCGCTTCGGCGCGCGCTTGACCCACATCCTGCTCGACGAGTTCCAGGACACCAGCCGGGAGCAATGGGCCGCCGTGGCCCCCCTGGCCCTGGAAGCTCTCTCGCGTGGCGGCACCCTGGCCTACGTGGGCGACGTCAAGCAGGCCATTTACAGTTGGCGCGGCGGCGACGCCCGGCTCTTCACCGAGGCCGCCCGCGATCCGGAACTGCGGGCCGTGACCGGGGTCAACTTCCGCAAGCTGCCGTACAACCGGCGCAGTTGCGCCGAGGTCGTGGCCTTCAACAACGCGACCTTCGGCCTGCTGGGGGAGGAAGCCACGGCGACGGCCACGCTCGCGGCCATGTTGCCGGACCACACCCCGCCGGAATATGTGCGGGCCGCCGTGGCCGAAACCACCGCCGTGTTCGCGGACGCCGCCCAGGGACTGCCGCCCGGCGCGCCTTCAGGCGGTCGGGTTTGCCTGTATGAGGCGCGGGGGCAAAACTCCGGCGCCGTGGACGCGGCCGTGGCCGTTCGCCTGCACCGATTGTTCGCCGAAGAGCTGCTCCCGCGCCGCCCCCTGCGGGACATCGCCCTGCTGACCCGCAGCCGGGAGGAAATCAGCTCTCTGGCAGCTCTCCTGGCCGGTTGGGGCGTCCCTGTGGTCACCGAGGAAAGTTTCCTTCCGGCCGAGCATCCGCTGGTGGCCGGAATCGTCGACCTGCTGGCCTTTTTGCAATACCCGGCGGACGACGCGGCTTTTTGGGGAAGCCTCGCCCTGTTGCGGGAACCCGACCCGGACGCCCCGCGTGAAGCCGTGTGCGCCCGCATGCTCAAGAAACGCGAAAAGCGCGGGCCGCTCTCTCGGCTTTTTGCCGAGGCCCGCCCCGAGCAATGGAAAACTCTGCTCGAGCCTCTGCTGCGCCGGGCCGGATTGATGAGCGCCTACGATCTGGTCGCGGAGATCATCCGCCGTTTCCGCCTGCCCATGGCAGACGCGGCCAACGGGCCGTTCCTGCGCCGACTCTTGGAAACCGCTCACCTGGCCGAAGGACGGGGGTTTTCCTCTCCGGCGGCGTTCCTGGATTTCTGGCGGGAGCGCTGCCAGGAAGAAAAACTGCCGCTGCCCGAAGGCATGGACGCGGTGCGCCTGATGACCACGCACGCGGCCAAGGGCCTGGAATTCCCGGTGGTCGTTCTGCCTTCGCTGCACCGGGGCAAAGACAACGCCCCGGCCCCGACCGTGTTCGAGCACCGGGGCGAGCCCCTGCTCACCCGCGCCCGGCCGGAACTCCCGGAGCTGTTCTACCCGGCCCGGATCACCTCGGTCATGGAGCATCTGAACCTTTTGTACGTGGCCTGGACCCGGCCGCGCGAAGAGCTGCACGCCTTCATCACCCGGCCCGTGCGCGGCGGCGGTCCCCTGAGCCGGGGCCTGGAAGTCCTGACCGCCGCCCTGCGGGAACGCGCCCCGGAAACATTCGCGTTTGAGGAACTGCCTTCGGCGGCGTCCGGAGCGGAGGGGGCGGACGGCATGGCCGGAGCGACCGGGCGCGATCTGCCGCCTCTGCTTTTGCCCTCTCCGGAGACCGGCGTTCAGCCGGGCACTCCCCTAAGCGGCTTGGATGTCTCCGAACAAACGCGGGCCGGCTTCCCCGACCCGGCGCGGGCTCACTCCCCCGACGCACCGAATGCCGGGCCGGAAAAAGATACGCGGCCGAAGCCCCAGGCAGCCGGCGACGACAGGGGTGCCGAGCCTCTCCAGGATGCCCCGGCTTCGGAAGACCCGGCCGGACGCTTGGCCCGACTGAAAATCTACCGTTCGGTCCTGCAAAAGCCCGCCTTCACCCCGGAGCGGCGCGGCATTCTGGCCCACCTCTGCCTGGAAAATCTCCATCTCTCCGGTCCGGGCCGGGAAGACGGAGATGTAACCCGGGCCGTGGCCCACGCCATGCGCCTTTTTCCCCTGCCTCTGGAAAACCCGGAAGCGGCGGCCGAGGCCGTGCGCGAGGCGTTGCTCTGGTTTGTGCGCCTGCCCGACACGCCTCGTTTGCTGCGCCTCGGCCTGCGCGAGCAAGGCATCATCGACGCCGCCGGCAACCGCCTGCGCGCGGATCTGCTCGTGCCGACGGAAGAAGAAGTCATCGCCCTGGATTACAAAACCGGCCGGCCGGATCCGGCCCATGAGCGTCAGGTGCGCACGTACATGGCCCTGGCCGGAACGGTTTTGGGCAAACCGGCGCGCGGGGTGCTGGTCTATCTGGATGAACGCCGCATCGTGGAGGTCGCGCCGTGAGCCGCATTTTTTACGCCGCGCCCTTCAACGCCGATTTTCCCGGCGCGTTGCTGGACTTCGCCCTGTCCGAGGGAAGCGACGCGCACAACGTGGTCTTCCTCTTCCCGCACAACCGGCCGGGCAAGTATATGCTCCGGGCCTTGGCCGTCCGGCCCGACCTGCCCCGCCCGCTGCTGGAGCCTTCCTTCCGGAGCATCGCCGGGTTGTTCGCCGAGTTGCGCGGACATTTCGCCGGGGTTCCGCTGTGGAACGCCGGGCAGCTGGACCAGGCCGGGCTGTTGTTTGAATGCATCCAGACTATGGGCGGCATGGACTTTTTCGGCCCGGAGGGCAAAGGGATCGATCCGTCGACCTTTTTCTTTCCCTGGGGTTTCCACTTGGCCGAGCTGTTCGAGGAATGCCTGGCCAACGGGGTTCCGCCGGCCGACATCTCCCACGCCGAGGCCGGAGCAGCGCCGTTCGCCGCCCGCATCCTGGAACGCTTGGGACGAATCTTCCCGGTGTATGCCGCGGCCCTGCGCGAACGCGCCTGGACCACTCCCGGCCTGGATGCCTTCCACACGGCCGAGGCCCTGCGAGAAGGCCGCCCCCTGCCCGAAAACCTCACGGCGGGCAAGCGAATCTACATCGCCGGGTTCCACACCCTGACCCGCCCGGAAGAAACCCTGCTCCATCACCTGATCGCCAAACACGAGGCCCGGGTGATCGTCCGGACGGATCTTCCGGCCGAAACGGCCCATTGGAGCTGCTCCCCGCTCTTCGCCTGGGCGAAAAAAGAGCGCGCCGAGATCGTGCCCCTGCACACGGCGGATCCGCGCCCGCCGGCCCGGATCCGCTTCATCCAGGGGTTTGATCTGCACTCACAACTTGCGGCCATGCGCGAGATTCTGGCCGAACAGCCCCTGACCGACCCGGCAACCCCGCCGCCGTCCGGGTTCGCGGCCGACACCGCCGTCATCCCGCCTTCCGGGGATCTGCTCGTACCGGCCATCCACCATCTGCCGGCCACGGACATCAACGTGTCCATGGGCTGGCCCCTGTTCCGCTCACCGCTGTTCCGGCTCATTGAAACCATCCTGCGTCTGGAAGAGGGCCGCAAGGGTTCGGAACGGCACTGGCGGGATCTGCTGGAGCTCGTGCGCCATCCGGTCCTGGCCGGGCTGGACCCCGCGCCGCCCCCGGCCCCGGAGGACGGAAGCGTTCCCGAGCCGGGCGGGAGCATCCGCCGCGAACTGCACCTGTTTGAGGAAGTGTTGCGCTCCGGAGGGGTCGTGTACGTCGATCCCCTGGTCCTGTGGGAAGAGATCCTGGCCGCCCCGGATACGGCCGACGGTCCCATACCCGCCGCCGCCGGCCGGCTGGTACGACAAATCCTCCGAATCTGCCTGACGGGTTTTGAGTCGCCCGGTACGCTGCATGATCTCGGCTTGGCCTTGGAACGCCTGTGCGGCTTGCTGCTTGAGCACGGCAGGCACCTGTGGCCGCGCTTTCCCATGGATTCGGAATGCCTGTACCGCCTGCTCCAGTCGCTGATTCCCGAACTGCTACATTCGGTGCCCGCCCGCGCCCCCCTGCCGGTGGACGCCCTGTTCGCCTTGCTGCGCAAAACGGCCGAAGCCGAGCGCGTTCCCTTTGAGGCCGAACCGCTCACCGGCCTGCAGGTGCTCGGCGTGCTCGAATCGCGTCTGCTGTCCTTCCGCCGGACGATCATTCTGGATGCCGGGGAGCACGTGCTGCCCGGCACACCCCAGGGCGACCCCCTGCTGCCCGACGCCTTGCGCCCGGCCCTGGGCCTGCCCGAGCGCCGCAATGCCGAAGTGCCCCTCGCGCACCATTTTTTCGGTCTGGTCTGGGGAGCGGAAGAGACGGTGATCCTCTGGCGGGAAGGGGGTGATTCGGGCGGCCTGTTCGACGGCAAAGCCCTGAAGAGCCGGTTTGTGGAAGAGTTGCTCTGGGAGGAAGAAAAAAAACTCGGCCGGTTGCTTGCCGGCAAAGGCGCGGACGGCCCCCTGCGCATGCTGGCCGATGCTCCGGCCCCCATCTCCACCCGGCCGCACTCGGTGCGCCTGACCCCGGCAAGCCGCGCCCTGCTCGACGGACTTCTGGCCAAACCGGTGTCGGCCTCGTTCCTGGACGCCTTTTTGTTCTGCCCGGTGCGGTTTTTCCATGAACGCATTCTGGGCCTGCGCGAGGTGGAAAACCCTTCGGAGGAATACGATCCTCCGGCCGTGGGCGTGCTCCTGCACAAAACGCTGGAGGCCTTTTACCGCGAACGCCTGGGCCGTGCCCTGCCCTCCGGCGCGGATATGCCGGAAGCCGAATTCCACGATCTGTACGATATTTTCCTGACCCGCCCGGAGCTTGCGGCCATGGCCCGAACGCTTCCGGCCGACGCCGCGACCATGCTGCGGATCGCCGGGGTGGAACGCCTGCGCCGCTTTTTGCGCAACCAGCCTGCCTGCACCCCGGTCGCCCTGGAGCTTCCCTTGTCCGCACCTTTTGTTGTTGCCGGGCGCGAGATCTCCCTGGCCGGCACCGTGGACCGCCTGGACATCCGCGAGCACGGCGCGGTGATTCTCGATTACAAGACCGGGAAGATCCACCGCCCGGCCGAAGCCGTCTGGGAGGAAGACGCCTTTTGGGAGACGCTCGGGGCGTTCACCCCGGCCGACCCTCGTCTGCCCGCCTTCATTGGCGCGGGCTTCCCCACCGTGCAGTTGCCCCTGTACATCCACTTGGCCGGGGCCGGCCCGGACCGGCCGAACGTCGTCCAGGCCGCCTGGGTGGAGCTTGCGGCCGCGGGCGAGGAAGTGACGGTTTTCGGCAAAAAAATCACGCCGGAGCAACGCGAACGCGCCGTGGCCGAACGCATTCCCCAACTCCTTGATATCCTTTTACTCCATCTGACCGGAACCGATGAATTGATGCCGCGCGCCGGAGCACATTGCCGCTGGTGTTCTTGTAGAAATGCGTGTATGGTGCCGGTGGCGGATTAGATTTTGAATCGTCCCCCCAGCATCTCTGCCGGGCATCCCGTCCGGCGCGACGGTTCGTGTTTCCGCAAGGAGCAACTCCCTTATGTCCATGTCTCTTCCTTCACTGAAAATAGGTGACCTCACGGCCCGCCTGCCCATCATCCAGGGCGGCATGGGCGTGGGCATCTCTCTGCACCGCCTGGCGGCCGCCGTGGCTGCCGAGGGCGGCATCGGCGTTATTGCCGGAGCCATGATCGGCATGCGCGAGCCCGACGTGGCCCAGGATCCCACCGGCGCGAATTCCCGCGCCCTGCGAACCGAGATTTCCAAGGCCCGCGCCCTGACCGACGGGATCATCGGCGTGAACATCATGGTGGCCCTCACCGACTTCGCCTCGCTGGTACGCACGGCCATTACCGAACGGGCCGACATCATCTTTTCCGGCGCAGGGCTGCCCCTGGATATGCCGGGGCATCTGCGCGCGATGTGCGATGAGAAAAAAGAGGAATTCCGCACCAAGCTCGCCCCCATCGTCTCCTCGGCCCGCGCGGCCTCGGTGATTTGCAAAAAATGGGCGTCGCGCTTCGACTATCTGCCGGACCTCTTTGTGGTCGAAGGCCCCAAAGCCGGCGGCCACCTGGGTTTCAAGCCCGAGGAACTCAACGACCCGGCCCACGCCCTGGAAAAGGTCGTGCCCGAGGTGGTGGAAGCCGTCAAAGTTTTTGAAGACAAGTACGGCAAGAAAATTCCGGTCATCGCGGCCGGGGGCGTATACTCCGGCGAAGACATCAAACGGTTTCTGGAAATGGGCGCTTCCGGCGTGCAGATGGGCACCCGCTTTGTGGCCACGGACGAATGCGACGCGGACATCCGCTTCAAGCAGGCCTTTGTGGACGCCAGCGAAAACGACGTGCAGATCATCAAAAGCCCCGTGGGCATGCCCGGCCGGGCCATCAAAGGCCGGTTCATGGATGCCGTGGAACAGGGCAAGCGCAACTTCCGCTGCATCTTCCACTGCATCTCGACCTGCGACCCGGAAAAGTCCCCCTACTGCATCGCCGCCGCCCTGCTGAACGCCATGAAGGGCAACCTGGACAAAGGCTTCGCCTTTACCGGCGCCAATGTGTTCAAGGTGGACAGAATCATTCCGGTCAAGGAACTCATGCTGACCCTGCAGCGCGAGTTCGACTCCGCCTGCAAAGCCCTGAGCCTGGATTCCCTCAAGACGGAAATCCGCGCGGTCAAAGACTCGTTCAAGTAGACCGCAAAGCAAAACTGAAAGTAAGAAGTCCGGGGGGGAGCGCCGCCCGGACTTCTTGTTATGCAGCAGGCCCCATGCCCGCGCAACTTACGGCACTGCCATCCCTTCGGACGAATGGACATTTAAATAATGATGATATAATCTCTCGCCCGAGAGCACTTTGGCTTTGAAACTGCAGAAACGCTTGACGACGTATAGACGAACGCCCGTGTACGGGCTCACCGACATCATTTGAACTATGCTTTCGTGGATGATTTTACGATGAAATTGCTCCAGTTGTTCCCACCCTTGTCGCCAATTAATAACCTGCCGTCATAAAGCGCACTTGGAGGTTCCATGAAGGCCATTCTTGCCGCCCTGATGCTCCCAACCATCTTCCTTCTCATCGGCTGCGCCTCGGCAGGCAATGAAAAACTTAGAAACGAAAACACCGGCACCCTGTCACAAAAAATTACCAAGGGGACGACCACCAAAGCGCAGGTCACAACGGCCCTGGGGCCGGCGGATGAGGTGTCTTTCACGGACGGCGGCAACGAAATCTGGAAATATCACCACATCGTTGCCACCGCCAAGGGCGTCAACTTTATTCCCATCGTCAACATTTTTGCAGCCGGGGTGGACGAAAAGAAAAAAGAGCTGGTTGTTCTCTTTGATGAGCAAGGAGTGGTCAAAAACTATACGTTCTCCGAAACCGAGGGGGAACGCCGCACCGGTGTATTCGCCAAATGACGCTTTCGACACCGACTTCTCGGCGGCGCCCTTTCCCGGGCGCCGCCTTTTTATTGTCCACAGCGGCCTACCTTACCCCCAGGCCCAGTTGGGCACCCAGCGGGCCCGCGCGCCCCGCAGCTCTTTGTCGTAGTCCAGGGCCTTGGGCTCGGCGGCAAAGAGAAGCTTCCAGTAACGCTCGGAGTGGTTCAGCTCTTTGGTGTGGCAAAGCTCATGGAGCAGCACGTGCCGAATCAGGCGATCCGGCAGGAAGATCAAGGCCGCGTTCAGGTTGATCTCCCCTCTTGCCGAGCAGCTCCCCCATCGGCTTTTCTGAAACCGGACCCGACCGGGAGTACAAAGGAAGTCATGCTCCCGCGCTTCCGTCTCCAGCATCGGGAACAGCAGGCGGGCGGCGTCTTCCCGCAGGGCGTCGCGCAACCGGCGAAAGGCCCCGGCCGGGCGTTCGCGCGGATCACCGAGAAAAGGCGACAGGGCGAGCTGCCGCCGAGGTAGGGCTTCGGCCCCGTACGGTGGGAGGAAGAGGTCCGGCTCAAGTTCGTGCAGCCGGGCATTCCGGCCGGAAAAACGTAGCGCGATTGCCTCCGTTCGACCGCGAATACAAAACGAAAACGGAAAGGCTTCCGGTTCATCCGGCTGCGCCGTCGCGCAGACGCGGGCCAAAGTGCGGTCGATCCACTCCCGGTGCCGCTCAAGCACCAGCGGGACGATGGAATCCTTCACGCCGTGGGGTAAAACCACTTCCAGCCCCTTGCCCGGCAAAACGCGCAAGATCGGCCGCTTGGCTTTTGCGCTCAGGCGTACGGTATGGGGAGGCAAGGAAGACATAGGTACCGTTTTTGCTTGAAATTGAACTGAGGACTCGAAATCCTGCGGAACTCGCCGGTTGGGGGTGTTTGCGGAACGAAGAACCCCCCCACAAGGGGTGGAGGGGTTTAAAAAACCAACCCCGGCGGGGGGGGGGTCC
>JAVBMX010000028.1:0-108134 GCA_031551885.1 Desulfovibrio sp.
CGGTTCTTGGTGCCCCACTTTCTTTCTTGTGCTCAGGTTTGTTGTGTCTTCTCGGGTGCGTGGGTTGGTCCCCCCCCCCCCCCCCCCCGCATCAATTATCTTTTTTTTATATTGGGGTTGGGGGGGGGGGGGGTAGGGGCAAAAACCCTTATTATCGGGTTGTGCCCCTCCCCCCGCCCCCCCAACCCCTTTTTCTCAAACTTTCATTTAGAGTGCGGTGGGAGTTGGCGGTACGACGGCCGTCGCCGCGATGTAGGACGACAAGCCTTTGGCGACAAGTCTTTCTGGCGAACGGATACGAGGAAACTGAAGGAGGAACCATGACCGGCACACGGCAGGCTTCACGGCTCAAGGAAACGTGGTTCGGGCGGATGTTCGGCAATGTCCGAGGAAGCATCGGCCGCATGGATTACTTCAAAGGCGTGCTGCTGCTGTGGTTGATCATTGTGCTGGTCGGGCGTCTTTTTGCCGGGCGCGAGGATCTGTGGCAGACCCTGCACGCCGGCACGCCGGATGAGATTAAAAAGTTGGTGTTTCCGGCTTTGATGGTGCCGGTGCGCTTCGTCTGGATGTATTTTGACACCAAGCGCTTGCGTTCCTTGGGATTGCCCGTTGTTCTGGCCGTCGTGACCCATGGGGCATTTATTGTGGATCAGTTCATCCCGGAGTTTGCTTTGCCCGGCTTGGCGGGTATGATCTTCATCGTTTACGTCGTCTGCTTGATTCTTCTGCCTTCCCGCACAAAAATTATTGCTCACAGCCGCACCGGCCGCAAGCTGACCATTCTGGGAATGGGAGAGAAAGGGTAGGGCGAAGGCAAGACGTTTTCTTTGTTTAAGCGCGTATACCTTCGCGGCGCGAGTCGCCTGAACGGGAGGTTGCCCGCCGTCGTCCAAAAAGGATTGCAAAGGGGTTACCCCTTTGCCGGGTGCAGGGCGGAGCCCTGTCCGCCGAAGGCGGTACATCAAATTTCTCTTTTCCTCTTTTTGCTTCCCTAAAAAACAACCCCGGCGCGGGAGGGAATCGCGCCGGGGGCCGCCCGACAACCGGGCATAGGAACTGGGAGGGCGGGAACCGCTTCTTCCCGTATCCGATTTTTTTCGGCGGGCCGTTTTGCGCGGCCCGCCGCGTTTTTTATCTCTTCATGTTGATGACCGTGTCCAGCATGGTGTCCACGGTGGTGATGGACTTGGAGTTGGCCTGGAAGCCGCGCTGCGTGGTGATCATCTGCACGAACTCGGTGGCCAGGTCCACGTTGGATTGCTCCAAGGAGTTGGACTCGGTGGTGCCGAAGCTGCCCGTACCCGCCGCGCCGCTGGTGGGAAGACCGGAAGCGCGCGTTTCCGTGAACAGGTTGCCGCCTTCCCGGTGCAGGTTTTGCTTGCTGGGGAAGTCGTACAGGGTGAGCTGGAAGAGTTCCAGGGTCACGCCGTTGGAGTAGGCGGCGGAAAGCACGCCGTCCTGGCTTACGGTCACGTAGCGCAGTTCACCGTAGGTGTATCCGTCCTGCGAGGCGAAACGCTCGTAGAAGTTGTTGCCCTTGTTGTTGGTGTAGCTGGTGCTGGCGTTGTTTTGCTTTTCGGCCGTGTTCTGCATCCCGTAGTAGTTGAAGGTCTGGGTGCCGGGAATGGGCGTATTGGTTCCCGGGTAGCACTTGGGCACTTCGCGCGTGCTGGCGGCCGGCGTGGCCGAGATCACGGGTTGGGTCGTGTCGGGCCGGGCCGTGACGACGATGTTGTTTGAGGCCAACTGGGCGGCCGTGTAAGTGATGCCGGTGGCCGTGCCGGGGTAGCCGTTGTATTCTTCGTACTCAAGCGTGCTTGTGTTGTAGCGGTAGGTGTAGCCGGGGGTGGAGCCGCTGCCGCTGCTGTTGTACACGTATTGGCCGCCCTGCTGCTGCTGGGCGTATACATAGCCGTTGCCGCCGTCGGCTTCATGGGCGCCGAGGCCGGCGGAAGTGGCCTTTTGCTTGTAAATCTTGGTGGCGCCGTTGCCGTTGACGTTGGCGGCGTCGAGCACTTCGCCGGGGCTGGTGACCGTATCGCCCGAGGCCGTGTCTTTTTGGTAGTAGATCACGTTGTTCGCGCCGACCACGCCGGTTTCGGACTGGAACTCGCCGATGCCGGAGATGTAGGTGCCGGGGCTGGTGCCGTTCGGGGCATGCTCGACCTTGTCCGTGCCGGTGGGGGTCGTCCAGGTGGCGATGGTGGCGGGGGCGTTGCCGGACCAGTACGGGGTCTTGCTGCGCAGGCCCAGGTTCATTTCAATCAGGTAGCCGTCGGCATTCTTGTTGATTTGCGTGCCGGACGTATCCCAGGCCGTGCTGGCGCCGTCGCGGCCGGAGAAGTTGGGGGCGAACACGGGGAAGCCGTTGGCCGAAATGGGGGATTCTTTCCAGTTGGCCATGTTGCCCATGTCCTGCGACGTGGGAACATACGCGGTCTGATCCTTGATTTGGCCGCTGCTGTCGAACACCAGGGTGCCGGACATGAGCAGACCTTTGTACTTGTCGGGCACCGCGCCGCCGGGAGAGGGCGGATCGGTGAAGTTGCGCATGTCTTCGGAGGGGTCCATGGTGACCACATATTCCCAGACGATTTCGTTCTGCTTCATGTTCTGGATGTTGGTATTCACGGTCTGTTCGACCCGGTCGAAGTAAATGGTCAATTTGTGGCTCTGGCCGCCTTCGTCGAACACTTCGATTGGCTGGGCGTACGCATAGGTCTGGGACCCCAGGGGCGTAATCTCGCCCAGGGAGTTGGGGGTGGCGTCCCAGGTGTTCAGGAGCGAGAAGAAGGGGAAGTCTTCGTTCACGCACTTGTCGTTGCCGGTGCCGGAGTCAAGGTTGACGTCCAGGGTCATGTGGTTGGTATGCTTGGGGTCGCAGCTGAACGTGTCGAGCTTGACGTCCTGGGGCGTACCGGTGCCGATGATTCGCGAGCCGCCGGTGGCCGAAGCGCCGGTGGAGGCCATCAGGGAGCGGGACGAGTTGTCGATTTCCCAGCCCTGGAGCACGTAGCCGTGGGGGTCGGTCAGGTAGCCGTCTTTATCGAACCGGAAGTTGCCGGCCCGGGTATAGTAGCTGGTGTTGTCGTTCTTGGGCTTGACGCAAAAGAACCCGTTGCCGGCAATGGCGATGTCGGTTGTTTCCGTGGTGGTTTCAAAAGATCCCTGAACAAAGTTGTTCATGACGATGCCAATGCGCGTGCCCCGGCCGACCTGGCCCATGCCGGCCGCCGTGCCCACGTACTGGCTGACGAAGTCTTCGAAGTCCATCCGCGCGCCTTTGAAGCCCACGGTGTTGACGTTGGAAATGTTGTTGCCGATGACGTTCATCTTTTCGCCGTGAACGAGCAGGCCGGACACGCTGGTCCACATACTTGCGGTAAGACTCATGATATCCCTCCAAGTGATTTCCCCTGCGGGGAAGTGTAATCGAATTGTTTCCCGCGCCGTTAGGCGTCGCCGGTTTTATCGTCTGTCTTGTCATCCGTTTTGCCGCCATCCTTTTTCTCTTCCTCTTTCGAGGGATAGGAGACGACCTGCACGTCGTTGATCCGCACCTTTCTACCGTCGTTCAAGTAGAGGTAGTGGTTGCCGTCTTCGGAGGCCTCGACCGCCACCACAAGACCGTCGGATTCCGTGTTGATGAGCACGTTGTCGCCGGATGCGTTGGTGCCGGACACCGTGATGATGTAGGTGCCATCGGCCATATCCTTGCCGTTGTTGTCCTTGCCGGTCCAGGTGTACGGGTAGGTGCCGGCGGAGACCGCTCCCAGCGAATCGCTGAACACCAGCTTGTCGGGCTTGCCGTTCGCGGTGGTGCTGTAAATGTTGATCGTGCCGCCGGCGATGTTTTGGGGAATGTCCGCATACAGGGTGCTGACGTAGTCGCCCTTATGGGTGACATAGTCGCCCTTGGCCGACACCTGGGTGCCGATGAACGAGGCGGCGTTCACGATTTGCTGCTTGACCATGGAGGCGTTCATGCTTTCAACGCCCTTGTTGATGTTCTGCAGTTCTTCCAACGAGGTGAACTGGGCGAGCTGGGCGATGAATTCCTTGTCTTCCGCCGGGTTCAAAGGATCCTGGTGCGAAAGTTGGGCGACCAGAAGCTTCAGGAACATGTCCTTGTCGGATGCCGTACGGCTCGTTCCGCTGGTGGCGGCGGCAACGCTTTTTTCATAGCTGCCGAGTATGTCGTTGGTTGCGTATGACATGAGTGGTTCCTCAGGCGACGATATGCAGGCCTTCACGGCCGGTTTGCGTCGTAATGGTTGTGTGCCCGGCCTCGGCAGGGGAGGCGTCCCGCCTGATTTCGGCGAGGCGACGCATTCTGGCGCGTTCTTCGGCGTCGCGCATCAGGTTGTGTTGTTCGGCGCCGTCCCAATTCCAGGAGTTGAAATTGTCCTGCAGACCTGTTTGCACTTCCAATTCGGCAACCTTGAGGCCCGCTTCTTCCAACGAGGTCTTGAGCTGCTGCAATTGTTCCGAAAGAACGGCCGCGCTTTCCGGGCTTTCGGCCCGGATGGTGGCCCGCACTTCGCCGTTGTGCACCGACAGCATCAAGTTCACCTGCCCCAATTCCTGAGGATTCAGTTGCAGGGTCAGGCGTCCTCCGCCATTGGCGAAGGTGTTGAGCATGCCGTTTTCGACCTGGGAAAAAATTTCCTGAGAGTATTTTCCGGCCGTTTCCGCCAAAGGCGTCCGGGCCGGGGCGGCGTTCGCCTGCGGCGAGGCCTGCATGGAAGCGGCGGCGTCCATGCGTTCGAGCATCCGGTTCAGGATGTGTTCGCCGGAAGGCTTTTTCACCGGGGCGCTCTCGGGTTCCGGAGTATTTTTGGACAGGATGCGTTCGGCGCGGCCCATGCCGTCGCGCACAAAGCCGGGGTCTTCGCGGTGTGAACCGTCTTTGTCCGAGGGGTTGCGCCCGGCCGTATCGCCAAGTCCGGCATCGATCTTCTTGTTCACCGTGCTCTGCATCATGGATTCAGAGTAGTCGCTCAGGCGGGTGCCCTTGGCGTCGGCGGAGGGATCGGCCTTCTTGTTGAGCTTGGCTTCGTTCAGGGCGTCTTCCATGGCGGCGCGCATCTGCTTTTTCACGCCCGCGGCGGCCAGATCCTTGGCGGCGAGTTCCCGCCCGGCCTCGGCCAGCATGGCTTCCAGCTGCTTGCCGGAAATGGCGGCGCTTTGGCCTTCGGCCAGAAGCTTTTGAATTTGCTTTTGCACGCCGTCGGAAAGATCCAGCCCTTTCAGCAGAGCGGAAAGTTCCTCGCCGTGCATTTCCATTTGTTCGACATCGCCGAGCTTTCCGTTGATCTTGCGCCATACGGCGGCGGAAGCGCCCTTGTCGGCAAGGCCCAGCAGTTCTTCGGCCTCATCGGCGTTGAACCCGAGCTTTTGCATGACCTGACGAAAGTCGAGACGCTCTTGCCCTTCCAACTCCGGCGAAACGCGGGAGGTCCCGGCAAGGGCCGCGAACATGCGTCCCACGGTCATGGGAGCGCCGGAAGCCAGGAGTTGATCGATGGTTTCCAGGCTCGCCTCTTGGGCTCCGCGCTTCTTCAGGGCGTTTTGCAGCAACTCGGCCCGCTTGCGGTCCAACGTGCCGCTTTCGCGCTCCAACGCTTCGAAGCCGGGCGGCAGGCCCGTATAATCTTCGCGTCCTTCTTCAATGAAAGACGACAGAACGTTGTTGAAAGAAGAGTTCTCTTCGGCGCGGCCAAAGGCGTTTGGGGCCTGTTCCGTGAACGGGGCCGCCGCTGTGGTGAACTCCAGAGGAGATGAGGGCAAAAATTGCATGAGTTGGCTCCTTGGACCGGGTATTTTCAAAGCCCGTGCCAAAGACGACCGGCGGTGGTGTGTTTTTCATAATATGCTGAATTAATATATACTTTATCTTGTCTTGTTGTTCCCCCTTGCGCATATTGGCGGCAAAAACATCCGGGTCGGCGGCGCGACGGCTTCGCGTTGCTTCCACCCGACTTCAGGTGTATACTCACGAAGGAGATTGGAAATCAACCGCAACGACCGCCGTGTGAGCGGTCGACAAACCTGGGAGCTATCTATGCCGTCGATTACCGTGAAAGGCATGAGCTGCGGACATTGCGTCAGTGCCGTCACCAAGGCTGTGGCCGCCGTGCCCGGAACCGCCGAAGTGGCGGTGGACCTGCAAAAAGGCGAAGCCTCGTGGAAGAACGCCGACTCGGGCAAACCCGCCGACGTGGAAGCGATCAAGCAGGCTGTACGAGCCATTGGGTTTGAAGCCTAGGCAGTGCTGTTCCGAGTGTTTTGTCCCCGGCGGAGAACAAAAATCTTCCCTGTGACAACACCGCCGCATGTATAAAGGAGAGGATCCGATGTCTGTGGATACGGTTCGGGCCCACCTGCAAGCCTTTGGTCTTGCCGATCGCCTACGGGAGTGCACGGAATCCTGCGCCACCGTGGATCTTGCCGCCGCCGCCCTCGGCGTGGAAAACGCCCGCATCGTCAAGACCCTCTCGTTCCGGGGTAAAGACGGTCCGGACGGACCGCGTTGCATCTTGGTGGCGGCCGCCGGCGATGCCCGGATCGACGGCAAAAAGTTTAAGGACACCTTCGGCGTCAAGTCGAAAATGCTCAACCATGAAGAAGCGGAAGCCTTTACCGGTCATGCCGTGGGAGGGGTTTGCCCCTTCGCTCTGGACGGGCGTCCGGCGGATGTCTATCTGGATGAATCCATCCGACGCTTCGATGTGGTGTACCCGGCGGGCGGAGCCTGCAACGCCATGGTAAGCCTGAGCGTGGACGAGTTGTTTCGGGCCTCGGGGGCGGTCGGTTGGGTAAATGTCTGCAAGCTTGCTTAGGGGCTGTTTCCAAATAAATCTTTCGTCCAATTCCTGCGTCAAACGGCCCTTTCTGTTCCGGTCGAGTACCAAAAGAGTACACTTCCTTCGCAAAAGGGGCCGTTTTCCTTGTCCTTGGCGCGAAATCTTTTATTTGGAAACAGCCCCCCAGCGATGTCGCTAACATATGAACCCCACCCGGATCTCGGGTGGGGCTTCGTTTTTTGAGGCGGATTTCAGCCGGAAGGAGGCGGTTTTCCGGTAAAGACCTGCCGGAGCGAGATCGACGTTGTCAGCCAGTATAGGCAGCATCCATAAAAAATCAGGCCGGCCAGAGGGAAAAACAGAAGCCGCCGGAGTTCGCCGAGTCCCAGCAAGCTGTGGAAGAGAAAGAGAGGAAGGGCGCTCAAAGCGCAAAGAATCACGCTTACCCAGCAAAAGACTCGGCAGTGTTTTGGGGCGTTCGCGGCTCTGGTGTGAATCGCCTGAATGAGGAAAACCGTCCAGGCCGACACGATTCCGCAGACAAGCACGAAGATAAGCCGCTCATTGCCCAACAAAAAGGAATCGCTGTACCGTGCAATTTCCTGGATGACGGTCACGCCGCACCACGCGGAGAAAGCCGCCGCCGCATAGAGGTGGAGCAGGAAAAGCGTGAGCGGGGGCGGAAGAGGCTGCCGGGCGGTGGAGCCGGTGTCGGTCACAGATTTTCCTTTGGCATGAAAAAGCGCAGGCGCAGGGCGTTGCCCACCACCGACACGGAGCTCAGGGCCATGGCCGCGCCCGCCAGCATGGGCGAGAGGGCCGGGCCGCCGAAATAGAAAAATACCCCGGCGGCAAAAGGAATGCCGATGATGTTGTAACCGAAAGCCCAGAACAGGTTTTCCCGAATGTTGCGCATGACGGCCCGGCTGACGCCCAAGGCGGCGGGCAGGGCGGTGAGGCCGCGACGCATCAGAATCACGTCGCCTGTTTCCACGGCGACATCGATGCCTCCGGCCACGGCCATGCCCACATGAGCCCTGGCCAGGGCGGGGGCGTCGTTGATCCCGTCGCCGACCATGCCCACGATCTCGCCTTGGTCACGCAGGGCGCGAATCATGCTTTCCTTGCCGTCGGGAAGGACCTCGGCCGTAACCCGCTCAATGCCCAGTCCGGCGGCTACGGCGCGGGCCGTGGTCAGGTTGTCGCCCGAAAGCATCATCGGCTCGATGCCCATGCGCTTCAGTCGGGCAACCACTTCAGCCGACTCCGGGCGTGGGGGGTCGGAGATGGTCAGGAAGGCTTCCGGGCGGCCGGCGCGAGTCAGAATAACCGGGGTTTTGGCCTCGGCGGCGAAACGCGCGGCGGTTTCCTCCAGGTTGCGGATAACGGTTTCTCCCTCGGTCAGGTTTTGCCGGGCGAGGGCAAGATTCCCCAGAGCGGCCCGGTCCGGGCCGTCGGCACCGGGCATGTCGCCTTCCACGCCAAGGCCGGGCAGGGCGGTGAAGTTCAAGGGCGCGGAGGGGTTCAGCCCTTTTTCTTCGGCCAGGCGGAGAATCGCCCGGGCCAGCGGGTGTTCGGAGGAATGCTCCAGCGCGGCCGCGAGGCCCAGCGCGGCGAGAGGGTCCCCGGCCGGATCGGGCCTCCCGGCGGCATCCAGGGGAATGATGTCGGTGACGCTCGGTCGGCCTTCGGTCAGGGTACCGGTTTTGTCGAAAACCACCACGGTGAGGCGGGAGGCGTACTCCAGGGCGGTGCCGTTCTTGAACAACACCCCGAGTTGGGCCGCTCGGCCGGTGCCGACCATGATCGACATGGGCGTGGCCAGACCCATGGCGCAGGGGCAGGCGATGACCATCACCCCCACGAAGACGCGCAGGGCAAAGGCCGCGTCGCCTCCGTACCACCACCAAAACAGTCCGGCGCACAGGGCCGTGGCGATGACCACCGGAACAAAGTACAGGCTCATTCGGTCGGCCAGCCCGGCGATGGGGGCTTTGGCGGCTTGGGCCTCCTGCACCAGGGTGACGATGCGGGCCAGCATGGTGTCCGCGCCCACGCGCTCGACCCGCATGACCAGAGCGCCATTTTGGTTGATGGTTCCCCCGGCCAGAGGCGCGCCGGGGCTTTTGGCCACGGGCATGCTTTCGCCGGTGAGCATGGATTCGTCCACACGCGAAGAACCGGAAACGACCGTGCCGTCCACGGGAATACGCCCGCCGGGGAGCACCAGCAGGGTGTCGCCCGGCACAAGGGCGGCGACGGGCACTTCTTCACGGGGGGCGTTTTCGTCGTTTTCACGGCCGGGGGCGAGGCGAAGCGCCGTTTCCGGAGCAAGATCCAGCAAACCTTTGAGGGCTTCGGAAGCCCTGCGGCGCGAGCGGATTTCCATATACTTGCCGAGAGACACCAAGGCGATGACCACGGCGGCGGACTCATAATACAGCTCGGGTCCGTGGGCGGCATGCCCTCCACCGAAAAGGAACGCCCAGACGCCTTCCCGCGCCCAGGATTGTGACCGGCCGAGGTGCTCGGCCAGAACGTCCGAAGATCCACCGACGGAGCCTAGTTCCGGGAATAAAACGACGAGCGTGTTCCAGCAGCTGAAGAGAAAGGCCGCACCGGTACCGAGGGCCACCAGGGTATCCATGTTCGGGCTTTTGCGGGCGAGGGCCAGCAGGCCGCGCAGGAAGAAGCGTCTGCCCGACCAGATCACCGGCAGGCACAGCAGCAGCTGGGTCAAGGCGAAACGGGCCGGGTGCGCGGCCGGAGAAAGAAATTCGGGCAGGGGCAGACCGGCCATCTCTCCCATGGAAAGAAGCAGCAGGGGCAGGGCAAAGCCAAGGGCGGGCAGCAGGTCGCGTTTTCGGCCGGCAAGTTCGGCATCCTCTTCACGACGGCGTTCTTCCCAACGCTCCAGGGCGGAAGACGGGTCGCCGGAGCTTTGCCGCGGGGCGGCCGAAAAGCCGAGGCGCTCAACGGCCTGGACGATTTCCGGGATCAGGGCGTTCGGGTCGGCGTCGGGCGCTGGTTCCACCGCTGCTTGTCCCAGAGGCAGGTTGACGGCGATATGAGCCACTCCCGGCAGGGCGCCCACCACCCGCTCGATGCGGGCGGAGCAGGCGGCGCAGTGCATACCCCCAACGGTGAAATCCAATTTTTTTTCCGACATATGGGCCTCCCGTTATGCTCTCGCCCTTTTGTACACGAGCCGCCAGTGCGCCACAAGTTTGCGCGAAATATAAAATACATGTTATTTCAATTGGTTTTTAATACAGATTCTAATGTGAACCCAGAAAAATCGGCGGGACCATTTGTCTTTTCCTCTATTCTGATCTACGCTTGAAGCGCATTATAATCCGTTTTGTCCAACCATCCCACCCGGAAAACGCCTTGATGGTCGATACCGCAGAAGCTTCAGCAGCGGAACACGTATACGCCCCCGATGACGTGCGCGCCAAGCACGACATTCGGTGGCTTTTCGCCTATACGTCTTTGTTGATCGTCTTCTGGACTCTGATCATTGCCTTTTCGTTCTGGTTTGGTCTGACCGGCGCCTACAAAAAACCGGAAATGTCGGCCAAAAAGCAGGTCGAGCTCATTCTGGCCAAAGATTATACCTCCGTCGGCCCTTCTTCCGAAATGCGGGCGATGAACTTCTACGGCCGCGAGCAAAAGCCGCCCGCCGTACACGTGGCGACCGATCACGGCCGGGGTGTTCTGGCGCGGATTGTCGGCCGTGAGGTGCCGAAGGCGCTGCGCCCGGACGCTTGGGAAAGCAAAGCCCTGGACGTTCTGGAACAAGGGTTTGTCGGCGAGGTGGTCGAAGTGGCCGAGCAGGGCGATGCCCCGCATTTGCGTTTCCTGCTGCCGTTGCCCGGCGGGGGGTCCTGCGCGTCATGCCACACCAACGGCGACGGCTCGGCGATCACCGCCGTGTCCTTTTCCGTACCCATGGAGTCGTTGTGGCGGGAGGCCGGCAGGCAGGTGCAACGCCTGCTCTTGTTGCACGGCGGCTTGTGGGCGCTGGGGGTATGCGTTTTTCTTTTGGTTGATCGTATCCTGCGTCGGCGCATCCGAGAGCGCATCAAGGCCGAGAGCGCGCTGCGGGTGCTTTCGGAAGAATTGGAAGAACGCGTATCCGGACGAACCGCGGAAGTGCTGCGCCGGCAACGAGAGTTGCGGACGTTTGTGGACAACACCGACGCCGGCGTGTTCTTGAAAAACACCAACCATGAATTCGTTCTGTACAACCGGTATCTGGCCGACCTGGTGCACTTGCCGAAAGACCGGGGCAACGGCGGAACTTTGGGCGACTATATTCCCGCGAAGTTCGCCGGGTATCTTGAGGAGCAGGAATCCGAGGTGGTGGAATCGCGGCAGAGTCGTGAAATCGACTTCAGCGGTTCCCTTCTCGGCGCGCCCGATCGTTTGTTCTCGCTGTTGTTGTTCCCGGTCATCGCGCAGTCGGGCGAGGTGCAAGGGGTCGGCGGCATACTGGTCGATGTCTCGCACCACAAAAAATTGGAACGGGAGCTGCTCGCGGCCAAAGAATCGGCGGAAACCGCCAGCCGGATCAAAAGCGATTTTCTGGCCAACATCAGCCATGAAATCCGCACCCCGCTCAACGGGGTCATCGGCATGGCGGATTTGCTGCTGCGCTCGAACCTGACGCCCGACCAAGCCTCCATGGCCGCCACGATTAAAACCGGCGGCGACGGTCTGCTCACCGTTCTTAACGATGTTCTGGATTTTTCGAAAATCGAAGCCGGCAAGATCGCCCTGGAAGAGCGGCCCTTCTCGTTGCGCGACGCCTTTTTCGACGCGGTGAAGGGGCTTGCGCCCGTCGCCTACAAAAAAGGCATTGAACTGCTTTTGCGCATCTTGCCGGATGTTCCGGATCTCCTGGTGGGCGACATGGCCCGCATCCGGCAGATTCTGCTCAACTTGGTCAGCAACGCCATCAAGTTCACTTCGGAGGGCGAGGTCATCGTTCGGGTGGAGTGCCTGGAGCGCGACGAGCAGACCGCGCGGTTGCGTATCTCCGTGACGGATACCGGCATCGGCATTCCCGAAGAGACCCGCCGGGTGATCTTCGAAGCGTTTGAGCAGGCGGATTCCTCCACCACCCGCAAATACGGCGGCACCGGTCTGGGGCTGGCGATTTCCTCTCGTCTGGCGACGCTCATGGGTTCCCAACTTAAGGTGGACAGCGTGTACGGCCAGGGCAGCACGTTCCATCTGGAGTTGGCGTTGCCGGTCAAGTCGGATTTTCGTCCGCCCAAGCTGCACGCTTCGGTGGAAGCGCTCCGGGATATGAAGATCCTGGTGGTGGACGACAACGAAACCAACCGGGTCATTTTGTCCGAACAGATGCAGTCGTGGGGCATGCGTCCGCATGCGACGGCCGACGTTGATTCCGCTTTATCGTTGCTGCGCACGGCGCTTCAAGCCGAAGAATCCTTTCATATCGTGTTGACCGATTTGCAGATGCCCGGCAAGGACGGTCTGACGTTGATCGCGGAAATGACGGCCGACGAGTCGTTGCGCGTCGTTCCGGTGATCATGCTTTCTTCCGGCAACCTGCCGGAAGACGAACCCAGGCCGGAGATCCTCAAGGCCAACCTGACCAAGCCCGCGCGACCCGGAGACCTGGTGCGGAGCATGGCTTCCGCTTTGAACGTCCGGGAAAGCATGGAGCTTCCTTTCGCGGATGCCGAACCGATCGTCGAGACCGATGGGCGCGTCGGTCTGCGCATTCTTCTGGCCGAAGACATGGAAATCAACCAATTGGTGGCTTCACGCCTTTTGAAGGAACTGGGACACTCGGTTCGGGTTGTGGGCGACGGCCGGGCGGCGGTCCAGGCTTTAGAGAAAGAATCTTTCGACCTGGTATTCATGGATATTCAGATGCCCGTTCTCGACGGTGTTCAGGCCATGCGCCGGATACGCGAACGGGAAGCCGCGGCCTTTCCCCCCAGATATACTCCCATTGTGGCCATGACGGCCCATGCCTTGAAGGGCGACCGGGAAAAATACCTGGAAGCGGGCATGGACGGGTATGTGGCCAAGCCGGTTGTCCAAGAGTCGCTCGCTCGAGTGATGGAAGACGTGCTTGCCGCCTGTGGGCAACGCCGGGCGGCGGAATCCACGATCGTGGCGGACACGGTCGTTGTGCCGCACGTTTCGGAAGTGGACGATGAGCGCACGGGACCCAACATTGCCGTGACCGCCGAAGCCTTGGAAGCCTCTTTCGGCGGGGACCGTGAATTCGCCGCCCAGAGCGTGCGGCTGTTTATGCGCGACGCCCCCGGCCTGACGTGGGGGATTCTTGAGGCGGTGCGGACGGACGACAACGAGGCCCTTGCGCTCAACGCCCATGCGCTGAAAGGGATGGTCGGCTACTTCACCCAAGGGGATTTGTACGAAGCCGCCTTCGAGTTGGAGATGCTCGGGCGCAAACAGGCGTTGCCCACTCTCGCGGTGCATGTGTTGGCCTGTCTGGTCAAGCTGGACGGCCTCTTGAAACGGCTGCTGGGGGGGATGAAGGATTTTCTTGGGTAGCCCCACGGGGCATGCGGAGATGCGTTGAACCGCCGGGCGAAATGATGAAAAACGGCGGCACGCCGGAGGCGTTCAGGTACGACGAATCGATTGACGGAGAGGGAATCAAGCGAGGAGGGGCTTCATGTCGGAATTCGCCCACAGCCGCCCAAGCGGCCGCACACGGAACAACTACTTTGACGGCCTGCCGATATCGGAGCCCCAGACCATTCTTTTCGGGATGCTCATGCTGCTGTATTTCTTTCAGCAGTACTGCAACTGGAACTTCGCTTATCTTTCTCCGGCTTTTGTCCACAGCCAGGGGTTGGACACTTCCGGCGGATATCGCTTCGTCGCGACCGCAGCCGCCTGCTTCGCCTTGGGGCAGGGCCTTGGGGCGGTGGTTGCCGGATTTTTGTCGGACCGCTACGGCCGGCGCATCATGTTGTTGATTTCCTTGGTCGTTTTTACCGTGGCCGGCACCCTCAACGGCTTGGCGACCTCTCCCTGGACCTTCATCCTTGCCCGCAGCATCACCGGATACGGCGTTTTCTCGGTAATGGTCGTCACCAATACCTACATCGCGGAATTTGCCCCGGCTCAAAGCCGAGGAAAGCTGCAAAGCCTCATCGCCATGGTGGGGTTCACGGCCCCCCCCGTGGTCGCGGTCCTGTCGTGGGCAACGGCGCCGGTTGTTCCCGACTCCTGGCGGTATATCCTTTATTTCAGCGGGGTGGGCCTGCTGCCCATCTGCCTGGCGCTGATCTTCATCAAAGAGTCGCCGCGTTGGCTGGTCGGCAAGGGGCGCGTCGCGGAGGCCGAAGCGATCATGGCCGAACTTTGCAGGCGTGATGTGCCGCTTGCCCATTTATCCGGCCGGGCCGGGAAGGCCGTGCCTTTGCGGGAGGTCGTGAAGTTTTTGAGCGGCGGGGAATATCGCAGACGCTTCTTCCCGCAACTTGCCCTGTATGGTCTGGGCATTCCGGCGCTTTTCAATATTCTGATCTGGCCGCCGATTCTGCTGGACGCGGAGGTCGGGCTTGAACCGGGATTGCGGATTTCCGCCTGGCTGGCCGTATTTATTCCGCTCGGCTGTCTGCTGTCGGCCTATTTGTCCGACTCTCTGGGGCGGCGGCAGTGCCTGACCTTGATGTTGCTGCTCGCCGGCGTCGGCGCCATAGGGTACGGGCTTTGCCCGCCCGACTCCGATTTTTTGATTCCCCTGGGCATCATCAACGTGCTGGGAACAATGGGCGGAACCTTCGGCCTGTTCACCTACACCGCCGAGTCGTTCCCCACGGGCATCCGCAACACCGCCGTCGGCATCGTGCAGGGCTTTGGGCGTCTTGGGATGATCGTTTTTCAGCTGCCCACCTATTGGCTTGCCGAGGCGTATGGGCGAAGCGGCGTGTACCTGCTGGCGGGAGCTCTGCTGCTGCTGCTTGTTCCCCTGCTGGTTTTTTCCACTGAAAATACCGCCGGCAAGTCTCTGGAAGAGCTGAACGTCGAGGCCCTGCCAGCCGCCGAGTGACGGACCGCGTGGAGGAAGAAGGGAGCTACGAATAATCGGGCGGAAGGCCCATGTCCGGGGCCTCGTCCGGCAGACGGCCATAAATTTCGGCCAACTCCCGCAGCGGATGAAGGTCGTCGAGGGTGGGCCGGCGGTCGAGACGCCATTCCCAGTTTCCGGCAGCCAGTCCGGGTGTATTGAAACGGGCTTCGGCCCCCAGGTTCAAGGCGTCCTGCATCGGCACGAGGCACACGTCGGCCGGCGAGGCAAAGGCCAGGCGCGACAAGAGCGCGGCCGCATCGTGTTCCCCCACAGCTTTTCCGGCGTAACGCAGGAACGCTTGGCGCTCGTCATGGCCGAGCCCGCCGAACCACTGTCGAGTGGGCGGGTTGTCGTGGGTGCCGGTGTAGACCACCGAATTCGCCGTATGCAGGTGGGGAACGGCGGTGTTGTACGCCGGTTTTTCGCCGGAAAACGCGAACTGGAGCACGTGCATGCCGGGCAGGGCAAAGGCGCGCATGGTTTCGCGCACGTCGTCGGTAATTACGCCCAGATCCTCGGCAACAAAAGGCAAAGACCCGAAATGCTCCTGAAGCGAACGCAGGAACGCTTCGGCCGGGGCTTTGCGCCAGCGGCCGTTGACGGCGGTTTTCTCTTCGGCGGGAATTTCCCAGTATCCGCAAAATCCCCTGAAATGATCCAGGCGAATGATGTCGCAGAGCAGCAGGTTGTGGGCGATGCGCCGCTTCCACCATGTAAATCCGTCGCGTTGCAGGGCGTCCCAGTTGTAGATGGGGTTGCCCCAGCGTTGACCGGTTTCGCTGAAGTAGTCCGGCGGCACTCCGGCCACGGCGACGGGGGTGAGAGCGGCATTCAGGCGGTAGAAACCCGGCGCGGCCCAGACGTCGGCGCTGTCGTGGGTGACGTAAATGGGAACGTCGCCCATAAGGGTGACCCCGGCCACCCGGCAATGCCGGCGCAAGGATTCCCATTGGCGAAAAAAGAGGTACTGGGCAAAGGCCTCACGCATGATGCCCACGGCGGCGTGCGCGTCCCAGCGCTCAAGGGCCTTGGACTCGCGCCGTTTGTATGCTTCGGGCCATTGGAACCAGGCCGCGCCGCCGTGCTCTTCTTTTAAAGTGACAAAGCGCGTGTAATCGAGCAACCAGTGCTCGTGCCGGCGGCAAAAGGCGGTAAAGTCGGGATTATCGGAGAGGCGATGGGCGTTGCGTTCGAACGTCGCCCGCAGCAGATGTTCGCGGTGCCTGCTCACGGCGGCGAAGTTCACTCGGTCGGCCGGGTGGTGAAGGGCTTCCGGCACGCAGCAGTTCACGCAATCGATGTCGGCCGGAGATATCAGCCCGTCGGCCGCCAGGGCCTCCGGGCTGATGAACAGGGGATTGCCCGCGAACGCGGACGGGCTGGAATAGGGAGAATTGCCGATAAAGACGGACGTGGGCGTTGTCGGCAAAAACTGCCAAACTTTGGCACCGCTCGCGGCCAGCAGGTCCACAAAGGCGTGGGCGGTCGGCCCCAGATCGCCGACTCCGCAAGCCGACGGCAGGGATGAGATGTGCAGCAGCAGGCCGAAGCGGCGCATCAAGAAACCCTAGTAAAAAAACTGTGGTTGCTGCACGTCGGCCCGGCCTTGGGCGCTCCAGCGCAGCAACGACTCGAACAGATCCCGCACCCAGGAATCGGGCGGCACGGGGCCTTCAAGCAATTCCGGCCGGGCGTCTTTGGACATGCCGCCGAGTTCCGCCGCGCGTTTGACGGCCGTGTGCATGTCGCCCAGATTGTCGACCAGCCCGGCTTCCATGGCTTGGCGGCCGGTCATGGCTCTGCCGTCGGCCAGGCTGCGGACCTCTTCTTCCGACAGTCTGCGCCCCTGGGCCACGGCTTTGACAAACTCGTCGTACATGTTGCCGATCAGATCCTGAAAATAGGCTTCCTCTTTCGGGGTCATTTCCCTGGCGTAGGTGCCGGAATCCTTGAAGGGGCCGGTCACCAGGGTCTTGGAGGAAAGGCCGATGTTGCGCATGAGTTCTTCGGCGTTGGGCACCTGCAGCTTGACGCCGATGCTTGCGGTCAGGGTCGAGGGCATGGCGTAGATTTCTTTGCCGGCCACGGCGATGTAATAACCGCCGGATGCGGCCATGGAGCTCATGGAGACCACCACCGGCTTGACGTCGGCCAAGCGTTTGATCGCCATGTGGATTTCCTGCGACGGAGCCACGCCGCCGCCGGGGGAGTTGATCCGCACCACCACGGCTTTGACGGCGGAATCTTGGCGCAGCTCATCGGCAAAAGCGACGATCTCGTCGGACTGGAGGATGACGCCCTCCACATGAATGACGCCGACAAACGGGCCGCGAAAAAGCGAATGGCGAAGGGCCTGAACACTGTTGTACAAGACAAAAACGGCCAGCAGCACCCCGCCCCAGAAGATCACGGGTCTGCGTTTGCGAAAAGACGGCGGGGGGGCGAAGTCGGATTCAAGAAATGGATTGGACACGTTTGACCCTCTGGTTCGGTTATATGCGGTGGCGGCGACGACGCGCCGTGACGTGTTTATTTCGCCCGTTTTTCCAGCGCGGCCACGGCTGGAAGGATTTTCCCCTCCAGGAATTCCAGGAAGGCCCCGCCGGCGGTGGAAAGGTAGGAAATTTTGTCTTTCACGCCGAAAGTTTCCACAGCGGCCAGAGTGTCGCCGCCGCCGGCAACGGAAAACGCGGCGCTTTCCGCCACGGCTTTGGCCACGGCCTTGGTTCCTTCGGCGAATCGGGGCAGCTCAAACGCGCCCACGGGGCCGTTCCAGAGCAGCGTCTTGGCTTTGCCGATCAGTTCGGCATACAGGGCGGCGGTTTTTGGGCCGATATCCAGGATCATGTCCTCGGCGGTCACTTTGTCCACAGTCTTGATCGTCGCCGGGCTGTCGGCGGAAAAAGCCGTTCCCACCACCACATCCACGGGCAGGGGAATTTCACCGCCCGCGTCTTTGGCCGCCTGCATGAGTCGGGCCGCTTCGCCCACAAGCTCGGGCTCGCACAGCGAAATGCCGATTTCATACCCGGCCGCCTTCAAAAAGTTGTTGGCGATGCCGCCGCCCACAATCAGGCGGTCCACTTTTTTGCTCAGGGAGTCAAGCACGGTGAGCTTGGTGGAAACCTTGGAACCGCCGATGATGCCCACCAGCGGGTGTTCGGGGTGGGCAAAGGCTTTGCCCAGGGCTTCCAGCTCGGCCGCGAGCAGGGGACCGGCGCAGGCCGCTTTGGCGAACTCCGTGATCCCGGCCGTGGAGGCTTCCGCTCGGTGGGCCGTGGCAAAGGCGTCCATGACAAAAATGTCGCAGAGCGCGGCGTAGCGTTTGCTCAAAGCCGGGTCGTTCTTTTTTTCGCCCTTGTTGAAGCGCACGTTCTCGCAGAGAACCGCCCGCCCCGGCTCAACGTTCACGCCGTCCAGGTAGTCTTTGCACAGGGGCACTTCCAGGCCCAAAAGCTCGGAGAGGCGCGCGGCCACCGGGGCCAGAGAGTTTTCCTCGCTGTACTCGCCTTCCGTGGGCCGGCCCAGATGAGAGAACAGGATGACCGCCGCTCCGGCCTTCAGGGCATGGCGGACGGCGGGCAGGGCGGCCACAAGACGGGCGTCGGAAGCGACTTTGCCGTCTTTGAGCGGCACGTTCAGGTCTTCGCGCAACAGCACCCGTTTGCCGGCAAGATCCAGATCCGTCATTTTCAGCACGTTCACGGCGTTCTCCCTTACTTTCAGATCACATCTTCAGATTTTTTATTACAATGCTCCAACAGCCCGAACGGCTTCGATCAGGGCGTCGACTTCGTCGTCCGTGGTGTCGAAGGAGGTCATCAGGCGGATCATCGGCCGGCCTTTGGGGAATCCCTCCTGATCATACGGATCGAAAATGTAAAAATAGAAGTTTTTCGACAAGGCGTCCAGCGCCTTTTGCGGCATACGCACGAACAGGGCGTTGACTTCGACCGGATGCACGAAGTTGACGTGTTCCAGGCCGACCAGGCCGTCGGCCAGGCGCTTGGCCGCCCGGTTGGCCTTTTGGGCGTTTTCAAGCCACAGGCCGTCTTTGAGATATTCGGTGAACTGGGCGGCCATGAAGCGCATTTTGGAACCGAGCTGCATGTACTGCTTACGCACGTATTTGAACTCGTGCCCCAGTTCCGGGTTGAAAAAAATCACGGCTTCGCCGGAAATCAGTCCGTTTTTGGTGCCGCCGAACGAAAGTACGTCCACGCCCGCGTCGGCGGTCATTTCTTTCAGTCCGACGCCGAGGGCCGCGGCGGCGTTGCACAGCCGGGCGCCGTCCATATGCAGCCATAAGTCGTTGGCCCGGCAAAAAGTCGAGATTTTTTTCAGCTCGTCAAGGGAATACAGGGTGCCGTATTCCGTGGGCTGGGTGATGGACAACACCTTGGGGTAGGGGTGATGCACCGCCTCGCGCAGAATAAGTTTTTGCGCGCACTCTTCCAGGTCGACTTTGCCGGCGTGCGAGGGAACCACCACGAGCTTGCCGCCGATGATCGTTTCCGGCGCGCCGCACTCGTCGGTGTTGATGTGGGCCGATTCCGGGCAAATTACCGCGTGGTGCGAACGAAGTATGCTTTTCAGGCCCAAGACGTTGGCGGCCGTACCCAGAAACACGAACCAGGGACGAGCGTCTTGGCCGAATTGCGCGCGCAGCATTTCCACGGCTTCCTCGGTCCAGTGGTCCGCGCCGTAAGAGGAAACCCGACCGTTGTTGACGCGGTGCAGGGCGTCGAGAATGCGCGGATGCGCGCCGGAGTTGTTGTCGCTGGCAAACAGAAGCATGATCGGTCCTTTATATAAGGCGCGAAAGCCCGCGCCGTTGCAGGGCTTTATGATACACCGCAAGCGTGCGGTACAGGAAACCTCGGGAGTCCAGTTCGGAAATCCGGCCGGCCTGGCGTTCGCGCAGCGTGGCGCGAAAATCCGGGGCCGAGGCGCGTTCCAGCAGGTTCTCCAGAGCCGGGGCGTCTCCGGTCGAGGCGAGGGCTTCAGGCTCAAGGAGGTCCGGCATAACGCCGACATCCGTGCCGACAAGCGGCACCCTGCAGGCCATGATTTCGAAGGCCGCCCGAGCAATGGCTTCAGACCCCTGCGAGGCGATCACCCCCAGGTCGAAGGCGCTGATGCAGGCGGGCACGTCGGAGCGTTTGCCGGTGATGTGGACCACGTCTTCCAACTTGAGTTCCTGGATGGCCGCTTCGACCTCTTCCTGTTTCATGGAAGTGGTGAAACCCATAAGAATCAGGCGCAACGAGGCTTCCAGAGCGGCATTGCGGGCGCGCAACCCGGCCAGGGCGCGCAGCAGTTCGATTTGTCCTTTGACCCGATCGAAGCGGCCGAGCAGGCCGAGAACGACGTGTTCCGGGGTGAAGCCGAATTCTTGACGCACCCGTTCGCGCCCTTCGGCATCAAACGAATAGACCGAGGTATCCACCCCGCCGAGAATGGTGGTGATGCGTTCGTTCGGCACGCCCAGGCCGGCCAGGGCGTGGGCCGTGCGGGAGTTTGTGGCGATCAGGGCGTCGGCCCGGCGGTGCAGCAGGCGGTTGGGGACGTTGTTTTTGGGCGGGCGTTGGTCGCCCCTGGTGCGGATCAGGGCAAAGTCGTGCCCCATGGCCCGGAGGAGCCCCCAGAGCAGGAAGCCTTCGCCCCGATGGCAGTTGACCACCTGCGGCGAAAAGTCCCGCACGATGCCGTGCAGTGCTTTCAGGGAAGCACCCAGGCGAAGGGGAGAGGCGGTGTTCAGATCGGGCGTGAGCGTATCCAGGCCCATGGCTTGAGCCCGTTCGCAGCACTCCGTTCCGGCCGGGACGAGGGCCAGGACTTTATGCCCGGCATCGCGCAGCAGGCGGGCGAGAAAAAGGCCGTACCAAGCGGTGGCGTTGAACCAGCGCACGTTGACGACCTGAATGATTCGCAACGGTTGCAACATAGACGCCGTCATGCCGGAAAACGACGGGAAAAGCAACGCGATAAAAGCTTAAGGGAATGATTAACGGCACTGTCGCCCGAAGCGCTCCCGCTTCATGAAGGAAGGCGGATTCCGGCCTATACCAACGCGCTGACGCCGCTGTAAAACGCGGCGGAGTCGCCCGCGCCGAAGGTGGCGTTCAGGGACGAGGGGGAAAATCCGTTTTGCAGGGCCGTATCAAAAAAGGCGCTCACGGCCGAGGCTTGGATCTCCGCTTTCATGGCACTCAACGACGTAGAGCCGCCGGCGATCGCTCGACGATCGGCTTTTTCCACGCTGCCCAGCGCTTGGATGTATCCGAACTTTTCGCACATGGCGCGATTTTTCGAGAGGTATTCCTCAATGGCCGCCTTGGAAGCCTCGTCATCGCACTGCACCTGAATGCTTCCTTCCTTTGAGAGAGTCAGCGTGAACTCGGTGTCTTTGGGCAGCCCGGCATCGGTCAGGTCTTTGCGCATCTTTTCGGTGAACTCTTTTTCCAGGTCCTGGCGATAGGCGGCGATTTTGGCAAAGGTGATCCGGCCGCCTTCTTTTTGGG
Source organism: Desulfovibrio sp. (assembly GCA_031551885.1). GTDB lineage: Bacteria > Desulfobacterota > Desulfovibrionia > Desulfovibrionales > Desulfovibrionaceae > Frigididesulfovibrio. The sequence goes on from JAVBMX010000028.1 coordinate 21,426, forward strand.
ACAGTTCTTTGAGCGCCTGAGCCAGGGCGGCTCTGACCACTTCGGTGGAGGTTCCGGCGCTTTGGCCCGCGTCGGTCGACGTGCGGGCGGCAAATTTGTCCGCATAGGCCGTTGCGGCGCTCTTTTTATTTTCCGTGGTCGTCAAGTCGGCAAGAGAAATGGTGGTGCCGTATCCGCCGGTGAGGGAACTGATTCCGGGCATGGGTCGCCTCCTGGGTCAGAGTATTGGCTTTCGGGCGCACGGCATTTTTCGCCGTCGCACGCTCCTGTGTTGCAGAGATTGTGCCGGCCGGTATAGGTGATTTTATATGTCGCCTTGCGCAATATTAGCGGATAACCCAGTGAAATAGCTTGGCTTAAAAGGATGGACGGAGAAACTCTTTGCGGGTATGGTGTAAACGTAAGAATAACGGCCGGGAGGAAACACGACAACGGCATGGTGAAAAACGAATCGGGCCTTACCCTGAATTTTGACGATCCCGCGCTCAGCGCGTTGCTTTTTGGTCCTCAAGACGAAAACCTGCGGGCGCTTTCGGGGCTTTCGGGCCTTCGCCTCGCGGGGCGGGGCAGCAGTGTGACCGTCATGGGCGACGGCGACGCGCCTTCCCGCATGGGGCGCCTCTTGACGCAACTGTATGCGGTGCTGAAGGAAGGCGGCAGGTTTTACCCTCGGGATCTTGCCCATGCTTACGCCATGGTGGAAAAAGACCCGGACGCCGACGTGCGCGGCGTGTTTCGGGAAGCGGTTTTCACCACCGCCTCGCGTCGGACGGTCAGCCCCAAAACTCTGCGCCAGCGTGAATATGTTGCCGCCCTCAAACATAGCGACATGATTTTCGCGGTCGGTCCGGCCGGAACGGGCAAAACTTATCTGGCCGTTGCCGCCGCGCTCTCAATGCTGCTTGCCAAAAAAGTCAAGCGTCTTATCTTGACCAGGCCGGCCGTGGAAGCCGGGGAACGCCTGGGGTTTCTTCCCGGCGACATGGCCCAAAAGGTCAACCCGTACCTTCGTCCTCTTTACGACGCCTTGCATGACATGTTGGATTTTGAACGCGTGGCCGAAATGATGGAGACCGGCGTCATCGAGATCGCCCCCCTGGCGTTTATGCGCGGGCGAACTTTGAGCGATGCCTTCATCATTCTGGACGAAGCCCAAAACACCACGATGGAGCAAATGAAGATGTTCCTCACGCGGATGGGCTTCGGGTCGCGCATGGCCATTACCGGCGACGTCACCCAGATCGACCTGCCGACGGAAAACGGGCGGGAGCGCTCGGGTCTGGTGCATGCGCTGAAGATTCTGGACAACGTGGAAGGCATACACATCCAACACTTTACCGAGGAAGACGTGGTGCGCCACCCGCTGGTGAGCCGCATCGTCAGAGCATATGGCAACGGTTAAACAGATTCCCGACAAAGCCAGATCGGCTTTTTCCCTCTGGCTGGAACGCCGGCGCCGGCATATTCCCGACGGCTCCTACAGTGTGTTGCTCGCGGTGATTCTCCTGCTTGCGGCCCTTTCCAGCTTGGATTTTTCTCCCAACGTTCCCCTGGTCGCCGCGGGCGAGCCCGCCCCGACGGACATCATCGCCGACCGAAGCCTGCTGTTTGAAGATCAAGAAAGCACTCGTGAGCGTCGCGCCCAGGTCCGCCGGCTGCAACCCATGGTCTGCGATCTGGATCTCGACGCCGTGGACGGGCTGTACACCAAAGTCCAGGACACCTTTATGGCCATCAATCAGGCCCAGACTTCCGAAGAAAAAGAACAGGTGCTGCGCGTCCTGCTCGGCTCGACGGCGGGGTCGGACGACCTCACCTTGGCCGACATCAACGCCCTGTCTTCGACCCAGGTGCAGAACGCCGTGCTGGAGCAGGCCCTGCCCATGGTGCAAAAGCTGCTGCGCGAAGGTGTTCTGGAAGATATGCGTACGGTCTTCTCACACAAGGGCGGCATTGTGGTGCGCAACGCCGAGACCGGAGAAGAGACGCTGTTTCCGGAGCTTCAGGGCGTGCAGGACTTGAAGAGCGTGGAAACCCAGCTGACCGGGGCGGTCAAGGCGCTTTCCATCACCAACCCGGGCAGGCGGGCCATTTTGCGCCTGTTTGCCGTTTTGACTCCGCCCAGCCTGACCCCCAATCTGGAAGTCACGGAACAACGCGCTCAGGGGTTGGAACAGGCGGTCGCGCCAGTGCAGCACCGCATCCAGCGCGGCGAACTGCTGGTCCGCCGAGGTGAGCGGGTGACCCACGAGCAGCAATTGAAGGTTCTGGCTCTGTGGAAACGCAAGGCCGACCGGTTTGATTCCTCCCGGTTTTTGGGCGCTTCGGTGTGCGGGCTGCTGCTATCCACCGGTTTGCTGTTCTCTCCCAGCGGCAAGCCCGCCGGCAGACTCAGCCGGCGCGACTATGTGTTCATCGCCGTGTTGTTGGCTTTGTTCGCGCTGCTGGCCAAAGGCATCGACATCATGGCCATGCAGATGGCGGCCGCATCGACCGGGTTTTCGGCGGAAAGCGCCGCTTTCGCCGTGCCGGTTGCCGGGGCGGCATCCATCGCCTCGCTGATTTTTTCCACCCGACGATACCTGGTCACGGGATTGTTGCTGGCATTTTTCTGCACCTTGATGACGCGGGGCAATCTTGGCTACTTCCTGTTCTATTTCCTCAGCGCCATGTGGAGCACCTGGCTGACCGTGCGCACCCAAAGCCGTCAGGATGTGGTCTGGAGCCTGCCGCCCCTGTTGGGCGGGCTGCTGGCCATGTGGGTGGGCGCGACCTTCCTGTACGGGGGCATCCACACCCGCTATCTGTTCGAAGCCTTGGCCGTGGCGGGCAGCGCCGTGGTTTCCATGCTCCTGACCTTTGCCCTGGCCCCGGTGGTCGAGATGGCCTTCGGCTACACCACCCGGTTCAGGCTCATGGAGTTGCTGAACCTTGAACAGCCGTTGTTGCGCGATCTCATGCTCAATGCGCCCGGAACCTATCACCACTCGCTGATCGTCTCCAACATGGTCGAGGCCGGGGCCAAGGAAGTGGGGGCCAACGCTCTGCTGTGCAAAGTCGCGGCTCTTTACCACGACATCGGCAAGACCAACAAAGCCGGTTATTTCATTGAGAACCAGATTTCCGATGAAAACCCGCACAATCGTCTGACGCCTTCCATGAGCGCCCTGGTTTTGATTTCCCACACCAAGCAGGGCACGGAAATGGCCGAACAGCACCGCCTGGGTAAAGAAGTGACGGACATCATCCGCCAGCACCACGGGACCGGGCTGATTCGCTACTTTTATGAAAAAGCCAAACAGCAGGCCGAAGGCCCGCCGCCCAAGATCGAGGACTTCAGCTACCCCGGCCCCAAGCCGCAGTCCCGCGAGGCGGCCATCGTCATGTTGGGCGACGCCGTGGAGGCCTCCAGCCGGACTTTGAAGGATCCGTCCCCCATGCTGCTACGCCGGCATATCGACGGCATCATCAAAGGCATTTATGCCGATGGGCAGTTGGACGACGCGGATTTGACCTTCAAAGACCTCAGCAGTCTGGCCGAGAGCTTCCATCGGATGCTGCGCGGCATTTTCCATCACCGCATCGCCTACCCCGCGCGCACCGACAAACGGCCCGACCAGGGTGCGGCGGCGGTTGAGGACTCGGCGGCGCTTTCCGACAAAACCCCTCATTCGTCTTTACCGCAATAGTCATGGCACTGGCTGCGTACATGAGAAAAAACCCCTCGACGGATTGGCGATTTCCTTTCCGTCGGGCGGAATTGCGTCGAATTGTCGCCGTCATGGGAGCCGCCGTCGGTGTGGAGCAGGGTGGAGTGGAAATCCGCCTGATGGCCGACGCCGAGATGGCCCGCCTGCATGCGGATGCCTTGGGGCTGCCCGGACCGACCAACGTCTTGGCTTTCCCGGAAAAGGCTTCGCCTGTCCCCTACGCCACAGGCGTGGGGGAGGCTCCGTCTCTCGGCTCTCTGGCCATTTCTCCGGAGACCCTGCGTCGCGAATGCCTGCTCTACGGCCAGGAACCGGAAGAACACGCTGTACGCCTTCTGGCTCATGGTCTGGCCCACTTGCTCGGCCACGACCACGGTCCGGCTATGGAAGTGGTATGCCGGAAGATGGAAAAGGCGGTGTCCACGTTGATCTTTCCCCATAAGTAGCCATGCGAAAGCTTCCGTCCGTTCTTTGGCTGTTTGCTTTGGTCTTCTGCGGAGTGGCCGTCATGTCGGCGCACCCTGCCTGGGCGGTGGGTGTGAAGCGAAGGGCGGCTTTTGCCGGCCGTCAAGTGACATAGCCCACAGGGGCGGACGCCGCGGTTGGAGGAGATTCACGGATGCCGGGTGTGTTTCCCGATTTCTGAAGAGGCGGGTGCGCTTGCGGTGGAATTGGCCAAAGGACCGTTTGGCCCCTCCCTTGAGCGGGAACCCTTCCACTGGTGCAGTGCATTCCTTCAATTCATAAACTCCTTGATTCCCCCGTCCTGCCGGCCTATTTAGTCAAGTCAACTTTGAAAAAGTCGGTTTGCTCCGACGACCGAGCGGGTGGAACACGGCAGTGCCGCCAACATGCCGACCATCGAATCTCTGTTTGCTTGCGGGCGCGGCAAAGTCCGTCGGCAATATGGTTGTGCAGAGACAATTTCAGTGTGAAATTGTCTCGAAGAATCGTTCGCGCCGGTTCTCCGGGGGGGCGAATATATTCCTTTCTATTTGGAGTGACTATGAGCCAGACACCGGCCCTGCTTGAAGAAAATTTGCCCGCCGAAAGCGCCGAGCGCATAACGGCCCTCGCCGCCACCATCAACCTGGAAGACCCGGCTGTTTCCGTTACCTTCGGTACGGAAACCATGAACAATATCGCCCATTTTGCCGACGGCCTTCTGGAACAGGTCCGCGCCAAAGATGCCGGCCCCGTGGGCAGCGACCTGACCGACCTGATGCTCAAGGTCAAAGACGTGGACTTCGAGTCGCTGGCCGCCGACAAGAAGGGATTCCTGGAGAGCATTCCGGTGGTCGGTTCGCTGTTCAACACCGCCGAACGTACCATCGCCAAGTTCAAAACCCTCTCCGAGCAGGTGGAAATCATCACCGGCAAGCTTGACGAGGCCATGGTCGGGCTGCTTCGCGATATTGAAGTGCTCGAACAGCTTTACGAGCACAACAAGAAGTTTCATCAGGATCTGAGCGTGTGCATCGAGGCCGGCAAACAGCGCCTGGAAAAAGCCCGCGCCGAAGAGCTGCCCAAGCTTCAGGCCGAGGTGGGCGACGACGCCATGGCCGCCCAGCGGGTACGCGACTTTGCCGAGCGCATCAACCGCTTTGAGCGCCGCCTGCACGACCTGCAAATCTCGCGGACCATCACGGTTCAGACCGCCCCACAGATTCGTTTGATCCAAAACAACAACCAAACCCTGGCCGAGAAAATCCAGACCGGTATTCTTTCGACTATTCCGATTTGGAAAAGCCAGATGGTTCTGGCCCTTTCCCTGCACGGACAGCAAAAAGCCGCCGCACTCCAAAAAAACGTGGCCGACACCACCAATGATCTGCTGCGCAAAAACGCGGCCATGCTGGAAGGCGCGGCTGTGGAAACGGCCAAACAGGTGGAGCGTTCCATGGTGGACGTGGAAACCCTGCGCGAAGTGCACCAAAAGCTCATCGGCACCATTGAGGAAACCCTGCGCATCGCCCAGGAAGGCCGCGAGCGCCGCCAGAGCGTGGAAAAAGAACTGGCCGGAATGGAAGACGAACTGCGGACCAGGCTCACCAACCTGGCCGCCTCCGGAGCCAAAGCGGCCGTGACCCACGCGGCCGGGAATCCTCGGCAACAAGCCTTGAGCGGACAAAATGGAAAATGATCCTCTTGGCGGCTTTCTCGGCAGAGCCTTTGAGGGCGCCAAACAAGCCGCCGCCGACATCGGCATGCGTATCGTCGTCCATGCCACGGCCGTGGCCGCCTGCCTGCTGGGCGCGTCGCGCTACGGCTTTTCCTTCTGGTCGTATGTCGGGTTGATTTGTCTGGTGCCGCGCGGCATTTCTTTGACCGCCCCGTGGGTCTTGCCCTCGGTGACGGGCGCGGCTCAGACCGTTATGCTGATTATGCAGGGCATGTCGCCGGGCGCGGCCGTGTTTTTCGGCGGCTTCCAGACGTGGCTGCAGCGGGTGTTCGACAAGAAAGGACGCATCGGCCGGGAATGGGTCATGGCCCCGATTCTGTGCCTGGGGTTGGGGTTCGTCTCCGTGGAGATCCCCTTCGTGACCTTTGGGCTCTTTGCCGTGGCCGGCGCGGCGGTGCAGACGCTGTACGGCTTTTTCCGACTGACGCCGATGTTGCGCGGACGCCTCGGCAATCTGAACAAAGCGCTGCGGCTCTGCCTGGAAGACAAAGGCCTGCCCGTGCCGCTCTCGGCCCCGTTGCGCAGGCTGGTCGGCCAGTTGGAATCCTACCACGTTCGTTGCAGGCGTCCCGGCAAGGAAAGCCTGCCTCTGGTCGAAGCGGGGGACGACATTCTGGCTCAGCTTCTGCGTCTGAAGCATCGCCCGCAGCCCGAGTCGTGGGATGCTTCGGCCGGTAAAACTTTTGTGGCCGTGGACAAACTGAACGAAGCGCTGCATTCCCGACTCACGGCCCTCGGGTCGCTTCCCGTCGGCAATGGGACCGCTCTGGATCCTCTGGACCGTTTTTACGCCACGGCCTTGGAGCTTTCCGGCAAGCGGGAGAAAGTGCCCGCTTCCATGCACCGGCATTTGGACGGCATTCTGGCCGGTACGGAACGATTGCTTCACCTTATGCGGAACGATCCGGCCGACGTGGCCCCCGGCACGCGTTTTCTGAACCGATACCTGCCCGCCGCCCACCGGGTGGTGGAGGAGTTCGCCCGCTTGACGGCGACCGGCAAGGAGCAGGCTCTGTTGCTTACGCAGACCGAGGAGACCTTGGACCGCCTGGAAAAAGCCTTTACGGCCGAGCACGACAGGCTTTTGGCCAACGATGCCATGAGCCTGAGCGCGGAGCTGAAGGTTTTGGACAAACTGCTGCAGATGGAGGGCAAATAAAGGGAAACCCGTCGTTGCCCGAGGTTGTGCATAGAGCAAATTAACTTTGAAAAATTAATTTGCTCCGGCAGCCGCGCAAGCGGATGCCCGCTCGCGCGGCTCGTTTGGAAGCCGGTCTGTAATATGGTTTCTAAACATTTTCAAAGTAAAAATGTTCTCGATATTTTCGGCTGCTCGGGTCGGCTCAACGAAGCATTCCAACACCTCGACCGTTTTGCGGTTACGAGGTTTTCTTGTTCCACGGCATGATGGCCAGCAGGCGGGCCAAGCCGCAAAAGCCGGTAATACCCGCGAACACCAGCCCCGCGCCGACCAGACCGGCCAGAAGAGTGAACCCCGGGGCGACAAAGCGGCCGAGCAGAAGGAAGAGCAGCACCAACGAGCCGGCGCCGATCTGCACCTGACGCATGATGGGCAGGGGAACGGCGCTGCGTTCGACGGGCAGCTCGGCCTCGATCCAGGCGTTCAGGCCGCCTTCCAGGATGTGGGCTTCCGCATGACCTCTGGCCGCCAGAATATCTTCCGCCGCTTTGGTGCGTCTGCCCGAACGGCAAAAGTAAACCACCGCCCGCTCGAGAGCGGCGTCAGCCAGCAGGTGCCGCAAGACGGAAAGTGGTTGCAGACGTGCGCCGGGGAGGCGCAGTTCCCGGTATTCATCGGTTTCGCGGATATCCACGGCAATGAGGGACCCCTCGGCCAAACGCTTGGCCGCCTCGGCGGGGCTGATGAAAGGCAGGGGCATGCGCACCTCCGAAGTTGGTAATGCGGAGAACGTAAGAATGAGTTCGGCGTGAGTCAATCGAGATCTTTCGGGGTACCGGCAGCCGTCACGACGGGGTGATGGACGGTTTCAGGCGAGAACATGATTCTCCAAAGGCCGCTTGAACGTGTAGGGCCGGCTTTGCAAAGCAAAACCGGCCCACACATCGAGGGGGTTCGGGGGGAACCATTTCCCCCGGCCGCCGGAGGCATCGTTCTTTTACGCCAAGCACTTGGCGATGAGGGCCTGCCCCAGTTCTTTGCCCATATCAAAGCAGAGCTTGGCGGCATCGTGGCCGGGCACAAACTTGTGTTTGACCGGGGACACGGGCAATTCCATACCCATGGAGCCGAGCCACTCGTTGATGATGTTCACGCATTCCCCGGACCAGCCGAAGGAACCAAAGGCGCCGCCGATGCGGTTTTGCGGGCGCAATCCTTTCATATAGGTGAGCATCTTGGCGACTTCGGGTAAAATACCGTTGTTGTGGGTGGGGGAACCGACAACGACCAAGCCGCAACGGGCCAATTCCGTCATGACGGCGCTGTGGTGGTTGCTTTTGAGATCCATGATTCGGTAAGGCACCCCTACCGAGGCCAAGCCCTCGGCTACGGAGTAGGCCATCTTTTCCGTGCTGTGCCACATGGTGTCGTACACAATCAGAGCGCGTTTGTTCGGCTTTTGCAGCGCGAAGCGCTCGTAGGTGGAAAGCACGTGGGCGACTTCTTCACGGGTGCGGAAGATCAGGCCGTGATCCGGGGCGATCATGTCGATTTCCAGCTTCATTTCCCTCACTTGGCCGAGCACCTTGATCACCTGAGGCGAGAACGGTAGCACGATGTTGTGGTAATACTCCGTCATGGCGTGATCCAAGGCGGCGCGGTCGATTTCGTCGCTGTAGCGCTCGGAAGAGGCGATGTTCTGGCCGAAGGCGTCGTTGCTGATCAGCAGCTTGTCTTCGGGAATGTAGGAAAACATGCTGTCCGGCCAGTGGAGCATGCGGGTTTCAAGAAAATGGATGGAGCGTTTGCCGATGGAAATGGAATCGCCGCTTTTGACCACCTGGATCGGCCAGCCCTCGGTATTGAAGTGGGCTTCCATGGCCTTTTGCCCCATGGGCGAGGTGAAGATTTTTTCCGGGTTGCAGGCCGCGACGAGTTGGGGCAGGGCGCCGGAGTGATCCAGCTCCACATGGTTGACCACAATGTAGTCCACTTTTTCCGGAGGCGTCACGTGGGCGAGCCGGCAGAGCATGGAGGATACATGAGAGGCTTTGACCGTATCGAAAAGCACGGTTTTTTCGTCTTTGACGACATACGCGTTGTATGTGGTGCCGCGCGGCGACAGAGAGTAACCGTGGAAGTCGCGGCTTTCAAAGTCGACACTGCCTACCCAGAAAATATCTTTTTTAATCTCAAGTGGTTTCATCGCGTATCCTCATATGAAAACGGCATGGAAGCCGGAAATGTTCGGGGGACCCGGCGCGCGCCGGGAGCGGAAACGGCCCCTTGGGAGAGGGGCCGTCTGGTACCATAACGTTGTGCGGCTTATTCCGGTTCAAAGTCGGCTTTCGAGGCGCCACAGATGGGGCAGACCCAGTCGGCCGGGATTTTGTCGAAGGGAGTGCCGGGGGCGATGCCGCTGTCGGGGTCACCTTCCGCCGGGTCGTAAACATAGCCGCAAACGGTGCAGACGTACTTTTGCATGCGAAGACTTCCTTGCGTTTTAGGCCTTCCAGTGGCCGTGCAGGTTACAATACTCGCGGGCTGAAACAGTGGAAGCGGAAACACAGAATTCGGCTTCCGGAGCTTCACCGGGCTTCAAGAACCGCGTGTAGGAAATACCGTCGGCGACCAGTTCGATCCATTGGATCCAATGTTTCTCTTCCATAGGGTGCGCCACGGCGCCCACTTTCACTTTGTAGCCGGTGGGAGTTTTTTCCACAACAGGCACGTGCTTTTCTTTGGCGCCGTCGGTGGTGCCTTCCTTCATCAATTTCATGGGAGAGCCGCAGCAAACCAAATCGCCGTCACCGGCGTTCAGTACTTCGACAATATTGCCACAAGCTTCACATTTGTAGATTTCGAGCATGGCGGGCATGGAATCCTCCTTGCGGGTTGATGGTTTCGCCTTATATCGGCATACCGTTCCCGCGTGTCGTCGTCAATGATAATTCTGAGAATAACTCCTAATAAGGATTCAGGTCAAGACCAAATCGGAGGGAATTCACCGAGTTCGCCTCGGCCTGTAAGCAGGGAAGTTTGGAGTTTTCCAACATCCCCGCTTACGGGCCGGTATGACGGCAAAAAACCGAAAATATACTTTTGTTGATACGGCCGCGCAGGGGGCCATGATGTGATCAGATCGAAATGAACGGCCCGTTGAAGGCGAGTGCGGTGATTTCATACAAGATTTTCCCGCGCGGGGCGTCCACCGAGGCCTCGTCGCCCACGTTTTTGCCGAGCAGGGCGCGGCCGACGGGAGAAAAGACGGAGATGGCGCCTTTGCCGGCAAAGTCGGTTTCATCCGGCCCGACCAGCGTATAGCGGCGTTCTTCGTCGGTTTCCAGGTCCAGCAGTTCCACGGTGGCGCCGAAGATCACCTTGTCGCTTCTCAGAACGGCGGTGTCGACCACATTAAAGCGGGCCATGCGCGATTCGATGAAGGTAATCTTGGCTTCAAGCATGCCTTGGCGCTCACGCGCGGCGTCGTAGCCTGCGTTTTCGCTCAGGTCGCCTTCTTCCCGAGCTTCCTTGATGGCTTGGATAACGCCGGGACGCTCGCTTTTAAGGCGTTCCAGCTCCACCTTCAGGCGTTCGAATCCTTCAACGGAAATAGGAATACTTTCCATGGCAGAAATCCTCTTGAGTATGAAAAAGTCCAGAGACAATCTGCCTCTGGACGGCGGTGTTGATGTACACGTCGCGATTCGCAACGCTGAGTAACTACCTAAGTCGAAAACATGAGGAAGTCAAGCCGTGCCGGTGCCGCGTTGCCTGCCCGCCCGGCAAGGATAATTCTTTTGTGGCGCAAAGGATATGCGCTGGAATTGACCCGGCCGGGCACACCGGGTATCTTCTTGGGAACATCATCCTCGTCCGATAGATAAAAGTTGTATATTTCGGAGACCTTATGAAAATAGGCGTCGTTGCTTCTCTTTTGTTGTGCCTCTCGCTGCCTTTGCAGGGCTGTATCCCCAAACGGGTTACAGAGCAGACTTTGGCTGCGGAACGGTACGGCGACGTCAGCGGCTTTCCGGCCGTGAAAGGTTCCCAAACGTTGCAGTTGAAGAAAACGTTCCGCATCACCCTGCCTGGCGGTTGGCATTACGACCCGGATGTGGAATCGCGCACGTTGTTCAATGTCAAAGCCGTCATGTTCGCCTGGAACGACTGTTCCGGTATGCAGAATCCTCCCGTGTTTCTGGAATATAAAGAAGGACCGAGAGGGAACATGCCCTCGCAGGAGGAACTGGCGAATCTGTCGCCGGCGGATGCCGAAGATCTGAAGGCGGCTTTTCGGACGTCCACGCAGTCCCAGTTGAAGGTGGAGTCGGTTGAAATCGTTTCGTTCAACGGGTTGCGCGGCATAACGGTGAAAAGCGTCGTCAGCGCCTCCCGCCAGCCGACCCAAATGTATTACAGCCTGAAGATACCTGTGGGCGACACGTTGGCCAGCTTCCTTTTTGCCTATTTTGAGCGCCAGGACGGCCCCTATCTGGATAAAGACATGCGGAGGGTCTTCAGTTCCATCGAATTGGTAAAGCCGGTCAAGCCGCAAAAGCGCAGAGCTCCGCCCCAAACCGCTTCCCCCCAGACCAAGCCCACCCAGGGAGCGCCTGAACAAAACAAAACCACGCCGCAAAGCGCGTCGGCCGGTCAGGGTGCGCGTGTGCAAGAAACAGCGCCCGCAAAGAAGTAGTTCTTTTTCTCGACACGGGGTACCCGCCCTACGAAAGAGCCCGCGCATGACGCGGGCTCTTTCGTAGGGCGGGGCAAGCGGGGCAAGCGGGGCAAGCGGGGCAAGCGGGGCAAGCGGGGCAAGCGGGGCAAGCGGGGCAAGCGGGGCAAGCGGGGCAAGCGGGGCAAGGAGGGGAGGAAGAAGGGAACGTCAGGGCGGAATGTTTTTGCCCGCCGGTGGTTGTACGACGAGGGCGTCACGCGCTTATCCGCCGGCTCATCATGGGCAAACAAAAAGGACTTCGGCCATTCCGAAGTCCTTTTTGTCTTTCTGAAGACTGCACCGGTCTCAGTCCTGGGAGGCGATCCACTCCATGGCGCGGGTCAGATCCAGGGTGCCCTCGTACAGGGCCCGGCCGCTGATGGCGCCTTCCAGTTTGCCCTCGCCGCGTGAGAGCGGATAGAGGGCCTTGATGTCCTCAATGGTGGCCACACCGCCCGCCGCGATGACCGGCAGGGGGCTTTTGCGACAAAGCTTGGTCAAAAACGGGAGGTTGACCCCGACCTGCATGCCGTCGCGGTCGATATCCGTGTGGATGATGAAGGCCGCGCCGTTGTCGGCCAAGGTCGGCACCACCTCAAAGATGGTTTGGCCGGAATCTTCCACCCAGCCTTTGGTCTTTAAGCGCTCTCCAACCGTATCCAGCGATACGCCCACTTTGCCGGGCAGGGCCGAAGCAATGGAGGCGAATCGGTCGGGCTGCTCCAGAGCCAGGGTGCCGACGATCAATCGGGCGATTCCGGCGTCGACATACGCCTTGGCGGTCTCCAGGTCGCGGATGCCGCCGCCCATTTGGATGGGGATGGACAGCGCGTCGCACATCCGCTTGATCAGTGGCAGGTTCACCGGCTTTCCGGCAAAGGCTCCGTCCAGATCCACCAGATGCAGGCGCTCGGCGCCGAGCTTTTCCCATTGCAGGGCGGCCTCCACCGGGTCGGAGGCGAAAACCGTGACGTCGTCCGCGCGCCCTTTTTTCAGGCGTACGCACTTGCCGTCTTTGATGTCGACCGCCGGGTAAACGATCACAGGCCCAGATCCTTGATGGCTTTTTCCATGCCTTCTTTGGCCAAATCCGCCGCCGTGACCCACTTGCCGCCGCGCTGCATGAACTTGCCGGCATCCAGCAGGTTCGAGGTCAGGGCGGACTGGGTTTCATCGTAACGCGAGCGGGAGATGAGCGTTTCGTTGCGCACGTCGATGATGTAGGTGTCCATGACCACGCGGGCCGGGGATTCCACGCCGTACTCGCCGCCGTCGCGTTCGCGCCATTCGACGATTTGCGGCACGATCAGCAGGTCCACGCCCATGCAGCGCCCCACGGCGGACCAGCGGCGCAAAGCGGCGCGATGCCCTTCGGCGGCATGCACGGTTTTGGCGCAGTCGGCCGCGCCGCGGCCCTGGACGTAGCTGCGTTTGGTTTTCTCACGCAGAGTCGCGGACCAGAGCGTATCCAGCTCGGCAAGAGTCTGCCCGTTGATGGGGCGGATGTCGTCCGTCATGTAACCGGCCAGCAGATCCGCCGTTCCTTTGGGCTGCGTGTAGAACGCCGTGCCGATGGAAAGATTGCCCACCGGAATGGGGGGCTGTTTGGGCGTGGTGCAGGCGGACAAGACCATGAGCAGAGCGACTGTGAAGGACAGTCTGAGAACAGTTTTGGACATTAGTCCAACCTCCCTTTGGTGCTGAGGGTGCCGGTTTCGGCTTGAGCGACGGCCGCGCGGACGGCCAGGCCAAGGCCTTTGCAGGCCGACTCCAGAAGATGGTGGCCGTTTTGGCCGTACAAAAACGCAATATGCAGGTTCATTCCGGCCTTGGCTGCCAGGGATTTGAAAAACTCCCGCCAGACGTCGCTTTCCTCCCCGGCCATGACCGGGGGCAAAAGTTCCGCTCCGCGCCAGACCAGAAACGAACGGCCGGAAAAATCAACGCAGACTTCGGCCAGGGCTTCATCCATGGGCACGCGAGCCGAACCCACGCGGGCGATGTTCTTTCTGTCGCCCAAGGCTTCGGCCAGGGCCGCTCCCAGGCACAGTCCCACGTCTTCCACGGAATGGTGGGCGTCGACCTTCAGGTCGCCCTTGCAGGTCAGGGAAAGATCAAAACGAGCCCAGTGGGCGAACAGGGTCAGAAAGTGATCGGCGAGCCCGAATCCGGTATCCACCGACACTTCCCCTCGACCGTCCACCGTGAGGGCGAGCGAAATATCCGTTTCCGCCGTGGTGCGGGCGTATGTCGCTTTGCGGCTCATAGCTTCCTCTATGCGCCCTGCACGGGAAGGGAAGGGCTGGTTTCAGGTTCTTCCTGCGGAGGCTTTTTACCGAAAACCACCGCCACAAGGATGCTCAATTCATACAGAATAAGCAAGGGGCCGGCCATCAGAAGTTGCGACATAACGTCCGGCGGCGTGAGAATTGCCGCCACGATAACGCTGGTCAAAATCGCATAGCGCCGGACTTTGCGCATCCAGGCCGCGGTGATGATTCCCATGCGGGAGAGGAAGAACACGAAAAGCGGCATTTCGAAAATGAAGCCGAAGGCCACAACAAGCTGCAGCACGAAAGAAAGGCTGTCTTCCATTTTGAGCATCGATCGGATGTGCTCGGAATTATAGCTCATCAGAAAATCGAAGACGAACGGAAGCGAGACGTAGTAACAAAAAGCCGCTCCGGAAAGGAAAAACAGCGCGGAAAAGAAGGAAAGCGGCAGCAGGTAGATTTTTTCTTCCTTATGCAGCCCGGGTGCGACAAAACTCCAGATCTGCCAAAAAATCAGGGGCGAGGTGAGAAACAGACCCGCTACGAACGCGACTTTCATGTAGCAGAAAAACGCCTCGGTCGGGTGGGTGAAGTTCAGTTCCTGGCGGGCCGCCGGCAGGGCCTGGTACAGCGGCTCCATCATAAGGTGGAACATGGGTTCGGCCCAGGCCCAGCAGACGCAGAAGCCGACCAAAATGAACAGAAAGATGTAGCAGAGCCGTTTGCGCAGCTCGGTCAGGTGATCCCGCAGGGTCATGGGGCGGTCTTTGTCTTCCTCGTCCTCGTCGCCGTCATCTTCTTCGTCTTCGTCCGGTTCCTCGGAAAAGGTGGAAGAGTCGACGGTCGCGCTCTCTTTTGGTTTTTCCTCGCCGGCCTGCGGCTCTTCGTCGTCGGGAGAGAGGTCGTCGGCGTTTTCCGTCGTGTCGGCCTTGTCGGCGTCGGTTTCGGGAGTCGAATCGGTCGTCGGGGGGGCTTCCGTATCGAGAACGGCGCCCGCATCGCCGGAGGTGTCGCCGGATGAAGGAGAATCTTCTTCCTGTTTCGGCTCATCCGCGCCGGTGGGCGCGTCGCCTGTCGGAACGGCGACTTCTTCCGCCGGAGAGGAACTTTTCGAGTCGGTGGAGGGCGACTTGCTCATGCCTTGTCCCTTTCGACGGAGGAGGCGGAAGCGGGGTGCGCTTCGGCGGCTTCAGGAGCTTCAGGCGCGGCAACCTCAGTCGCCGCTTTGGCGGCTTCGGCTTTGCGGGCTTCCACCTCCCGGCGTTTTTTGGCCTTTTCTTCTTTCTGGCGCTGCCGGTATTCCTCCTGGTTGATCTCCAGGTTCATGGTGCGCTGAAAGTCGGTGCTGACCCGGCGCACATCACCCATGACCTTGGTGAAGGTGCGGATCAACTTGGGCAGTTGATCCGGCCCCAGCACCAAAACAGCCACCAGAAGGATGACGAGAAATTCCATGGAACCGATGCCGAACATGGGAACCCAGCCTTACGACGGTTTGAAGGGATATTGCGAAGCGCGGCCCGGCCGCTATTCCCACTCGATGGTCGCCGGCGGCTTGGAGGAAATGTCGTAGACCACCCGGTTCACGCCTTTGACTTCGCCGATGATGCGCCCGGCCATGCCGGCCAGCACCTCGGCGGGCAAACGGGACCAATCGGCCGTCATGGCGTCCACACTGTCCACCACCCGCAGGGCAACCACGTTTTCGTAGGTGCGTGCGTCTCCCATAACACCGACGGTCCGCAGGGGCAACAACACGGCAAAGCCTTGCCAGACCTTATGGTACCAGCCGGAAGAACGCAGTTCCTGCTGCACGATGTGGTCCGCCGCGCGCAGCACGGCCAGGCGTTCTTCGGTCACATCGCCGAGAACCCGCACGGCCAGGCCGGGGCCGGGGAAAGGGTGCCTGCGGATGACTTCGTCGGGCAGGCCCAGCTCTTTGCCCACGGCGCGCACTTCATCTTTGAACAGTTCGCGCAGGGGTTCGATGAGCTTGAGGGCCATTTTTTCCGGTAGGCCGCCCACGTTGTGGTGACTTTTGATGACCACGCCCTTGGGCGAATACGACTCGATGACGTCCGGATAAATGGTGCCCTGGCCCAGGAAGGCCACGCCGGGAATATTTTTGGCTTCCCGCTCGAACAACTCGATGAAGGCATAGCCGATGATTTTGCGCTTTTCTTCCGGGTCTTCCACCCCGGCCAGCCGACCGAGGAAAAGCTCCCGAGCGTTTACGTGGTGCAGGTTCAGGCCGGGCAGGTGCTTGTTGAGCATGGTGATCACGTCTTCGGCCTCGTTATGACGCATCAGGCCATGATCCACAAAAATGCAGTGCAGTTGTTTGCCCAGGGCCCGGTGCAGGATGGCCGCGACCACCGTGGAATCGATACCCCCGGAGAGGGCCAGAACCACGTTTTTGTCGCCGACCTTGGCCCGGGTTTCGGCAATGGTCCGCTCCACGAAAGAGCTCATGCTCCAGTCGGCCGAGAGCCCGGCGACGCCGAACAGGAAGTTTTGCAGGATGGCCGCGCCGTTCGCGCTGTGGTGCACTTCCGGGTGAAACTGCACGGCGTAAATCTTGCGACCTTCATCGGCCATGGCCGCCATGTCCAGGGTGGGGGTGGAGGCGGTGACCGCAAACCCGGCGGGCAGGGCCGTAACCCGATCGCCGTGGGACATCCAGACGGTGAAGGGGCCGCGCTCGATGCCCTTGAACAGGGGCGAGTCGCCCGCGAGGGTCAGCTTGGCCGGGCCGTATTCCCGATCGGTGGCGGCAGCGAGCCCGCCGCCCAGTTCATGGGCCAGCAACTGCATGCCGTAGCAGATGCCCAGCACGGGCACGCCCAGCTTGAGAATCTGCGGGTTGAGGGTCGGGGAGCCGGGTTCGCCCACGCTGTCCGGCCCGCCGGAGAGAATGACCGCTTCGGGGGCGGATTCGGCGATTTGCTCGGCCGTGGCGGTACAGGGAAGAATTTCCGAATACACCCCGGCTTCGCGTACGCGACGGGCGATAAGCTGGGTGTATTGCGAACCGAAATCGACGATCAGGACTTTGGAGTATGATGACATGGGCGTTCCGTCTGCAAAACGTTGTACGGCGAAATCAGGGCCGATGAAGGACTTTTCCGGGCATCAGCCCTTGTCCACCTGGTAGTTGGGGGCTTCCTTGGTGATGATCACGTCGTGCACGTGGCTTTCGCGCAGGCCGGCCGGAGAGATTTCCGTCAGGCGGGCCTTGTCGCGCAGTTCGGCCAGATCGGCCGCGCCCACGTACCCCATGCCGGAGCGCAGGCCGCCCACGAGCTGGTACAGGCTCTCGGCCACCGGCCCTTTGTAGGGCACGCGTCCGACGATGCCTTCCGGCACCAATTTTTTGCTTTTTTCCTGGAAGTAGCGATCCGAGCTGCCTTCCTTCATGGCGTCGATGGAGCCCATGCCGCGATAAATCTTGTAGGTGCGGCCCTGGTACAGAATGGTTTCGCCGGGGCTTTCCTCGCTGCCGGCGAACAAGCCGCCGATCATCACGCTGTGCGCGCCCACGGCCATGGCTTTGACCACGTCGCCGGAGTACTTGATGCCGCCGTCGGCAATGACGCAACGGTCCATTTCTTTGGCGGCCCGGACGGCCTCCATGACGGCGGTAATTTGGGGAACGCCCACGCCCGCGACAATCCGGGTGGTGCAGATCGAGCCGGGGCCGATGCCCACTTTCACGGTATCCGCGCCGGCCTTGAGCAGGGCCTTGGCCCCGTCATAGGTGCCGATGTTGCCCGCCGCAAGCGGCGTGCCGGGGAAGGCGGCTTTAACCTCGGCCACGGCCCTGAGCACGTTGGCCGAATGCCCGTGGGCGGAGTCGAGCACCAGAATATCCACGCCGGCCTGGACAAGGGCCTCGGCCCGGGGCAGGCAATCCGCGCCCACTCCGATGGCCCCGCCGACCCGCAGACGGCCTTGCTCGTCTTTGCAGGAGTTGGGATATTTTTTGATTTTATCGATGTCCTTCATGGTGATGAGGCCGCACAGACGTTTGTCGGCGTCCACCACGAGAAGTTTTTCAATGCGGTTTTTGTGCAGGTGTTCCTTGGCCTGTTCCAGGGTCGTGCCTTCGGGCACGGTGATCAGCCGGCGGCTGGTCATGACTTCTTTGACCTTGGTGGCCGCGGGATCGGTGACAAAGCGCACGTCGCGGTTGGTCAGGATGCCGGCGAGCTTTTGGCCGCGCACCACAGGCAGGCCGGAGACGCGGAAATCGCGCATGAGATCCAGGGCTTTTTGCACCGTGTCGTTGGGGTTGACCGTGACCGGCGCGGTAATCATGCCGCTTTCGGATTTTTTGACCCGTTCGACCTCAAGCTGCTGGATATGAATGGGAACATTCTTGTGGACGATGCCGATGCCGCCGTTTCTGGCCATGGAAACGGCCATTTCCGACTCCGTCACCGTATCCATGGCGGCGGAAACCAGCGGAATGTTCAGTTTGATTTGGGGAGTGAGCCAGGAGGAGACATCCACCATGTCCGGAGTGATTTCGGAATGGCCGGGCAGCAGGAGAACGTCGTCAAAGGTAAGCCCTTTGCCCACAATGGTACTCATGAAAAGCCTCGATTCGTAACGGCGCTGGTTCAAGGCCGGCGGACACCCTGCGCGCGAGAGGGCGCCGAAGGGACGCCGGATTTCCGTGCGGAGAGGCCGGCGCCCGGCGGCGGAAAAATGCCGCCGTGGAATCGGTTTATCTACCGCGCCTACCGCTTTCCTGTCAACCTGGGTTACGACTTGGAACCGGCGGGACACGTCGCCGGGCATTGAAAAGCCCCAAAGCGGCGGAACCGCTTTGGGGCGACAAGGGGAGCGGGAGACGGAACTCCGCACGTGATTATTTCGCCAGTTCCGCTTTGGCCTGGGCGATCGTGTCGGCGTCGGCGTCGGGTGAGGCGATGAGGGCTTCCAGCTGTTTTTTGGCGTCATCCGGGCGATTCAGATGGTATTTATAGAGCACGGCCAGATTGAAACGGGCCGCGGGCTCATCGCGCAGTTCCAACAGGTCCTCAAAAACCGTGGCCGCTTCCTGGGCGTTGCCCAGCCGGAACAGGCTGATGCCCAGCATGTAGCGCGGCCGGGTGTCGGCCGGGGCGGCGACCACCGCGCGGGAAAGGAAGAAGCGGGCGCGGTCCCATTCCTTGGCTTCCATGAACAAGCCGCCGATTTCCACAAGCAGGTCGGGGTTCTTGGGCTCGGCCTGCAGTCGGGCCATAAGTTTGCCCAAGTCGTCTGTTTGTTTTTCGGAGAGAGCGAAACCCATGCCCATACTCGGCTCGGGAGCATCTGAGGGGGCGTCGCGGCGGGCCTGCGGGGTGGAGGCCGTGGAGAGGTCTTCGACCAGCGAGCCGTGGCTGAAGCGATAGTCCAAAGCGGCGTAGAGCATGGCACCCAAGCCGAGAACGAGCAGGCCGAGCAGGCCCATGCGCAGGGAAAGAGGCGGAAGGCTCATTGTTCTTTCTCCATTGTGGATTCCAGGCGGGCGAGGCGGCGGGCGAGTTCGCGCTGCCGCAAAGAAAGACGGAACAAATACAGGCCCAGGCCGATCCAGGCGGCCGCGCCGGCGTACATGACCCAATCAAGATCGTTCATGATGTGCTCCTTTATACTTTGGGGCTTAAACAGAGCTGCAGAGGGTATTCCTCTGCATAGCTCGCGAGGAGATAAGTCCGGTGTCATCTCAAGCCTTGCGGCACCAACCCCCGGCAGGGGAAGTGAGCCAGAGCCGCCATGGTCGGCCGGTCGACAATGCTCACGCGATGTGAAAAGGCTGCCTCGCATCGGCGCGATCGGCACCCTGCACCCCTCATCGGGTCTTGGACGTGTCCGCTGCGCGGATCACGTCCAAGACCCCAATGGGGTCAAGGGGATTGAATCCCCTTGCGGGGAGGTTTGGAGGGGTGGAACCCCGCCAAAAGAATCCAATCTAATTTTCTTCCCGTGCGAGGCGGGCGGCCGCCAGGCCGGCAACGGCCCGTTCCTGCTTGGCCAGGAAATAGCGAAACGTGGTCAAGGCGGTCCAGAACAGGCCGAACAGCAACACCGAAGCGATGACCGCGATTTTCATGTCCGGGTCAAGACCCCCTTCTTTGGAGGCGAAGACCGCCGGGTGGATGGAGCGCCACAGTCTGGCCGAGAAAAACACCAAGGGAACGTCCAGGAAGGCGGCAATGCCGACCACGGCGCAGATGTTGCGTCGACGGTTTTCCGGCAGATCCAGGCGGCGGACGATGAGGTAGCCCGCGTAAACGAACCACATGATCAGGGTGGTGGTCAGACGTGGGTCCCAAGTCCACCAGACGCCCCAGGAACGCTTGGCCCAGATGGACCCGGTGACCAGGGCCAGACCGGCCAGGACGACGCCTGTTTCGGCTGCGGCCCCGGCAAGCAGATCCCAGCGCGGTTTTTTGCCGGTCAGGTAGAGGATGCTCGCGACAAACACCGTGAAAAAGCTGATCAGCGCCCACCAAGCCAAGGGCAGGTGCAGATAGAATATTTTCTGGATCACGCCGGTTTCCGCCGCGATGGGGGCGAAGCGGAAAATCAGCCACTGGCAGGCGGCCAGGGCCAGGCCGGCGACCAGGGCCAGAGCGGGGAAGCAGGGGGAATGTTTGGACATACGCTACTCTTCGGCGTTGTAGATATGGGGGAAGAGCACCAGCGCCGCGGCGATGAAAATGCCGTCAAAGGCCGGGGCCAGAATGAACCAGCCGGATTCCGACTCTTCCATGACTCCGGAAAAAGCCGCCGCGCCCAAGCGAATGCCGGCCAAAAACAGCGGCGTGAGCAGCGGGAAAAGGATGATGCCCAGCAACGATTCGCGGCTGGATTGCCCCTGCGACAGCGCGCCCAAGAGCGAGCCCAGGGACGCGATGCCGACGTCGACCAGCAGAAGCATGGCCAGCCCCGTCGTCCAGAGGGGCGAAAGGCTTTGCCCTAGGAAAACGGCCGAGGCGGGCAGAAACACGGCCTGCGAAACCAGCAGTACGAGCAGGCCGGCCACGGCCTTGCCCAGCCAGACAGCCTGGGGCGGGCAGGGGGCGCAGAGCAGCCCGAAGCGCGGGCCGCCTTCCTCGTAGCCGTA
This sequence comes from Desulfovibrio sp., assembly GCA_031551885.1. GTDB lineage: Bacteria > Desulfobacterota > Desulfovibrionia > Desulfovibrionales > Desulfovibrionaceae > Frigididesulfovibrio. The sequence continues at coordinate 42,572 of JAVBMX010000028.1, forward strand.
CAAGGTGCTGAAGATCAGCACCTGGCAAAAGGCCGAGGCCATCCAGAACACGGCCGCCACCGCCTGGGGGGAAACCTTTTCCCCGGTTTTCCCGGCCAAGCTGAACAGGAAGATCAGCAACAGGCCAAGCAGCAGAGCCTGGGCCGGGCCGAAACCGCGTCCGAAAATAAGGCGCAGGTCCTTGCGGGCGATGAGAAGGGCGGCGCGGAACATCAGGCGTTCCCCTCCTTTTCCCGCGTCCGTTCTTGGGCGGAGTCCGAAGGGGGGCCGTCCAAAAGTCGCTTTTTCTCCAGGCGTACGGCCCGGTCGGCGTGGCGTATGTCGGCTTCCGGGGTGTGGGTGATCCAGACAACCCCCGCGCCGCGTTTTTTTGCCGCCGCGACCGCTTCGTGCAGCATGGCCGTCGAGCGGGTGTCCAGCCCGGTGGCCGGCTCGTCCAAAAGCAGGATGTCCGGCTCGAGCAGAAAGACCCTGGCCAAATCCAGGCGCTGGGCCATACCCCGGGAAAAGGACGCGGCCGGTTCTTCGGCAAAGGCGGTCAATTCCACGGCCTTTAAGGCGTTGAGGGCGTCGGCGTCGGAGATGGGGCGCTTATTCAGGGCACTCCAGAAGTGCAGGTTTTCCAAGGCGGAAAGCCGGGGATAGATGCATCTCTGGTGCCCGATGCGCCCGACGTGCGCTTCCGGTCGGTGGGTGACGCCGCCCGCGCCGGGAGAAAGCAAACCCGCCATGACCTGCATCAGGGTGGATTTGCCCGCGCCGTTGCGGCCGAGCAGCAGCACCACTTCGCCGGGTTGGAGGCGGAAGTCCACATCCTTGAAGATCAGTCTGTCTCCATAGGAACGGGAAACTTTCTCCAGGTGCAGCAGCATGTTATGCGGCATCCTTTGCCGGTTCGTCGGCGTCGCGAACCCTCTTGGGACGGGCAAGGCCCAGGAAGGGGAACAGGCACATAATGATCCCGCCCAACCACAGCCAGTTGACCAAGGGATTGACCCGCAGGTTGACGTGCACGCGGTTCTGGTTGTCCAGGCCGCTCAAGGTGGCGTACAGTTCGTTGCCCAGGCTGAAGATGGTGTCCACTTCGGTGAACGGCTGCTGCTGGTGGGTGGCGTAGATGCGCAACTGCGGCGAAAGCGAACCGGCCGGCTTGCCGTTTTTGGTCACTTTGAGGTCGGCTTCCAGGAACTCGTAGCTCGGTATGCCGTTGACCCCGGTACGGGATTTCCCTTCATAGATTTCGGCCAAGGTGATGGTGTACTCGTCGGCTTTGAAGCTCTCGCCCTTGGCCAGATCCAGCTGGAATTCCCGCTGGTGCGGGCCGGAAAAGGCTACGCCCACCACCATGCACAATACACCCAGGTGCACGCCGTGGGCTGCGAGGGTAGTGCGGATTTTCAACAGCGACGGTTTGAGCCCGAAGTAAACGAACAACCCGAGGCCGGCCCCCAAACCGATGGCGGCGCCCGCCGTGGCTAGGGGGTGGCGAAATCCGCTCAGGTACAGGCCGAAGACGGCGCACACCGTGGTAACGAGGGTGATGAGCAGGCCCGGCGCGCTTGCCGTGCCCAGGCGCCATTTTAAGAAGGGGCAGAACAGCAGCAGGAAGGCCAACCCGGTGAACAAGGGCAGGCAGGTGCGGTTGTAAAAGGCCGGTTCCAGCCCCATGGGCTTGGCGGGCAGCCCGGCGGCCCACGAGGCGGGCAGGAACTCCCGCATGGCGATGACGCCGTTGATGATCACCGGCCACATGGTGGCCACGAGAATGAGAACTCCCAGAGCCAGCAACAGCCAGGACACCAGCAGCAGCAAGCCTTCTTTACCGAAGAGTTCACCCATGGGTTGGGTCGTTTCCCGGCTGAACAGGGCGACGGCAAAGGCGATCACCGTCATGCCCAAGGTGAAGATCAGCAGAGGAATGCCCACGCCGCCGTCGCCGAAGGCGTGCAGAGACTCCACCACTCCGCTGCGCACCAGGTAGGTGGCGAAAAAGGCCGAGGCGGTGGTCAGGGTCATGAGCAGCACGTTGGTGCGGTAAAGCTTGCCGCGCCGCGTTTCAATGACGGCCGTGTGCAGGTAGGCGGAAGCGATGAGCCAGGGAATCAGCGAGGCGTTTTCCACCGGGTCCCAGGCCCAGTAACCGCCCCAGCCCAGTTCCATATACGCCCACCACGCGCCGAGAATGATCCCGGCGGTCAGCAGCACCCAGGCGATAAGAATGAACGGCCGGGTCACCGCGCCCCAGGATTCCTCCCGCTCGCGCCCGATAAGATTGCCGGTCAGGGCTTGAGCCAGGGCCAGGCAGCCCGGCACACAGAACCCGCCGTACCCAAGGAACAAAAGGGGCGGGTGGAAAATCATCCCGGGGTTTTGCAGCAGCGGGTTCAGGCCGTTGCCGTCGGCCGGGGGCGGGGAGATCATCTCGAACGGGTTGCTCCAGGTGGTCAGCAGGAGCAGGAAAAAGGCCATGATGCAGAGGAAAAAGAGATGGTACCACAGGCGGGTGCCTTCTGAAAGATTGCGATAGGCGCCGGTAAAACAGAAGATAGTGCCGCTGATGGCCACGGACCAAGCCCAGAAGAGCATGGAGCCGGCCTGTCCGGCCCAGAACGCGGTTATGCGGTAGAACAGGGGCAGGGTGGTGTCGGAATACTGGGCCACATATTTTACGGAAAAGTCGTAGGATATGAAGGCATACAGCAGGATGACGGAACTGAGGCTCATCAGGCCGGTGATCGTAACTTGCCCGAGTTCCTGCCACTTTGTGGGACCGGAGGAGAAAACCGCGCTCCGATTCGGATCCATGATCCGCAAGACCGTCAGGCCGGCAAGAAATACGGCGCAGAGAAAGGACGCCGCCAGAAAGAGAAAGGCGATGAGATACATGGCGTCTCCTGCCGTTGGGAAAACGGCGGACAATGTTGGCTTGCAACCGCGAGACGCCCGGCCTTCAAAGAAGCAAGACGTTTTTAGGTGCGGTTTTCCTTTTGGTACTTGGAGGGACACTTGGTCATCAGGGTTCCGGCTTCAAAGCGGCTTTGATCCGCGGCGAAACCGCCTTCCACGATGACTTCGGCCCCGGCCTTGAAGGTATCCGGCACTTGCCCCCGGAAAACGACCAACAGGGTTTTCCCTGTATCGTCCTTGTCTTCCAGGAGGAAAGAAACACCTTTGCCCTGTTCCGCCATGTCGATGCCTTCAGCCTTGACGGTGCCGAACAGACGGGCGGATTGCAGCTTGTCGGCGGGCATGGCCAAAGCTTCCGACACGTTCAGGAAGTACACGGAGTTTTCGGAGAAGCCCAAAAACGCCAGACCACCGACACATGTCAGAAAGAGGACCATCGCCGCCACATAGAGGCGCTTGCTGCTTTTTGCGGGCATAGGTTTTGTTCCTTGTCGCGCTGCCGTTACCTATAATGACATGCCTCCGTGTGGCCGGCGGCATGGGTGAAGAGCGAGTCGTTCAGCCGTCTTTAGCGGTTTTTGGCGGGATTGGCAAGCGGTTTGCCCCAAAACGCGCTCTCGTGTGGGACTCTCAGGATGACTTCAGCGCGGGAAAGGAGGATGCGAACAAAGGTATTTTTATGCGTTCCTTGGAAAGATATGCAAAAATACATATTTTATGGTTGTACAAAGCGGAAGCGTTCAAGCGGATCGCCGAGCGGGGTTCTTTCTTTGCTTTGAACGGATGTGGGGTGGATGGTTTTTATTAAGGATATGACTCCTCCTCGTACGTATGACAAAAAGAAACGTCGGGCGGGGCATGTCGTGGCGCGGGCGTCCGTCTCCATATAAACCGGCCGAACGCCTCACAAGGGGCCGGAGCGGCGTGCCGCGTCGCGCGCTTTTTTCCCCTCCGCTTGTCAAAAAGTCCGGCCTGTGCCACAAAACGCGCCTACCCGGCATACGGAGATCGGTCATGACGAAGCAGCTCCAGGCGCTTTTTCTCGATAGAGACGGCACGCTCATTCACGATAAGCACTACCTTGCGGATCCCGCCGGGGTGGAGCTTCTTCCCGGTGTGGGAGAAGCCCTGCAGTCTTGCGTTGAACGGGGGGTACGGCTTTTTATGGTCTCCAACCAGTCGGGAGTCGGGCGCGGCTTTTTCACCGAAGAAACGGTCCAAAGCTGCAATGCCCGCTTGGAGGAGCTTTTGGCTCCGTATGGGGTGTCGTTCACGGCCGTATACTTTTGCCCGCACGCCCCGGAAGCGGCGTGCGACTGCCGGAAGCCGGGCATCGGTATGTGGTTGCGGGCGCAAGCCGAATTCACCCTTGACCCGGCGACGTGCGGGATGATCGGCGACAAGCCGGAAGACATGGCGTTTGGAGCTGAAGCCGGCTTTGCCTTGCGCGTTTTGGTCCTGACGGGCAAAGGACGCAAGACGGCAGAAACGCTGGGATTGCCGGCCGGGCCGTTCCCCTTGGTGCGAAAGGACGCTTCGGGACAGGCCCCGCACGTGGTCATGGAAGATTTCAGGCAACTGGTGCGGGGTATCGACCTATGGAGCGCATAGCCGTTTGGAATACGGCGTTTCTGGGCGACGCCGTGCTGACTCTGCCTCTGATTCAAAGCCTGAAGCGGTTTTTTCCCGAAGCGGCGATCGATTTTTATGTGCGCGGCGGGCTGGGTCCGCTGTTTGCCGCGCATCCAGATATCGCGCGGGTGTTCGTCTATGCCAAGCGTGGAGAGCACGGCGGCCTTTCCGGCGTGCGTCGCATGGGAGGAGAGGTCAAGGCGCGGCGCTACGACGTGTGGATCAACGCCCACACCAGCCTGCGCAGCGCGTTGATCTGCCGCATGTCCGGCGCTTCCGTCCGGGTGGGGTACGACGAAGGCGCATTTAGCTCCCTGGTCTGCACGCACCGGGTGCCCCGTCGTTTCGGCAAACGCGACGAAGTGGAACGCCTTTTGGCTCTGCTGGAACCCTTGGATGTTCCCCTGACGGAAACGTGGCCGCGTATCGTCGTGGCCGATGCGATCGCACGGGAGGCCGATGCGTTTTTCGCGGGCATTCCCGGCCCGGTGTTGGGCATGCACCCCGGCTCGGTCTGGGCGACCAAACGGTGGCCGGCCGAATATTTTGCGGCCGTGGGCGCAAAAGCCCTACGGAGCGGAGCGCGGGTGCTGCTGTTTGCCGGCCCCGGAGAAGAGTCCATCGCGGCCGAAGTGCGGGAACGCATAACGGCCGAAGCCGGTCCCGACAATTTGACCGATCTTTCCGGCAAGCTCGACCTGCCGCGCCTGGCCGCCTGGATCGGCCGGCTTTCCTGCTACCTGACCAATGATTCCGGCCCCATGCATCTGGCGTGGGCGCAATGGGTGCCTACGGTGGCCCTGTTCGGCCCCACGGTGCGGGAGTTGGGCTTTTTCCCTCGGGGAGAGCGGACCACCGTATTTGAAGTGCCCCTGTCCTGTCGTCCCTGCGGCCTGCACGGGCCACAGCAATGTCCCAAAGGCACACATGATTGCATGCGCCGGATTGAGCCGGAGTCGGTCTGGGGCAAGGTTGCCCAGGAATTGCGTGTGAGTCGGCAATAAAAACGGCGGTCGAGGAAAGCGACCGCCGTTTTTATTGCCGGAGCAATTTCCTTGTGAAATTGTCCATGAAGCCGTGGTGCCGGCAGACTTCCGAGTGAGCGGGCAGGTGAATGTCCGCTTGCGCGGCTGCCGGAGCAACGCAACGTTTAAACGTTGCGTTGCTCTGAGGGCCGCGAGATCAGCCCTGCAATCTTTCCAGGAGCGCCTTGAGCTGATGCGACATGCGGGCGAGTTCCTGCACGGCCGCTTCGGATTGCTGCATGCCGGCGCTGGTTTCCGCCGCGATGCGGTTGATCTCGTCGATGGAGCGGTTGATTTCCTCCGAGGTGGCGGACTGCTCTTCGGCAGCGGTGGCGATGCCTGAGATGATCGCGGCGTTCTGTGAGGCCAAGCCGACGATTTGTTGCAGGGCTTCGCCCGAAGTTCCGGCCAGTTCCGTGGCCTCGGCCACGCTTTTGGCCGCTTCGCCCACGCGCCGGATGTTGTTGCCGGCCGAGCCTTGGATGCCCTTGATGCTGGAGCCGACTTCCGTGGTCGCGCTCATTGTCTTTTCGGCCAGCTTGCGCACCTCGTCGGCCACCACGGCAAAGCCGCGCCCGGCTTCGCCGGCCCGGGCGGCCTCAATGGCCGCGTTCAGGGCCAGCAGGTTGGTTTGATCGGCGATGTCGGAAATGACGTTCATCACCCCGCCGATGGCCTCGGCCTGGCCGCCCAGTTCCTGCATGTCGCGTTGCAGTTCCGTGGCCACCTGATTGACCTGCCGGATGGCGGCTATGACTCTGTTGACCAGTTCGGCGCCTTCGCCGGCCTTGGCCCGAGTGCCGTCGGCCTGTTCGCTGGCTTGGCCGGCGTTGCGGGCCACCTCCATAACCGTGACGTTCATTTCCTCCATGGCTGTGACCGTGGAGCTTACGCGGTCGCGTTGGATTTCCGTGCCCTTGCCGACTTGCTCCACCTTGGCCGAGAGTTGCTCCGAGGCGGCGGCCACCCGATCGGAAATGGCCTGAGCCTGCGCGGCCACCTCAAGAATGGTGCGCTGGGTGCTCTTGATCGGGGTCAGGTCGATGATCAACTGGAGTACCGCGCTCAGTTTGCCGTTGCCGTCAAACAGAGGCGTGGCGGTATAACTGATGTCCATGGCCTTGCCTTTGGGGCGGGCCACGGTCTCGCCGCTTGCCGTCCGTTGCGTGGCCAAGGCTTTACGCAGTCCGCAGGACTCGGTCATGAAGTCTTCACGGGCGAACAGCTCGCTGCAGGTTTTGCCGACATAGTCGGTTCCGGCGAGTTCCTGCGCTTTGGTGTTTAGAAAGACGGCCTTGCCCTCATGGTCCAGCACGACGATGGAGGAGGGAATGGCGTCAAGCACCTGCCGGAAGCGGGCCAGAACGGCGTTGGTGCCCTGAATCAGGGTGGCGAAATCGCCGGAGAAGCGGGCCGCGTCTCCCTCGGCCCCGAGTCGTCCGCCTTCCACACTGTGTTCCAGCGTCTTGTATTCGGTGATGATCTGCTTGAGAGACTCGGGAATGGAGCGCAAGGCGTCGGCCAGTTTCCCCAGTTCATCCTCGCGGCTGACTTGTAAGGTGCCGGAAAGATCGCCGGCCGCGATTTTTCCCGCAAAAGCCATGCCCGCGTTGATGTCGCGCAGCATCGGCCGCAGAAGCAGGAACAGCACCGCGACGGCGGCCAGCACCGCCGCCACGCCCACGATGACGGACATGTTTCGCATACCGGTCAAGTCGGAAAACACGTCGTCGTATTCCGCCTGGACCACGGCCGTGATCCCGGAATCCTTGGCCTTGGCATGATAGCTGAAAATGTGGGCTCCGGTGTCGCCGAAGAAGTCGAACACATCTTCCTTGTCCGCCTCGGCCATCTTTTTGTAATACGGCACAGAGGGAAGGGTGTCGTTGAACACCCATTCCGCATTCTTATGCGCGGCAATGAGTCCGTCGGGGCCGAGGAGGAAGGCATAACCGTGCGCGCCGATTTGCACCGGCGCCACCGATTGGGCGTAGAGCCCCTCCAGGGAGAGAATGCAATAGGCGGTTCCGACTATTTTGCCGTTCACCGTAATCGGCGCCGACACGGCCATGACGCCCTTGTTTGTCACGCTGCTTTTGTATGGAGGGGCGAGAAACACCTCGCCCTGAATGGCGGCCTTAAAGTAGTTGCGGTCCTTGAAGTCGCGTCCGACGGTGCTTTTGTCCGATGAAGCCACAACAATGCCCTTGTCGTCCATCAGGCTGAGCCGATCGAAATCCGGGTAGGTTCGGCGGATTTGTTCCAGAGCGTCGGAAAAGGCCAGGCCGTTTTCTTTGTCGTGGATGTCCGTCGCATAAAAGCCGGTGACGTCCGCCCGCACGACAACACGCCGAATGTCGTTGCGGGCGCGGTTTGTCATGTCGTCGACGGCCCGGACGAGAGCTTTGGCTTCACCTTCCATGTTGTCCACGAGGGCGTTGCGTAGGTTTTGCGCCGCTCGCTGATGGGAAATATAGCCGCTGATCCCGCTCATGAAAATCATCAACAATACGATGGGCAGCAGAAGTTTGATGCGAAGGTTCATATATTCTCCCTATGAAAATTTATTATATATCGGTAGGCGGAATATATCCGCACAATGGGGTATACTTCATTATATATATTTTAATCCACTTTGGAAAAATATGTCAAATTAAAAGTAAAAAAAGACGATTTTTTTAATATATTTACGGAAAGAGCCATAAAGAAGAGGGCGGCCGAAGGCGGTCGGTGCCGGGCGGCGCTCTCTGCCGCCCGGTCGACACGATTTGGTGGAATTGCATCATGGTCGCCTTCGGCCGGCTGTTTTGCCGACCGGACGTTGCGGCGTCGCGTTCAGAACTTCTCCCTCAATGGTCCGAAAGAACGGCGGCGTGCTGAACCAGCGCCGGACGGCCTCGGGGTCGGCCCGGTACACGCCGTCCGTGCAGCGCTTGGCCGGAAAGTTTTCCTCCAGTATCCAGCGCCGAACCGCCCCTCTTCCCGCGCCCACGGCTTTCGCGATGGTGTCCAACCCCACGATGACCACAGGCGGCCCGTCCATTCTCACCTGCCTGTCGGGCGGCATCGTCTCTCCCATAGTATTCGCTCCTTACGAATCGGGTTTAAAAGCCAAGTGTGAAATCGGGCAGGCGCGAGTACTCCGGGTCGTCGCCTTCAAGCCGGCAATGGTCGGAGCGCCAGGGGTCGCCCATAAGCAGTACTTTGCCGGAAGCCGCGGCATGATGGGCTTCACAGGTTCCGCTGCAGAAGAGATCCTTGGCCGAGGAGGAAGAAAACGGCGCTCGGCAGACCCGACAAGCGCGAACCGCCTGCGAGTCGTTGTGCAGCGCCAGGGCGGCGCAACGCCGCGAGCAATACCGGGTTTCTCTGCGTCGGGGCAGCATGGGGGCTCCGCAATAGGCGCAGTTTTCGTTGCGCGGCAGGCGTCTTGACGCGTCATGGCAGGCTCGGGAGCAATACCTTCCTTTGCCTTTCTCCAGTCGCGATTGCGACACATACGTTGCGGTCCCGCAGGCTTCGCAAGTGGTCAGCGGCATGGTCCGCCTCCGGAAAAGAAGCGGTTGCAGGCCTCCAGGCGTCGCCGGAATACGCCGGCGGTTTGCGTGTCTGGGGTCGTGGCGTTGTGGTAGACGGCCTCGTACAGCCGCAGCAAATGGTCATGTTCCTCGCGCTCCACCAGCATCATGCGTTTGGTCGCAACGCCGATCGGCGAATACGAAAGGCACCGCTTGTAGGCCTCGGAAGAATCGTGCTCCGGGCGCGCATCGGGGAATCTGGCACAAGAACCGCACGGGGGAACTGGCGAATGAACTGGCATGGAATCCTCGTCCTTATTTTAAAAGGTTGATCGTGGCTTGCCTTATATAGAATAATTTATATAGCATATTTTGCACAAAAACGTCAAGGCATGATCGTTTTTTGTGCAAAAAATTATTGACGGGATAAAAGGGGAGGGCTAAGAATCGGCTTGTCGTTATCATATATCGACTACGGCAAATCAACTTTGAAAAGTTGATTTGCCTGGTGGCCGCGTGAGCGGACATCCACTTGCGGGTTCGTTCAGAAGTCCTTTGAAATATGGTTTCACGAACATTTTCAAAGTGAAAATGCTCCAGGGAGCGAATATGAGCAGGATCGGTTTGTCTCCGGATGATATACGCGATCAGATCAATACCGCCGTGAAGATGGCGGGCGGAATCGGTAAACTGGCGCGCATGGCCGGGGTCAGCGCACGCACGGTTTACGCCTGGAAACGGGGCGACCGCAGCCCGACGCTGGCCATGTTTGCCGAGCTCTCGACTTGGATGGAAGAACGCAACGCCAACCGGCGACTCGGCGACGCTCTCGATGCGGACGTGGTTCGAGAAGATCCCAAAGGATATGGTCGCTCCGGCGATGAAGTCGACTCGCCTCCCCCCGGCCATATCGTCATTCCCTTCCACGAAGATGCGACCGTCGTGAGTCCCTTATTTTTGCCCCGGAACAGTCCGCTGTACGGGGATCGCCCGCCCGAACTCCTGCGGTTTGTGCGCATGAAGGGGCGGAGCATGGAACCCATTCTTCTGCACAACGATCTGTGCTTGATGGATACGCAGGACGTCGCCCTGGAAGAAGACGGCATTTACCTGGTTCGGCACGGCGAAGATCGTTATATCCGGCGCTGTTGCCCCACACCGGGCGGCGCCTGCCGGTTTATGGGCGACAACCGTTCGTTGCCGCAACACGATTTTTCTCTTCAAGAAGAAGAGCTCGGCGGTTCTTGGGATGTCGACGGGCGGATCTTCTGGTTTTGCCGAAGTCTGTGAGCCTGTTCCGACCTGCGAAGCAGGGTTGGTTTTGCACAAAATGTGCAATATAAGGCGGCCGGAGGTGGACATGCAAGGCACAAATCCGCATTCGATGACAGAGGCGCTGTTTTTTCCTTTGCGATGCCCGCAGGCTTCCGGCTGCATGGGAACGGGAGCTCTGGAGCCCTATGCCGTGCGCTGGGTCGATGCCGAACACGCGCACCGGACGGCGGGAGCGACTTCGGAGCCTGAGGCCGGCGACGCGGCCCGGGAGCTGCTGCGGGAAGGCGCGCTGTGCGCCTGCGTATGGAGACGAGCCTTCACCGTTCGCGCGTGACTTCTCTTTGTCCGCGCAATAGGGTAGGGTACTCCGGCAAGGAGGGCGTATGATTGCCTATGTAGAGGGCCGTGTGGCCGAAGCCGAAGAAAACGCCTGCGTGGTGGTGACGGCCGGCGGTCTGGGGTACGAAGTGTATTTGCCGGGGCACACCCTTTCCCATTTGCCGGGCAAGGGCGGCGAAGTGCATTTTTATACCTGTACGGTGGTGCGGGAAGACGCCCTTGAATTGTTCGGCTTTGAAACCTGGGACGAGCGCGAGACGTTTTTGATTCTCACCTCCATCAATCGGGTGGGGTCGCGGACGGCCATGGCAGTGCTCTCGGTATTCCGCCCCGACGATTTGCGCCGCCTTACGGCTGAAGAAGACGCCCTTGCGCTGACCCGAGTGCCCGGCATCGGCAAAAAGACCGCCCAGCAGCTCCTGCTGGAGCTGAAGTATAAACTCAAGCAGGACGGCCTGCCCGTTCCCGCCGGAAAACCCGGAACGGCCGGGCGGGTGCACGGTGACGCCGTGGCCGGTCTCGTCAACCTGGGTTATGACGAAAGCGAAGCCGCGTCCGTGGTCAAGAAGATCCTTGAGGAAGAGCCGGACCTTGATGTCGGCGGAGCCCTGCGCGCCGCCCTGAAGGCCCTGGCAAGGGGCGGTCGATGAGCGACGTCTGCTTCAGCCCCGACGAGCAACTGCGTCCGCGCAAACTTTCCGAATTCATCGGACACGAAGATCTGCGCGCCAACCTGCAGGTCTACCTGCAGGCGGCGGTTTCTCGGGGACAGGCGCTGGATCATACCTTGTTTCACGGCAATCCCGGCCTGGGCAAGACCACCTTGGCCCAAATCATGGCCGCGGAGCTCGGGGTGAACCTCGTTTCCACCTCCGGACCCGTTCTGGAGCGCAGCGGCGACTTGGCCGCCATTCTGACCAGTTTGGGGCGCAACGATATTCTTTTCGTGGATGAAATCCATCGCATGCCCATTGCCGTGGAGGAAGTGCTGTACCCGGCCATGGAGGATTTCAAGCTCGATCTGGTCATCGGCCAGGGGCCGGGCGCGCGCACGGTGAAAATCGACTTGGAGCCTTTCACGTTGGTGGGGGCCACCACCCGTATCGGACTTTTGTCTTCTCCGCTGCGGGATCGCTTCGGGGTGATTCTGCGGCTGGAGTTCTACTCGCCGGCGGAACTGGCGCGGATCGTCGCCCGAACCTCGCGCATTCTCGGCGTGGATGTCACCGAGGCGGGCGCTTTGGAAATCGGCCGACGTTCGCGCGGCACGCCGCGTATCGCCAACCGGCTGTTGCGCCGGGTGCGCGATTTCGCCGGAGTGCGCGGGTCTTCCTCGGTAGGAGAGGCTGAAGCAGCCCATGCCCTGGCCCGCATGGATGTCGATGAAAGCGGTCTGGACGCCATGGACCGCAAGCTGCTTTCCGTGCTCATCGAGCATTACGGCGGCGGTCCGGCCGGCCTGAAAACCTTGGCCGTGGCCTGCTCGGAAGACGAGCGCACCATTGAGGAAATTTATGAGCCGTACCTTATCCAAAGCGGCTTTCTCAAGCGAACGCCGCGCGGACGCATGGCCACGGCCAAAGCCTACCGGCATTTGAATCTGTTGGGCTGATCTTCAAGCATCACTTGAAGAAGGCGTCGCCCGTCGGATATTTTCAACGCACCTTCACTCTCTCTGAACAAGGACTTTCGATGCCCGAAACGCGTCTTCAGGTGGAGCTTCTGGCCCACACCCCCGAGCCTCTTTCGCTGATCTACGCCGCCTTTCGTCAATGTTACCATGCGGGCTTTGTGGCCGATATGTGGCCCAAGCTTCTGGCCGGGGAGATTTCGGCGGAAAAACAAGCCGAGTTCGTGCGCGGCGTGGTGGAATCCGGCCACGTCAGCCCCATTGAGCATGTGTCCTTCACTTTTGCCGCTCAAGGGGTCTCCCGCGCCCTGACGCATCAGCTGGTGCGGCATCGCATCGCCTCGTATTCCCAGCAAAGCCAGCGTTATGTGGACGGCAGCGGGTTCAACTACATCCTGCCTCCGGCCATAGCCAAAAACGCCAAGGCCAAAGCGCGGTTCCTGCGCTGTATTGAAGATATCGGCGAAGCCTACCGGGACATCAAAGCCGAGCTCGAAGCCGCCGGCCGTAAAGAAAAAGCCAAAGAAGACGCTCGGTTCCTGCTGCCCCAGGCGGCGGAAACCCGCATTATTTTGACCATGAACTGCCGCTCTTTGCTCAACTTTTTCGAGCATCGCTGCTGCACCCGAGCCCAATGGGAGATTCGGGCCATGGCCGACGCCATGCTCGGCGAATGTCGCAAAGCCCTGCCCGTGGTGTTCGCCTCGGCAGGAGCGCGCTGTGAACGTTTGGGATACTGCCCCGAAGGGGAGCGCTTCACCTGCGGCAAGTATCCTTTGCCCTCACGTCCCGACTCGATGTGATCCCACCCGGGATCGCGCTCTTCCTCTCCCTAGAGCATTTTCACTTTGAAAATGTTTGTGAAACCATATTGCCGCTGGACATTCAAACGAGCCCGCAAGCGGGCGTCCGCTTGCGCGATCGCCAGAGCAAATCAACTTGTCGAAGTTAATTTGCTCTATATTTTTCCGCCCGGCAGGTTCGGCCTGTTCCGGTGGTTTCGTATTTGTCGGACGGCCTTTGGGCGGAATCATCGAGAAAGATATGCTCAAGAAGGGAGAACCGACGGCCTTGCTCCGCCGCTATTAATATATTTAAAAGTCTTTCAAGTGTTCGATTTCGCTCAATCTCTTTCATGTTCGACTTCGCTCGGAGGGGAGATCGACCCTGAAGTGTCGATATGAGGTTTTTGATCGAACGATCCTTTGGCCGGCAGAGGCCCTTTTCTGAGCGAATTCGCTCTGTTTTGATTCATTTTGCCTTTCTCTCCGAACGTCCTTTTTCTCGAGTGTGCGGAGTAAGAGCGAAAGCGCACGTTTCCGTCGATATCTCATGATAGTCGTATGATATTGTTGATATTTATGCGACTGTATCGATTTTCAAAGATATTCGCGAAGAAAACATTTTTTTTCGAGAGCCGACATAGAGAAGTAGAAAAATCGAGGTTTTTTTTGAAGATCGTCGAAAAATGAATCTTTGTATGTTGATTAAAAAAAATCTGCATGTTGAGACGAGATGAGGCGTTTCTTCTATTCCCATACGTATTAAGGTGTTACAGGAAGATCACGGGATTGCTTCATCGTAATTTTTATCTTTATATTCAGCATGTTAAAAAAATCATGCTTTGTTGAGACGCAGAATATCTTGACGGGGAACCGGGCGGAAAATGCACCTTGGCTTATACGGACCCTTACCTTAGACCGTAAGCTATGAAATCAATTTGGGCTCAAATTCAGGCAAACCTGGAAAAAATTCTTCCTGCCGGGCATTATAAGGTGTGGATCGCTCCTCTTATGCCCGCCGGATCTCTCGACGCCTGCGGAGACGAGCTCATTATTCTCGCTCCCGGAGAATATGCCGCCCAATTTGTCCGGACGCGTTTTCTTGACGCGTTGCGGGGCGCGGCGGAAGCCGTTCTCGGGCGGGCCGTTTCCGTCCAGGTGCAGGCCGGTCGCGTTGCGACGGCTCCTTCCATCGCGCCGGCCGACAAGCCCGCTCCCGCCCCGATTGAAACGCGCATCCCTTCGCCGCGCCCGCTGGCCTTGGCCCAGCTCGCTCTGCCTCTGGGCATTGTGAACGAAAGCGCGACCGTCGCTCCTCGGGTCTGGCGTCATACCTTTGAAGACTTTGTCGTCGGCCCCAGCAACGAAATGGCGTATGCGGCCTCCAAAGGCATAGGCCGGGATGCCGGCTTCGACGTGCTGTTTCTTTGTTCCGGCCCCGGGCTCGGCAAGACCCACCTCATGCAGGCGGCGGGAAAAGCGCTGTGCGACTCGTGCAACCGCACCCGTCCGCGGGTGGAATATGCCGGCGCGGAGGCCTTTGCCACCAACTTTGTCATGGCCTTGAAGCACAAAGACATCGATCGCTTCAAGGCGCGGTACCGCAACCTGGATCTGCTTCTGCTGGAAGACGTGCATTTTCTGCAGGGCAAGGAAAAAACCCAGGCCGAACTGCTGGCCACCCTTGAAGCTTTGCGCGATTGCGGCGGCAAGGTCGTCTTCACCGGGTCTTTTTTGCCGAAAGATATGCGCGACATGGATGAACGCCTGGTTTCCCGGATGACCGCCGGGATCGTCAGCGCCATCCAGCGTCCGGATGCCGATACCCGCCGGCGCATCGTCCGGCAGAAGGCCGCTTTGCATCAGGTGATTCTGCCGGAAGAAGCCGAAGAGGTGCTGACCAGGCATCTGTGCGCCGATGTGCGCCAGATCGAAAGCTGCCTGCAGAACCTTATTCTTAAGGCGCGCCTGTGCAACTGCATCATTACCTCCGAGATGGCTTTGGAGGCGGTGGGCAGCTTTGCGCTCGAAAACCCGATGCTGGACTTGGAGTCGATCATTGCTCACGTCTGTCGGGGGTTCAGCCTCTCGCGGGAGCAGCTTTTTTCCATTGCCCGCAAGCAGGAATACGTGGCCGCGCGCAATACCGCTTTTTACCTGGCCCGCAAGCACACCGAGCTTTCTTTGGAAGCCATCGGCAAACGCTTCAACCGCAGGCATTCCACCGTACTGAAGGGCATCACCAACCTGGAGCGCGAAATTTTTCGTCAAACGCCGCTTGGACGGCAGGCGGCCGGAACCGTGGCGCTTATCGAGCGAAACAGCTTGGTGTAAACGGGCCTCTTATCCGTGCGGGCGCCGTCTCTCGATTGAGGGACGGCGCCCTCCGCTTTTGGGGGGAGAGATGCGATGCGGCTTATACGACTCTTCGCATAGGATTGAAGCGCGATACGGACGGGAAGAGGGGGAAAATCCACCGGCGTGGGAAGGGCCTTTCTTATTTGAGAGGATGTCTCTGGTTCAAAGAGATCGGTGCAACAGGGAAAGGCCGAAGTGGGCCGCCCCGTAGAGGCCGGCGGCCTGGCTGCGCATGTGAAAAGCCGGCACCCGGTCCATGAGGCCGGGCAGGCTGGGGCAGAAACGGAAGGCCTCGGCAAAGGCGGGGTGCCCCGCCACGGGCAGATACGCGGCCATGCCGCCGGTCAGCACCAGCCCGTTCAGGGCCAGGGTATCCAGTACAAAGTTGCGGCAGACTCTCCCATACAGCGAGGCGTAGTGCGCGAACACGTGCGGATGCCGCATGGCCAGGGCCGGGGCTTCCGTGGCCGGGGTCTCTTTACCGGTATGGAAGGCGACAAGGTGCGCCAAGCCCGCTCCGCCCAGCACGGCGTCGCCGTCCAGGTAGGCGCGTCCGAGCTTTTCCGCCAACCGGAGGGGGAAATCCCCGTCTTCCGGCCCGAACGGCACTTCGGCGTGACCGCCTTCGCTGGCCAGGATAAGAGGGGCGTCGCCCTTCCGCCGCGACTCCAGCACCAGAGCTTTGCCCAGGCCCGTGCCCGCGCCGACCACGGCCGTGGGCGAACCGGGTTTTCCTTCGCCCGGCAAAATGGCGAGCAAATCAACATCCGCCGGATTCGCGCGACCCCATAAGGCGGCTCGGGCTTGGGCCTCAAAATCGTTGCACAGGGCGACACGTTCTATGCCGGGAAGAAGGGCTTCTTCGGCGTGAATGTTCCAGGGAATGTTGGGCGGAGCGCAAAACGTGCCGTTTTCCACCGGACCCGGCACAGCCAAGGCGGCGACGGCCGGGGGGCGGTTCGGGTCATAAAAGGGTTTGGGATGCAGCAACGAAGCGGTCAAGGCCGCGAACGACGGATACATGCGGGTGGCTTGCCGGCGTTCGGCCGTCAGGCGCAACGTCGTGGCCGCCCCCTCCTTCTCGACGTGGAACAGGGCAAAGCGGCTGTTGGTGCCGCCGATATCGGCCACAAGGATTTCCATAGGTCAGCGCCTGTAGTCCGGGTCGTCGCGTTCCACGGCCTCGGACGTGCCGCAAAGGGCCCGCATGTCGGGTGCGAAGTCCGGGAGGACGGCTGTTCGCGCGCCGTCCGGCCGGTCTTTTTCGCCGTTTCGGCTTAGGGTCAAGAGGGTATCAGCGCGTTTGGTGAAGGCGGCGATGTCTTTGGCGCAGGAGCGCTCAAGCATCCGCCCGTCCGGCAGAGCGTCGTCTCCGGCAGGAGCCTGTGAGGCAGCGGCGCGCAGGCAGGCCGGGGCCGGTTCGCGGTATTCAAAAACGATCCTGGTCTGGACCAGGGGGGTGAAGGAAAGTCGACGCGCCAGCAGGAGGGGAGCGGCCTCTCCGCCGTTTTTTTCGGCCAAAGCGGCGAACCAATCCCCCTCGCCGGTGATGAGTCGGGTGCGCCGGGTGATGAATCGTCCGTCGAGTTTTTCCTTGGAGAAATCAATGTCTTCAGGCTCTTTTTCGGACTCCAGGGCAAAGCGCCAACCCGGCGTGGGAAGATCCGTCTCCAGAATATGGAGCAGGACGCCCGGGGTTTCCGGGCCGCCGGCATAGAGCGCATAGGAGGTTCGTCCCATGGGGCCGATAGGAACATCCGCCGGTACGGTGGCCCCGCCCGTGCCTTCCGCGAGCAGATGAAAGCCGCTGGGAACCGACAGGCTGAAGTCGAAACGGCCGGAGGAAACACTCCCTTCCCGGGCCGAAAGAGCACCCGAGCCGCAGGCGGCGAGCAGCAATACCGCGAACAGGCACGGCAAAAAAACGTGGCGCACGGCATACCTCCCGAGAGTTGTTTCATGATGCAGGTATCTTTGAGGGGCGCGGGAACAGCGATGCGCCGCTTTTTTCTCTGTACTCCGGCTCGGTTCGGCCGGCAAGCGAGGGGGGGACTCGGTTGGGCATAGGCGGCAAAAGGATCATATAAGGTAAAGGATGCCGGGAAACGGCCGATAGAGGAAGCACGGAGGTGTTTTGGCACCAATATTGCTGCTTTCGGGGTGGGAACAACCCAACCGCGGAACGCGGCAAATCTTTCCGGGAGCAAAATCATGGCACGAGGCGCGGGCAGCATAACCTTTCTTGATGAAGGGCTTGGCAGCGGCACCAACTTTCAGGACATGATCGACAAGCTCTACAAGGTCGAGAGCAGGCAGATCAACCAGTTGGCCCGGTGGCGAGCCGACTGGCGCACGCGTGTGGACGCCTTCAAGCAGGTCCGCACGGAGCTGACCAATCTGCGCACCACCTTGGGCAAGATAAATACCGTGGATAAATTTCTGACCAAATCGGTGAGCTCCTCGAATTCCGCCGTAGCCACAGCCACTGCCGGCAGCGAAGCTCCCGAAGGGGTTTACCGGATCAAGGTCAACCAAATGGCCACCACCGCCACCTGGAGCCGGGATACGGGACTGGCGAACAAAGATGCCAAGATCAACTCTTCGGGCAGTATGGGGAATATCGTCTATACGTACAAGGGCAAGCAGTACACGGTGAATATTCCGGACGGCACCTCCCTTGATATGATGAAAAACCTCATCAACAACGACTCACAAAACCCCGGGGTTAAGGCGAGTTTGATTCAAAGCGGCGGCAGTGTGGTCTTCCAGCTGCACGGTATGGACATGGGGCGCGATGCGGTGCTGACCATTGATTCCACCACGAATTTGACCGGTCTTGGAGTGAGCAACTACAGCCGTTGGTTGACGGGCATTCCCAACACTTCCGCAGTGTATCTGGAAAACTCCTTCACCGCTCTGGACGATAAGGTCAATACCAGCGGGAGCGCCCAGAACCTGGAGATCAACGTCAACGGAACCACCAGCACCATCAGTGTGCCCAACAACGCCACGGTCAACGACCTTGAGCAACTGCTCATCGCGGTTCCCGGCCTGACCGTGCAAAAAGGCGTCGCGGGCGGCAAAGTTTACTTCAAGGCGATCGCAACCAACGGCACGGATCCGGTTTCCATCGGGGCGGGCACCACCTTGCCGGGTTTTGAGCCTGCCAAGTGGAAGAATCCCATCAGCGCGATCGGTAATAATATCCCCTTCAGCGGAACCGGCGATGTGGTCAACAGCACCGGCATGGAGCAAACGTTCGTTTTCAGCGTGGACGGCAAGGAAACCCGCATCGCCGTGCCGGACGGGGCCACGGTGGGAGACTTGGCAAGTTTGGTCAATCTGCAGGCGCCTTCCTCCGGAGTGGTCGCCGACATGGTGCCCGTCGGTGCGGATTTTATGTTCAGGCTGCGGACCACCGATGCTTCCAAAAATTTGGAAGTCGGTTACGGCACTCTGCCGGAATTTTCCAAGATCGCCACCCCGGGCTGGACCGTACAGCATGCCAGGAATTCGGAACTCCGCTTGAACGGCTTTCCGGCCGACACGTGGATTGAATTGGCCACCAACACTGTTTCCGACGTGGTGGAGGGGCTGACCTTCAACCTGCAGTCCGAAGGCGACACGGTCATTTCCGTCGGCATCGACAAGGAAGGCATCGTCAAGAACGTGGAAGCCTTTGTCGATGCGGTGAACAGCTTCCGTAAGGTGATCTCCGAACTGACCAAATACGATGAAAACAAAAAAGTCGTGGACCTGAAGTACGCCGAGTCGCAGTTTGAAATGCAGAAAGGTTCGGTCCTGACCGGCAACTACGGTGTGCAACTGTTGTCCTCGCAGCTCAAGCAGGCCGTGGCCGGAAGCGCGCCGGGCTTTTCGTCGCTGCTGAAAGATGCCAACGGCACCGTCATAGGGGGCGACCTGTTCACCGCCTTATCCCAGATCGGCATCATGACCAACGCGGAGCAAGGCAACCCCATGTACGGCCTGTTGGAAATCAACACCGTGCCCGGCTTCAAGGGGTCCCTTGCCTTCGCCGACGCTTTGGCCACCGCCCCCTACGAGGTGGCGGAATTGTTCGCGGCAAAGGAGCATGGTGTGGCCGACTCGGAATTCTTTGGCTACGCCTCGCATGTGCATACCATGACCAAGCCGGGGTCTTACGATGTTTCCTACACCGTGGATGGCACCGGCAAGGTCTCGAGCGCGACCATCAACGGCAAGCAGGCCAAAATTGTTGATGAAAACGGCAAGATCCAAATCGGCTTGTCCAGTTCGGACGACCCGCCCAACGCGGCCGACGGTCTGTATCTCGACGTGTATGACTTGACCCCCGGCGCGACCCGCACAGGCACGGTCGGCATTCGTTCCGGCAAGGTCAACGAGCTCATCGGGATGATGGACGGCGAGAGTGGAATGCTCGGCACAAAGGGTGCGCTGAAACTTTTGGAAAACAACTACGAAGACATCATCACGAACATCGAAGATAAGATCAAAAGAGAAGACGACCGTCTGCAACGCTGGGAAAACATGATGATTCTGAAGTTTTCCCGTCTGGAGACGACCCTCGGCACATACAAAAAACTGCAGGCCCAGTTGGAAAGTCAGTTGAAGCAACTGAGCAGCGGCGATAAATAACCGGTATTTTGGGAGCATTCATGCACATCGCAGCGCACGCATACCTGCAAACCCAGGTCACCACCACCAACCAGGCCGACATTTTGCTCATGCTTTACAGCGGGGCCATCAAGTTTTTGAATTCGGCCAAGGAACGCATCGCCGCGAAAGACCCGGCGGGCAAAGGCATTCTTATTTCCAAGGCCTTGGACATCATCAATGAGCTGGACAGCACCTTGAATATGGAAAAGGGCGGGGAACTGGCCAAAAATCTGCACAGCCTGTACGATTTTTGTTCCCGCAGGCTGCTTATGGCCAACCTGCGCCAAAGCTCGGAAATCATCGATGAAGTCATCAAAGTGCTCGGCGGACTGCGCGGGGCCTACGAGCAGATCGTCGACAACCCGGAAGCCAAGCTGGCGGCGGAAGAAGCCGGCAGACGGGCGGCCGCCCAAAGCACGCGCACCCAGAGCGCGCCCGCGCCGGTCGAGCAGCCGGTTTCGGCGGCGCCCGGCCTGGGACGCCATGCGCTTTCTTCTTATGGGAAGCAGAAGGTGGAGCAGCCGACCGCACCGAGTCAGGCCGAAGAACCGACCATTGTTACGCCGCTGTCCGCAACAGCCGGATCCGCTGCCGGACCGGACGATGCGACGGCTCCGATCAAGGATTCGGCCGTCCCGACCGACCCCTTGGCGGAACCTGTGCCGCCCCGGCTTGGAGCGCACTCCGTCGCCGGGTTGAATTTATACAAGAAATTCGGCGCGCCCCGCCCCTGATCCGAAGCGTGTATGCCTTGAGCCGCAGTTCCCGACCGTTCGACGACATTCCGGCCGTGTGGGAATCCGGACTTCTTGCAGTGGAAAAAAAGTCGATCTATATTCCGCGCCGACATGAATAGACCGCTTTGCATCTTGCACGCCAACTGCCAGGGCGAGGAGTTGGCGTCCTTACTGACCGCGTCCCGGGGATTTTCGGCGAATTGGCGTTTGCGCCATTACACCAATTACACGCGGGAACCCATTCCCGACGAGGCGTTCGCGGAATGCTCGCTGCTGCTGTACCAGCAGTTGGGCCCGCAGTGGGGCGATCTCTCCTCCTCCTCCCTGTTGGCGCGCCTGTCCGCTTCGGCGGTGTCTCTCTGCGTTCCCAACATGATGTTCCGCGGCTACTGGCCGTTCTGGAATGACCCGCCGCCGATCATTTTTGGCGATAAGCTTTTGGATCGCTTCATTGATGAAGGGGCGGATAAAAGCGTCATCCTGCGTCTTTACCTGCACAAGGATATCGGCAGGTACATCGACCTGGATGACGCCCTTGCCCACACCATGCGGGTGGAAGAGCGCCGCCAGGCCTCGGCCTTTATGCGGGTGACGGACATCGTCGCGGAACGCTGGCGGGATGAACCGTTGTTCCTGACCGCCAACCATCCCGGAGCCCGACTGCTGGAGGCCGTGGCCAACGGCATTTTGGAGAACCTCGGCCTGCCCCCCCTCAGCGCGGAAGAACGCGCACGTCTTGGGGCGTTTCCGTCCTATGCGGACTTTGAACTGCCGATTCACCCTCAGATCGCGGCCCATCACAAGCTCAGGTTTATCCGCCCGGAGCACCGCTATTTGGTTTACGGCCGGCGCATGACCTTTGAGGAATATGTCTCACGTTACATCGACTGCAGAATGAACAAAATGGACGATGCGTTCATGGGATACCTGCAGGTGGTGTAAACGGCGGGCTGAAAGGCCGGCAACCGTTTGAGAGCAAATTGGCTTTGAAAAGTTGATTTGCTTTGGTGGCCGCGTGAGCGGACACCAGCTTGCGGGTTCGTTCAGAAGTCTTTTGGAATATGGTTTCACAAACATTTTCAAAGTGAAAATTCTCGAGTATCCTGTGGGTTCGGTGTAACCGAACCGGCTGCGGGAGTAGTTTTGAGTCTTTTTTCGATTTACGCCGAAACAACGGTGTATTTCATTCCGGCAGTGAGCTTTTATGCGGCTCGTTCGGGTGAAATACACTGTTTGCCGTATTATAATGTCGCATGTTTCTTTTATCGGAAGCTTTCATGGGTTGCCAAGGACGAGGCGTCTCTGTATAGGATGGATATCCATAGACGCCATGCGCGTCCCATTTTGCCGAGACGGAGGAAGTATGCGTCTTGTGACCCGTTCCGACTTTGACGGTCTGGCCTGCGCCGTGTTGCTGAAACTGGCGGGCGTTGTTGATGAATACAAGTTCGCCCACCCCAAGGATTTGCAGGACGGCTTGGTGGAGGTCGACGAGAATGACGTTTTGGCCAACGTACCGTACGTCTCCGGCTGCGGCATCTGGTTCGACCACCACAGCAGTGAAACGGAACGCCTGGGCGCATTCGAATTTGTCGGCGCTTCCAGGCTTGCCCCCAGCTGCGCGCGGGTCATTTGGGAGTTTTACGGCGGCCACAAGACGTTTTCCAAAGAACTTGATGTGATGCTTGATGCTGTGGACAAGGTCGACAGCGGCTCATTGACCCGCGATGAGATTTTGGACCCCGCCGGCTGGGTGTTGCTTGGGATGATCATGGACCCGCGTACCGGCCTTGGCCGCTACCGTGATTATCGGATCAGCAACTACCAGCTGATGATGGACATGATCGACTATTGCACCGGCAAAACGGCCGACGATATTTTGGAAGTGCCGGACGTGAAGGAACGCACGGATCGTTTTTTCAAGCAGCACAATGAATTTATTGCGATGATGCAACGTTGCGCCCGTCAGGACGGCAACGTATTGATTTTGGATCTGCGCGACGAGGAGGAAATCTTCACGGGCAGCCGGTTCACGGTTTACGCCATGTTCCCGGAATGCAACGTGAGCGTGCAGGTCATTTGGGGGCTGAAGAAGCAGAACGTGGTGCTCACCGTGGGACACTCCATTTTGAACCGCACCTGCAAAACCGATGTCGGCAGCCTGATGCTCAAGTTCGGCGGGGGCGGGCACGCCCGGGTGGGTACCTGCCAGGTGAAGACCGAAGATGCCGAACAGGCTTTGGCGGAAGTCATCGCAACGTTGAAAGAATAAGGCTGGGAGCAAGCCGTCCGCGAACCGGGCGGTTTTCTTCTGAAACCCCCATGTGGAACATCTGTCTACATGGGGGTTTCAAAATACGATAACCACGCGGTGGGGGGGGGGCATGCACGCGCGGCGTCCGTCTTCCCTCCGCAGTCGGCGAACCGGAGCGGGGCATGGAGGAGCTTTGCCGTGCGGCTCTCTTATTCTTTCTTTTTTTTCACCCACCAGTCGAGATTCGGCCCCTTAAACCACCAGTCGGTATGGTCGGCAGCGTTCACGGCTTCGGCCAGTTCTTTGCCTTCCGGCGTTTTCACGCGCAGCAGGGCGGCTTCCAGCCATTTGGCGGCGTACGGGTTGCCCAGGTTGCGCTCTTCCACCAGATTGCAAATCAGGTCGATCTGGTCCGCGTCATGGGCCAACGAGGCTTCCAGAGTTGCTCCGTCTTCCTGTTCCCGCCACAGAGGCAGGAAAGAATCCTCCAGCCCGCTGCCTTCCACGGCGTGGCGCACGGCGCTTTCTGCGTCTTTGGTGTTGTACATGCTGTTTACGTAATTGAAGTCGCCGGTGCGGGCTTCATGAAAATCATGCACCAGGCAGAGCATGGCGGTGTGTTCGGGGTTCCCCCCGGCCTTTTGGGCCAAAGCCCAGCCGATAAGCGCCGCGCGGAAGGAATGTTCGGCCACGTTTTCCGCGCCGCTGCCCAAAAACTGATATCCCGTGCGCGGGGTTTTGCGCAGCATGCCCGCTTCGAACAGAAAGTCCGCCAGACGGGCCGATTGGCTCCGGCCTCGGTGATTTTCCAGGGGATCGCAGCCGTTGGGCGTGTATCGGTCGTCTTTCTGCATAGGGGCACCCGACGAAGTTGGAGAGAACACGGCAGGGGCCGGCGGCTGCCGGCCTTAAAAACACCACGGAACATTGCGGGATAAAGAAACTATTCCTCGGAATCGTCGTCTTCGATTTCCAGGGCGATATTGATGAAGTGGATCACAAGCCGGCAAATCGCGCCGTTTTTGTCGTAACCGAAGTACACGGGATAGGTTCCGTCGCCGAACCCGCTTTGAAACATGGGAATGCTCAGGTCGGTGCCCGGAATGGTCCAGTTGATCCAATCACCGTCGTCCCGCTGATATTTCGGATGTTTTTTCCGGCTGTTGCGGAATTCCTCGGCAAAGAAATCGTCGTAGATGTTGCCGTCCGGGTGTTTTTTGTTCCAATCCGCATGGAACTCGCGCCAAGCGTCTCGGGTGGCCGCGTCGACAATGGTTCCAAGGCCGGCGTCGACATTGAAGCCGAAGTACTCGTCTTCGTGCAGCTCCGCCAAATTTTCGTTTCCGATTAATGCTTCAACGAAACGGACGGGCGTTTGAGCCGAAAAGGAGACCATGACGGCGGCATAGCGGGCGTGGTCTTCTTCCAACAGAACGACGGCGGCCGTGAGCGGAAACGTGCCGACGGGCACGGGGGGAAAATAGGTTCCCGAGCTTTCGTGCAGGTACACCAGGGGATCGCAGACCAGCACCCGGCCCGTGGGGATGGTGACGGTCCCCATGGGCAAAAGGTCCATCTTCAGGCCGCAAATCTCTTTTGCCGTGAAATATTCGTTCAGATCGGCGGCGGGCGCGAGCAACGCGCTTTTTTGCGTGTACAGGTCAAGCCATGCTTTGGTGGGTATATCGGCCATTGCGGGTTTCTCCCTTCAAATCAAATCGTCGTTCTCGACATCATATATTCACGCCGACCCGGCGGAGAAGGCTGTGAAATTCCTGCGGCTCATGCGCGAACCGCAAAGTTTCTCTTTCGATCCGCCGTCGCGGTGTTTCCGCGCCGTTTGCGGGAGGAAGCCGGAGACGGTTACAACGCGCCCCTGCATTCCCCGGTCAGTCGGCGCAGACGGCGCATGTTCAGATGACAAACGGCGCAGGCCAGGGCGTCGCCGGTATCGGCCACCCAGTCGGTTTTGCAGTTCAGAATGCGCCCGACCATGAACGACACCTGGGTCTTTTCGGCCCGGCCGACGCCGACCAGGGATTTTTTGATGGCGGTGGGCTCATAATCGAAGACCGGCACGCCGTCGGCCGCGCAGGCCGCCACGGCCACACCCCTGGCTTGCCCAAGCTTAAGGGCCGAAAGGATGTTTTTGTTGGTGAACACGGTTTCGACGGCGGCTTCATCCGGCTTGTGACGTTCGACGATTTCCCGCAGCTTGAGGAACAGATCGCCCAATCGGGCCGAGAAATCCTCGCCTTTGGGGCGGACGGCGCCGCAGTCCACCAGGGAAAGCACGCCGGAAACCTCGCGCACCACCCCCCACCCCAGGCATTGGGAACCGGGGTCGATGCCGAGCACGGTCAGGCCGTTGCTCACATGGTTTCCGGCAGCCACAGTTCGCCTTTTTCGTTCAGGGGGAAGGCCGGCAGCCAGGTGAATTCCCAGGGATGCCCGTCCGGGTCGGCCCCATACGCGGTGTACGAGCCCCAGGGCGTCTCGACCGGAGCACGCAGAACCGAGCCTCCGGCGGCTTCAAACGCGGCGCACAACGCGGGAACCTCTTCTTTGGTCCGCACGTTGATGCCCAGGGTGATGCCGCCGGGAGCGGGAACAACCGTCTTTCCCTGATCCTGCAAAAGATCCGCCAGGGGATACAGACCAAGCACCTGGCCGGGCAACTGGAAGAAGGCGATGGAAGGCTGATCGGGCCATTGTTCCTTCCAGCCGAGAGCGGCGTAAAAGGTCCGCGAGCGGGCCAGATCCGTAACGCCGAGGGTGACCAGGGAAAGACGTTGTTCCATGTCTAGTCCTCGTCGGAGAAGTCGTCGGGCAGATCGAAATTGGCGTAAACGTTCTGCACGTCTTCGTTGTCTTCCAGGTTTTCAATCAGGCGCAGGATTTTCCGGGCGGTTTCGACATCCACGGGAACGGTGTTTTGCGGGATTCGCGACAGCTCGGCGTCGGAGGGCTCAAGCTTGGCGTCTTCAAAAGCCTGGCGCAGGGCGTCGAAATCGCCCGGGGCGCAATGGACTTCATAGGAATCGCCTTCGTCCACGATGTCTTCGGCCCCGTGCTCCAGGCCGATCTCCATAAGGGCGTCTTCGGTGTATGCGGCCTTGTCGAAGGTGAACACGCCTTTTTTGTCGAACATCCAGCCCACGCAGCCGGCTTCGCCCATGGCCCCGCCGCTTTTGACGAAGATGTGGCGCACTTCGGCCACGGTACGGTTTTTGTTGTCCGTGGCGGCTTCCACCAGCACGGCCACGCCGCCGGGCCCGTAGCCTTCATAAAGCATTTCAAAGAGATCGCCGCCGGCTTCTTCCCCGGTGCCCTTGCGGATGGCCGAGTCGATGCGGTCTTTGGGCAGGCTGACGCTTTTGGCGAAAAGAATGGCCGAGCGCAGGCGCGGGTTGTAGTCCGGGTTGCCGCCCGACTTGGCGGCAATGATGATTTCTTTGGCGGCACGGGTAAAATCCTTGCTGCGCTTGGCGTCCTGACGCCCTTTACGGTGCTGGATGTTTTTCCATTTACTATGTCCGGCCATGGTTGTCTCCTGTGGTTGGATGTCCGAAAAAAAGCGGTCTCTCTGTCGCGGAAGAGGGACTACAAATCTCCGGGATCCGGGGGAGGCAGGCCTTTGAAGCCGAGGCCGACGTAGAAGGTTTCCATGCTTTCGGAACGGGAACTTGCGGGTTTGAAGGATTTCACCGTGGCGAAGTGCTTGCGCATGGCTTCGGTGAGGGCTTTGACGTCCGGTCCCATGAAGACCTTGACCACAAAGCCGCCTCCCTTTAACAGATGGAGGAGGGCGACCGCAAGAGCCTCTTCGCACAGGGCCGCGCTGCGGGCCTGATCCGTGCCCCGGTGCCCGGTGGTGCTGGGGGCCATGTCGGAAACGACCAGATGGAAGGGGCCGCTTTCCGCAAGCACCGCTTCGAATTCGGGCGAGCGGGAAAACACGTCCTCTTGATAAAAGCGCGCCTGGGAGGAGAAATTCGTTTGGGTGGACTGGATGTCCGCGCCGATGACCAGGCCTTTTTCGCCCACCCGTTCGGCCGCGAACAAGGTCCATGAACCGGGGGCGGCGCCGAGATCCAGAACCCGCATGCCGGGCTTGAACAGGCGAAAGCGGGCGTCGAGCTCCTTGAGTTTGTACACCGAACGGGCAGGGTAGTTTTCCTGCTTGGCTTTGAGGAAGAAATGATCGCGGTATTTTTTCATCGCTTGATGCGCTCCGGCAAAGTCATATAGTATACCTCACAACGACGTCGGAGCCAAGCCATGTCTTTCCCCTCTCGAATCATCCTGCCCGACAGCGGGAAAAACCTGCTGCGACGGGAACTTGCGGCGGCTTTTGCCGCGCTTGGCCTTCAGGTTGCGCGCGTGGACCCGGCCGTCATCACCGACGTGGAGCGCCCCGAAGGGCTTGCGCGGCTTTTGGAAAGCGGCCCGGCGCTTTTGCTGAGCATCAACTTTCAGGCCTTGGAGCGGCCGCGTCCGGTGCTGGAAGCCTTGGAGCGCGCCGGTTCGCGGGCGGCGGTCTGGTGTGTGGACAACCCCTGGAACATTTTGGCCGGGGTGCGCGATCCAAGCTGGAAGAGCATTCCTTTTTTTGTTGTCGACAAAAGTTTTGTCGAACCGTTGCGTCGGGCCGGGGCCGAGAAGGTCTTTCATCTGCCGTTGGCGGCTTGTCCGGAGCTGTTTGGCGATCCCTGCCCGCCCGACCTCTCTGAAATTGCGCCCCTGGCCTTTGTGGGGCGTTTGGCTTTTCCCGGCAAAGAAACGTTTTTCGCGGGCATCGAATTACCGCCGGAGCCGCTGCGCGAGGCGGAAGCGCTGTCGGCCGCCGGAGGCCGACCGGACTTTTTGTGGTGGAGCGAACGCCTGGGGGGCGATCCGGCTTTGTTCTGGCCGGGGAAAAAGGCCCGCCCGGCGGCCTTGGGGGCGGAAATCTGCAATGTTCGGCTACGGACGGCGAGTCTTGTGGCGGCGGCCGAGGTCGGTGCCGAACTTGCCGGAGGCGGCCCGGGGTTGGATATTTTCGGTGATGCGCCCGAGCATCCGCCCGCCGGGGTTCGCGCCCATCCGCCCGTGGATTACTACACGCGTCTGCCCGGCATCTACCGCAAAGCCAGATACAGTCTGTGCTGCACGAGCCTGCTCTTGCCTCACGGATTGAATCAGCGTCATTTCGATATTTGGGCGGCAGGCGGGATGTGCTTGACGGACAACACGCCCGGACTGGACCTGTTCCCCGAGGAACTGACCCGTTCAACAACGTTTACGCGGCCGGAAGCAATTCCCGCTGTGGTTCGCGCGCTGGAAAAGATGCCGGAAGCGGCCCGCGCCGCCCTGATTCATGAACGCCGGAGTTTTCTGATTGCCGAACATACCTACGGGCATCGAGCGCGGACCATCCTGGAGGCGTGCGGGGCGTAACCCGCACACGCTCTTTTCTTTCACGGAGACCATGCATGATATTGGAAACGACGGCGGCCTGTTATGATCATATCCGCGAATACTGGGAGCGCCCCCAGGTTTCGCGGCGGATTTCCCTGATCCTCATGGTGGTGTTCTGCTTGGCGGGCGCGGGAATATTTTTGAATTCCCTGGGGGTGATCCCGGCCGCCCTGGCCCCCTTTGTGCCGACCGATCCCTTTTACGCCATTCGGCTGGCCTTTTCCCTGATCCTTGGGGTGGAGGTTCTGGAGCTTATCTTTGCCATATCGGACTCGGTTTCCCTGGCCGTGGGCAAACAGCTTGAAATCATGGCCCTGTTGCTGCTCCGGGAGTCGTTCACCGACATCAGTCTGTTGCCCGTTTCCATCTCGCTGGAGAACGACTGGTTCATTCTTATGCAGGTCGGCTCGACGGCCGTGGCCGGATTGTTGCTGTTTTCTTTTCGTCGGCTGTTTGAACGCTGGCACTGCGCACTGGGGTACGGCAATGTCGAGCGGTACATCTGCAGCAAGAAGTGCATTTCGCTTTTTCTGCTGCTGACCTTTTTCGCGGCCGGCGGATACGACCTCTACAATATCTTCCTGCTCGGCGGAAAATCCGCCTTCTTCCACATTTTCTACACGGCCCTGATTTTCACCGACATTCTTCTTGTTCTTGTCGGACAGTACTTCGCCCCGTCGTTTCAAGCCACGTTCCGTAACTCGGGCTATGCGGTCAGTACGTTGCTGATGCGCATCGCCATCGGCTCGCCGCACCATATCGGCGCGTTGCTTTGCGTGTTTGCCGGGCTGTACTTGCTGTCGCTGGCCTGGCTCGTCTCTCGTTTTACCGGAAAAGCGCGTAAAGCGACCGCCCCGCCGTCGGTCGAGTAAGCCCCGACGACCCGTAGGTCATACGGCGTTTGGGCATGTAAAGCCGGCTCTTACGGGGCGGACATGAAGCGACGGCGGTCGACTTGTTGGTGCTGCTGTCATCTGGAAGCGCTGCTGCAAACGATGGCCTCGACGGAAAACGGAAAGCGTCTCTTTACGAGGCTCGATGAAAATTTTGCGCTGAGAAAAGCCCCGCTTCGTTGTGCGAAGCGGGGCTTTTACCGGATGTGCGAGAGAAAGGCTTATTCCGCGCCAATCCACTTTTTACGCAGTTCTTTGTCGATACCCTTGGCTTTGACGGCCGCGATGCCCTTGTTGAGCAACTCGACAACCTTGGTGTTGCCTTTGTCCACGGCAAAACCGTAGTATTCCGGGACATTGGCGGGGAGCACCACGGCCACGTGCATTTTTTCCCCATAGTCTTTGTTGGCCAGGATGTAGTTGGTGGCCGTGGGGTCGTCGCAAACCACGCCGTCAAGCCGACCGGCGGACAGGGCTTCCATGGCCATGCCGATTTCATCGAAGCTCTTGGCCTTCACGCCCGAAGCTTTGGTGATGGCCATGAAACCGGTGGTGCCGATTTGCGCACCCAGGGTTTTGCCGTCCATGTCGGCCAGGCTTTTCAGCGTTACGCCTTT
Organism: Desulfovibrio sp.; assembly: GCA_031551885.1. Classification (GTDB taxonomy): domain Bacteria; phylum Desulfobacterota; class Desulfovibrionia; order Desulfovibrionales; family Desulfovibrionaceae; genus Frigididesulfovibrio. The sequence continues at coordinate 72,658 of JAVBMX010000028.1, forward strand.
AGGGGTGACCACGGCCTGGCGCACTTCATAGTAGGGCTCGGAGAAATCCATGACTTTGGCCCGCTCCGGGGTGATGGTCACGGACGAAGAAATCACGTCGTATTTTTTGCTCTTCAGGCCGGAAAAGATCCCGTCCCAGGCCACGCTCTTGTGCTCGACCTTGAAGCCGGCCTCTTTGGCCACGGCGTCGATGTAGTCGACGGAGTAACCGACGATTTTACGGTTTTCATCCATAAATTCCATGGGCGGCCAAGTGGCGTCGTGGGCCACGCGCAGAACGATTTCTTCGGCCATGGCGTTGGTCGCGCAGATAATCATGATGCCGAGGGCCGTAAGCCAGGTCTTGAGCATGACGTTCTCCTTCAAGATGCTGTGTTGTTGGGGCCGGCGTTGCCGGTTGAAAACATTACGCGTTTTTCTTCAAGTGTTTCTTGGCCACATAGCTCAATGCGACGAGGGCGACCCAGCAGGGGGCGAGAATAACGGCGGGGTATTCGCCGAGTTCCCACAGGATGTAGAGAACCACGGCCATGAAGGCCAGGCAGAGGTAGTTGCTGAACGGGTGCCAGAAGGCTTTGAACACCAGTTTTTCGCCTTGGCGGACTTTTTCGGCGCGGAACTTCAGGTGGGTCAGGCTGATCATGGCCCAGTTGATCACCAGGGCGGCCACAACCAGCGACATAAGTACACCGAGGGCCGAGGCCGGGATTAGGTAATTGAGCCCCACACAGATCAGCGTCGCCCCGGAAGAAATGAGCAGCGAATACACCGGCACGCCTTTGGCGCTGACCTTGGTGAGCGCTTTCGGCGCATTGCCCTGAAGCGCCAGACCATAGAGCATCCGGCTGTTGCAATACACGCAGCTGTTGTAGACCGAAAGGGCGGCCGTCAGCACCACCAGGTTGAGCAGGTGGGCGGCGGCGGGGATGCCGATGAGGTCGAAAATCTTCACAAAGGGGCTGGCCGACATGGCCGCGGCCCAGTTGGTTTTGTCTACGGGCGTGCCGAGCATGCTCCAGGGATACAGAGCCAGCAGCACAACCAGCGCGCCGACATAAAAAATCAAGATTCGGTAGATGACCTGATTCACGGCTTTGGGAATGGTTTTTTGCGGGTTGTCCGTTTCGGCCGCGGCGATGCCGACCAGTTCCAGACCGCCGAATGAGAACGCGACCACGGCCAGAGAGATGAACACGCCGTGCCACCCTTTGGCGAAAAAGCCGCCGTGGGTCCAGAGGTTCGAAATGCCGGCCTGTTCACCCGCGTGTCCGCTCAAGAGGAGGAAGGCCCCCAGGGCAATCATGGCGAGAATGGCGACAACCTTGATGGAGGCGAACCAGAACTCCAGTTCCCCGAAAAGGCCCACATGGGCCATGTTGATGGCGTTGATCAGCAGGAAAAAAAAGGCCGTGGTCTGCCACGGTTCTATGGATGGGAACCAATACTGAACGAAAACGGCCACGGCGGTCAGTTCCGACATGCCCACGAGCACATAGAGTATCCAGTAGTTCCAGCCGGAAAGCAGACCGGGGAAGTCCCCCCAATATTTGTGGGCCAGGTTGCTGAACGAGCCGGCAACGGGTTCCTGGGCCATCATCTCACCGAGCTGGCGCATGATCAAAAAGGCGATGAAGCCGCCGATGGAATAACTGAGAATAACCGCCGGGCCGGCCATTTGGATGGTTCCGGCGGAGCCGAGGAACAGTCCGGTGCCGATGGCCCCTCCAAGGGCGATCAGCTGGACGTGTCGGTTTTTGAGGGCTCGTTTGAGATCGCGATCGCTGCTCATAGGGGCGCCTTTTGCTGAGGGGTGAGGGAGGAATGACCGCCCGGACGATAGCAGAAAGCGCAGGCCCTGAAAAGAGCGGGCCACAGGCGGAGGCTGTCGATGATCTCCGGTTGTTTCAGCGGGTTGGAGGGAAATACGGATTGTGGCGGTGGGAAATATCCCGCCGGTCATATTGGTGGGGACGACCGGCAGGGTAAAATGGCGCCCTTGTTCGGCGTCAGCGCCGGCGAATTTCGTAGATCACTTTCGATTCCCAAAGATGCCGCAAATCTTTTCTGTCGAAGGCAAGCAGGTTTTGCGCATCAAAATTGAGCAGGTACGGGGAGCGGTCCAACATGTCGATGACGCCGGAAGGTTGGGTAAAAGCCGTTGTCGATGTGGCGAAGATCAATTCGTCTTTATCCACGGAAATCAACTTCATGACGCCGTAAGCGTGTTCCCGCGCATCCCCGTCATTGCTTTCATTGAAGCCGCTTTCCGGGATGGCCGCGAGATCGACGACATAAAGATCGTGGCGTTGCGGGGAAGCCAGAAGGGCGGCCGAGCCGGTGCCCCAGAGGGTAAGCCAGGCGACGACGCACGCGGCGGATATGAGCAGGGTCGCCAGAAACAACGTCCAGCTCCATTTTCTGGCGAAAGGAATGTTGTCCTTGGGCCAATAGTTTTGGGACTCCCGCAGATCCAGGACCATGCGGACGCCGCAGACGCCGCATTCCGCTCCGTATTCCCGATTGGCGACCCAGGCGCACAATCCGCTTATTCCCTTGTATTTATAGCGAAGCGTGGCGGTGAACGTCGAGGCTCGGCCGCAGACCGGGCAAACCCGTTCCCCCAGATTTTCCAAAATGGCGATCCCCTCGCCGCGCCCCCGTGTCTTACCCATGAATATGTTCCTCAATTATATGACGGCCTGCCAAGAGATTGCCGGATCCGCCGCGGTCGGAATGAACATCGACCGTACTTACGAGTGCTTTTTCACAGCGCCGATTTGAAAAATGAAAATCATCATACCCGCAAAAGCCCTCAAGAGCTTCAGCGCCGCCGTATCTCGGAGATGATACCGTCCCGCCGCAGTTGCGTCACCTTTTCTTTACTCAAGACCAGGGGGTATGCCTCATCGAACGTAAAACTTATCCGAGAGAATCCACTTTGTCTGTCGACTGCAGTTGTCGAGATGACAAAGACCAACTCGTCATTTGCTACTTCGGTCAATCGCATCAGACCATAGGCGTGCCCTTTTCGGGCAACTCCCGACTCGTCCGTATCGAATCCACTGTCCGGCACAGCGGCAAGGTCGACAACATACACATCATGCTTTGGGGAGAAGCGAGATAGGCCGCCGTCCGCTCGCTCTGGGCTCTGTTTGAAGCGACGGTGGAACCAATAATGATGAACAGCAGAACGACAAAAGGAACCCACCCCCACTGCCGGTAGAATGGGATGGAGGCTTTGGGCCAGCGATGCTTGGATTCTTCTTTGTCCAAGATGAGGCAATTGCCGCAACCGGCACATTCCGCGACATATTCGCGCTGAGAGATCCAGCTGCACAGATACCAGAGATGTCTATAGCGATAAAACAGTTTGGCCGTGAACGCCGCCATGTTGCCGCACGACGGGCATTCCTTTTCCCCCAGATCTTGGAGGACGGAGAACCCCCGCCGCTTCCCCATAAAATAAGCATGGTATCCCCCCGGGACGTGCTGTTGAAAAAACGATTTCCGGCCTCAACCGTTGCGGGCGACCCTGAGGTCCCTCCCGGAACCGCCGCGGAGAAAGCCGGAAATCGTCGTACTCAGTTTGAATTAGTCGCGCAGAATCATCTCCCGCGCGGCCTTGGTTTCGTCCAGGCGGCGCACGGGCAACGTCACGGGCGCGTCGTGCAGGGCCTGGGGATTGGTTTTGGCCAGGTCGACCAGGGCGATCAGGTCGTCGCAGAACCGGTCGAGGGTTTCTTTGCTTTCCGTTTCCGTGGGCTCGAACATCAAGCATTCCTTGACGATGAGCGGGAAGTAGATGGTCGGCGCATGAAACCCTTTGTCCAGCAAGCCCTTGGCCAGATCCAGAGCCGAGGTGTTCTCCACCATCGGGGGCACGGCCGAAGCCACGAACTCGTGCATGCAGATGCGGTCGTACGGAATGGACAGGTGGTTTCTCAGACGGGCCAGCATATAGTTGGCGTTGAGCACCGCGTAGTCCGAGGCGCGCTTCAGGCCGTTGCCGCCCAAGCGCAGCATATAGGCCAGGGCCCGCATGTAGATGGTGAAGTTCCCGAAGTGGGGCGTGACTTTGCCGATGCTCTGGGGCAGGTCGTGGTTCAGGCCGAAGGTGCCGTCGGCCTTTTTGACCACCCGGGGACCGGGCAGGAAGGGCACGAGCTTTTCGGAAACGCCCACGGGACCGGAACCGGGGCCGCCGCCGCCGTGCGGGGTGCCCATGGTTTTGTGCAGGTTCAGGTGGACCACGTCAAAGCCCACGTCGCCGGTGCGCATCCGGCCCATGATGGCGTTGAAGTTGGCTCCGTCGTAGTACAGCAGGGCGTCCACGGCGCGGAGCTTTTCCACGATGCGGGGCAGGTGCCGCTCGAACAGGCCCAGGGTATTGGGGCAGGTCATCATCAGACCGGCCACGGAGTCGTCCAGGGCCGCTTCCAGGGCCTCGGGGTCGACCATGCCGTCTTTGGAGACGATGTTGACCACTTCGTACCCGGCCAGGGCGGCCGTAGCCGGGTTGGTGCCGTGGGCGGCATCCGGGCAGATGATCTTGGTTTTCTTGTTGCCCTTGGCCCGATGATAGGCGGCGATGAGCAGAATGCCCGTGAGCTCGCCCTGGGCGCCGGCCATGGGGTGCATGGTGAAGGCGCTCATGCCCGTGACTTCCTGGAGCAGTTGCTCGGTTTTCCACACGGCCTCAAGGCAGCCCTGGGTCAGGGCTTCGCCGCCTTCAAGTTGGGCGGCCATGGGGTGGGTGTTCAGAAAGCCCGGCGTGGAAGAGGCGTATTCCGTGAACTTGGGGTTGTACTTCATGGTGCACGACCCCAGCGGATAGAAGTTCGTGTCCACGGAGTAGTTCTTCTGCGAAAGCAGGGTGAAGTGGCGCACCACGTCCAGTTCCGAAAGTTCGGGCAGGGCCGGGCGTTTGCCCCGCAGCAGCCCTTGGGGGAGCATGTCGGCGGCGGATTTTTCCGGCTTGGGCGGGAGAACCCCGGTGCGGCCGGGAACGGAAGCGGCAAATACGGTCTTCATAGGGCACCTCGCAGAGCGGCGGCAAACGCGGCGATGTTGGCGGGAGTTGTTTTTTCCGTGCAGGCCGTGAGCAGGACGTTGTCCATGCCTTTGTACCAGCGGCCGAGGGGAATGCCGGCCAGGATTTTCCTGTCCGCCAAAGCTTTGACCACCTGAGCGGCCGGCTTGGGCAGAACCACGGCGAACTCCTGCCCGTAGGGGGCGTCGTTCAAGAGCTTCACGCCGGGCAGGGCGGTCAGGGCGGCGGCCGTTTCGCGGGCGCGCTGCATGGACAGCTCGGCAGTGCGGGTCAGGCCTTCAGGCCCGAGCAGGCAGACGTGGATCAAGCTGCGCAGGGCGCAGAGAGCCTGGTTGGAGCAGATGTTCGAGGTGGCCTTGGCCCGGCGGATGTGCTGTTCGCGGGCCTGGAGGGTGAGCACGTAGCCGGTTTCGCCGTTCAGGTCGGTGGTCCGACCCACAATACGGCCGGGGAATTGGCGGACCATTTCCTTGCTGCAGGTCATGATGCCCAGGTAGGGACCGCCGAACGACGGAGCCATGCCTAAGGTCTGACCGTCGGCAACGGCCACGTCCGCGCCCATTTCACCGGGGCTTTTCAGGACCGAGGCCATGACCGGAGCCACCGAGATGATTCCGATGCCGCCTTTGGCCTTCACGGTCGCGAAAGCTTCCGTGTAGTCATGCACCGTGCCGAAGAAGGTCGGGTTTTGGACCATGAGCGCGGCGACCTCGTCGTTCACGGCCGCTTTCAGGGCGTTCAGGTCGGAAGCTCCGTTCGCGTGGGAAATGATGCGAAGTTCCGCATCCACGTTGGCGGTCAGCGTCCCGAGCATAATCCGATACAAGGGGTTGATCGCCTCATCGACCAGAATCACCCGGCGCTTGGTGGCGCGCAGGCTCATCATCGCGGCTTCGAACAGGGCCGAGCCGCCGTCGTAAACCGAGGCGTTGGCCACATCCATGTCCATGAGCCGGCACATGGCGCTTTGGTATTCAAAAATGGCCTGCAGGGTGCCTTGGGCCGCTTCGGGTTGGTAGGGGGTGTAAGCGGTGTAGAACTCGCCCCGCGAGGTCAGGGCGTCCACGGCCTTGGACACGGCGTGGTCGTACACGCCGCCGCCCAGGAAAGACACGCAGTCCGCCGCCGGGTTGGCCGCCGCCATGCGTTCCATGGCCGCAACGGTTTCGTGCTCGCTCAACCCGAGGGGCAGGTCGAAGCTTTTGGGCTGCATATCCGGCCGGATGTCGGCAAAAAGCTCGTCGATGCCGGATACGCCGATGCGTTGCAGCATGGCGGCGGTGTCTTCCGGCGAATGGGGAATAAAGGGCATAGGGCCTCCCGGTTAAAAAAAGTCCCCGTTGCAACGGAACAACCCGGCTTGTCGCCTACCGTGTCGGACTCATCCCGCACGAAGCTCGTGTTGTGGTCACACGTGTCGCTTCGTCGGTGATTCGCCTTCCTTGTCTGACGCCAAACCGGGCCGTTCCCCAGAGACTTGGTGAGTATTTTAGTGCGACTCCGCCGCCATCACGGCTTCGTAGCCGGCTTTGTCCAGCAGGCCTTCGGGCGTGCCCGAAAGTTTCAGACGGATCATCCAGCCGTTTTCATACGGGGACTGATTGATGATTTCCGGGGAGTTCGCCAGGGCCTCGTTCACGGCGATGACTTCGCCGGCGGCCGGGCTGTAGATGTCGGAAGCGGCCTTGACCGATTCCACCGCGCCCATTTCCTGGCCTTTGGCCAGTTTTGTCCCCACCTTGGGCAGGTCCACAAAGGTAATGTCGCCGAGCTGTTCCTGAGCGAAGTGCGTGATGCCCACGACACCCTCGCCGCCTTCAACGCGGAGCCATTCATGGGTCGGGGCATAGGAAAGATCGGGTCTTACGGACATGCGTACATCTCCTGCGATAAAGGTAAAGGGTGTGTCTGACGTTTGGGGCGCTCAGGCCGGCGCGGCCTCGAGAGGAATGCCGAGCTTGGCGATTTCCTGCAGCAGCACCGCGTGGTTGATCGGTTTGACGATGTAGCCGGCGGCGTCGCCGAGGAAGAACGCGTCGTGCAGTTCTTCGGAGTCGTCGAGGCCGGAAATCATAATGATTCTGACCTGTTTTTCGGGCGGAATGCCGCGATCTTTCTCAATGGAGCGAATCTCGCGCAGAGCCTGCTGCCCATCAATGTTGGGCATAAGGATGTCCATGGTGATCAGATCATATGGTTCTCCATCTTTCAGTGCTCCGGCAAAGGCTTCGACGCCTTCCTCGCCGTCCATGGCGACATCCACCTCGCCGTAAGGGCGTAGAAGGCGTTGCACCAGGCGGCGTGTTTCAAAATCATCGTCTACCACGAGAAATCGCATATCATCCTCCATCAGCGGTCCACCACGGAGTCGGTGGGTGGTTCTATTCCGGCATGCCGTATAGCGCACAAAGAAGTTCTAGCCGGGAGCGCTCCTCAGGTCAAGGGGCCGGATGCCGACACTTGCCCCCGGAGCAAAGCGACGTTATCTCTAAGGATGCCGATATCGCGGAAATTCAGGATTATTTATGCCGGTATACCGACTCGCCGACAATCACCTCGGTTTTCCCGACCCTGCCGACGCCGAACCCGACGGTCTTTTGGCCGTGGGGGGAGATTTATCCCCCCGCAGGCTGATCGCCGCCTATGTCCAAGGTATTTTTCCCTGGTATTCGGAAGGCTCGCCCATTCTCTGGTGGTCGCCTGACCCGCGTTGCGTTTTGCTCCCCGACCGGTTTCACCTGCCGCGCTCCCTGGCGAGAACCCTGCGCCGGGGCACGTTTCATTGCACCATGAACAAGGCCTTCGAGGCCGTTCTGGAAGGCTGCGCCGGCGGCCGGCGGGCCGAGGAGGGCACCTGGCTGCTGCCGGAAATGCGCGCCGCCTACCTGCAACTGCACCGGCTCGGCCTTGCCCATTCCTGTGAGGCATGGCACAACGATGAACTGGCGGGCGGCCTGTACGGTGTGCTGCTTGGCCGTGTTTTTTTCGGCGAGTCCATGTTTTACCGGGTGCCCGACGCCTCCAAGGCGGCCCTGGCCTTTTTGGTGGAAACGTTGAAGACGCGCGGCGTCGAGCTGATCGACTGCCAGCAGGTCACGAACAATTTGGTGCGTTTCGGGGCGCAAGCCCTGCCGCGCGCGATTTTTTTAGAACTTTTGTCCCACGCTCTTGAGCCGATACAGCTATGAATACCTCCGCTCCCGCCCTGCCCAATGCCGAATTTCAGATGGAAACGGCCTATACCCCCCAAGGGGATCAGCCCGAGGCCATCGCCTCTCTGCTTGCCAACCTGGAACACGGAGTTCGCGACCAGGTATTGCTCGGGGTCACCGGCTCGGGCAAAACTTTTACCATGGCCCAAACCATCGCGGCGGCCGGACGGCCGGCTCTCATCCTGGCCCCGAACAAAACCCTGGCCGCGCAACTGTACAACGAGTTCAAAGCCCTGTTCCCCAAGAACGCGGTGGAGTACTTCGTCAGCTATTACGATTATTATCAGCCGGAAGCCTATGTGCCGGCCTCCGACACCTACATCGAAAAAGACTCCTCGATCAACGACAACATCGACAAGTTGCGCCACGCCGCCACCCATGCGCTCCTGACCCGACGCGACGTGATCATCGTGGCCTCGGTTTCCTGCATCTACGGCCTGGGTTCGCCGGAATATTACGCCCGGCTGATCATTCCTTTAGAAGTCGGGCAGCGCCTGTCCATGGATTCGCTGATCACCCGGTTGGTGGACGTTCAGTACAGCCGCAACGACGTGGATTTCCACCGGGCAACCTTTCGGGTGCGCGGCGACGTGCTGGAGATCATTCCTTCGTATCAGCACGAGCGGGCCCTGCGTCTGGAGTTTTTCGGCGACGAGCTGGAGCGCATGAGCGAAGTGGACCCGCTCACGGGCGAAACCCTGGCCCGAATCGGCAAGACCGTCATCTATCCGGCCAGCCACTATGTTTCCGATCGGGACAATCTGTACCGGGCCGCCCAGGACATTCGGGTGGAGCTGCAGGAAAATCTGGCCCGGCTCAAGGCCGAGAACATGCTTGTGGAAGCCCAGCGCCTGGAACAGCGCACCATGCTCGACCTGGAAATGATGGAAGAGATGGGTTACTGCACCGGCATCGAGAACTATTCACGGCATCTGGACGGCCGGGTTGAAGGTTCGGCCCCGGCCACTTTGCTGGATTACTTCCCGCCGGACTTTTTGCTGTTCGTCGACGAATCGCACATCACCATTCCCCAGGTCGGGGGCATGTTCAAAGGCGATCGATCGCGCAAGGGCACCCTGGTACGCTACGGTTTTCGTCTGCCGTCGGCTTTGGACAACCGGCCGTTGAGCTTTGAAGAGTTTTTGGAACGCATCGGGCAGTCGGTGTACGTCTCGGCCACGCCCGGCCCCTGGGAGCTGGAACGCGCCCAGGGCGTGGTGGCCGAACAGATCATCCGGCCCACCGGTTTGCTTGACCCGGAAACGGAAATCCGTCCCACCAAGGGGCAGATGGAAGATTTGCTGGGGGAATGCCGCGCCCGGGCCGAAAAGAACCAACGGGTGCTGGTGACCACCCTGACCAAGCGTATGGCCGAGGACCTTACGGAGTACATGAACTCCATGGGGTTACGGGCCAAGTACCTGCATTCGGATATCGACACTCTGGAGCGTATGAGCATCATCCACGCCCTGCGCAAAGGCGAGTTTGACGTCTTGGTGGGCATCAACCTGCTGCGCGAAGGTTTGGATATTCCCGAGGTCGCGTTGGTGGCTGTTCTGGACGCCGACCGCGAGGGTTTTCTGCGCTCGGCCGGCTCCCTGATTCAAACCTTCGGCCGGGCGGCCCGTAACGTGGAAGGGCGCGTGTTGCTCTATGCCGACAACGTGACGCCTTCCATGAAAAAAGCTTTGGAAGAAACCGCCCGCCGGCGCGCCAAGCAGGAAGGCTTCAACGTCCTGCACGGCATTTCCCCCCAGAGCATTGTCAAAGACGTGGACACGGCCTTCAATTCTCTGTTCTCGGCCCCGGCCCCCGGCGCCAAGCGGGGCAGGGGGGCCGCCTCCAAAGCGGCCGAGCCGGAAGACGCCACGTCGTATACCTCGCCCCGCGAGTTGGCCCGGCTCATCCAGCGTCTGGAACGCGAGATGCGCGACGCCGCCAAGGAACTGGAGTTCGAGCGCGCCGCCGAACTGCGCGACCGTATTGTTGGGTTGCGTCAGCGTTTGTATGTGGCCGGAGAGTGAGGGGGGATTGAACGAGCGGGAGTTCTGCGCCCACATGCTCCGGCAGGCGATGCTTTATCGTGTTTGCCTATGCAGCATTACGGCATATTTCAGCATGGTTTTTGCATAACGTTTTATCATGTATACCGACATCCTACCGGCACATCCTGCTCCATTTCTTCCGCTCTTGCCGATGAGCGCCTTTTCCGGTCCTCCCCTATGGCATACGCAAAGTCTTTGCTACGGTGGTGTAGAGCGACAAATTATCGCCGCAGCCGAAGTCGTTTCGCGGGTCGGCTTACCAATACACCTCATTTGTGATTGCATGCCCCCGAACGGGGCAAGCGACTTTTTTTGGGGTCAGGCTCGTTCCTATTTCAAAGGAATACATAGCCTGGAAGAGGCCATGCCGAAGTTCTCCCAGTTCCTTCCCAATGCCGAGCAAGCCGTCAATTTGTTGGCGGAAGAGTATTTCCCAAGACTTGATCCGTTCACACGAGTGATGATGGCTCGTTTTTCAGCATACTTTGCCGTGTTTCGCCCGTGTTTGGTCCAAATATGGAACGCGGATCATCTCTATGCAGCCTTGGCGGCGGCAGTCGCCGGGGTTCCGCGTATCGTGATTTGCGCCCAGTCTATGAGCCCACGCAGGCGATATCCCTTGGGGCTGGAAAGTGTGGACGATCAGTTTGCTTATCGTGCTTTTGATGCACTGCTCGGTCTACCCACGGTAACCCTGACCGCCAACAGCCGGGCCGGTCGCGACGACTATTGCGACTGGCTGGGACTTGAATCGGAGCGGATTCTTCTGACGCCGAACATATTCGTCGGCGACTCGCGGCCCCTGCCGAGCGACGAAGAAATTGCGGCCATGCGGCGAAATTTGGGAATTCCTCAGGAAGCCAAGGTGCTCGGCGGGTTGTTTCGTCTGGCGGCCATCAAGGATCCGGCTCTATGGGTGAATACCGCCGCCTGCGTGTTGCGGCAGCGGCCGGATGTATACGCGGTGCTGGGCGGCGACGGGCCGCTTTTTTCCCAAGTCGCCGAGGCTGTCGCCGGCGGCCCGCTTGCTTCACGCCTGTTGCTGCCCGGGCGCGTTGAGGCTGTTGCGGCCTTTCACGCCATGACCGACCTTCATTTATTGACCTCGTTTGTGGAAGGTCTGCCGAACACCGCGCTTGAGGCGCAATATGCCGGAAAACCCGTTGTTTCGACTGTGTGCGGCGGCATCGCCGACATCGTTGCGGACAAAGAATCAGGTCTCCTTGTGCCGGCGAGAGAGGCGGAAGCCCTAGCCGCGTGTGCATGCTTCGTTCTCAACCACCCAACTTGGGCCGGCGAAGCGGGACGGAAGGGCCGCGAACGAGTGCTCCGGCTCTTTTCCAAAGAAACGGCCGGCAAGGCTCTTTTGGATATGTATACCCGGATTTTTCCGGTATGTTCCGCAGGGCGAAGTCTATGAAACCGAACAAAGCAATGGGGCGGACAAAACGTTCCCCCTTGATCAGCGTGATCATGCCGACCTACAACAACGCAACGTATCTGGAGGAAAGCATCGGTTCCGTCTTGGGGCAGACGGTTGGCGATCTGGAATTGCTGGTCATCGACGATTGTTCCACCGACACCACGTCGGCTCTGCTCGACACAATTGACGACTCTCGTCTGCGGGTGCTGGTCATGCCGGAGAATTCCGGCCCGGCGAAATGCCGTAATGCGGGTCTGGACGCCGCCACGGGCCGATACATAGCCTTGATGGATTCCGATGATATCAGTCTACCGGAGCGTTTCGCCGTACAACACGCTTTTATGGAGGAGTATCCGGAGATCACCGTATGCGGCGGCGCCATGGAGCGTTTCGGCGGAATCAATGACACCCTCACACTTTTTGCGGACCACGACCACATGAAGGCGAATATTCTGTTTGATTCGCCCCTGTCCAATCCGGTCGTTATGTTTCGCGGCGATTTTTTGCGCGTGAACGCCATACGGTATCGGGAGGATTTGCGTACGTGCTCCGACTACGCCATGTGGCTGCGCCTGATGCATGATTATCCCGAGTGTCTATTCATCAATCTTTCCACTGTGTTGGCCCGGTATCGGGTGCATGGGAACAATGTCTCGCAAGCCACCTCTCCGACCTGGAGAAAAAATGTTGCCGAGGCCAGACGCCCTTACCTGGAGCGTTTTCTGGACGGTCTCGTCAACGAGGAGGCAACCGTGCATGAGATGATTTTCAATCAAAGGTATGCACGGACACGGGAAGAGCTGGTTGCGGCAAAAACGTGGTTGACGCGCCTGTGCAAGGCGAATAGCCGTAAAGGGTATTACGTTGAAAAGTTGTTTCGGATTTATATGGCGGAAAGATTTCTGCGATTTTGTTCGGCAAGTTTACACTTAGGGCCCTGGGTTGTAACGCGTTTGACGGAGTACCCGGATTTCCCGCTTCTGGGTGTCTCGTCCGCAACGATGCGGCGGATGCTGGACATTTCCAGTAATTCTTTTGCGACGGCGGCACAAATGGAGTAAGTCGGAGCGGAGGAGGCGTATTTTCTGCTTTCAAAAAACAAAAGCGAAACCTTTTTCTCGAGCGCTTTGCGTTTGAAATTGTGTGATGGAAATCAACGTGCGTCTAATTCAAATTCCTGAAGCGTCAGGCAGAGCTTTTTGAGGTTCAGGGGTCCTTTTGCCCGACAGACCACGGCAGTATCGGCCGACTCAAGGACATCGAGAAATTCCAGTAGGGTGTGATAATATGCTCGGTTGTTGAAGTCGTGGATGAAATAACGTGTGCTTTCAGGCAGTCGCAGCACGCCCTGCAGGGTACAGGCCACCCGGAATCGCCCGTCGATAAGCACGAAGGGCACGTGATCTGTGATATGGGGCCAGATACCCCGGGAGTAATCAAGCCAGCAGGCTTGAGGTTCCTTAGCTGTAGGATGGCCGAAATCTCCGGTTGGCCCTATGTCGGAGTGGACAAAACAAATTTTTCCGCCTTCAAAGGCGTTCCGAACAACGGGGTTACGGAGCATGTGCCGGATCCAATTCATGTCCGATTCCACGCTGTAGACTTTGTCCAGACCGTGTTCCACAAACAGCCGGGTGCTGCCGCCCGCGCCGAATTCAAGAACCGCACCGGTTGCAGGGATATTCCGGGTGAACAAATTGAGCTCGGCTTGGCTCATAACGGGTATGAGCGGTGTATCAATGGTGTCCTTCAGCATAACTCCCTCCAAGCGGCCTTCAAGGTATGGGCACGGACTCATATTGGTCGGCCCCGGAAACATGGATTGATTACAGCGTTTCGACAGAGGCAAAGATGGAATCCGTGTGCGTCGACCAACGATTCCCTTCAAAATGTCTGCCTGATGGACAGCGGAAAAGGCCTTGAAACCTTCCTCCGCCTGTTTGCCCAAGGCCGTCGAATTATGCAGCAGGAATTCGACCTGAGCAGGAATATCTTCATATTCACAATACACACAGGCCGTTTCCAGTCCGGCCGGGATTTCCGTGTCGGACCCGCGCTCGGAGACCACCGCCTTCTTGTTTGCCCATAAATAGCCGAGCCGCACCACTTCGAGGCTTGCAGGCAGGTGATAATGGACGTTTACCGCCAGGGCGGCGGCGGCGATTTTTGCGTCGCGCTCCGCACCCCATAAGGGGACGGACGACGCGTACAGACGCACCCCTTTTTTTTGCAGCTTGTCAAGCAACAGTACTCGGCGTTTATTCATCGATCCGTAGAACAACACATCATAAGTCGGTTTTTTTGAAACGATACATGTCATTTCTTCCACATAGCCGAGAGGTACATGCAGAGCGTTTACATCGAAGCGCTGCTTCAGGCCTTCACAGTTGCGCGCGCTATAATCCCAAACCTGGAATTCTCTGAGCAGACGCACGTATTGCGGCGTAAACCAGGTATCGCCCGACGACAGCTGTTCCAGGTTGAAAAGGACGCTGTTGCGCGGAATATTTTCCAACGGCAGGCGACTGTACTGGTTGGCGCCGAAGATGATGTTTTTTGCTGTGGGATGCAGGGAGTTTGTTCGAATCTCCACCTGGAAATTCAGTCTCTTGAAGGCGAAGAACAAGGGCAGGATTGCGTCGTCAAACGACGACGCGGGAAGTTCCGGATGGGGATTGAGCTTGACCAGGGAAAAATGCATCTTGCATCCTTTGGTCCGAGGGCGTCAAAACACCGTCGGCAATAGATTTAAGCAAAAAATATGCCATATTTTCGGCGTTGGATGCCGGCAAACTATTTCGCATTTTCAGCTTTTGGGTTCTTGGTTTTTTGTACGGCCGGAGTTTACTTTGTGGCAATGGGTTGATAGCTTTTCCAGCACTCGTTTTCCCCTTCGCCCTACAGGAGACCCGCATTATGAGTACCGCCCCCTCGGCTTTAGACGACGCTTCATTTTTGGCCCCGGACGTCCCCTTGTCGAAGAGCATCGCCCACGGTTCTTGGCCGGAGTTTTTGTCCCGCCTGTGCAACAAGCCCGGCAAGGAAATTCTGGAGGTCGGCTCGCGCGTGGTTACGGGCTGCAAGTTGCGGGAGCTGTTTACCGACGCGAATTACACCGGTTTTGACTTTTACCCCGGCGACAACGTGGACGTGGTGGGTGACGCCCACAAATTGTCCACCTACTTCTCCAAGAAATTCGATCTCATTTTTTCCTCCGCCGTGTTCGAGCATCTGGCCATGCCGTGGATTGTCGCGCAGGAAATGATCAAGCTGCTGAAGGTCAACGGGTATATCTTTGTGGAAACCCACTATTCCTTTTCCAGCCATGAGCGACCGTGGCACTTTTTTCAGTTCAGCGAACAGGCCCTGAAGGTGCTCTTTCCTTCTTGCGCCGGAATCTCCTGCATCGAGGCCGGAGTGAGCACTCCCATTGTGGGGCGGTTCTCCGACCTTGCCGTCCCCTATCTGCGGCGTCTTCCGGTACGCGGGCTTTATTGTCACAGCGAATTCCTGGGAGTCAAAAAAAACGACGTTCCCGATTTCTCCTGGGCCGACGTCAGCTTGGATACACTCATCGATTCCGTTTATCCCTCCCCTTCAAGCTGATCTGGTTGGAAACGGGAGAAAAACGAAATTCCGTTCTGCATCCGGGAAAGGACCTTTTCGGCTTTGACGAGGGAAAGCCAAAAAGTGCGATGTGCGGAGGGAATGACGGCGAGAAACGCTTCGGCAACAAAAAGCGCCCACGAAAGTCTCGCGGGCGGCTTTTTGTTGCCGGAATACTTTATTGTTGGAAGTCGGGGAGGCTAATACGTCCGAATATATTCATCCAGGCTTTCGGCCGTGCAGGAACGGCTGACCCAGAAGGCGGCCGCCCAGACCATCAGGGCCGTGGCCTGAGTGTCGTCCAGGCGTTTGATTTTGGCCAGCAGGGTGTCTGTGCCGGCGCCGTGTTTTTCGTGCAGGCCGGCTTCGCAGGCGTCGTTGAGGCGCAGGGCAAGGTAGGAAGCTCGGGTGCTTTCCGGGGTCAGGCGGACGTCTTTGTACGCCTCGACAATGGTCTTCAGTTCGGCCGGGGCGAAAGTGTTTTTCAGCGCCATGATGGCTCGGAAAAAAGTGTCCACGGCCCAAGGGAGAATAAATTCCGCTCCGGCGCTTTTGGTCCGGAAGTAATCTTTGAGCCAACGCTCTTGTTCGGCCCCGATACGGGCGGCGACCTGTGGTTTGGACACTGCTTCCTCCCTCAAAACCGTCAAGAATCTGATGCCTGCTTAATGGCTGTACGGTGTATTATATGAAAAATCAAGAGTAGGTCCAGACTTTTTCATTCAGAAGCGGTGACCTTACGTCCATTTTTTTTCTAATGCCTGCGGGAATGCTGGGGCAGTAAAAGATGTCCGGAAACCCCTTCACCTTGCGCCCCGTATGGGGTGTGCGCTATAAGTGGGCGTCGTCGCGGTCGCGGCGCCACAACTCTTATCGGTCTAAAAAGCCCGGCCCGTAGGGCCGCTCGGGAGGTCGCCATGTGCGGCATTATTGGATACGCCGGCCGGCGTCCGGCCGTTCCGCTTGTGATGGAAGGCCTGCGCCGTCTTGAATACCGGGGGTATGACTCCTCCGGGGTCTGCTTCTCCCAAAACAACGAACTGCATGTGGTCCGGGCCGAGGGCAAACTCGATCGCTTGGAGGAAAAGCTCGCGGGCATGGAAGTCTCGCTCGCGACCACCGGCATGGGCCATACCCGTTGGGCCACCCACGGCGCGCCCACGGAAGCCAACGCCCACCCGCATCGTTCTTTTGCGGGCGGCCTGTGCATCGTGCATAACGGAATCATCGAAAACTACCAGGAATGCAAGGCGGAGCTGGAAGCCAAAGGCGTGCGTTTCTCTTCCGAGACGGACACCGAAGTTTTGGTCAATATCATTGAAGAGGAATGCAAAGCAGGAGGATCGGCGCTGGACGCCTTCGCCCGCGCCTTGCGCCGGGCTCACGGGGCTTACGCCGTGGCGTTGCTTTCGCCGGATGAGCCCAACGTCATTTACGCGGCCAGGCAATCCGCGCCGTTGCTGCTCGGCATCGGCATAGGCGAGAACTTTGTGGCCTCGGATATTCCGGCCTTTTTGCCCTATACCCGCGACGTGGTCTTTCTGGATGACGGCGAGATTGTGCGCATCACGGCCGACGAGTGGCAGGTTTTTTCGTTGAACGACCTGTCCCCGCTGGAAAAACCCGTGCGTCGCATCGAGTGGGATATGCAGGCCGCTCAGAAGGGCGGGTTCCGGCACTTCATGCTCAAGGAAATCTTTGAACAGCCCAAGGCCATCACCGACTGCATGGCCGGACGGGTCGACTTTTTCGGTAAAACCGTGCGCATTCCCGAACTGGAGACCCTGCCCCGGCCGGGGCGGCTGCGTATTGTGGCCTGCGGCACCTCGTTCCATGCCGGAATGTGGGCGCAACCGTTGTTTGAAGGATGGGCCGGCATTCCCACCACGGTGGAAATCGCCTCCGAATTCCGCTATCGCGGGCCGTTGCTGTCTTCCGACGAACTGGTCATGGTCATCAGCCAGTCCGGGGAAACGGCCGACACCTTGGCCGCCCTGCGCATAGCCAAGGAAAAAGGCTGCAAAGTCCTGGGGCTGTGCAACGTCATCGGTTCCTCCATCGCGCGCGAGGCCGACTCCGTCGTTTACACCCAGGCCGGCCCGGAGATCAGCGTGGCTTCCACCAAAGCGCTGTGCAGCCAGATGGTTGTACTGCTGCTTATGGCCCTGCATTGGGGGTCGCGCTCGGGCGGCTTGGAACCCAAAACCCTGCACGCGGCCGTTACCGGTCTGGCGGCCCTGCCCGCGCAGTTGGAGAGCATTCTACCCTCCCTGCAGAGCGAGGCCAGAACCCTGGCCTGGAAGTATGCGGCGGTCAAAGGCATGTTTTTCCTCGGGCGTGGCCAGTCCTATCCTCTGGCCCTGGAAGGGGCGCTCAAGGTCAAAGAGCTTTCCTACATCCATGCCGAAGGGTACGCGGCCGGCGAAATGAAGCACGGCCCCATCGCCCTGATCGAGCCGGACTTCCTCACCTTCATGGTGGCCCCGCACGACGAGTTGTTCCCCAAAACCAAGTCCAATCTGGTGGAAGTTCAGGCCCGACGCGGCCCGGTGGTGGCTCTGACCAACCCGGCCAAGCCCGGCTTTGAGGTCGAGGCCGAGCACCTCTGGCTGATTCCCGAAGCGTGGGGGCCGCTTTCCGGCTTCCTGAGTCTGCCCGCGCTGCAACTGTTCAGCTATGAAACCGCCGGTTACTTGGGCAACGATGTCGACCAGCCCCGTAACCTGGCCAAAAGCGTGACGGTGGAGTGATGAGCGCCGAGCTGTATCGCGCTCTGCCGGCTATGGATGCCGTACTGCAAGCCCTTGCCGGGGCGGCTCCGGATCTGTGCGCCGGAGCGCCCCGGCCGCTTGTGCGCGACGCGGCCGAGGCCTTTTTGAACGCCAAACGGGCGGCGATAGCCGCCGGCGCCGTCACAGATCCGGAAGCGTTGTCGCTTCCGGTTTTATTGCCGGCCCTTGTCGCCCATGCCCGGCGTTTTTGCCGGCCGCATTTGCGTCACGTGCTCAACGCCACAGGAGTGGTCATCCACACCAACCTGGGCCGGAGTCTTTTGGCTGCGGAAGCGGTGGCGGCCGTGGCCGGGGCGGCGGGATCGTATTCCAACCTGGAGTTCAACCTGGAAGCCGGCGCGCGCGGCACCCGCTACAGTCATGTGGAAAACCTCATCTGCCGACTGACCGGAGCCGAGGCCGCTTTGGCCGTGAACAACAACGCGGCCGCCGTGCTTCTGGTTCTGGACGCCCTGTGCAAAGGGCGGGAAGTGATCGTCTCGCGCGGGCAATTGGTGGAGATCGGCGGCAGTTTCCGTATCCCTGAAGTTATGGAGCGCAGCGGCTGCGTTCTGCGCGAAGTGGGCACGACCAACCGGACCCACCCGGAGGATTACCGCCGGGCCGTCACGGAAACCACCGCGGCCATCCTCAAAGTGCATACGTCAAATTACCGCATCGAGGGCTTCACCGCCGAGGTTCCGGCCGCCGAGCTGGCCGCCTTGGCCCACGAGCGCGGCCTGCCTCTGATTGAAGACCTCGGCAGCGGCTCTCTGTGCAACTTCGCGGCCCACGGCCTGCCGGCTCTGGCGGACGAACCCACGGCCCAGGCCGTTGTCGCGGCCGGGGTGGATGTGGTCACCTTCAGCGGCGACAAGGTCTTGGGCGGTCCGCAGGCCGGAATTATAGCGGGCAAGGCCGAATACATCGAGCGGATCAAAAAATGCCCGTTGCTGCGGGCCCTGCGCATCGACAAGCTGACTTTGGCCGCTCTGGAAGCCACATTGCGCCTGTACCTGGACCCGGATGAGGCCGTCAAAAAAGTGCCGACCCTGACGATGATCTGCGCCGCGCCGGGCGAGCTGCTCCGGCGGGCCGAGACCTTGGCCGGCCTGACGGCGGGTGTGGCCGGCCTGACCGCGACGGTGGTCCCGGGCGTTTCCCGAGTGGGAGGTGGGGCCTTTCCGGAACGGGATCTTCCCACTTTTCTGGTGCGCCTGGATGCGAAAATATCCGCCGAAGAACTGCGGACCCATCTGCTGGCGACCGATCCGCCTCTGATCGGCCGGGTGGAAGAGGGTGCCTTCCATCTGGATGTGCGCACCCTGCGGGATGAAGAATTTTCGCTTGTGGTCGACGTTTTGCGGGAAGCCGGCAGCCCGGCGTAGCGAACAGCGGTTTGTCGCCCGAGAGCCGTCTTTTTTTCAGGATATTTTCGCGAAGAAGGGGGCCTCGAGAAGGGCTTTGCCTCTCAGCGGTACGTTTTGAAATATCTCGTCGAGGAAGGGCGCGTCCTTTCACAGTGGCGATTTACCGCCGGAAGCATCGATATCTGCGCGGGGTCGACCGTAACGTCACGCGTCGGCGGGCCCGTGGGGTGCTTCCTCCGCGTTGTTTTGCCGCCGGCCTTGTTCTTCCCGCCCCGCCTGAAGCAGTTTTTTGATCTCGGCGAGATCTTTTTCGATCCGATGCAGATGTCCCTGCATATCTTCCGTATTCCGTTCCGCCCGGTAGTTCAGGGCGAAATCAATGCCCGCCTCCTGTTTGTCGCGGGCGGCTTGGCGATTTTGGCTCATCATGATGATCGGAGCTTGAAAGGCGGCCAGGAACGAAAGGATCAGATTCAGCAAAATATAGGGTTCGGGATCAAAGTGGAGCGGAGTGAGGTCGGAGGAATTCCAGAGCATCCACATGACCAACGCGAAGGCCATGCCGACGATAAAGTTCCA
The DNA here is from genome assembly GCA_031551885.1 of Desulfovibrio sp. Classification (GTDB taxonomy): domain Bacteria; phylum Desulfobacterota; class Desulfovibrionia; order Desulfovibrionales; family Desulfovibrionaceae; genus Frigididesulfovibrio. The sequence goes on from JAVBMX010000028.1 coordinate 92,714, forward strand.
ACTGCCGCCAAAAGAGGCGATGCGGTCGGCCAGTTTGTCCGCCCGTCGGGTCCGGGTATGGTATTCGTTCTCAAGATTTTTGAGAATTTCTTTCTGATACCCGGCAACGATGTGTTCAATATGTGGGCTGATGCTCTCAACACTCGGCGTTTGGCCCGTGGGAGTTCCTTGCTGCCGGGGACTGCGGGGGGTGGTGGACATTGAAGGGGCTCCTGTTTTGGGGGGATACCCGGCCCCTTTGAGCCGGACGGAGAGACGCATGTAGCGGTGAGGGAAGATTGCCGCTCTTGGCGATGATTTGCAACCGGAAGTCCGCTGCAACCACGAATGCGGCGCGTTGCTCGTTCTCACCAACAGATTATAATAAAATCCCCCAGCTATGCCGAGGAATTTTATTTTGCACAGAAACCCTGTCCGCGAACTGTGTCGAGACCGGCGGCAAGAAAGAAGGGCCTTTCTATTGGATATGTGAGCGTTGTGAAACGAAAAGTTTACATTTGCTGGGAAGCCGTGAAAGACTGCGGGTGCCGATTAAAAATCTTTTTTCTTTCCTTTGACCCACAGGATGTACGGACTGTCGGTCCGGCACTGCGTGACGAGGCGGCCTTCCATGAGCCACTTGTAAGCCTGTTCAGGATGCTTCTCTGCCAAACGATAAGATTGGACGGTAATGCGTCGGAAAAACAAGTGGCGCAGCAGGTCTTCTGTGAGCATTTGGGGTTCGGCCGCGCAGGCCGGCTCATTTAAATTGAAGCTGCCCGCGAACAAGCCGCCCGGCTTAAGAATACGCAGAAGTTCGTCGCAAATGGCTTCCAACTCGTCGACATGATCAAGAGAATTGATGGTAAATAAAACATCGATGCAGGCGTCGGGCAGGGGAATGGATGTTTCTGTGCATGGTATGTATTCCATAGAATGTTCGGCCATGCAGGCGCCGAAACTGCGAAGATATGCCGGCACCAGTACATCGATTCCGAAGCTTCGGGCAGGAGCATTCGTCCATGCCAAACTCCCTCGAGGTCCGCACCCGAAGTCGGCCACGATCTTATCGCGCAGAAACGCGTCATCCGGCTCTTCCACAAGATGCAGCATAAGTTCAGCATAGTGATGGTTGTGGAAGTTTTCATCTTCCTCCACAAATTTTCTCAGCCAGTAGTGGAGTTCTGCCGTGTATTTCTCCATATTTCCTCCATGCGACCGCGAACCGAACGACTCCCAGGCAGTGTCCAAACGGACGTCGGAGTCAGGAATTTTATCTGACGTTGTTCCCTTTTCTAATGCCTCCGGTGCATCTCTTCCAGGAAGTCGTTCAGTTTGGTCAAATCATGGTGCCAGGGCCAGGGGGAGTGTTTGAAGCCTTCGCCCCGGCCGTAGAAGCGCGCGTTCACGGCTTCGGCGGCATAGCGATCGGTGTCGCTGTCGCCGATCATCAGGGTCTCCGAGGCGGGCAGGCCGGTCTCGCGCAGGATCGTGCGCAACAGTTCCGTCTTGCCGGGAGGCGCGCCGTAAATTCCCGTGAAGTACGAGGCCAGGCCTTTTTGCTTGAGGATTTCGTTCAGCTCGTCATGAGGCGCGCCGGAGGCGACATACATGGGCACCCGCCCTTTCCAGCGTTCCAGCACGTCCAGAACGCCGGGAACCGGGGCGGAGGCGCGGATTTCATCCAGGGCGTAATCCACGAATTTCCGTTTCAGGTCGTTCATTTCTTCCGGCGTGATTTCCCGGCCGAGCACTTCCCGAAAAAACCAGTCGAATTTTTCCACCCGGTTCACGCCGCCATGGGCCAGGTGATACTGCAACAGGGCTTCCCCGGCATCCAGGCCGTAATCTCGGCCGATACGCTCAAACGCGCGGCTTTTGCAATCCACGCTTTCCAGGATGACGCCGTCGCAGTCAAAAATGAGTAAGGCAAGGGCCATGCAGGCTCCGAAAAGTTAAAGGATTTGTTGCAGAAAACGCTGCAGGCGCGGGTGCTCGGGGCTGTTGAAGAAGTGTTCGGGCGTGCCTTCTTCCAGGATTTCGCCCTGATCCATGAAGATGATCCGGTCGGCCACCTCACGGGCAAAGCCCATTTCGTGGGTCACCACAACCATGGTCATGCCTTCTTTGGCCAGAGCGACCATGACGTCGAGCACTTCGCCGGTGGTTTCCGGGTCCAGGGCCGAAGTCGGCTCGTCGAACAGCATGATCTTGGGGTTCATGGCCAGGGCGCGGGCGATGGCCACGCGCTGCTGCTGCCCGCCGGAGAGCATGGACGGGTAAACCATGACCTTGTCGCTGATGTTTACTTTGGCGAGCAGGCGCATGGCCGTTTCCACGGCTTCCAGGCGCGGCACGCGGCGCAGTTTCATGGGCGCGAGGATCAGGTTTTCGAGCACGGTCATGTGCGGGAACAGGTTGAACCCTTGGAACACCATGCCCAATTCCTGGCGGATGGCGTTGATGCTCGCCTTGGGGTCCAGCACGTCTTTGCCGTCCACGACGATGGTGCCGCGGTCCACGGATTCCAGGCGGTTGATCGAGCGCAGCAGGGTGCTTTTTCCCGAGCCGGACGGCCCGATGATCACCACCTTTTCGCCCGCCCGCACCCGAAGGGAGACGTCGCGCAGGGCAATGACATCCTTGAAGAATTTAAAAACGTGATCGATGCGGATCATCGGTTCGGCGCAGAACGGCTCGTTTTGCGCCGCCGCCGGTGGGGTGTTGTCAGCGTTTGTCATAATGGGAGAGCCTCGCTTCCATGATGCTCACGCACTTGGAAAGGATCAGGGTAATGATCAGGTAGATAAGCGCGATAATCGTGTAGGTTTCGAAATACTGGAACGACACCGAGGCATACTCCCGCCCGATGCGGAACATGTCGGTCATGGCCACGACCGAAAGCAGCGAGGTGTCTTTGAGCATGGCGATGCACTCGTTGCCGATGGGCGGCAATATGGTGCGCCAGGCCTGGGGCAGAATGATGTACCACATGGTTTGGAAGCGGTTGAACCCGAGGGAGCGGGCCGCTTCGGTCTGGCCGATGCCGATGGCGCTGATGCCCGCCCGGAACACTTCCCCCATATATGCGCCGTAGCAGAAACTCAGGGCGATGATCGCCGCGAGCATGTCCGGCACCTGCAGGTAGTAGTTCAGCGAGAAGAAGATATAGAACAGCTGCACCAGCAGCGGGATGCCCCGGATGATCTCCACGTAGGTCGAGGCGAGGAGGTTGACGGGGCGAAACCGCGAAAGCCTGCCCAGCCCCACGAGGCATCCCAGGGGAATGGCCCCGCAAATGCCCAGGACGGTGACCTGAAAGGTGACCAGAATACCTTCGGGGAGCAGGGCGGCGACTCTTCCGTACGATTCCGGATAGGCGCTGCACAGGTAGATGAGCAGGGCCACCGCCCCCATCAGGCTCAACGACCAGGCGGTGAGGATGCGTTTGTCTTTGGGATCGGGAATGGAGGCCCCGTCCGTCACTTCAATACGCACCGGCTGCTGTGGTTCGGTGTTCGGCATCTGCTGCGGTTCCGTGGTTGTGGATGAATAAAGGCGCCTTATGGCATCTCCTTAGTGTAATATTTCATGTCTGGGTTGTAAACCGGGCTGGAACGCCGGAGGTCTGCCGGTTTGCCGTGCTGCGCCGTCGGGGCGTGTCCCACGCCGGGGTACCGAGAGGGAGGGAATGCTCCACGGGAGGCGTTTACCTCGAAGGATGTCTTCCGCGTTTTGCAACGGCGGCGCAGGCGTCCTTCAGCAGGATGATGAAGCATCCGGCCAGGAACATGGTCGCCAAGGTGTGCGAGAGAAAGTGTTCCCCCCGGGCCATCTGATAAAGCCCCATGCTCCAGCCCGCGCCCAGGCCGATCCCCAGGCCGAAGATTCGCCACACCCGTCGGGCCGGTATGGCCCACAGAGCCATCAGGGCGAACCCTCCCGAGGCGTGTCCGGCCGGAAAGTCTCTTCCGGTGCCGACGGCGCCGTGTTGCAGGACTTGCGAAAGAAAGCCGATGTGCGGATGTTCGCCGCCGTATGGAATGAGATCCAGAGGCCCATGGACGCCGGTCACGATCTTGAAGCCGGCAGCGACCAGAGGAACACAGAGGATGCTGCAGCCGAGCAGCAGAAAAAACGGCGCCCAGGCGCCGAGCCGGTTGCGCGGGACCGGCCGGAGGAACGAAAGCAGCGCCATTGCCAGACAGACCCCTCCGATGATTCCGATGATCACTTTGGGGCCGGTGTAGAAAAGATCCTTCAGGCGGGCGTGGTCGGCTTTGGTGATGAGCCAGTGCCCCTGCGAAAAGAAAAAATCCTGCACGGCCCGGTCGGCCTGAGGGATGTTTTCAAGCAAAACGGCGCAGAGGAACCCTGCCAAACAGGCAAAAAACAGGCGATTGTGAGACATGGACGATTTATTCTTTCGCGGCGGGAAGGGTTACCAGTATTCGTAACCCGGGGTTGGCGGCGGATGCCGTGATGGCGCCGCCGTGGGCATGGGCGGCTTGTTTGGCCAAAGCGAGGCCGAGGCCCACTCCGCCGGTTTCCCGGTTGCGCGAGTCGTCCACGCGAAAGAAGGGGTGAAAGATATCTTCAAGCATCGAGTCCGGGACCCCCGGGCCGTAGTCGCGTACTTCGACGAGGATCAGCCCGGTCTCCTTGCGGGCGCAGACGACCACGCTCGCCCCGTTTGCGGTGTAGCGCAACGCGTTGTTCACGACATTGGCGAACATGGTCCGCAGGCTCATGCTTCCACCGCGGACGAGCAGGCCTTCCTCCAGAACGCAATCCACGGTTTTCCCCGAGTCCTGTCCTTCAAAGGCGGCGTCCGCCGCGACGGCCCGCAATACCGCGCCAACGTCGATCAGGCCCTGTTCCGCTGAAAGCAACGACTGACGGCCCTGTTGCAGCAGCAAGGCAACCAGCTCGCTCATCCGTTCCAACTCTTTTTCCATGGTTTCCAGGTGCCGCTGCACCGGCGCGTCTGCGGCGCGTTCGGCCAGGGCAAGAGCCATGCCCATACGGGTCAGGGGGGAGCGCAGCTCATGGGAAATGTCGGCCAGGAGCCGGCGCTCCATGGTGAAGAGGTCCTCCAGCTTTTGAGCCATGGCGTTGAAGGCGACGGCCACCCGGCCGAAGGCGTCTTCCCGGTTTTCCTGCAGGTCGATTCTCGCGCTCAGATCGCCTTCGGCCAGACGCCGGCTGGCTTCGGCCGGTCCCCGCAGTTTCTTTTCCACGAAGCGGGAAAGGAACCAGCTGCTTCCCACCGAAGGCACGACAATGCCGATGCACCACAGGATGCCCTCGTGAAGATCGGAAAATTCGCCGAACCAGGCGGTGAACAGCGGTTCCAGAATGGTCTCGCCCAAAAATTCAACAAAAAAAACGATGCCGATCAGCAACGCCAGCGTGGCCCAAAAAACCTGGCGGGAAAAGGGGAGCATGGCCCAACGGCTTTTCAGGCTCATAGGGAAGCCCCCGGCAACAGGTACACATACCCTTCGCCGCGCACGGCTTTGATCCGTTCCCCCCCGTCTTCACGCGGGCCGAGTTTTTTGCGGATGCGGCTGACCAGCATATCCAGCCGGCGGTCAAAGGGGTGGGAGGCGTGCCCCAAAACCGTGCGGTACAAATGATCGCGGCCGGCCACCGCGCCGGGCGTTTCGATCAGGGTTTCAAGCAGGCGCAGCTCCACGGCCGAGATTTCGATGTTTTTTTCCGCCACGGTCACTTGGAGCGAGCCGGGACGCAAGCGCAGATCGCCCACCTGCACCGGGATTTGCGGCGCGGATTGGCCGGCTCCGGTCGCGACCCGCCGCAACAGCGCTCGGATGCGCGCCAACAACTCGCGGGCGCTGAAGGGTTTCGCCAGGTAATCGTCGGCACCCATTTCCAGGCCGACAACCTTGTCGGATTCTTCCCCTCTGGCCGAAAGCATGAGCACCGGCAGTCCGGCCGTGCCGGGGAGTTGCCGCAGCCGGTGCAGCACTTCAAGCCCGCTTTGCCCGGGCAGCATGACGTCAAGAAGCACCATGTCCCATGCCTGCTCGGCCGCGAGGGCAAGGCCCTGTTCCGGCCGGTGGGCGCACCCGCAGGAAAGGCCGGCTTCTTCCAGATACTCCGTGAGGAGCCCGCACAATTCGACATCGTCGTCTATGATCAGGATTCGTTGCATGCGCCGAATCTCCTTTTCGTCCACTTGCCGCAAAAGCGTATCGGATTTTTTCTCTTGGGAAAAGCCGCCGCGCCCAAGCGTGACAATTTGTTACACCCCGTGAATCCCCGTTACATAAACAGGCATATCAATAAGGCTCAAACCGGCCGCATCCGGGCTTCGCCCGTATCGCTCCCGGTGAAGGAGTTTGCCTCATGCTTGCCGCACACACTGCGCCTTGTCGTTCCGAACGGAGAGAAGTCTCCCGTTTTCGTTGCCTCGCAGCCATGGTCGGTATTTTTTTACTGATCGGCCTGTGCACGCGGATTACCCTGTTCTTTCTCTTCCCGGCGGACTTCGCCGCAAGCCCGGAGGGCGCGACGGCGGCCCTGGCTCTCGGTTTTCTTAACGACTGCGCTTCGCTGGTGTTTGTTCTGGCGCTTCCGGTTCTTTTGCTCCTGCCGCCCTCGGACCGCTTCTACAATCTGAAGGCGGGGCGCCTCTACCTGAGCGGTGTTTTGCTTCTCTTTACGGGCATACTGGTTTTCACGGCTTTCGCGGAATATTTTTTCTGGGATGAGTTCCATTGTCGGTTCAACTTCATTGCCGTGGATTACCTTATCTACACCACCGAGGTCATCGGCAACATCCGGGAATCTTATCCGTTGGTCCCGCTGCTCGGCACGGTCGGCCTGCTGTCCGTCGCCGTGACGGCCGTTTTCTGGAAACTGCTTGTGCTTAAACGCCGCCCGGCGCTTTCAACCCGGCTTGCTCCCCGGCTGCTGCTGGTGGGGTTGCACGGGGCGGCCGCGGTCCTGGTTTTTGTGTGCTTTTCCCCTTTGAACGGCAATACGGATAAAAATTTTCAGGAAGCCGGGCACAACGGCGTGTACGAACTGTTTTCCGCCTTCAGGCACAACTCTTTGGACTATCGCGCCTTTTACCCCCAGATGGACAAGGAAGAGGCGTTTCGCATCGTCAAAGCCGAACTGGCCGATCCCGACGCAGACTTTCTTTCACCCCGCCCCGACGATCTGCGCCGGGAAATGCGCGCCGAAACTGCAGCAACACAACCCAATGTCGTCGTGGTCGTTATGGAAAGTTTCGGCAGCAATTGGTTGGGAGAATATGCGCCCAACCTGACGCGCCTTTCCAGGGAAGGCCTGTTCTTTGCCGACATGCGGTCCACCGGCACGCGAACCGTGCGGGGGCTCGAAGCCATCACCCTGAGCGTGCCGCCCACGCCGGGCAACTCCATTGTACGCCGCCCCGACAACGACAATTTGTTTTCCATGGGCAGCGTTTTTAAAGAAAAAGGCTACGACCGCAATTTTATCTACGGCGGATACGGTTACTTCGACAACATGAACGCCTTTTTCGCCGGTAACGGCTATCAGGTGGTCGACAGAACCGACTTTCCCCCGGAGCGGAAGACGTTTTCCACGTCCTGGGGCCAATGCGATGAAGATCTTTTCAATGTCGCTCTGGATAAAGCCGATGCCTCGCACGCCGCAGGCAGACCGTTTCATCAGGTGGTGCTGACGACTTCCAATCACAGACCCTACGCCTACCCAGACGGCAAGGTTTCCATCCCCTCCGGGGACGGGCGGCGCGGAGCGGTGCAGTACAGCGACTATGCCGTGGGACGTTTTCTTGAAGACGCGGCGAAAAAGCCGTGGTTCGACAAGACGATCTTCATCTTTGTAGGCGACCACCCGTCGTCCATCGCGGGCAAAACCTACGTTCCGGCCGACGGCTACGGTGTGGCCTGCATTTTTTACGCCCCCAAGCTGATTACCCCGCAACGCGTCGATACCCTGTGCAGCCAGATCGACGTGGGGCCCACGCTGTTCGCCTTGATGGGCTGGGACTATCGATCGCAATTCTTCGGGCGGAATATTCTGGCCATGCGCCCCGAGGAAGGCCGGGCCTGGATTTCGACCTACCAACTGTTGGGTTACCTGGATACCGGGGGGCTCGCCCTCCTGTCGCCTTCGGCCGATGCCGAAAAAATAGACCCCGTCAGAGTGCGGACTTCCGGTTCCGCCGATGAACAGAGAAGGATGCGGGCCATCGCCTTTTATCAATGCGCTTACGATTTGTTCGCGGGGGGCGGGTTGAAGGAGTATGCCGTATTGCATAGCTCCGTGGCCATGCGCATGGCGGAAGTGAAACGATAGCAACGCATCGCGACCGGACGTATCCGCGCCGCCGGGGTTCTCCTTTGAGCCCTGACGGCGCGGACTGTTTTATTCGGTATGTGGGCGGGTCGGCAGGGCAATCAGGAGTGAAGCGAGAGCAGCGTGAGGTGTGGATATGTCGTCATGTGACGCGGGGCACATCTGAAGGAATCTGGGTTCCAAAGGGGTAATCCCTTGGCGGTGGGGTGTGGGGAGGTGGAGCCTCCCCAAAAGCAAACGCGAATTCCCATTTTTTATTTCACAGGCACGTAGCCCGCTTTGGCGATCAGTGCGCGGCCTTCCGGGCCGGTGAACCAGTCGAGCAGGGCTTGGAGTTCCGCGCCGGGCGGTTCATCGCGAATTACGGCGTAGAACGGGGCGATAAAGGGGTAGGCCCCGGAAGCGATGTTCTCCACGGTGGGCGGCACGCCGTCCACAGCCGCGAACTTCAGGTCTTCCATTTTTCGGGAAACGGCATAACGCCGGAAGGAGTACCCGATGGAGGCCGCCTCGTTGCGATATTCGGCGATTTGCACGATCACGCCGCCCATCTCCGGGATATATTCCTCACGTAACGGTTGGGTCATGGGAAGGCCCTTCATGACCAATTTCTCCATGATCGTCTGGCTGCCGGAGTTCTTGGGCCGCTGGAAGGGCAGGATGGTCGCGTCCCGGCCGCCGACCTGCCGCCAATTGGTCACGGAACGGGTGTAAATATCCTGAATCCGCTTCCGGGTCAGCGAATCCACCGGGTTGTCCGCGTGGAGCAAAAACACGAAGGCGTCCAAGCCGAGGGGAATCAGGCGGAAGGTCACGCCCTGCGCCCGGGCGTCTCGCACTTGTTCATCCGAAGGCACGAAAGCGAAAACCACGTCGGCCCGCCCGGCCGCCAGGGCGGCGTAAGCGTGGCGAGTTTTGGAGCAGCGGAGCAGATTGTCGAAGTCCCGCTCCAGGCGGAGCAAGGCCCGTTCGTCCGCGCCGACGGGCGGGGCCGATTTTTCATAGATGGCGTGAAAAGCGGCCGCGTACACCGGGTAGAAGGCGGTGGCTCCGTCCATTTTGGGGTAATCGGCACGGATGCGCAAGCTCGGCGGAGCATCGAGCGTGAGGCGTTCTTCCGGCGCACTGTTCAGAGTTTCGGCGGAGGAAAGGATTTTGGCTTCCAGGGCCGGATCCCAGGCAGGCCGCAGCCCGACCAAAGAGTCGGTAATCAGGGAACTGTACCACAGAAGAACGGCGACCGGCGCGGCGCAAAGCACGGGCACGGCGACGTGGGCGGGACGAAGGCGAAAAGAGGTTGCGGGGTCGCGCTTCCAAATTCCGGCCTCAAAACCGAGCAGCCAGGCGGCGTGCATGAAAAGGGGCAGCCCCATGCATTGCCAGGTGCTGAAGTAATCTTCGCCGGCGAACGCGATGAAGTCGGTGAACTCAATGTCTTCCGGCGTCAAAATCCTGAAGAACACCGCCAGGTTTTCAAGAACCGGGTGTGTTCCGGGACCGGGGCTCACGGCGACGCTCAAAACGAGTTGGTGCGGGGGCAGGGTGAGCCAGTGCGCGATGCCCCAATCGAGAAACCCGGAGGAGCCGAGAAAATAATCGCCCTCGGCTTGAACCAACGTGCAGGTCCACAACACGACGAGGAAAACGGGGAAAACAAGAACCGGCAGGTGACGGCAAGAAAAATTTTTTGGCGCTTTAAGCGCGCGGGCGCAGGCAAACCCGACGACGGCGAGGCCGAGAAACAACAGCATATGGGAAAAATCCCAGGGTTGCCGCCATTGCCCGGAGAGCCGTGGAAAGAAGTCTGTCCGCTCCCCCAGAATCAAAATATACGGGGCAAGGAGCGTCACGCACAAAATCTGTGCGCCAAGCGCCTTGCCCGCGTAGGGGATGCATGTGTGCTTCATTGCTTCAGGTTTCGCAGCAGGGCGGCGAGGTTCTCCGTCGCCGTGGTGACCGCCGCGAGATCCCCGGCCGCTTCGCGCATGAGTTCCACAGTGGAAGCGGAAATACCATCCACCGCTTCGATGCCCCGCGTCAAGACTTTGCTGTTTTCGGCCTGTTCCGCCCCGGCGTCGGCGATGCTTTCCACCTGAATCGCGCTGGCGTTCACCGCTTCAACAATGGAGACAATGGCGGTTCCGGCGTCGCGGGCCAGAACGGTGGTGTGGTCCACCGTGCGGGAGGTTTCGTCCATCATGGCGATGTTGTCCCGGGTGGCGGACTGAATGGCGGAAACGGATTCCCCCACCTCGCGGGTGGCGCTCATGGTTTTTTCGGCCAGCTTGCGCACTTCGTCCGCGACAACGGCGAAACCGCGCCCGGCTTCACCGGCCCTGGCCGCTTCAATGGCCGCATTCAGGGCCAGCAGGTTGGTTTGATCGGCGATGTCGGAAATGACGGTCATGACCTTGCCGATGTCTTCGGCCCTTACCCCCAGGCGATGAAGGTTTTCTTTCAGGCGCAGGGCCTGGGCGTCAACCTCCTGAATGGCGGCCGCCACGTCGGCCACGGCGGCGGAGCCTCCCTCGGCCAGAGCATGGGCTTGGGCGGCGCTCTGCGAAGCATCCCGCGCACCGCTCGAAACCTTGTCCACAGCCCGGTTCATATGTTCCACCACCCCGGCATTTTCATCGGATTGCGACCGCTGGCGCTCCGCCCCGTCTTCGGCTTTGCGGATGCGTTCCCGCAACGTGGCCGTGCGTTGCACCAAGTCGGTCACCAATGTTTCCAACTGCGCCGCCGCGTGGTGCACGCCTTCGGTCCGGGCTTTTTCCGCCGCTTTGCGGCTTTCTTCCGCCTCGAGCACGGCTTGTTCGGCGCGCTTCGTCTGTTCCTGAGCCTCGGCGGCGCGGCGTTCCCCGTCGGCCAGCAGGCGGCTCAGGCTTTCCACCATGCGGTTGAGAGACGCCGCCAAGAAACCCACCTCATCCTGGGATTTCACCTCCAGAACGTTCTCCAGGTCGCCGCCGGCAACCTGTTCGGCAAAGACGACGGTCTTTTGCAGATTGCGGGCCAGATAGGTGGTGATTCCGGCCAGAAACCCCAACACAACCAAAAGCGACAACGCATTCGCGATACGGCTGTGCAGCACAAGCGAATCGGCGGGTTCCAGCATTTCGTCGACGGAGACTTTGACGGTCACCGTCCAGCGGGTTTGCGGATCTGTGGCGAACAAAGCCAGCCATTTTTCACCCATGAACTCGTATTCGTCGCGTCCTTGCCGCTCTTCGCGCCATTTGGGAGTGCGCCACCCTTGCCCCGGAGGAACCATCGTGAATTTTCCGTTGCTGATGATCAGGGCGTTGTCGGCGCAGACCAAGGCCTCACCACGTTTCTTGATTTTCACGGGGTTGACGAAACGTTCGGAGAGCACGGAAAAATCCACATACGCCTCCATCGCGCCGATGACCGCATTGGTCTTTTTGTCGCGTACCGGCGTCATGACCGGAACAAAGGCCACGCCGCGTTCCCCTTCTTTGCGCGGGGCATCCAAATCCACCGGGGAACCCCATGCGGTTTTCCCTTCGCGCATGACCTGCTCAAAAAGCCGAGGGGCGCGCGTTTGCGGCCGTTCCGGGTGCGGATTCCACGCCTCGGGTCCGGTCCGGTAGCTCTCCAGCGGCAGAAGACCCTTGGAGCTGCTCATGATGATTCGTCCCTGTCCGTCGAGCACGCTCATTTCCCGAATTTCCGGCCGGTCTTTGGCGATGAACGGTTTGGTGTCCAGGGAGTAGTCCATGACGCCGAGGGTGGCTTTCCATTCTTCGTCCGGCAAAGGCGGTCCCAGGAGCAAGTGCACGGGGCGGATCAGCGCCGTGCCTTCCAAGTCCATGACAATGGCGTCGCGGATGCCTTCCAGGCCGGTGGAAACGGTGCGCAACTCGACGGCAAGGCGTTCCATGACAAGGGAATGAATCTCTCCACGCATTTGCCGCTCCAAGTGGAACAAACTCGCCGTTGTTGCGGCCACAAACAGGCAGATGGTGGGAATGATGATTTTTCCGCGCAAATGGAGCTTCATACAGACCTCGAGAACGAGAGTGGGGGGTTACAAGGCCGGGGCACATACCTGAATAACAATGCGGGTTCTCATCATGGAATCGGTTTATTCCGGCAAAGTCTTAAGGGCTGCATCGACAATTCTTTCCACGTCGTGTCGATGTGGCGGAATGAGCTGTGACAAAAGAAAAGCACAACGAAAAGCCGCGTCATGGATATATCCATGACGCGGACGGTTGTATTATGCGGAAGAGACCTGAGGGGGAAAAGAAAAAAGCTTACGGCTCGAGAAAACCGAGTTCCGCCATGCGGCGGTATACTTCGAGGCTGACCCAGGCATCCGTGGCCGCGTAGCGGATTTGCTTGGGAGTCAGGTTCTTCACGCTCCAGTTGGAGCATTGTTCGCCTTTTGAGATGCGCAACCCCAGAAAGTGCGCCGCAAGACCGCGCAGCCCCTGTTCGGCGACGCCGCCTCGACGGGCCAGCCCGCCCAAGTCCACAAGTCCGGCCGGCTCAAAGGGGTGCAGTTTGGCCAGGAACCTGCAGTCATCCTGAATGGCCACTCCCACCTTGTAAATGCCGGAGTTGCCGAGAATTTCGGCCAGAGGTCCTTCAAGATCCACGTCCGAAAGCTGGAAAATGTACACCCGGTCCGGAACGGCGAATTGCACGAGAGAAGGGGGATAGGTCTTGCCTTTTCGGAAGCTCGGACGGGTTTCGGTGTCAAACCCAAGGACGGGCGCATTCCGAAGAACGGAGGCAGCCGCTTGGGCTCCCTCCGGAGTGCGGATCACTTCAATCTGCCCTTCATAATAGAACAAGGGCAGCGTGTTGATCGCGTCTTTGCTCAGTCGTTCCGGTTTTCGCAGTCGTTCGGAATCGCCGCGCGGCGTGATGTCCGGCTGTCTCATGCGCACTCCTTGGCGAAATATATGAGCACAAATATCCTTCGGAGTAAAGACGCTCCGTACAGAGAAGTTTGGGATTCTTTTCGCGGGCGGCGGAACGCCCTTAGGACGAACGCCTTTCCGGACGAAAACGACGATCGTAAAAAAGTAATTCCGTGGTTTTTTGCCCACTGTTGCCCGGCATGCACGGGACACCCCTCCCGCCCCCTTCCTGCTGCCTTCCCGTCGTCGTTCGCCGACCACCCCCTTGTATACGAATCATACCCGCAAAACGGGGAAAAGGATGCGTTCACCCACAACCGTGAAGGAGAAGGAAATGAATTGGAAAGATGTCGGCGTTGTGGCCGCGAAGGCGGCTCCGGTTCTCGGGGCGGTGCTCGGCGGACCGGTGGGGGCCGTGGCGGGCGCGGCCGGCACGTTGCTGGCCTCGGCCCTTGGGGTTGAGGCCGACCCGGCGACCGTGCTGCGTAAGCTGGCGGATCCGCAAAGCGAAGTCGTTTTGAAGGAACTCGAGGTACGCAGGCAGGAAAGCCTGCTGTCCTGGCAAAAAGAGCAGTTGAGTGCGGAGTTGGTGAACGTCACCGATGCCCGTGCTCGAGAAGTGGCCCTTGCCAGAGCCGGGCACGGCGCGTCGTATGCGGGTGCTCTGGTTTCTTTGGTGGTTGTTGTGGGCTTTTTCTGGATGCTCGCGGGCGTGATGGAGCAGGAGCGGGTCAATGAGCCGACTCTGCTGTTGCTGGGTTTTCTGGGCACGGCCTTCGGCTCCGTGGTCAACTATTACCTGGGCTCGTCGCTGGGGTCGTACCGTAAAAACACGCTGTTGGAAAAACGGCAGGCCGGCATCGCGGGAGAAGGGCAATGAATCGGGAATACCTCGCAGCGGGCGCTCCCCGTGACTCCTGGCGTTTTGACCGCAAGATCTCTTTGTCGGTATGTCTTTCCGCACTTGGCAGCCTGGCGGCGGCCGTCTTTTTGGCCGCGGCCCTTTCGGCCAGGGTGGAACACCTGGAGAGCCGCGCCAAAGCCATGGACGCCGACTCCGAACAGATGCGCTCGGTGATTGTTGGCGTCGCCCGGCTGGAAGAACGTCTGGACGCCGTCCATCGAGCGCTTGAAAATCTGCGTTCGGACATGCGCGGCGTCGAACGGCAAAGCATGGCGGGGAGGGCCCATGCCGAGCCGTAAACTCACGGAAAAGCAAATCCGGTTTGTGGAGGAATATCTGGTGGATCTCGATCCGGCCAAAGCGGCGCTTCGCGCGGGGTATTCCACCGGGCAACGCGGGCACGGACTTCTTGCCCTTGCCCATGTGCGGGAAGCGGTGGATACGGCCAAAAAAGATCGAATCCGGCGCACCCACATCACGCAGGACAGGGTGGTGGAAGAACTGGCGGCGGTCGGTTTTGTCGTCATGTCGGATCTCTGCCGCTGGGACGCCTCGGGGGTGAGTCTGGTGGAATCCGGCAGGCTTACCCGTGAGCAGGCCGCCGCCGTGGCCGAGATTGTGGAGTCCGGCGCCGGCAAAGGGGCGGTGCGGATCAAGCTGCACGGTAAGCTGAAAGCCTTGGAGATGCTCGGCCGGCACCTCGGCATGTTCGGGGCGGATGCTTCCCGCTCCGGCACCGAACCCGAGCTCGAACGTGAACCCTTGGCCGGAGATCTCGCCGAACGCCTACGGGACATCTTTGCTCCCGCTGAAGACGCCGAAGAAAAAGAGGAGGAAACGACCAACGCCTAAAAGACGGGCCCGCTTTTTCGAAGATGCTTCAGCATCGCGAACGGAGGCGCTTGAGATCATTTTCGAGCGCACCGTTGCGGAATGAGGAACGCCGCGAGCGGCGGTTGTCCAAAATTTTCCATTTGAAGAAGTGGGCCCTTTTAAGGGGTATTTTCTTCGACAAGGCGACAAAAGACGGATGCGGCGTTGCATTATGGAATAGTTTATTTATTTTTAGCTATTTAAATCTATTTTTCTATAATGCGACATGAACAGGGAGCAACCGGATCATCTCAATATCCTTACCGCAATGCATATAATTCTTTTTGCGTATCATGAACTAGGCTGTGTCGACATTCAATTTAAAGTGAGTTAGGGTCATGGCAGGAGGGCTGCCATGCAACGCCGACATGCTTTGCGCGATGACCAGTGGGAGCGGATAAAGGACGCCTTGCCGGGCAAGGTTGAAGACCCCGGC